>NZ_CAXUPL020000003.1:0-1019962 GCF_964252855.1 Phenylobacterium sp. LjRoot225 | reverse complement strand
AAGGCCGGCGGACCGGCCCGCTCTAAAAGAGCTACTTCTTGGAAGGGCGCTTACTTAACGACCGAAGGCCGGTTCCGCAAGTGCCTTTGTTCGGAAAGTTTTTCCGAACAACTCTCGTTGAGTTGGTCGTCTCTTTACAGAAGCGAAGACCGCTTTGCAAGAGACTTTCGTCAGTAAACCGACGAACTCCTCAAGAGCTCCAAGGACCTTTCTGGCTTCGGTTACCCTTAGCTTTCAGACCCTTGCTCGCCGAGATCTTCGAGGCGCGAAGCCCGTCCGCCGCGGCGAGGGGCGGTATCTAGTTGGCGGCCGATTTCGGGTCAAGCGCCTTTCGCCAAAAACCGCCGATCTCTGCGGGCCGCTCCTCCAGGACGCCCGCCCACGAGACGCACGCGGGTCCGCGCGCGCGTGCGTAGGCGACGAGTGCGAGCCCGCACGCGCGCGACGAGGAAGCCGGATGAAAGACGGCCGCCCGACGCGTTCCCTCGCCCGGCGGCCGCCCTCGGCTTTGGACGTCGCAGCCCCGCGCGCGGGTTCGGCGCCCTCGCCGCCTGTCAGCTTGGCGCAGCATGGCCGCCTGCGCCTTGAGGCGCATCAACGATGATCAGAGATGGCGGGATCGGCGATCGGCACGATCCGGGATCGCGGGCGTTCAGGCCGGTTCGTGGACCAGGCTCTGCAGCAGGTCGACCAGCAGGCGCCGGGATTCCGGCGACAGGGCCTCGTACCGCTTCAGCAGATCGATCGCGCCCGGCAGGGTCATGAGCTTCAGGAACTCGAAGTCGGCCGGGGCGAACTGCGGCTGGTCGAGCGCGCTGGTCAGGTCGGTCACCCGACACTCCAGGGCGCGGGCGATCTGCACCAGCCGGGAGAAGGAGACCCGGTTGGCGCCGTTCTCGTACTTCTGCACCTGCTGGAACGAGATTCCACAGGCGTTGGCCAGCTGCTCCTGGGTGAGGTTCAACGACCGCCTGCGCAGGCGGATGGCGTTACCGAGTGCGCGGTCCAGTTCGTCGGCCGCCCGGGCGTCGGAGGTTACCTTGGGCATGCCTTTGCTGTGAACGGATTGCCTGCGAGACGCAAGTCTCACAACGCGCCGAAATCATCGGAAGATATAGAGGAATGGTTAAGATTGGCCGGGGCCGGCCTCAAGGCTGCATTCGTCCAGCACCAGGGCGGTGAGGCAGAGCACTTCGCGCAGCACCATCTCGGCGGGCTTGAGCCCGGCGTAGACCTTGGTGCGCTCGACGAGCCGGTGCACCAGCTCGGCCTGCAGATCGGTCGGCGCGAGCTCGACCAGCTGCCGTTCCAGCGCCGCCCACCCGATGGTCAGACAAGGCTCGGTCTCGGCCAGCGGCGACCAACGGCTCGTGAAGCGTTCAACCTCCGCACGAAGCTCGAGCGCCCTGGCGAGAAGGGGATCTGAAACCTGGGCCGATCGGTCGTCGTTCATGAAGCCCTCCATGGTGGTGCGCTCCTCCCTATCCATAAGGCTTGCGCTGCGTCTGTCCTGATTGAGTGTGTCATCATGAAATGTGGACGGGCGCGCGTGACAAAATCGGGACACACGCGCGATACAAATGGGCGAGGAAGGGGCGTCGATCCACCGCGGACCGCCGGCGACACGTACGCCCTTCCGTGGGCCCGCAGACTTGTGGCATTCAACGGCTGGTGTTCGCCTGCGGCGCAGATCGTCGGCGAGCTCGAGAAACGAGCGCCCAACGAGAGATCATGCTGCAAGCCGCCGATGCGCGAGATCTGAAGCTCAGCCTGCTCACCCCGCAGGAGCGTGAGTGCCTGCGGCTGGTCGCCCAGCAGCGCTCGTCGAAAGAGATCGCAAGCGAGCTCGGCATCTCCAAGGCTTCGGTCGACACCTATTGCAATCGCGCCCGCGCCAAGCTGGGCGTCACCAGCCGCCGCGACGCAGCTCAGCTCGTGCTCAACCACGAGATCGTCGGCCCCGCGGCCAGCCCGGCCGCCGGGCTCACGCCGCCGTCGCGCAGCGAGGCGACCGTCCCCACGATCTCGCTGCTGCTGCCCATATCCAGCCTCGGGCCGATGGCGCGGCTGGCGATCATCATGGGCGGCGCCGTCGTCCTGGCGCTGGCCTTCGGCATGCTGGTGAGCGGACTGCAAAGCCTGAACGACGTCGTGAAAGCCGCCAGCTCCGCGCCGGCCCCGCCCGCGTCATCGACGGTCGTCGTCACCCGCTGAGGCCCCGCATCGACAGCCTCATGGCCACGTGATTAGCTTCTGCGATCATCGTTCGGGGAAGCGCCATGACCATCGTCGACGCCGCCCAAGCCAAGCTGGACATCAATCGCGTAATCCGGCGCACCCTCGAGGTGCTGCAACGGAACTGGCGCTCGCTGCTGCGCCCGGCGCTGCTGTTTCTCTATCTGCCGGGCATCGTCGTCGGCGCGCTGGAGCCGCACCGCGGGCCTTTCGGGCAAGGCCTTGGGATACATCCGGCCCTGCCGCTCGTCGCCCTGCTGGCGCTCATTCCCTACACCCTGTTCCACGGCGGCCTGATCCGCCTGACCGTCGCCGATCTGCGGGCCGAAGCGATCTCGACTGAGGAAGCGATGGCCGTGGGCCGCCGGCGCCTGTGGCCGCTGCTCGGCCTCTCCCTGCTCGCGGGCCTCGGCGTCGCTCTAGGCCTGGTCCTGCTGATCGTTCCGGGGGTCATGCTGGCGACCGCCTGGAGCGTCGCAGGGCCCACGCTGATCGAAGAACGCCGCCCGGTCATGGAGACCTTCGGCCGCAGCGCCGAGCTCACCCGCGGCTCGCGGCTGAACATCTTCGGCGTCGGCCTGATCCTGGTGGTCGTCCAGCTCGTCGGCTCGCTGGCGGTCTCGGTGGTGAGCGCGCCTTTCCCCGCCCTGCTCAGCGGGGCGCTGATCTGGCCGCTCTGGTCGTCGGCCATCAGCATCGCCGCCGTGGCGGCCTCCGCGGTCATCTACGACGAGCTGAGCAGCCTCAAGACCGACCGCGCCGAGGCCACGGCCGCGCCGGCCTGAGCATGTTCAAGCGCAAGACCGGCGTCCACCTTTGCGCAACACGCTCTACGTCTGCCGCCGCCGCTCCATGCCGCGATAGTCCAGGTCGGCGCGGCGCCGGCGGCAGGGGCCGAAAAAGTCCGGCGCTCGCACGAAGGGGCGGGCCTGGAAGATCAGCGCCTCGATCCGCCGCAGGAAACCGGTGACGGTGAAGGGCTTGGAGAGGAAGTCCGTGACGCCCGCGTCCCGCGCCGCGGTCACCCGCCGCTGTTCGGTGTAGCCGGTCAGCATCAGGACCGCGACATAGGGACTGGGGCTCGTCGGATCCTTGCGGATCCGCCGCACCAGCTGGACGCCCTCGTCTCCCTTGCCCAGATTCTGGTCGACGATGACGAGATCGAACACCTCGCGCTGCATGGTCTCGAACGCTCCGTGCGCCGTGGCGACGTAGCCGATGTCCTGCGCGCCCAGGCTGGTCAGAATCGACTTCACGATCTCGGCCGCGTGCCGGTTGTCGTCGACAACGAGTATGCGTAGAGCCTTGAGATCCATGCGCCCCGTAAGGTCCCCAAACGACCGGGGGATATTGGGCGGCGGGCCCTAATATTGAGCGAACGGCGTGAACCGTTCAGGCGCCCAGGGCCAGGCGCGGGGTTCTCAGCCGCAGAAGACTGACTCCAGCCGCCACCGCGGCGACCGCGCAGCCGGCGAGCAATGCGTCCGCCGTCGCCCGCGGACCTGCGAAATGGAAGAAGACCCCCGTCGCCAGCGCCCCGAACGTCTGGCCCAGCAGGCGGGCGGTGGCCAGCATGCCCCCTGCCGCGCCGCTGCGGCTGAGCGGGGCCGCCGAGACGATGGCGCGATTGTTCGGCGACTGGAAGAAGCCGAAGCCCAGGCCACAGACCACCATTCGCCAGCCGATCTCCAGGTCCGAGGCGCCGGGGTGAAGGGTCGACAGCAGGCCCAGGCCGCCGGCGAACACCGCCAGGCCCACCCCGCCCAGGAGACCGGCGGGATAGCGGTCGGCCAGGCGGCCGGCGAGCGGGGCGGACAGCGCCACCGCCAGCGGCCAGGGCGTCATCAAAAGGCCGGTGGCCACGGCGCTGCGGCCGAGAACCTCCTGGAAGTAGAAGGGCAGCGCCGTGTAGGCGAGCATCTGGGCCGCGAAGGAGACGATCGAGGTCGCGATCGACAGGCCGAAGATCGGGATGCGCAGCAGGTCGAACGGCACGAGCGGGGCGGCGCGGTCGAGCTCGCGGCGGACCAGCAGCACCGCGGCGATCGCCGCGCCGGCGATCTTCAGCAGTCCGGCGCCGAGCCCCTCCCGCGCGAGGTTCTCCAGTCCCAGGATCAGGAGGCCGAAGGCCAGGCCGTTGAGCAGGGCCGAGATCCAGTCGAACGGCCGGTGCGAGGGCTCCGTCCTCGGCAGCGCCCAGACCGCAAGCGCGATGGCCGCCGCGCCGATCGGCACATTGACGGCGAACAGCCACTCCCAGGAGGCCCGGGCGAGGATGGCGGAGGCGACCGTGGGACCGATCGCCGCCGAGATCGAGATGACCACCGCATTCAGGCCGATGCCGCGCCCGAGCATCCGCTGCGGATAGGTGAAGCGCACCAGAGCGCTGTTGATGCTCATGATCCCGGCCGCACCGAGGCCTTGCAGGATCCGCGCGGCGGTCAGGCCCTCCAGGGTATGCGACAGGGCGCAGGCGAGCGAGCCCAGGGTGAAGACGGCGACGCCGGCGATATAGACCCGGCGGTACCCGAGCTTCTCGCCGAGCGCTGCGAGCGGCAGCAGGCAGACGGTGATCGCCAGCTGGTAGGCGTTGACGATCCAGATCGAGGCGGCGGCGCTGGCCTGAAGCTCGCGGGCGATGGTCGGCAGGGCCACGTTGGCGATGGCCCCGTCCAGGACGGACATCGCCATCGCCATCCAGATCGCCAGCACCGACCAGTAGCGGCGTGGGACCGGCAAACCGTCAACGGGCGCGGCCGCGTCGACGGCGAGCGGGGATTTCGACATGTTTCGGCAAACTCGCGAACCGCCCGCCGTATCCGCCCGCGGCGCGATGGGCGGCCGCTACGGCTCAGGCTGTTAAGAAAACGTTACAATAAACAGCGCTCAGAGAGTGGCGTTATGTCACATGGGGGAATATAACGACGCGCCATGACGAACCGCAGCTTCAAACCAGATCTGACGGGATCGGACGAGACCCTCGACGCGCTGCTCGAGCGCCTCCGGTCCTTCAGCAAGCGGCGTCCCGCGCCGAGCGGACGCGATCTTCCTCCGGATTTCGACTACTTCGTCACCTCCCGTCGTCCGCGCGGCGGCGCCGGGGGCGCGGAGGCGCCGATCCCGAAGGACGTGCCGTTGCCAGACCTTTACGCCTCCATCTGACGCGGCCCGACGGCGTTCCGAGACGGGCGAGCGCCTTCGGTTGAAGGCTTCCCAGGGTCGCCCCTGCACACCTCCTTCAGACGTGTTAACCTCTTTCGTCCTCAGGAGGTTCAGCCATGTCGATGCCCCAGGAACACCTCGAAAAACTTGCCCTGCACAGCGCATTCGCCGTGCACCAGATCGCCCGCTGGGTCGCCCTGCAGAACAACGTGCCCGACGATGTGCGCGACCGTCTGAGCGCCCACATCGCCGCGATCGAAGGGGTCCTGGTCACCAACGGCCACGACTGGATCCGCGAAGAGATCGAGGCGACCGAGGCGGCCCTGCACCACGTCTGAGCTTCGAGCCGGCGACGACTTCATCAAGTGGCGGTCAGGCGGCGCAGGCCGCCGCGCGGCGGTCGCGCCGCTGGCTCGCCAGGGCGACCGCCAGTCCGGCCGCGGTCAGGGCCGCGCCGACCAGGGGCAGGCTCGTCAAGCCCGGCCCGTGGGCGATCGCCTCGCCGCCCGCCCAGGCGCCGAGCGCGTTGCCGAGGTTGAAGGCGGCGATGTTCAGGCTGGACGCCAGGGTCTGGCCTGCGGCGCCGGCCGCCTCCAGGACGCGCAGTTGCAGCGGCGCCACCGTGGCGAAGGCGGTCGCGCCCAGCAGGCCGGCGAACACCACCGCCGGGACCTTGCCGTGGATGGCGAAGGCCAGGCCGAGCAAGACGACGAGCAGGGCTGCGAGCGTGCCTGAAAGCGCCAGGCCGAGGTTTCGGTCGGCGAAGCGACCCCCAGCCAGGTTGCCGACCGAGAAGCCCGCGCCGAACACCAGCAGCACAGCCGCGACGGCGGCGGGGGAAAAGCCGGTGACCTGCGCCAGGATCGGCTGGATGTAGGTGAAGACGGCGAAGACGCCGGCGAAGCCCAGGACGGTCATCAAGAGACTCAGCTGCACCTGCGGCCGCAGCAGGACGGCGACCTCTTCGCGCAGGGATACGAGCGGCGCGTCGTCGCCCACCGCCTGCGGCACGAAGCGGGCGAGGACCGCCATGGCGACGAGACCGACGCCCGCGACCGTCCAGAAGGCGGCGCGCCAGCCGAACGACAGGCCGATCCAGGCGCCGAAGGGCACGCCGACGAGGGTGGCGACCGTCAGGCCGGCGAACATGGTGGCGATCGCCGAGGCGCGCCGGTCGCTGCTCACCAGGCTGGCGGCGACCACCGAGCCCACGCCGAAGAAGGCGCCGTGGGCGAGCGAGGTCAGCACCCGGGCGGCCATCAGGGTCGCATAGTCCGGGGCGAGCGCGCAGGCGGCGTTGCCCAGGGTGAAGATCCCCATCAGGCCGAGAAGCACCCGTTTGCGCGGCAGTCGCCGCGTCGCCAGCGTCAGGATCGGCGCGCCTGCGAAGACGCCCAGGGCATAGCCGGAGATCAGCAGACCCGCGGCCGGGACGCTGACGTGCATGTCGCCGGCCACCTGCATCAACAGGCCCATGATGATGAATTCGGTGGTTCCGATGCCGAAGGCGCCGGCGGTGAGGGCGAGGACAGCTATGGGCATGACAGCTCCGCGAGTTCTGGTGGAGCTCAGATGACGACGGGCTCAGTCTTGAGTTAGAAGGGGCTGGCTCCAGTCACTTGTGAGATGAAGTCAAAATGCCTCGGCTTGCTGCCAATCGCGCCGGCGAGATGGAAGTCTTCGTCCGGGTGATCGAACAGGGCGGCTTCTCCGCCGCCGCCCGGGAGTTCGGGCTGACCCCGTCGGGGACCAGCAAGCTGGTCACGCGGCTGGAGGCGCGGCTCAACACCCGGCTGGTGAACCGCTCCACGCGCAAGCTGCGGCTCACGCCCGAGGGCGAGGCCTTCTACGACCGCGCGGTGCGCATCCTCTCCGACATCAGCGAGGCCGAGCGGGAGGCCGCGGTCGGCGCCTGCCCCCGGGGCCATCTGCGGGTGAACAGCAACGTGCCGTTCGGCCGCCTCTATCTCGCGCCGCTCGCGCCGCGGTTCCTCGCGCTGTATCCGGAGGTGACCCTGGACCTGGTCCTCTCCGACACGGTGGTCGACCTGATGGAGGAACGAGCCGATGTCGCCATCCGGGTCGGCCCCTTGCGCGACTCCACCCTCGTCGCCCGCAAGCTCGGGGCCAGCGGCATGGTGGTGGTCGCCTCGCCGGACTATCTGGCGCGCTGCGGCGCGCCGGCGACGCCCGCCGACCTCGCAGACCACCTGGGCGTCGGCTGGACCTTCCAGCGCAGCATCGGCGCCTGGCCTTTTCGCGACGGCGAGCGGGCGGAGACCATCTCCCCGCCGCTCGTGGCCCGGGCCAGCGACGGCGAGACCGCGCGGCAGCTGGCGATCGGCGGGGTGGGCCTCGCACGCCTGGGCCTGTTCCACGTCGGCGAGGACATCGAGGCCGGCCGGCTGGTCCCGGTCCTGGAAGCGTTCAACCCCGGCGACCGCGAGGACACCCACGCCATCTACCTCGGCCAGGGCGGCCCCCTGCCGGCGCGCGTCCGAGTCTTCGTCGACTTCCTGGCGGCCAACGTCCGGATGCCGGCGACGAGCCTCCGGGCGCTCACGACCGGCGGATGGACGGTCCGGCAGCCGGTTCGGCCAATCTCTCCGTCAGGTTGACGTTCCGAAGTTTTGACAGCCATAGGTGGTTACCGCGAAGACCGCCTTTGGACGTCGGTCATCGCTGCTCAGACTGAAGTCCACTCAATGTAGTCGCAGCGGCGGCTCGCTCCCGACAGCGATTTTGTTTGCATTCGATTCACCGCGTTTGTTGGCGATATCGAAAAGGCCCGCCCGCTAACCCTATCACAACAAGCGAAAACCGTGGTCAGGGGCAAAATGCGCGTCGTCACCATCGTCAGCTTGGGCGCCTCCGCAGTGCTCGGACTGGCGGCCCTCGTCGTCGCCAAGACCGTGCTGCCGAACCAGGCCACGGCCAAGGTTGCCGGCGTCTCCGCCCCGGCGGAGGGCGTGGAGATCGTCGTCGCGTCAAAGGATATGAAGTACGGAGACAAGGTCGACGCCGACCATCTGCGCCTCATCCGCCTGCCGGCGGACTCCGTGCCCCAGGGCGCTTTCACCACGATCGCCTCGGTGCTGGCCGCCGACCGCGGAGGCGCCCCGGTGGTGCTGACCCCGATCGTCGCGCGCGAGCCGATCCTGCCGTCCAAGCTCTCCGGCCCCGGCGCCCGGCCCTCCGTCGCCGCCGAGATCGGCGACGGCCTGCGCGCCTACACCATCAAGGTCAGCGACGTCTCCGGCGTCGGCGGCCACGCCCTGCCCGGCGACCATGTCGACGTCGTGCTGCTGCGCGACATGAACCCCGCAGGTCCGCTCCACGCCTTCATCTCCGAAGTGGTGTTGCAGCGCGTGCGCGTGCTGGCGGTCGACCTCAACGCCGACCTCGTCGCGAACAAGCCCTCGACCCCCAGCACCGCGACCCTCGAGGTCAGCGTCGCCGACAGCCAGAAGCTGGCCGTGGCGGCGGATCTCGGCAAGCTTTCGCTCGCCCTGCGCCGCACCGGCTCGGCCGAGGTGGCGGCGACGGCGCCCGTGCGCACCAACGCCTTCACGGGCGGCGGCGGCGGCGGCGGCGGCGCAGCGCCGACATCGGCCGGCGTCGCGCCGCGCGAGGTGTACGGCGGCATCCTCATCATCGAAGGCGACAGCCATGGCGGCGGCCCGCGCAACCCGCCGCCGACCGCCAAGCCCGCCACACCTGCCGTGGCGGCGCCCGCCGCGGCCGTCGGATGACGCCCATGCTCCGCCCTTCCCTGCGAAACCGCGCCCTCGTCGGCGCGCTGATCAGCGCCGCGGTGCTGGCCCTGGCCCCGCCCGCCTCGGCGGAGGTCTATCGCACCACGCCGACCAGCCGCCGCGTGGTCTATGTGCCGCGGGACAAGTCGGTGGCGTTCCACCTCGACCGGCCCGCGAGCCGCATCGTCGTGGCCCAGCCTGACACCGCCACCGTGCGCGCCACGGGCGGCGACAGCTTCTACATCCAGGGCAAGGAGTTGGGCGAAACCAATCTCCTGATCTACGGCGCCAATGGCCGGCTCTCGGAGATCCTCGACGTTCGGGTCGGCTATGACGCCCAGGTGCTGCAGCAGGACCTGGCGATCGCCTTCCCCGGCGAAGGCATCCGGGTGCGCACCATGGGCGAAGGCGTGCTGCTGACAGGCCACGTCGCCAACACCGGCGTCGCCGCCCGCGCCAAGGCGCTGGCCGAGCGCTTCGCGCCTCAGTCCGTGACCTCGCAGCTCACCGTCGGCGCCTCGCAGCAGGTGATCCTGGAAGTGCGGGTGCTGGAGGCGAGCCGTTCGGTCCTTCAGGACATGGGCGTCAGCGCCAGCGTCATCAGCAAGAACTTCCAGTTCGCCACGGGCTCCGGCCTGCTGGGAGCCGACACGCCGGCCGGCATCCTCAACCTGAGCGGCAAGGTCGGCTCCACGGCGATCGACGTGCAGATCCAGGCCCTGGAATCCAAAGGCCTGGTGCGCACCCTGGCGCGTCCGAACCTGGTCGCCCTGTCGGGCGAAAAGGCCAGCTTCCTGGCGGGCGGCGAGTTTCCCTATCCGATCCCGCAGAACAGCAACGGTTCGGTGCAGACCATCTCGCTGGAGTTCCGCAAGTATGGGGTGAAGCTCGATTTCAAGCCGGATGTGCAGGAGAACGGTCTGATCCGGCTGGAGGTCGAACCGGAGGTCAGCAAGCTCGACCAGAGCAACAGCCTCAAGGTCAACGGCTTCGTCGTTCCCGGCCTGATCACCCGCAACGCCCATACGGTGGTGGAGCTGCGCAACGGCGCTTCCCTCGCGATCGGCGGTCTCTACCAGCGCGACTATCAGAACGACATGAGCCAGGTGCCGGGTCTCGGCGAAATCCCGGTGCTGAGCGCCCTGTTCCGCTCCGCGCGCTGGCGCAGGGCCGAGACCGAGCTGGTGATCATCGTCACGCCGAGGCTGGCGGAGGCGTCGGACTTCGCCAAGGCCAAGGCGACCCTCGATCTGCCGGGTGATGAGCCCAGCGACGAAGACACGCTGCTGCGCGGCAAGTCGCTCGATCGGCCGATCGAGCGCCAGTCCGACGCCGCCAAGCGGTGAACCCCATGCCGCGTGAGAGTGACAAGATGGCCTCCCCCCCCGCACCTGCCCTCGCCGGACGCCGCGTCCTGCTGGTCGGTCCAGCCTTGGCGGCCGCCGTTGGCGATTCCTTGAAGGGCGCGGCCACGGAAACGGCCGCGATCGAGCGCCTGCCGCAGGCGAACGCCGGAACCTACGATCTGGTGGTCGTGGACGCCGACGCCTGGGAGGCGACCGCTCTGGCCGCAGCCGTCCAGGACCTGGCGGCCAATCCGCGCGCCGCCCCAGTGCTGCTCGTCGGCCAGCGCATGCCCACCACCGTGGTGCGCAACCTTCTTCGACTGGCCAGCTCCGACGTGCTCGAAGCGCCCTTCACCGCCGACCAGTTCGCCAACGCCGTCGCCGCCCTGCTCGCGGGAGCGGAGCCCGCGCCAGCGCCTGCACCCATGGCCGCGCCCGAAGGCGGCTCGCGATGCTGGGCGATCACCGGCGCGGTCGGCGGCGCGGGCGCCACCACCATCGCCGTCGAGATCGCCACCGCGCTCGCCGCCCGCTCGGGCAAGGACAAGAGCGTCTGCCTGATCGACCTCAACCTCGCCGATGGCGCGGCCCCGGCCTATCTCGGCGCCCAGCCGGCCATGCGGCTCAACGATTTCGCCGGCGCCGCCGAGCGCATCGACGCGGCCGTGCTGCAGGCCTTCGTCACCCCGGTCTCCAAACAGCTCGACCTGCTGGCCAGTCCGCGTGACCCAGACGCCTTCGACACCGTCGGCCGCGAGGCGGTCCTGCGGATGCTGGAGGTGGCCTGCGAGTGCTACGAGTGGGTCGTCCTCGACATGCCGCGCCATCGTCGCGCCTGGACGCTGGAGGCGCTTTCCGGCTCGGACGAGGTGCTGGTCATCTCCGAATTGACCGTGCCGGCCCTGATCGCCGCCCGGTCCCTGGCGGAGGAGATCGAGACCGCGCTCGGCGGCGGGACCAAGCCGCGCATCGTGCTCAACCGGCTGGCCAGCCGGATGTTCGGCCCGGCGCCGTCGATGACCGAGGCCGAGCGCGCCCTGCAGCGCAAGGCCGACGCCGGCGTCAGCTCCGACTGGGAGGCCGCGGCGGCGGCGGCCAACCTCGGCGGGCCGATCGCCCAGCACCGGCCGAAGTCGAAGATCGTCAAGGACATCGCCCAGCTGGTGGAACGCCTGGCGGACACCGGCGTCCGCCGGCATGCGTCCGGCGCGAAGCGGGCCGCCTGATGGCCCGCTTCAGTCTCGCCCGCGCACCCGCCGCGAAGCCGGAGGCCGCCCCGGCCCCCGCCGCCGCGCCCGCCACCCCGCCTGCGGGGGCGCCCATCGGGGCGACCACGCCGTCACCCGCCGCGGCCGTCGCGCCCACGCCCACGCCCACGCCCAGACGTCCCGCCGAGCCCAAGCCGGCGCCGGCGAAGTCCTCGCAGCTGGATGTCCGGCTGAAGCTGCATTCGCGGCTGATCGAGGAGCTCGACCTCTCCAAGCTCGACAAGCTGAGCGAGGCCGAGCTTCGCCGCGAAGTGATGCGGCTCACCGCCGACTTCGCCCGCAGCGAGCGCATGGCCATCAACAACGCCGAGCTCGAGGAGCTGGGCTCCTCGATCTACGACGAGATGGTGGGGCTGGGCCCGATCGAGCCACTGCTGAAGGACGAGACGATCAGCGACATCCTGATCAACGGCCCGCAGCAGGTCTATGTCGAGCGCCGCGGCGAGCTGGAGCTGACCTCCGTCCGTTTCCGCGACAACGATCACCTGCTGCGCATCGTCAACCGCATCGTCGCCGGCGTCGGCCGACGGATCGACGAGAGCCAGCCGATGGTCGACGCGCGCCTGGCCGACGGCAGCCGGGTCAACGCCGCCATTTCGCCGGTGGCCATCGACGGCGCGGCGGTCTCGATCCGGAAGTTCTCCAAGAAGCCGCTGACGCTAGAGAAGCTGGTCGAAGTCGGCGCCATGCCCCAGCCGGTGGCGGAGTTCCTCTTCGGCGCCGTGCGCGCCCGGGTCTCCACCGTGATCTCCGGCGGCACCGGCTCGGGGAAGACCACCCTGCTGAACGCGCTGTCCGCCGCGATCAGCCCCGGTGAGCGCATGATCACCATCGAGGACGCCGCCGAGCTGCAGCTGCAGCAGCCGCATGTGGTCCGCATGGAGACGCGCCCGCCGAACATCGAAGGCAAGGGCGAGATCCGCCAGCGCGAGCTGGTCAAGAACGCGCTGCGGATGCGACCAGACCGGGTGATCCTGGGGGAGGTGCGTTCGGAAGAAGCCTTCGACATGCTGCAGGCCATGAACACCGGCCACGAAGGTTCGATGGCCACCATCCACTCCAACAATCCGCGCGAGGCGATCAGCCGTCTCGAACAGATGGTCGCCATGGGCGGCCTCAGCCTCAGCCCGGAATCGGTGCGCGCCCAGATCGCCTCCGCCGTAGGCATGGTGGTTCAGGTGATGCGCCTGGCCGACGGCAAGCGGAAGCTGACCCATGTGACCGAAATCGTCGGCATGGAGGGCAATGTCGTGCAGATGCAGGACATCTTCACCTTCAACCGCACCCACACTGACGCCGACGGGTCGGTGCACGGCGAGTTCCGCGCCAGCGGCCTGCGCCCGCGCTGCCTCGACGAGATGATCCGCCGCGGCATCAACTACGACGTCGCCAACTTCGACCCGTCGAAGGTGCTGGGCTCGACCTGACGATGAATGCCCGACCATGAATGTACGCCTCGTCTTCCTCATCCTGATCTTCGCCGCGGTCTTCGCGGCGGGTCAGGCGGTGTTCGGCCTGTTCACCGTGGCGCGACAGAAGCAGGTGGTGAACCGACGGCTGAAGACCGCCGAAAAGATCGATGGCGTCGCCGCACTGGTGACGGAGCTGCGCAAGCAGCGCGGCCTCACGGCCGAGGGCAAGAAGGGCGAGCGGCTTCGCTGGCTGTCGAACCTGATCGTCGCCTCCGGCGTCCCCTACGAGCCGCGCAAGTGGGCGCTGATGGCCGGGGGCGCGGCGATTGTGACCGCCTTCGCCGTGGCCGTCTTCCTCAAGCACCCGCTGCTGGCGATTCCGGCCGCGATCGTGGTCGCTCTGGGCGGCCCGATCGCCGTGCTCAAGTTCAAGGCCGGCAAGCGCACCAAGGCGCTCGGCGTCCAGCTTCCCCAGGCCCTGGACATCATCGTCCGCAGCCTCGAGGCCGGCCACCCGGTGCCGACGGCGGTGGCCCTCGTCGGGCGCGAGATGGCCGATCCGGCGGGCACCGAGTTCGGCATGGCCGCCGACGAGATCGCCTATGGCGCCACCCTCGAGCAGGCGGTCGAGCGCATGGCCGAGCGCTGCCAGCACCCGGACGTCGACCTGTTCGCCGCCACCGTGCGCCTGCAGGCCGGCACCGGCGGCAACCTCACGGGCCTCCTCAAGCTGAACGCCAACACCGTGCGCGACCGGCACAAGATGCGGCTGAAGATCAAGGCCGCCTCGTCGGAAGGCCGCGCCTCGGCCTCGATCCTGACCGCCGCGCCCATCCTCACCATGGCCTTCATCACCCTCTCCTCGCCGCATTTCTACGGCGACGTGATCCACGAGCCGTTCGTGCGGATCGGCCTGGGCGTGATCGTCACCTGGCTGGTGATCGGCAACCTGGTCATGCGCCGCATGATCGACATGCGGATCTGAGCCGATGACCGCGCTGCAGATCCAGAACCTGATCACCGTCATCGGCGTGGTCCTGGTCACTACCGCCCTGGGCGGCGTGACCTGGCTTGTGGTGAGCGAGCTGCGTCTGCGCGCGATGCGTCGCAGCCGCCTCGCGGTCACCGCCGGCGCGGCTCCCGCCGTCATCGGCCGCAAGGCGGGCGCCCTGGGCGGGCAGGTGATGGGGACCGTCCGGCGGCTCGGCCAACAGAGCGCCGTGCGCGACCCCGCCAAGCTCTCGGTGCTGCGCAACCAGCTGATGCAGGCCGGCTTCTTCAACCGCGAGGCGCCGGTGGTCTATCTCGGCGTCAAGGCGGTGGCCATGGCCGCGGCCACCGCCGGCGTGCTGCTGCTGCTGCCGATGCTGATGAACGGCAAGGGCGGCATGGGCGGCGTGCTCCTCGCCGGCGTGGTGTCCGGCATCGCCGTGCTCGGCCCCGACCAGGTGCTGAAATCCCGCCGGCAGTCGCGCGAGCGGGAATACTCCGACGGCTTCCCGGACCTGCTCGACCTGCTGGTCGCCTCCGTCGAGGCCGGCCTCAGCCTCGACGCCGCCGTGACCCGGGTGACCGACGAGCTCGAGCGCCGCTACCCCAACCTCACCATCCATCTGCGAATGCTGGTGCTGGAGCTGCGCGCCGGGCGGGCGCGCAAGGATGCCTGGAGCTCGCTGGCGGAACGCTTAGGCACCGACGACGCCCGCGCGCTCGCCACCATGCTGCGCCAGGCCGAGGAGATGGGCACCAGCCTCGGCGAGACCCTCGGCGTCTTCTCCCAGGACATGCGCGCCAAACGCATGCTGCGCGCCGAGGAAAAGGCGCTGGCGCTCTCGGCCAAGCTGACCGTGCCGCTGATCCTCTTCATCTTCCCCTGCCTGCTGGGCTCGCTGATGCTGCCTGCGGCGGTCCGCCTGATGCACGTCTTCGGCGGGGGCTGAGCCAACCGGGCGGGCGCGCGCCCCTTTCAAGCCTGGCTCAGGGCCGCGGCCACCGACTGCGCGAGCGACGTCGTCGGGCGGCCGATCAGGGCCGAGAGCCGGCGTCCGTCGTCAAACAGCGCGCCCTGGGAAGCGCCGACGTCCCAGCCTGCGATCGCCTGGGCCAAGCCGTCCGGCAGGCCGGCCCCGACCAGGGCGGCCGCATAGTCAGCCTCCGGCAGATCGCGATAGGGGATCGTCCGACCGGTCTGACGCGAGGCCTCCGCGGCGAGATCGGTCAGGGTCCAGGCTTGATCGCCAGCCAGCTCGTAGAGCTTGCCGGCATGGCCTTCGTCGATCATCGCCACGGCCGCGGCCTCGGCGTAGTCCTCGCGGGCGGCGGAGGCGATCCGCCCCTCGCCGGCGCTGCCGACAAGGGCGCCGTGGGCCAGGGCCGCGCCGAGCGAACCCGTGTAGTTCTCCGTATACCAGCCATTGCGCAGGATGGTGTGCGGCAGGCCGGACGCCTTCAGGGCCGTCTCGGTTGCACGATGCTCTTCGGCGAGGCTCAGTGGCGAGACGTCGGCGTGGAGCAGGCTGGTGTAGACGATACGCGTCACGCCCGCCCGCCTGGCCGCGTCGATGATGTTCTGATGCTGACGGGCGCGCTCGCCCACCTCGCTGGAGGAGATCAGGAGCAGGACGTCGACGCCCGCGAGCGCGGGATCCAGGGTCTCCGGCCGAGCGTAGTCGGCCGCGCGCGCGGCGACACCCAGGTCCGCCGCCTTCCGCGGGCTCCGCGCCAGGGCGAGGATCTCGGCCACAGGGGCGACGGCCTTCAGCTGTTGGATGACAAGGCGGCCAAGTTGGCCGGTGGCTCCGGTGACGGCGAGGGTCATGCTGGACTCCAGTTCTTCAAGAGCTGGATCTATGCCTGTTGCTTATTTTTTGTAAGTACATACATAAATGTAAGCATGAACCCGGCGCCCCCGACCCTGTCCGAACAGCTTCGCCGTGGCGACCTGCTGGCCGCCGCCTGCCCCTCGCGCGAGGTGTTGAAGCACGTCACCAGCCGCTGGGGCGTGTTGGTGTTGATCGTCCTGCAGGACCGAACCCATCGCTTCAGCGAACTGCGCCGCAAGATCGGCGGGGTCAGCGATCGGATGCTGGCCCAGACGCTCCAGTGGCTGGAGGGCGACGGCCTGGTGGACCGGGTCGCCTTCGAGGTGGTCCCACCGCACGTGGAATACAGCCTTACGCCGCTCGGCCAGGAGGCGGCTGAAAAGGTCCGCGCCCTGGCCGACTGGATCGAGGTCAACCTGCCCGGGATCGTCGCCGCTGGACGCCGCCAAGCTGCGACGGCGTGATCAGAACGCCCAGAGGACCGCGGCGGCCCACGGCATGCGCTCGCGCGATTGGCGGATCCCGGCGCTAGGACCGCGCCAGGGTGGGCGCGATCACTAGCCGATCGAGAATGTCGGCGATCCGTTCGACCGGGAGCGCCGGCTCCTGCTGCAGCCACCAGGCCAGGATGTCGATGGTCCCGCCGGTGGCGTAGACGACCTGTAGGTCGGCCGGGATCCAGCTTTCGGCCGGGGGCTTGCCCGCCGCGATCAGCTTGGCCTGGCGGATGAACTCGTGCCGCACCGTCCCAGCGGCGCCTCCTGTCAGCAGGGCCGACCACAGCTTGCGCCGCGCGTCGACATAGGCGCAGGTCTCGCGGGAGGCCACCAGACTGTCGGCGGCGAACAGGATCGGCAAGGTCTTGTCGATGAGCTCGCTGATCTGATCGGCCGCCAGGTCGTTGAGCAGCGCCTCCTTGTCCGGGTAGTGCCGGAAAAAGGTCGCATACCCCACCCCCGCCCTGCGGGTGATCTCGCGGACGGTGACCTGCTCGAAGGGCTTTTCCTCAAGCAGCGCCAGCAGCGTTCCGCACAAGGCCGAGCGTGTTCGCAACATGCGCGCGTCGACAGGCGTTGACGGGCCGCTGCCGTCGGACTTACGATCCATAGTGTATCACATCTACCGTTGGCCTCACAAAGCCAGCTGTCGAATGTCGTCCACCTGCCCCGCCGATGCAAACCGGCCGTCCGCAACCGGTGCGGGAACGACGCCTAAACGACGCTTTGATGAGCGGCCGGCGTCGCGGGTTCGGTCGCGGCGTGTGATCGTGAACGAAATTGGCCGACGCAGAGCCACTAGGGAGAAACCCGAATGAACGACGTCTCCGCTTTCGCGCCGAGGCCCGCGCACATTCCGGACGCCGCGGTCTACGACTTCGACATGTTCCGGGATTCGGCCCTGCTCGCCGACCCGCATGAGCGCGTGCGCCAGCTGCTGCGCGAGGCGCCGGCGGTCTTCTGGACGCCGCGCAACCGCGGCCACTGGGTGGCCCTCGGCCACGAGCCGGTCTTCGAGGTCTCGCGCGAGTTCGACCGGTTCTCCAGCGAGTTCATGGCGCGCGAGCAGATGCAGCAGATGCTGGCGATGGCGCCGCCCGGCATGCCCTACATTCCGCAGTCGAAGCCGATCAGCCTCGACCCGCCGGACCACGCCAAGTACCGCGCGCCGCTGGCCTCGGTGTTCGGTCCCAAGGCGATCAAGGCGCGGACCGACGAGATCCGCGCGCTCGCGAACGCCTTGATCGACGAGGTGGCCGGCCAGGGCTGTTGCGATTTCATGCCGTCCGTCGCCGAGCCCCTGCCCGTGCAGGTCTTCCTGAAGATGATGGGACTGCCGCTGGAGCGTCAGGCCGAGTTCCGCCGGATGGTGCACGAGTTCCTGGGCCCGGGCATGAATGAGCCGATGCAGGCGGCGTCGCGGATGCGGATGATCGCCGACGCGATCGACGAGGTGATCCTGGCGCGCAAGGACGATCGCAGGGACGACCTGATCAGCCTGCTCTGGGCGGCCGAGATCGACGGCAAGCCGATGACGCTGGAGACCATGGAGGACTTCGCCGTCCTGCTGTTCATCGCCGGTCTCGACACCGTGATCAACGGCATGGGCTTCGGCGTGCGCCACATGGCGGCGAACCCCGACTTCCAGGCCAGGCTGCGCGCCGATCCGTCTTTGATCCCCGAGGCGGTCGAAGAACTGCTGCGCCGCTACACCTTCACCGTGCCGACCCGGCGCGTGGCCAAGGACACCGAGCTCGGCGGCTGGACGCTGAAGAAGGACGAATGGGTGATGATCTACCTGCCGGCGGCGGACCTCGACCCGAGCGTCTTCCCCGCGCCGGAGGTGTTCGACCTCGATCGCGAGAACAAGACCCACATCGCCTTCGGCGCCGGTTCCCACCGCTGCCTCGGCTCGCACCTGGCCCGGCTCGAGCTTCAGGTCCTCTACACCGAGCTCCTGACGCGCCTGCCGACCTTCCGCCTCGACCCGGACAAGCCGGTCACCTTCCATGCCGGCAACATCATCGCCATGGACTCTCTGCCGCTGCGCTGGGACTGACCTCAGCCGCCCCGGGCGATGAGCTGCTCCAGGGTCCGGGGATCCGGCTGGCCGGCGAACCAGGTCGCAAGCGCCGTGCGGAACAGCGGCTCCTGCGGCGCGGCTTCGGCGAACAGGGTGAGGCTGGAGCGGAACTTCAGGTCGTCGGGGCTGCCGAAGATCTCGTGCGCCGAGCGGCCCGCGACGCCGTTCACCGCGGCCACGCAGGCCCGTAGCCGAGGGCCGAGCAGGGGATGCTCCAGATAGGCCCTGGCCTCCGCGAGCGAGCCGATCGCATAGGTCTGGGCCATCGGGCTGGAGCCCAGGCCGGCGATCTGCGGAAAGACGTACCACATCCAGTGGCTGGTCTTCCGCCCGACCGTCAGCTCGGCCAGCGCCGCGTCATAGTTGCGGGCCTGGGCCTCGACGAACCGCTGCAGCTCGAACGGATCCGCCATCGACGTGGCCCTCCTAAGGCCCCGCGGTCGGTCAAGCGACCGGCACCTCGAGTTGGGCGACGAAGCCGTCCGGCGCAAACTCCGACGTCACCCCGCCATGGCCCAGCAGCGCCGTCGACAACAGGCGCGAGCCGAAGCCCCGACGGGACGGCGGCCGCACCGGCGGCCCGCCCCGCTCGCGCCACTCGACGGTGACCCAGCCGTCGCGCCGCGAGCGCAGCGACAGGCTCACCCGGCCCTCCTCGGTCGACAGGGCGCCGTACTTCAATGCGTTGGTGGCCAGCTCGTGCAGCAGGAGCGCCAGCAGGATGACGCTGTCGCCGCTCATGTTCGCCGTCTCGAGCTCGGGATCGATGTCGAAGTGTGACAGATCAAAGGGGTCGAGCACCTGGGCCAGCAGCTGCCGCAAGCTCAGCGGCGTCCCATCCAGGGCGGTGGCGAGATCCTGCGACCGGGACATGGCGCCGAACCGGGAGAGGATCAGCTCGGTCAGCTCCTCGACCGTGCCCGCGGCGCGGGCGGCCTGCTGCACCATGGCCATCATCACCGTCATGGCGTTCTTGGCGCGATGGCCGAGCTCGCGCATCTGCAGCCGCCGCCGTTCCTCCAGGTCGCGCCGTTCGGTGATGTCGAGCGTGGTGCCGTGGATCGACTTCAGACCCAGGGCGTCGCGGCGGATGCGCTGATGCAGCTGCACCCAGCGGACCTCGCCGTCAGGGCGAACGATACGGTGCTCGAGCACATAGTCCCCGCCGTCTTCGGCGCGAGTGGCCGCAAGGACGGCCTCCTCCCAGACAGCCTTGTCGTCCGGGTGCACCGTACCGCGGAAGGCGGCGACGGTGATCGGGGTCCGCGGCGGCACGCCATAGACGGCGTACTGGTGGTCCGACCAGAGCACGGTGTCGGGATCGTCGCGATCCCATTGGAAGACGCCCATGTGGGTCAGTTCGATGGCCTGTTCCAGCCGCTGACGCTCATCCGCCAGCTGCTCGGCCATTCGCTTGGAGTCCGTGATGTCGACGATCAGCCCGTCCAGCAGGCGACCGCCATCCGACGCCGGACGGCTGGCGGAGGTCATGCGAATCCAGCGCAGCTCGCCGCCCGGCTTGCGAATGCGCGTCTCCGCCGTCGAGAGACGGTCGCTGCCCGCGACGCTCGCCTTGTCGCGCAGCAGGCGCTGCTGGTCTTCCGGGGAGATCAGCTCGGCGAAGGCGCGGGAATCCGCCAAGATCGCGTCCGGCGGAATTCCAAGGATCGGGAGACAGGCCGAGCCCAGGCGCAGGAAGCGCGAGCTGCGGCCGTCTGGGCCCAGGTGAAGCAGAAACGGAACGCCGAGCGACAAGGCGTCGGCCACGTCACGGAAGGACGGCTCGGCCGCCAGCGAGTCCTGCAGCACGTCACGCACGGGCGCTCCCTTCCCGTATCGCCGGTACTGTGTCGCCTGCAAGGGGCGCGCACAAGTCCTGGCTCCAGCGCCACGTCGCGCGCGAAATGGAAGATTGCGTTCCACGCACCGTCCTTCCCGACCCTAGTTCAGGAAGTATTGGTCAAGCTCGCGGCAAAACTACGACGGCGTTCGGCAACTCGTTCGGATTGCCGTCCGGGTCTGCGGGAAAATGCTCCGCCAGCACGTCGGCGCAGAGCCCGATCGCCGCGGCGACGGCCGCCGCCGGCTGGCCCCGGCGGAGCCCTTCGATGAGCGCCGCCATGGCCTGGTCCCAGACCTTCGGATCGACCTGGGCGGCGATCCCTTCGTCGGCGATCAACTCGGCCATGTGCTCGGCGAAGGAGACGAAGATCAGAACGCCGGTACGCTCGCGCGTCAGGTGCAGACTCTTGGCCGCGAACTGTTCGCGGGCGCGCCGTCGCACCCGTTCACGCTTGAAGGCCCGCGGCGTCAGCGCCCGGCGCACCGATGGCATGGCGGCCACGACGAGCGTGACGACGAACAGCCCCGCCTGCAGCAGGATCGCCCCGATCAGGGCGTCGCGCGCCGCGCGCTCGGCGGCCTGGCTGACCTGGGCCGCGGTCCAGCCGCCGAGCAGGTCGGGCGCGCTGACATGCACCCCGCCCAGCAGCAGCAGGGCGGGCCCCAGCAGGGCCACGCCGGCCGCCCAGGCAAGCGGGGTCTCGCCATAGTCCGAGCTCTCCTCAGTGACCACGCAATAGAGCTCGCCCGTGGTCCGGGATTCGGCCTGGCGGATCGCGCCTTCGATGGCGGCAAGGTCTGAGGGGCTCAGCTTCATCACCAGCTCCCGGACGATCCGCCGCCGCCGAACGACCCGCCGCCGCCGGAGAAACCACCGCCACCGCCGCCCCAGCCGCCGCGATCCCGGCCGCCGCCGCCGGACAGCAGCATCGGCAGCAGCCACCAGAGTCCGCCGCCGCCGCCCCGGCCGCCGAAGCCGCGCAGCAGCGAGCCCAGCACCCAGAAGATGACGACGATGGCGATGATCAGCCCGACGGGGATTCCACCGCCGTCCTGCGCCTTTTGCGGGACCTGGGCCGCCCTGGCGACATTGGCCTTGGCCTGGTCGTCGGGCAGGGCGAGCTGCTGGACGACGGCTTGGACGCCGTCGACCACGCCCTGCTCCATCTGGCCGGCCCTGAATCGCGGCAGGACCTTGGTCTGCAGGATCACGCTGGAGAGGGCGTCGGTCAGCACCGGCTCCAGGCCGTAACCCACCTCGATGCGCACCTTCCGGTCGTTGGGCGCCACCAGGAAGACGACGCCGTCGTCCTCGCCCTTCTGCCCGATCCCCCAGGTCCGGCCGAGCTGGTAGCCGTAGTCGGCGATGTCGTAGCCCTGCAGGTCGGGGATGGTCGCGACCACCATCTGGCGGCCGGTCTTCGCCTCCAGGTCGGCGAGGTCCGTATCCAGCTTCTGCGCCGCCTGGGGCGAGAGGATGTGGGCGTTGTCGACGACGCGGCCGGTCAGCGGCGGAAATTGCGGCGCGGCCGCCGCGACGGCGGCGAAGGCCACGAACAGAATGGTCGCAAGCGACGCTGCGAGCCCCCTCCGCCAGAGGGGGAGGAGACGCCAAGGCGCAGCCGCCCCTCTCCTCCCCCCTTGGGGGAGGGGGACCCCGAAGGGGTGGAGGGGGCCTTGAGCCATCTCAGGCGTCGCCAGGTCGCCCTACTGCGCCGGAGCGGGAGCAGGCGCGGCCGGCGTTGCCGGCGGGGCCGAGCCCGGGGTGACCGGCTGGCCGACCGGCGGGGCGCCGAAGTCGACGGTGGGCGCGCTCTGGGCCGAGGCGGCGGCCTGGAAGAGCTGCATCGGCTGCGAGCCGGAATACATGGTCTTGGCCCACAGCACGGTCGGGAAGGTCCGCAGGATGGTGTTGTAGTCGCGCACGGCCTCGTTGTAGTCGCGCCGCGAGATGGCGATCCGGTTCTCAGTGCCTTCCAGCTGGCTCTGCAGGGCCAGGAAGTTCTGGTTGGACTTGAGGTCGGGGTAGCGCTCCTGGATCATCATCAGCCGGCCGAGAACGCCGGAGAGCCGGTCCTGGGCCTGGGCGTACTGCTGGAACTTGGCCGGGTCGGTCAGGGTCGAGGCGTCGACCTTGACCTGGGTGGCGCTGGCGCGGGCCTGGGTCACCTCGACCAGAGTGCCGCGTTCCTGGGCGGCGTAGCCCTTCACGGTCTCGACCAGGTTCGGGATCAGGTCGGCGCGGCGCTGGTAGTTGTTCTGGACGTCGGCCCAAGCGGCCTTGGCGGCCTCCTCCTTGGTCGGGATGACGTTGACCCCGCACCCGGCCAGCATCAACGGGCCGATGAGCAGGAGCGCAGCGCGCGCGAGACGTGTGCGAAGAATTTTCACGGGTTGGGGCTCCGGGAGTCGCCAAGCTTGAGCAGCTATGAGCGGCCTATAGTTGGCCTGGGCATTGATCGCGCGCAACCGAGCCGCCATGACGCTGTGCAGCAATAAGGCCAGGACGCGGTGGAAGGTTTCGAGATCGATGCTGCGGACACGTCCCTATTACGCCGACCGGAGCCTCAGCGCAGCCTTCTATGAGGTTGTCACGGCGGCTGATTCCAATCTTACAGGCGACATCGAGTTCTATGCGGATCTGGCGCCGCCCGGCGGCTCGATCCTCGAGCTCGGCGCCGGCGCCGGCCGCATCGCCTTCGCCCTGGCCGAGCGCGGCCTGCCGGTAGTCGGCGTCGACATCGCCCCGGCCATGCTCGAGCAGGCCGGCAAGCGCCTCGCCGAGACGCCGGACGCCGTGGCGAAGCGGCTCGAATTCCGTCGCGGCGACATGACGGCCCTGGACCTCAAGCGAACCTTCGACCTGGTGATCTGCGGCTACTTCACCCTCGCCCACCTGCCGGCGGGCGCGGCCTGGAGGAACACCTTCGCCGTCATCGCCCGGCACCTGGAGGTCGGCGGAGCGGCCGCGATCCACCTGCCGCTCGCCGACTTGATGCGCCTGCCCGGGCCGGCGAACCCCGCGGCCCTCGTCCTCGACGAGCCCCTCCCCGGCGGCGGACGACTGCAGCTGCATGTTCTCGAGCGCCGCTTCCGCGCGGACATCGGCCGGCTCGACCAGGTGATCGAATATGTCGAGCGCGGCGCCGACGGCGGCGTCCTTCGGCGCAGTCCCGAACGCCAGACCTACTATGTCGCCGACCCGATCCCCTTCGCCGCCGCCGCCGGCCTCTCGGTCGCCCGGCCGCCGACGCGGTTGGGCGGCGTCGGCGACATCTGGGTGTTTCGCAAGACCTGAGCGGCGGCCGGACAGGAGCGGCGCGCGAACCTTGGTCAGGCGACCGCGCGGGCCGCGCGCTGCGGAAGGCTGGCGAGCGCGGCGAGGAGTTCGGTGAGCTGGATCGGCTTGGCGATGAAGCTGTCCATTCCCGCCGCCAGATATTCCTGGACCTGGTGGTTCATCACATTGGCGGTGAGCGCCACGATGGGGACGCGGGCCAGGCCCCGGTCGCGCTCGATGCGGCGGATCTCGGCCGCGGCCTGCATCCCGTTCATGCGCGGCATCTGCACGTCCATGAGCACGACGTCGAAGCCCCCGGCGGCGAACGCCTCGACGGCGGCCGCGCCATCGTCGGTCAGGGTCAGGGCGACGCCGAACGGCTCCAGCAGCGCGCTCAGCACCAGCTGGTTGTTGGGATTGTCTTCCGCGACCAGGATGCTGAGCGTCAGCTGGCCCTCGTCCTGCATGGCCGGCGGCGCCGGAGGGAGAGCCTCATCCGCCAGCCGCTCCAGCGCGAGGGTGAAGCCGAACTCAGACCCCTCGCCGGGGGCGCTGCGCACGGCCAGCCGCCCGCCCATGGTGGTGACGATGCTGGCGCAGATGGCGAGCCCCAGGCCGGTGCCGCCGAACTTCCGGGTGGTCGAGGCGTCCGCCTGCTCGAAGGCGGCGAAGATCAGCTCCTGCTTCTCCGTCGCGATGCCGATGCCGCTGTCCTGGACGCAGAAGCGCACGCCCGCTTCGCCGCCCGTCACCCGGACCAGGACATGGCCCTGATGGGTGAACTTCACGGCGTTGGCGACCAGGTTGGACAGCACCTGGCGAAGCCGGTCGCTGTCGCCGCGCCACACTCCGGCGGCGTCGGGATCGACCTCCACCAGCAGCCCGAGCTCCTTCTGCGCCGCCAGCGGCTCGAAGCCGCTGACCGCGACGCGGACCGTCTTCTCGAGGTCGAAGGGGTGCTCGTCGAGCTCGAACTTGCCGGCCTCGATCTTGGCGAGATCCAGCACGCTGTTCAGCACCGCGAGCAGCGAGTGGCCGCTCTCGGCGACCAGATGGAGGCGGCGGCGCTGTTCCGGATCCAGATCGTTGCGCTCCATCACCTGCACCATGCCCAGGAGGGCGTTCAGCGGGGTGCGGATCTCGTGACTGGTGTTGGCCAGGAACTCGCTTTTGGACCGGCTCACCCGTTCCGCCAGCACCTGCGCCCGGGCGGTCTGTTCGATCAGCTCGCGTTGGGCGGTCACGTCGTTCAGCAAGGCGACGAAGCCGCCATCGCGCGTGGCGCCGCTGCGCGCCTCGAACCAGCGGCCGTCGGGGGTCCGGAAGGGCTCGAAGCTCGACGGGTTGAGCTGGAAGTCGGCCGTCGAGCGGGCGACCGCAAGCGTGCTCGGCAGGCCCTGCTCCGCCGCAACCGCGACCATGGCTTCATAGGGAAGGGCGGCCCGCGCCTCGATCCCGTACTGCTGCAGCAGCTCGGCGAAGTTCTCGTTCCAGAAAATGAGCCTGAGATTGCGGTCGAAGAAGCCGATCGCGCTGGGCACCTGGTTCAGGGAGGCCTGAAGCGCGCCAAGTGTGGCGGCCTTGCTCATCCCGTCCATCATGAAGACGGCGCCGCCGCAGAACAGGATCACGCCCGCCAGCATGCCGACGCCGAGCGCCAGACCCTCTCGGCCATAGAAGCCGGGTTGTTGGATCAGCGGCCCCGGGACGAGCGTCGCGGCGGCCATGGCGGTGAAATGCAGCCCGCAGATCGCGACGATCAGCAGAACGGCGGCTGAGATCGCCCGCGGCAGATTCTTCATCTCACCGGCCACGACCAGCGCGGCCGCCGACGCCGTCGCGCCGATCACGATCGACAGGACCACCAGGGTCGGGCTCCAGACGAAATGGGCCGGCAGTCGCATCGCCGAGACGCCGATGAAGTGCATGGCGGCGATGGCGAGGCCGCAAAGTCCGCCGCCCAGCGCTCGGCCGAGGGGGCGGGACGAACAGGCCGCGACGCCTGCGCCGCTGAAGAAGCCGGCGGCCGCGACCAGCAGCGACACCAGGGTCAGGTCGAGGCCGAACATCGCCACCATGTTCTTGCGGAAGGCGAGCATGGACATGAAGTGGGTCGCCCACACGCCGGCCCCCAGCAGGACGGCCAGCAAGGCGAGCCAAGCCAGGCGGAAACTGCCTTCTGTCACACGCGCGCGGCGATAGGCGCTGAGGCCCGCGCACACCGACATGACGCAGATCAGCACCGCCCAGACGAGCTGTCGCGAGTCGTGCTGCTCCAGGCAGGTGATGATTGCGAACATGAGGTTCCCTCTCCCTCCGTCGCAAGCTACGGCGTTCGGGCGAACGAAGGTTTAAGCCGCCAGCCGAAACCCGTGGTCTTTCAACGGCGGGCGACGAGCAGGGCCGCCCAGCGATCGCAACAGACGCTCACCAACCGTGTCTGGCCTGCGCGCCGCGGCCCGTGCCATTA
The DNA here is from genome assembly GCF_964252855.1 of Phenylobacterium sp. LjRoot225. Taxonomy (NCBI): domain Bacteria; kingdom Pseudomonadati; phylum Pseudomonadota; class Alphaproteobacteria; order Caulobacterales; family Caulobacteraceae; genus Phenylobacterium; species Phenylobacterium sp. LjRoot225. Next base: position 993,790 of record NZ_CAXUPL020000003.1, on the reverse strand, counting down.
GGCTCACGCGCAATTCCGCCTGGCCGCGAGACGTAACAGCCGATGCCGATTCCCTTCATCGACCTGCAGACCCAGCGCAAGCGCCTTGGCCAGCCGCTGGAAGACGCTATCCTCAAGGTCGTCCGCTCCGGCGCCTACGTCATGGGGCCCGAGATCGCCGAGCTGGAGGCGGCGCTGGGCGCCTTCGGCCAGGCGCCGCACGTGCTGAGCTGCGGCTCCGGCACGGAAGCCCTGGTGCTGCCGCTGATGGCCTGGGGAATCGGCCCGGGCGACGCGGTCTTCTGCCCCTCCTTCACCTTCGCGGCGACCGCCGAGGCCATGCCGCTGGTCGGCGCCTCGCCGGTGTTCGTCGACATCGATCCGGCCACCTACAATATGGACGCCGAAAGCCTCGATGCGGCCATTCAGGCGGTGAAGGCCAAGGGCGAGCTGGTCCCCAAGGCGGTGATCGCCGTCGACCTGTTCGGTCAGCCCGCCGACTATCCGAAAATCGCCGAGGCAGCGCGCCGTCACGGGTTGAAGCTGATCGCCGACAGCGCCCAGGGCTTCGGCTGCACCCTGGCCGGCCAGCATCCGATCCATTGGGCCGACGTCGCCACCACCTCCTTCTTCCCGGCCAAGCCGCTCGGCGCCTATGGCGACGCCGGCGCCGTGCTCTGCAAGGACGCGCGCCTGCACGACGTGCTGGTCAGCTTGCGGGTCCACGGCCAGGCGGTGAAGTCGGACCTCGAGGGCCAGACCTTCGAGCACGACCCGAAATATCTGAACATGCGGATCGGCATCAACGGCCGCATGGACACCCTGCAGGCCGCGGTCCTGCTGCAGAAGCTGACCATCTTCGAGGACGAGATCGCCGCGCGGAACCGGGTCGCCGACCGCTACGCCGCAGGCCTCGGCGACGTCGTCAGGACGCCGACGGTGATCGACGGCGGGGTCTCGGTCTGGGCGCAGTACACCATCGAGGTGGAGAATCGCGACGGCCTCGCCGCAGCGCTGCGCGAAGCCGGCGTGCCCACCGCGGTCTACTACCCGATCCCGATCCACCGGCAGGGGGTCTACTCGGCCTATCCCGTCGCGCCCGGCGGCCTGCCGGTGACGGACGCCAAGGCCCACACGGTGATCAGCCTGCCCATGCACCCCTATCTCACCGAGGCCGACCAGGACCTGGTCATCGCGGCGATCCGCGGGTTCGTGGGATAGGTCCGCGCTCCGGATCGCCGCCGACGGGTTGTCAGAGGTATTTCTCCAGCACCGGGTTCTTCCAGGCCCGGCCGATCAGGCTCAGCCGGTCACGGAAGGGAATCGGACCGGGGCGGTTCGACGCCCCGTCGATGTGCAGGACCGTGGGTTTTCCCGGGAGGAAGGCTGGCCATGGCGGCCTGCCGCCGCCGTTGGGATCGCCACCGCGCGCGAACGACAGCCAATAGCCGGACAGCATGTCGCTCATCGCGCGCTGCGAGGCGTCGATCGGACCGCCCCACGCCTGCGGGTTTCGCAGCGCCAGTCCGATCTCGGCGCCGTGGTAGGCGACCTGCGGCTCCGGGGCGCGGTCGCGGCCACCGCGGCCGGGCAGGGGCACGCCGCTGTATGCGAAATGGTAGAAGTAGACGGGCTGTCGGCCCTGCTCGGCCATGGCGACCGCCAGGGCTGTGGTGTTCCAGTTGAAGATCATGTCGACGAACACGTCCTTCCCCCGCGCCACGGCTTCGGCGCCGGTCTGCGCGGCGTAGACCCGCCGGGCCTCCTGCGTCAGCTCGCCGAAAAAGGGTTCGAGCGCCGCGGACAGGCCAGCCGGCGTTCCGCCGCCCAAAGGCTGGAAGATGGCGCCCTCGTCCGCATTGAAGCCCGCAATGAGCGGGACGTCGGCGTGGCGGCCGCTCTTGATCAGGTCAAAGGGGTGATCCGGGATCACCACGCCGTCGAGAGCCGGGTGAAACACCCAGGTCTCATGATCGGCCCGCACCAGGTCCATCGGGGCCATGGCGCGCAGAGCCGCCAGATCCGGCGCGCCGACCCGCTTCGCAAAGGCGACCCCCGCCGCCTCCATCTCCTTGCCGTCGGTCAGCAGCACCAGGCTGTTGAGCTGGCCCATGGGCGCGCCGCTTTCGGCGACGCCGCGATGGAAGAGGCCGCGCGACCGCGGCATGACCAGGTGGAAGGCGACGCTGAATGACCCGGCCGACTGGCCCGCGATCGTGACGTTGTCCGGGTCGCCGCCGAAGGCCGCGATGTTGTCGCGGACCCAATGCAGCGCAGCGACCTGATCGAGCAGGGCGTAGTTGCCCGACACGCCGTCCGGTGACTCGCGCGCGAGCTCAGGGTGGGCGAAGAAGCCGAGGATGCCGACCCGATAGTTGAGCGAGACGAACACCACGTCCTGCGCCGCCATGTTGGCGCCGTCATACAGCGGATCATTGCTGGTGCCGGCCGCGAAGGCTCCGCCGTAGATCCACACCACGACCGCACGCGGCTTTGCGCTCGGCTGAACGGGCGCCCAGACGTTGAGCGTCAGGCAGTCCTCGTCCATCGCGACATGGCGCACCGCCTCGGGCGCCTCGTAGTTCTGCGGCATCGCCCAGGGACTGGCGGAAAAGCGGTCCGCCTTGCGGACCCCGGCCCACGGGATGACCGGCTGCGGCGGGCGCCAGCGGCGCGGCCCGACCGGAGGGGCGGCGTAGGGCACGCCAAGCCAGGCGACGACGCCGGGAACCGTGCTGCGGACCCCGACGATCCGGCCGCCCGTCACCTGGATCGGCCGCTCCTGCGGCTCGCCCTTGGAGGCGGCGATCAAGGCAAGGCTGGCGCTCGCCACGAGGCTGCGACGGGTAAGGTTGAGGCGCATGGCGCGATCTCACGAAATGGAGGTCCCGCCTCCTGCGAGGCGGGACCACAGGTCTCAGTATTTGTAGGTCGCCGTCATGCCGACGGTCCGGGGACGGTATCCGCCGGCGTAGAACAGGGGCGAACCGGCAACGTCGTGGGTGCGGAACAGCGCCGCATTCTCATTGAAGAGGTTGTTCACGAAGACCGAAGCCTCGACGTCCTTGATGAAGACGCCGAGCCGGGCCGAAACGACGTAGGCCGGCCGGGTCGCGGTAAGATCGGCGTCGTAGCTGAAGGTGTGCGGATCGGGAGAGACGCCCTTGGTGCGGAAGGTAAGATCGGATCGGAAGTAGCTGCGGTACGGGCCGATCGGGAAATCCACCTGACCCCAAACGGCTCCGGTGAACTGTGGGCCGCCGATCCCGTCCCCCTTGCCGGCGAGCAGCACGCCGCCGCCGCCCAGAACGTCGTCGTTGAAGGTCGTCTTGTTGAAGCCGATGTTGCCGCCCAGCCGCACCGCGTCGCTGACCCGGGTGTCGAAGGTCAGGTCCACGCCTCGGCTCCTGGCCTTCCCTAGGTTGCCGATGAACGAGAAGCCGCAGTTGGCGAGACGGACGCTCTGCTGGATGTTGTCCCAGTTGATGAAATAAGCGCTCGCATCGATGTTCAGCCGTCCGCCGAACAGGCTGTTCTTGGCGCCGGCGTCGTAGCTCCACACCGTATCGGCCTTGTAGGTGCTTGGGCCGGCGGTCAGGCCCAACGACGCCAGATCCGCCGCGCAGAAGCTCGCTGGAACCGGGGCTTGGGCGCCGCCCTGCCGGAAGCCCTTCGCGACGTTGGCGTACAGCAGGTTGTCGCGATCGATCTGATACGAAACCCCGAACTTGGGGGTGACCGGGGTTTCGCTGGTCTTGCCGGAGTCGCTGCTGGGACCTCCGTTGACCGGCCCGTCGCCGAGGCTGAGGTAGGAGAACTTCAGCTCCGCGACGCGAACCCCGGCGGACACCTTCAGTTGCTCCGTCAGCGGATAGGCGATGTTGGCGAAGCCGGCGATCTGCCGATCGGTCGAACTGGTGTGGTTCGTGTAGTTGTACCCGTTCGCCGCCGTTCCCCCGACCTCGTTGGAATCGGTGAGATTGATCGAACGTTGGCGTTGCCGGGTGAAGAAGGCGCCGAGGATCCATTCCACCCGGCTGCTAGCGGGGGACTGAAGGCGGACCTCCTGCGTGAAATTCTCCTGCTTGGTGGTGACGAACGCTCCGGAGGGTATCGTTCCATCGATCGGCGTCAGCGGATCGCCCGTGAACAACGCCCGCAGGAAGGTCGTGTAATCCAGGAGGATCGTCGACTTTCGGTTGAAATATGAAGTATTCGAATTCAGCTCGAAGACATCGTTCTGGTACTGGACCTTGACGGCCGGCAGATAAAATTTGTCGTGGTATTTTTCCGGAAGCGGGTTGCCGGACTTGAAATCCTCGCCGCCGACGTCGCTGAAGGACTCCCAGTACTGGCTTCGGTTGTTATCGAACTGCCGCTGATAGAACAGCGACGGCGTAATCAGCAGCCCCTCGGTCGGCTTGAACGCCAGGGCGGCGCGAACGACCGAGGTGCGGCTCCAGTCGGCGTCCTTGTCGACGACCGATCCGTCCGCGTCGTCGACCCGGTCGATATAGCCGCCGTCCCGGCGGGTCCAGGCGCTGAGCCGGAACCCGACGACGTCCTTCACGATGGGGCCGCCCACCGCGGCGCCAGCCTCGTAGGAGGGCGCGCCGTTTTCCGTGCTCGACAGTTCGGCGCGCGCATAGCTGCTGATGCGGTCCAAAGTCGGCTGCGGGGTGATGAAGCGGACGGCGCCGCCTTCGGCGCTGGCCCCGAAGAGCGTGCCCTGCGGCCCCTTGAGCACCTCGACCCGTTCCAGATCAAAGATGCGCGGATAGGGGTTGCCGCCGAAATAGCCAATGTTGCGGGTCTGGATCGGCGTCTCATCGATATAGATGGCGGTGGTCGCCGACCCGACTTCGGAGGCGATCCCGCGAATGGAGATGCTGGTGCTCACGTCGCCGGAAACGCCGCCGGTCCGTGTGAACTCCAGCCCCGGCGTAAAGCGGGTGATGTCCTCGATGCTGCGGATGCCGCGCCGATCCATCTGCATCGGATCATAGGCGTCGACCTTCAGTGGCACCTTGCGCAGCGATTCTTCGCGACGACGTGCAGTGACGACGATCTCCATGCTGCTGTCGGCAGTCGCCGACACGCCCGTGGTCTGCCCGTAGGCTTGGGGCGCAAGAGCCATTCCGCAACACGTCGCCAAGAGGAGGCACGTCCTATTTCGCCGAAGTCGTCCTAGTTCCGAGAGCATGTCCAAAACGTCCCCTGAGTTACCGGCCACCGCGTCCCGAGCTGCTCTCCCGCCAAGTCTTTGAACCCAGTTTTCGCACGCATTCCCGGCGCAAACTGTTCGACTAGCGAACGTATGATCCACTTTTTGATCGTAATTTCAGCACAGCGGATTCCTCCGTTGCTGTTTTGAACATTTCGCGTTGCCTGAACGACACCCCAGTCAATTGCCTTGCGCTCTGTAATGTTTGAGAATTTCCTGATCCCCTCCAAAGCCTCGACTTTGGACGTGAGATCTCGCCCAGAGATGGACTAAGGCGATCGCCGGACAACCTGAGCGTTCAGCGTTCGCTGGCCAACCGGCGCGCGGACGGGTCCCGCGAACAGCAGGACGCTCGCAGCCCGCGCGAGAAGGACGCGCTTCGTTCTTGGTCAGGCCTGGTCCCGCGTCAGGAGCCGGCCTAGGACGCCTACCCCCACACCTGCTTGAGGATCTCCGCCTGGCTCAGGCCCTGGGCCAGGCCGGCGCGAGCGACCTCGGGCTTGCGGGAGGAGTCCATCAGGTTCGCGCCGATGGCGAGGCTCGAACCCTCGTCGAGGGTGATGGCGACCACCGTCGCGCCGGCCGCCTTCAAGGTCTCGACCTCTTCATCCAGACGCACGGTCGGCGTCCCCGGCGGCGCCACGGCGATCACCACCACCAGGTCGTAGCCGGCCGCGAGATCGGCGTTGGTCGGCGAGCGCATGCCGCCGTCCATGTACCGCCGCCCCTTCATCGTGATCGGCGTGATCATCCCAGGCACGCAGGCGCTCGAGGTCACCGCCGGCAGCAGATCGACTCCGGAGTCCGCCTGCCAGAGCTGGAAGCCCCCGTCCTCGACGTCCACCGCCGCGCAGGCGAAGTTGCCGGCCGGCCACCCGAGATGGGGGATCGCGCCCAGCTCGCGGCCGATGACGTCCAGGAACGACGCCTCGCTCGCGGCCTCGGCGGCGAGCGCAAAGGCGCCGAGCTCGCGGCGCACCTCGGCCGGATGGCGGGTGCCCGCCTGCGCCTCGCGCATCAGGCCGACCATCGTCATGAAGCCCTCGGGCGAGCCGCCGGGCGGAGGACGAATCTCCGCTGAAGCCGGATCCAGGAGCGCGTCCGCCAGCCGGGCGCTGTCGCCCCCGCTCGCCAGCCGGGCGCCGACGATGGCCCCCGCCGAGGTGCCGAGGATGAAGTCAGCCTGGCCGAGATCCACCTCGCCCTGAGCGAAGCCGGCGATCAGCCCGCTTTCCCACGCCACCCCCAGGGGACCGCCGCCGCCCAGGACCAAAGCTCGCCGCATGCGCCGTCTCCTCCGAAGGCGTGGAGAATTCACCGCGCCGCGGGTCCTGTCCAGGCGGCGGCCGGCTTGCGCCGCGCCGGCCGGCTCGCCATGGTCCAGCCGCATGATTTATCTGGTTCGACACGGCGAGACGGAATTCAACCGCGAGCGGCGTCTGCAAGGGCACGTCGACTCCGCCCTCACCGACCTCGGCAAGCGCCAGGCCGAGGCGGTGGGCGCGCAGCTCAAGGCGCTGGTCGGCGCCCAGCCCGGCTGGCGGATCATCGCCAGTCCGCTCGGCCGCACGCGCCGCACCGCCGAAATCCTCGCCGAGCGTATCGGCCTCCACGACATCGAGATCGAGCCGCGGCTGATCGAGCTCAGCTGGGGGGAGTGGGACGGCCGCCTGCGCAGCGACCTCGCCGCAGCCTGTCCGGCGTTCGGCCGCAGCAACTGGGCCTTCCACGCGCCGACCGGCGAGACCTATGAGGCGATGTGCGGACGCCTGAACGGCTGGCTGGGCGATCTGCCGGCGGAGGGCGCACGACGGATCATCGCCGTCAGCCATGGCGTGACCGGACGCGTGCTGCGCGGCCTCTACGCGAGACTGCCGGTCGAAGCGGTGATGACGCACGACGCGCCGCAGGACGCCGTCTTCGGCCTCGCCGGGGGCGAAATCCGCCGTATCGACTGCGCCCTGGACGTCAGCGCCTAGCCAAGGCCACGGAGCTTTCGCTCCAGCGGCAGGCTCATGCGCCGCTCGGGCCCGGCCATCCGGCTGACCCCGACCGCGATCAGCGCCGCGGCGAGGCCGAGCGCGAAGGCGCCGGCGACCGCCACCCCAAGGCCCGCAGGTCCGAAGCTGAGCGGGCGGGGCTCCATCCAGTGGACCAGCTCCCCGTTCGGCTCCTCCGGCAGGACGTCGTCGAAGTCTCCGTAGCTGTGCTCGCTCATGATCTAACCTTCGCCGCTCAAGCCTTCCGCGCTAACCCGCGGCCCCGGTAGGGGTTCCGTGTACGCCGCACCGAGGGTAGAAGCGACGCCACATCCTCATTGACCTGCCGAACGGACATGGCCGGACACTCAAAATTCAAAAACATCATGCACCGCAAGGGCCGCCAGGACGCGGTCCGCTCGAAGCTGTTCTCAAAGCTCTCGCGCGAGATCACGGTGGCGGCGAAGGCCGGCATGCCCGACCCTGCGATGAACCCGAGGCTACGACTGGCGATCGCCAACGCCAAGGCGGAGTCTGTATCGAAGGACCTCATCGACCGGGCCATCAAAAAGGCCCAGGGCGGCGACGCGGAAACCTATGAGGACATCCGCTACGAGGGCTTCGGCCCCGGCGGCGTCGGCCTCATCGTCGAAGTGCTGACCGACAATCGCAACCGCACCGCCGCCAACGTGCGCTCGATCTTCAGCAAGAACGGCGGAAACATGGGCGAAAGCGGCTCGGTTTCCTTCATGTTCGATCGCGTCGGACGGATCGTCTATCCGCTGACCGCAGGATCCGACGAAAAGTTGATGGAAGCCGCCATCGAAGCGGGCGCCGACGACGTCGAGTCCGACGAGGAGGGCCACACCGTCTACACCGCCTTCGAACAGCTCTCGGACGTGGCGCAGGCGCTGGAAGGCTCGCTCGGCGAGCCCAAGTCGACCAGCATCGTCTGGCGGCCGAAATCGCTGACGCCGCTCACCGGCGACGCCGTCAGCACGCTGATGAAGCTGATCGACGCGCTGGACGACGACGACGACGTCCAGAACGTTTATTCCAACGAGGACATTTCCGAGGCCGAGCTCGAAAAATTGGCTTCGTAGACGGGAGCGTCGCCGCATGTCCCGAGGCCCAGAAGATCCGCGGGTCACCGACCTTCGCCGCTATCGCAAGGCGCGCGAGCTGGCGAAGAGGCGCGCCCCGCCCCGACCGCAGAAGGAGCGCCTTCTGGGCGGCCGGCCGCGGGCGGGGCTGATCCTGGCGGCGGTGGTCCTGGCGCTCGCGGCGTTAGGGATCCTGCCGTACCTGCCGTGAGTTCCGCGGTCTCCGCCCTCAGGCGGACGCCGGCGCCGGTCAGGCCGCCAGCTTGAAGGTCCACGGCGCCTGCCGGCCCTGAGCCGCCGCGAACTGCGCCTCGGCGAACGCCCAGTTGGCGACGGTGTCGAACCACCGCTCGATGAAGACCTTCCGATCCTGCTTGTAGTCCAGGTAGTAGGCGTGCTCCCAGACGTCGCAGACCAGCAGCGGCGTGCGCTTGTCGTGGGCCAGGGTGTCGGCGTCGTGGGTGCTGAGCACCACCAGCTCGGCGCCTTCGGCGGCCAGCCAGGCCCAGCCGGAGGCGAAGTGGTCCGCGCCTTCCTGCACGAACTTTTCCTTTAGCCCGCCCAGGCCGCCGAAGGCCTTGTCGATGGCGGCCGCCAGCTCGCCCTGCGGATCGCGCCGCTTCGGCGTCATGCAGTCCCAGAAGAAGGCGTGGTTCCAGGCCTGGGCGGCGTTGTTGAACAGCTTCTTCAGGCCCTGCCGCTCGGCCCGGGCGACGACGTCCTCGAGGCTGAGGCCTTCCAGGCCGTGCTCGGCGATCAGCGTGTTGGCGACCTCGACATACTTCGCGTGATGCTTGTCGTGGTGGGCGTGCAGGGTCTCGTCCGACAGGGTCGGCGAGAGGGCGTCATAGGCGTACGGCAGCTCGGGGAGGATAATCATCATGGGGCTCCTGGAATGGCCGTCCCGGGCAGGGGACTGAGGCCCCGCGATCAGACGACCCACCCCAAATCAGCGAGCCGCCGCATCGTTCCATGATCGTGGCTCAAATTCCCCCGAGCGCTCGCCGGCGCCTTGACTCCGGCCAGCAGCAGGCGGCGTCTTCCCCGTGATAGCTCAGCAATGCGGAGGCCAGCGGTGAAGCGCAAATACCAGAGCATCCTAGAGACGGTGGGCGACACGCCCGTGGTGCGGATCAACCGCCTGGCCCCGCCGAACGTGAACCTCTTCGTCAAGATCGAGGCCTTCAACCCGCTGGGCTCGGTGAAGGACCGGCTGGCGCTGGGCGTCATCGAAGAGGCCGAGCGGAGCGGGGCGCTGAAGCCCGGCCAGACGGTGATCGAGGCGACCAGCGGCAACACCGGCATCGGCCTGGCCATGGTCTGCGCGGCCAAGGGCTATCCGCTGGTCATCATCATGGCCGACAGCTTCAGCGTCGAGCGGCGCAAACTGATGCGGTTCCTGGGCGCCAAGGTGATCCTGACGCCGGCGGCCCAGCGCGCGGTGGGGATGGTCAAGATGGCCGAGGATCTCGCCGAACGACACGGCTGGTTCCTCGCCCGCCAGTTCGAGAACCCCGCCAATCCCGACATGCACAGCCGCACCACCGCCCAGGAGATCCTGCGCGACTTCGACGGCGAGGCGCTGGACTATTGGGTGACCGGCTACGGCACCGGCGGCACGCTGAAGGGCGTGGCCCAGGTCCTGCGCGAAAAGCGGCCGGACACCAGGATCGTCGTCTGCGAGCCGGCTGACGCCCCGCTGCTCGCCAGCGGCCAGCCTCAGGCGCGAAACCCCGACGGCAGCCCGGCCCAGGGCCATCCGGCCTGGAAGCCGCACCCCATGCAGGGCTGGACCCCGGACTTCATTCCGCAGATCACCGGCGAGGCGGTCGAGGCCCATCTGTTCGACGAGATTCTGCCGATCGCCGGCCCGGACGCGATCCGCTGCAGCCAGGAGCTGGCCCGCCAGGAGGGGATCTTCGTCGGCATCTCGTCCGGCGCGACCTTCGCCGGCGCCCTGAAGGTGGCGGAAACGGCCAAGCCGGGTTCGACCATCCTCTGCATGCTGCCGGACACCGGCGAACGCTACCTCTCGACGCCGCTGTTCGCCGACATCCCGGCGGACATGACCCCCGAAGAGGAAGCCATCGGCCGCACCAGCCCGCTCTTCCCCATCACTCATCCGCAGCCGGCGTAGAAGGCCGCCCCAAACTCCGGCTATTCCGGACGGGTCGGATGGGTGGAGATCGGCGCGGAGGGGTCGCTCGGCGCCGGCTTGGCCGGCGCCGGGACCGAAGCCGGCGGCGCGACGGCGACCGGCGCCGGCGGCGGCACGACCAGAGTGGGCGCGGCCTCGGCCGCCGGCGCGGCCGGCGCGGCTTCGACCGGCGCAGGCGCGCTCGAACGACGGGTCGTCCCGCGGACGGAGGCCAGCCGAGAGGCCGGCTTGGCGTCAGGCGCGCGAAGGGCGGGCGTGGGTAGGACGGGCGCGGACGTCGCCGCCGTTTCGGCAGCGGCCTCGAGCGCGCTCGGCGGCGGCGATGCGGCGGGCGCACCGTCCAGGGCCGGCGAGACCGCGGGCGTGACGGCGGCCGGCGATTCGGGCGCGGAGTTGCGGCTGGCGAAGACGGCGGCGAGCGCGGCGATCCCGATCACGCCGACGGCGCCGGCGGCGATCAGCGGCATCAGGCTGCGCCGCCGGCCGTAGGCGGCGGCCGGGGGCCGCGGTGTCCAGGATTCGGCCTCCTCGGGCTGGGCGAATTCATCCAGGAACGGCGGCGGCGTGCGCGGCCGGGCGATCACCTCCACCTCAGCCACCTGCATCGGGGCCGTCTGCAGCGGCGGCCCGGCAGGCTGGGGCTCGGCCTGCAGCGGGACCTCCATGCGCGAAACGGCGGCCGCTGGCGGCGGGGATTCGGCGACCGGGGCGGCCGGCGGCCGGGGCGACCCGCCCAGCCCGCCGCCGCCGAAAAAGGCCGGCGAGGCGCCGCCGGCGAGCACCCCCTGGCTCTGCGGGGCGACGAGCACCCGAGCGGGCGCCGGCCGGGCGACGGGCGGCGGAAGCGCCCCGCTCGATTTCGGCAGCGGGCCGATACGGAACGCGCCCTGAGGCATCTTCGGCCAGGCGGACGGGCGTTCGAAGGGATTGTCGTCTGTCGGCGGCACGGCTCTCATCTCTTAAGGGGCGGACCCTTGCGGCGGACTTTGCCGGTTCTGTGGCGTCGCCCGGTTCTTTGACGTCGCCCCGTCCTTTGACGTCGCCCCGTCCTTTGACGTCGACCCGTCCTTTGACGTCGCATTGACCCGGAGGGCGCGCGCCCCCACCTTTGCGACAGGTGACCGAGACCGTCCAGACCCCGCCCGCAATCGACCCGCCCCGCCCGGCCAATGCGCTGGGCGCCGGGCTCCTGCTTGTCTGGCTCGCCCTGGGATTCGTCCTGGCCCGGCTCGAGGCGCCGGTCGGCCCGGTCACCTTCGCCTTCGTCATGCTGGGCTGGGTGCTGAGCGTCATGGCCCACGAGTTCAGCCACGCCGCCGTCGCCTACCTCGGCGGCGACGTGACGGTGGTGCAGAAGGGCTATCTGTCCTTCGATCCGCGCCGCTACGGCGACGTCGGCGTCAGCCTGGTCCTGCCGCTCCTTGTCCTGGCGCTTGGGGGCGTCGCCCTGCCCGGCGGCGCGGTCTATCTGCGCCACGATCTGATGCGCAGCCGCAGCTGGCGGGCCGCGGCCTCCCTCGCCGGCCCGGCGGCCACCCTGGCCGTGCTGATCGTCCTGGCGAGCGTCCTGCGCCTCTGGCAGGCGGCGGGTGCGGAGAGCCCGCTGTTCGCCGCCCTGTCGCTTCTGGCCTTCCTGCAGGCCATGGCGTTCATCCTGAACATGCTGCCGATCCCGGGCCTCGACGGCTTCGGCGCCATCCGCCCCTTCCTGCCGGCCGCCTGGGCCCCGAAGATCCGCAAGGCGGAGGGGCTGGCTATGGTGTTGCTGCTGGTCGCCGTCTTCGTGATCCCCGGCTTCAGCGGCCTGCTGTTCATGGCCTCCGCGCACCTGAGCGTGGCGTTCGGGATCGATCCGCCGACCGTCGGCCAGGGCTGGAGGGCCTTCCACTTCTGGCGCTAGGCTCCAGCCACGCTAAGCTCCGCCCCATGACCGAGACCACCCGCCGTGATCTGCTGGCGCTCGCCGCCGCCCTCGCCGCGTCCCCCGCCCTTGCGCAAGGAACCGGGCCGGCGACCACGTCGGTCGCCCTGACCACCCCGCTCGGCCGCATCGTCATTGCGCTGGAGACGCAGCGCGCGCCGATCACCAGCGCCAACTTCCTGCGCTATGTCGATCGCAAGCTCTATGACGGGGCCAACTTCTACCGCGCCTCGCGGCCGCAGGGCTCGACGGCGGACGACTATGGGCTGGTGCAGGGCGGGCTGCAGAACGACCCGAAGAAGGTGCTGCCGCCGATCGCCCACGAGAGCACCCTGAAGACCGGGCTTTCCCATGTGAACGGGACCATCTCCATGGGCCGCCACGCGCCGGGGACGGCCCAGGCCGACTGGTTCATCTGCCTCGGCGCCCAGACCTATCTCGACGCTGATGCACAGCAGCCCGGCTTCGCCGCCTTCGGCCAGGTGACCGAGGGGCTGGAGGTGGTGAAGCAGATCCTGGTGATGCCGGTCGACCCGACGAAGGGGACCGGCTCGATGAAGGGCGAGATGCTGAAGGAGCCCGTGCCGATCACGACGGTCCGGCGAGTGTAGCTCGCCCTTCCCTTCACGAATGTCATCCCAGTTTCGCGCAGCGAAGACCGGGACCCATGCACACCGGAGAACGAGAGTTCGCGTGGCGCGACGGATTCCCGCCTTGAAGCGCCGTGTTCATGGGTCCCCAGTCTTTTCGCTCCGCGAAAAACCGGGATGACAGTCGTGGGGATACTTCGCGCCGCTCGCCTACGGCGAGCTGTCCCTCCCCATAAGGGGAGGGCCGTCCTACGCGTCTTGCTTCACGCGCTTCTTGCGGAAGCTGGGGTTCAGCACCCGCTTGCGCAGGCGGATCGACTTCGGCGTGACTTCGACCAGTTCGTCTTCCTCGATGTAGGCGATCGCCTGTTCGAGGGTCGGCCGGCGCGGCGGGGTCAGGCGGATCGCCTCGTCCTTGCCGGAGGCGCGGACGTTGGTGAGCTGCTTGGCCTTCATCGGATTGACGTCGAGGTCGTCGGCGCGGCTGTTCTCGCCGATGATCATGCCTTCGTAGGTCTTCTCGCCGGCGCCCACGAACATCACGCCGCGGTCCTCGAGGTTCCACAGGGCAAAGGCTGCGGTCTCGCCGTCCGAGTTGGAAACCAGCACGCCCTTACGCCCGGCGTCGATCGCCCCCTTGTAGGGCTCATAGTGGGAGAAGACGCGGTTCAGCACGCCCGAACCGCGGGTGTCAGTGAGGAATTCGCCCTGGTAGCCGATCAGCGAGCGCGATGGCGACATCAGGCTGATCCGGGTCTTGCCGGCGCCGGACGGGCCCATGTCCTTCAGCTCGGCCTTACGGGCCGACAGCTTCTCGATGACGATGCCGGTGAACTCGTCGTCCACGTCGATCATCACGTCCTCGATCGGCTCCAGCTTCTCGCCGGTCTCCGGATCGATCTGGAAGACCACCCGCGGGCGGCTGATGGAGAGCTCGAAGCCCTCGCGGCGCATGCCCTCGATCAGCACGCCCAGCTGCAGTTCGCCGCGGCCGGCGACCTCGTAGGCGTCCTTTTCGCTGGTCTCGGTGACCCGGATGGCGACGTTGGACTCGGCTTCCTTGAAGAGGCGAGCGGCGATCACGCGGCTCTGCACCTTGTCGCCTTCGCGGCCGGCCAGCGGGCTGTCGTTGACCGAGACCGTCATGGAGATGGTCGGCGGATCGATCGGCTGGGCCGGCAGCGCCTCGGTGACGTCCATGGCGCAGAGTGTGTCGGCCACGGTGGCCTTGGAGAGGCCGGCGATGGCGACGATGTCGCCGGCTTCGGCGTCCTCGATCGGCTGGCGCTTCAGGCCGCGGAAGGCCAGCACCTTGGTGATGCGGCCACGCTCGATCTCCTTGCCGTCCAGCGACAGGGCGTGGATGGCCAGGCCGGGGACGGCCTTGCCCGACTGGATGCGGCCGGTGAGCAGGCGACCCAGGAAGGGGTCGTTCTCGATCAGCACCGACAGGATCTGGAACGGCTTGTCCTTGTTCTCCACGACCTTGGGCTCGGGCACGTGGCGCACGATCAGGTCGAACAGCGGCGCCAGGGTGTCGTTGGGCTTGGCCATGTCGAGCGTGGCCCAGCCGTTCTTGCCGGAGGCGTAGATGTGCGGGAAGTCGAGCTGTTCGTCCGTCGCGCCCATGGCGGCGAACAGGTCGAACACGTCGTTGAGGATGCGGTCGGGATCGGCGTGCGGGCGGTCGACCTTGTTCAGGCAGAGGATCGGCCGCAGGCCCATCTTCAGGGCCTTGCCGAGCACGAACTTGGTCTGCGGCATGACGCCTTCTTCGGCGTCGACCAGGATGACGCAGCCATCCACCATGCCGAGGATCCGCTCCACCTCGCCGCCGAAGTCGGCGTGGCCAGGGGTGTCGATGATGTTGATCCGGGTCTCGCCGGCCTCGCCGTGCCACAGGACGCTGGTGCACTTGGCCAGGATGGTGATCCCGCGCTCGCGCTCCTGGTCGTTGGAGTCCATGGCGCGCTCGACCGTCGCCTCGTTGGCTCGGAACACGCCCGACTGGGCGAGCAGCTGATCCACCAGGGTGGTCTTGCCGTGGTCGACGTGGGCGATGATGGCGATGTTGCGGAGCGACATGGGCTTGGACGGTCTCGGGGGAGGCGGAAAGGCGGGCTTTTAGGCGAAGGGGGCCTTCACCGCCAGCATGGAGTTGTGTTCAGGCCAGCGACCGATTCGCCGATTCGGCGACAGGGCGGCGACAGCCGTTGTGCAGTGCAGCGATATAAGAGAGAGCCTCTCGGCTGCAACCCCTTATAAAATTTAACTGATCAGGCCAGCTAATGGCTTTGTGAGGAATTTTTAATCCTACCTCGCTTGCTGCGTTGTGCGTTGCACCGTATAAGGACCTTGTGAGGCGTCGCTGACGCTTCTGCCCTTCCTGGGCGTTTCCTCCCTAATGACTTGCCGCGCCTTCGGGCGCGGCTTTTTTTTGGCCTGAAGGCCGGACGAGGCGCGGTTCGTCCTGGTTTTCGAGCAGCGCACGAGCCGAAATTGCGGCTGTCATCCCGGTTTTCGCGCAGCGAAAGACCGGGATCTATGAACACGGCGCGTGGAATCGGCCCTCAGCCGCGCCGCGCTCTCCCGGCAGCGCCGTGTTCATGGGTCCCGGACAAGCGCTGCGCGCTTTCCGGGATGGCACAGAAACGACGCCGCCTCTCAGCTCTCCCGCAGCGCCGACCAGTCGGTCCCGGCGAGCGACGCCGTCAGCCGCTCCAGGTCGGCCTTCAACCGGGCGAAGCGGGCGGTGGGCTCGAGCGTCGTCTCGTTCAGATAGAGCCCGCGATTGATCTCGATCTGCAGGGCGTGGGTGCGCCGCGCCGGGCGCCCGTAGTGTTCGGTGGTGTAGCCTCCGGCGTAGGGCGAGTTGCGAGCCACCCGGTAGCCCATGGCTTCCAGCTCACGCTCCACCTGGGCGGTCAGGGCGCCGGCGCAGGCCGCGCCGAATCGGTCGCCCAGGACGAAGTCGCTCGGCCGGTCGCGCCCGGCCCGGGCCGCCGCCGAGGGCATGGAGTGCCAGTCGATCAGGATGGCGAAGCCGTGCGCCTCATGCGCCTCGGCGATCAGCCGCTGAAGTGCGGCGTGATAGGGCCGATGCGCCCGGTCGATCCGCCCGCGCGCCTCGGCGAAGGTCAGCTTGCGGGCATAGATCTCCTGGCCCTCCGAAACCACCCGGGCGATCGCGCCCAGGCCCGCCGCGACCCGGGCGGTGCGGGCGCGGGCGAAGTCCGGCAGTTCGTCGACGAACATCGCCGGATCCAGTTCGAAGGCCTCGCGGTTCACGTCGATGTAGGCGCGGGCGTAGCGGGCGGCGATGACGGCGGCGCCGAGGTCCGCCGCGCGGCCGATCAGGTCGTCGACCAGCACGTCCTCGGACCGGCGGATCGCGTGGGCGTCGAGGGCGGCGGCGGCCATCATGTCATCGGGATAGAGGCGGCCCGAGTGCGGCGAGGCGAACACCAGCGGCGTCGGCGGCGGGACGCCCTCGGCCGCGGCGCGTCGCAGGTCGAACGCCGGCGCGGAGTCGTCCATCGGCGCAGTCGGCTCTGGCGCGGCGTCGATGAGAATTGGCACCCAGGCGTCCATCGAATCTATTGAACGCTCAGCATACAGGTCGGTCAAAGGGTTCATCGCCCCTTTACGCTTAAACCCTATGCTGATCTCTCAGCTTTATAGATGGTTTCGAATGTCAGGCGCCACCATGCCCCGCATCCTCCTCGCTGAAGATGACGATTCTTTGCGCGGGTTCCTCGCTCGCGCACTGGAGCGCGCCGGCTATGACGTCACGGCCTGCGCCGATGGCGACGAGGCCGCCGCCGTCCTCGATCAAGAGTGGGACCTGTTGCTCACCGACATCGTCATGCCGGGTCTCGACGGGATCGAGGTCGCCCGCCAGGCGGCCGCAAAGCACCCCGGCCTGCGGATCATGTTCATCACCGGCTTCGCCGCCGTGGCGCTCGCCGCCGGCGAGGCTGCGCCTGCCGGCGCCAAGGTGCTGTCCAAGCCGATCCACCTGCGCGAGATCGTCCACGAAGTCGACCGGATGATCGCCGCCTAATCGACCCCTTGCGCGAGCGAAGTCCGACCGTTATATCCGCGGCCTTCCCGCTCCCGGCCCGCCCGGGAGACGCATGGTACGGACGCGTAGCTCAGCGGGAGAGCACCTCGTTGACATCGAGGGGGTCACAGGTTCAATCCCTGTCGCGTCCACCATCCTCCGCTCCTCGGCGAGCGATCCTGCATCCTCTTCGAGGCGTCGTCGGAAGAAGGCGACCCGGGACCAGATGGTCACACCTACGTGAGCGCCTGGCGCCATAGGCGCTGACCGCGAGGGTCTCCGGCCGCCATGCCGGAGCCGACGCCGCGCCCCTTCGGATCCCGTTAAAGCAGGGCCTGGAACTCGCTGTCGGGCAGCAAGGCGCCCCCGGTCGTCCATGCGACATTGACCGCATCCGCCGATTGCAGGCCGAGGTCGCGCCGCACACGATCGACGGCCGCCAGCCCCGCGGCGCCGGAGAGCTCGAGCCGCAATCCAGCCACACGCCATGCGCGGCGGACCCAGGCCTGCATCTCCGCATCGTGAAGCGCGACAATCGCCTCGACCATGTGGCCGGCGAGATCGAGCACCAGGTCGGAGGCGCGCGGCACGGCCATGCCGTCCGCCGCGGTGCGCCCGCTGAGCCCGATCTCCTGCACCGAGACGGCGCGGCCGTCGCCGGCGGCCAGGGCGGCGATCATGCAGGCCGACGCCGCCGGCTGCGCCCAGAAGCAGCGAACCGCCTCGCCGAAGATCGCCTTCAGCCCATAGGTGACGCCGCCCGGCGCGCCGCCCACCCCGCAAGGGATGTAGACGTGCAGCGGTCGGCGCAGCGAGATGCTGACGCCCCGCTCCGACAGCTGGTCGGCGAGCTCACGGGCCGCCGTCGCATAGCCTGCAAGCAGCGCGGGCGAATACTCGTCATCGACAAAATAGGCGCCGGTCGCGCCGGCGACGCCGCGGGCGCTGGCGACCGCATGGCTGTAGTCGGCGTCGTGCTCGATCACCTTTGCGCCCAGCGCGCGCAGCCGCTCCTTCTTCCATCGCTTGGCGTCGGCGGACATGTGGACCTCCACCTGGAAGCCCAGGGCCCTGGCGACGAGGCCGACGCTGAAGCCGAGATTGCCCGTGCTCGCGACCATGATCCGGCTGCGTGCGAAGAGGCCGCGCGCGGCGTCGCTCGCCAGCACGCCATAGTCGCCGCCGCCGCGCTCGATCAGTCCGGCCTCGAGGCCCAGCCCCTCGGCGACGAAGAGCACCTCATGCACCCCGCCGCGCGCCTTGATCGATCCCGTCATCGGCAGCGCGTGGTCGCACTTCACCAGCAGCGCCTCGCCTGGGAAATCCACCAGGGGAGACCGGACCTGGCCGTCCCATCCCGCTTCGGGGAAGAGCGCCGCCAGGACAGGGGCGAACCGCCGCCAGCGACCTTCGGCGCCCGCCACATCGATCGGCGGCGTCGGCCGGGACGAGGGCGTCCGCCGGTCATTGATCCAGACCGCGCCCTCTCCTCGCCGCAGCCGGCTGAGCACGCCCTCCTCGTTCGCCCGGTCAACGGCGGTCATGCCGGCCGCTCGCCATGCGGCGCATGGGCGGCAAGCAGGAAGCGAGGCTCGGCCGCCGCGCCGTCCGTCAGCCCGGCGACGTAGCGACCGACCGCGGGACCATGTTTGAAGCCGTGTCCGCTGCCTCCGCCGACGATCCAGACATTGCCCCATCCGGGATGCCGGTCGATCAGCAGGTCGCCGTTGTCGCTGTTCTCGTACTGGCAGACCCGCGATTCCGCCAACGGACGCTGCGCCAGGGCGGGAAAGCGCCGGGCCAGATAGGCGCGGACATCCGCCAGGGCCTGGTCGCCGATGCGCCGGTCGGCGGTGTCGGGATCGATCTTCGGGCCGTGAGCGTCCAGCGCGACCTTGAAGCCGCGCGACTCGATGTCGGGAAAGCCGTAGTGCAGATCCGCGCTGCTCATGTCGACCCAGGCGGGCAGGCTCGCTTCCCCGAAACGCGCGTCGCCCGGATCGGGAGCGAAGAAGAAGACGTCCTGTCGGCTGGGCGCGATCCGCGCGCCGACGACGTCGGGGAAGAGGCGCGGCAGCCAGGGGCCGCACGCAAAGACATAGCGGCCGGCCGACAGCGTCCGGCCATCGCTCGCCTCGATCCCGGAAAGCCCCTGTCCCTGAGCCCGGGGCGGCAGGATCTCCATCTGGCGGTACTCGCCCCCGGCCGCGACGAATTCCGTCACCAGCGCCTGCACGCTTCGGCGCGCCATGAGCGCGCCCATGGTCGGCTGGTAGACGCCGAGCGTGATGTCGGCGTAGCTCAGCTGAGGCCATCGCCGATGCATATCGGCCACCGGCAGCTTCTCGACCGGAATGCCCAGGGCGCGCTGCAGCGCGATGCTGCGGTCGATGCCCGCATCGTCCCGGGGAAAGATGTAGAGCGCTCCCACCTGATGGAAGAGCGCGTTCTCATGACGCGCCGACAAGCTGCGCCATTCCGCCAGCGAGTCCCACGCCATGCGGGTGTAGAGCGGGTCGCCGGCATATTCCGTGCGGATCAGACGTGTCTCGCCGCCGGACGAAGCGCGGGCATGCGCGGGCCCCCAGGCGTCGACCAGCAGAACGCGCGCGCGCCGCCGGCGCAGCGTCCATGCGGTCCAGGCGCCGAACACGCCCGCGCCGACCACGACATAGTCCCAGCTCTTACCAGGCGCGGCTGCGGTCCCGCGAGGCGCCGTCATCGCGCCGGCCATCGTCAGCCCGCCAAGCAGGCCACGTCGAGAGACTGGAAAGTCGGTCATTTTGACGGCGTCTCACAAGACAGCGGGGACCGGCGCCGCGCTCCGCGCGCGACGGATCGCCCAGAGAAGGAAGATGGCGGCCGTCAACGCCAGGCCGGACCAGAGCTGGGCCCGCAGATCCGGCCGGACCGTCATGGCCAGCAGGATCGCCACGATCGCCGCCAGCACGGCGTAGCTGCTGTAGGGAAAGAACCAGACCCGGAAGGTCAGGCGCTGCGGCGCGTCCCGCTCCACCCGGCGTCGATGCCGGATCTGCGCCAGGGCGAGCATCAGATAGATCACCAGCATGACGACGCCGGAGGCGTTCACCAGGAAGGCGAAGATCGCGTCGGGAAATGAGATCGCGCCGACCAGCGCCAGACAGGCGACTCCGCTGCCGGCGAGCACGGCGCCGACGGGAACGCCGCGCGGGTTGAGGCGGACCATCCAGCGCGGCGCGTCGCCCTCCCGGGCCAGCGCGAACAGGACCCGCGAGGAGACATAGAAGCCGGCGTTGAGACAGGAGGTCACCGCGATCAGCACGACCAGGTTCATGATCCCGGCGACGCCGGGAATGCCGATCCGGTCCAAGGCCATGGCGAAGGGCGACGCGCCCGGGTGGATCTCGGTCCAGGGCACGATCGACACCACGACCAGCATCGACAGGACGAAGAACAGTCCGAGCCGGATCACCAGGCTGGTGGTCAGCCGGGCGATGGTGCGCTCCGGCTCACGGGATTCGGCGGCGGCGACGGTGACGATCTCGGCGCCCACCAAGGCGAAGATCACCGTGGTGATGCAGGCGAACATGGCGCCCCAGCCCAGGGGCGCGAAGCCGCCATGGCCGGCCAGAGTCGAGGCCAGGCCCGGGGACGGCGCGGCCGGCGAAGGGATCCACCCCGCCAGCCACGCCCCGCCCAGCAGAATGAATGCGATCAGCGCCGTCAGCTTGGCCGCCGACAGCCAGAACTCCGCCTCGCCGAACACCCGGGCGGACATCAGGTTGACGAAGGTCAGCAGCAGCAGAAGGCCAAAGCCGATCTGCCAGATCGGCAGGCCGAGCCAGCCATGCAGGATCGCCGCGCCCGACAGGGCTTCCACCGCCAGCGCCAGCACCCAGAAGTACCAGTAGAGCCATCCGGCGATGAAGCCGGCGCCATTCCCCAGGCCTTGCCGGATGTATTCGGTGAACGAGCCGGCGTCGGGCGACAGGGCGGCCATCTCACCCAGCATCCGCATGACGAACAGGACCAGCACGCCGGCCAGCGCATAGCTGACCACCACGGCGGGCCCGGCGGCGGCGATGGCGGCGCTGCTCCCCACGAAGAGGCCCGAGCCGATGATTCCGCCGACGGAGATCATCGCCAGGTGTCGCGACTGCAGCTGCCTTCGCAGCCCGCCTGCCCCACCCTCTTGCGCTTCGTCTTCCATGGACGCCCGCCCCTGACCGCGACCTGAGCCATGGAAATGGATGTTCGGCGCCGCGTCAATGCCGAGGCAGACAATTCATCACTATAACCCAGATATGTTATATGTTTGACATGACCCATATTGGATGCATCAATGAAGAAATATCGATAATCCTACACAGGTGGGGCGGGGGGGAAGCGGCAGGCGCTCGGCGGATGTCCGGGCGAGGTGGGCGCACCGCAACGAGGGGGATCAGATGCTAATCGGACAGAAGTGGGCCTTGCATTCCGTTGCGACGGGCGCAATCGCCGCGGCCATGGCGGCGGCCGGCCCGTCCTGCGCCAGCGCCCAGGAGACGCCCGCGCGGTCGCAGCCGCAGATGGTGGACGAGGTCGTCGTGACCGCCACCAAGCTTGGCGCGACCCGGCTGGGCGACGTGCCCGTCAGCATCACCGCCATCGACCAGGCCAGCATCGAACGCGCGGGCATGGACAGCTTCATCGACTATGTCCGCCGCGTCCCGGGCCTGGGCTTTCAATCCCTGTCGGCGGCCGGCGCGCGCGACGACATCCGCGGCGGACGCCGGCTGAACCTGCGCGGCATCGAGTCCGGCTTCGACGGGGTGCCTACGGTCGCCTACTACATCGACGACGCGCCGATCCCGGTGATGGATCCCAAGCTGTTCGACATCGAGCGGATCGAGGTGCTGCGCGGTCCGCAGGGCACGCTCTACGGCGCCAACTCCATGGGCGGAGCCATCCGCCTCGTCCTGAACAAGCCGCAGCAGAACCAGTTCGACTATCGCGGCGACACGACGCTCTCGGCCACACGGCACGGGCAGGAGAGCTATTCCGGCAACAGCATGGTCAACGTGCCGCTGATCAAGGACGTGCTCGCGCTGCGCGCCGTCGGCTACTATCGCTTCGAGGGCGGCTATATCGACAATGTCGTCCAACAGGGCGCGTCGGGCGTCGCGGCGGCCAAGAAGGACATCAACGACGAGCGCAGCTGGGGCGTGCGCGTCGCCGCCGAGCTCCAGGCGACGCCCGAGCTGACGATCACGCCTAGCATCTTCCACCAGAAGACGCGCATGCCGTTCGGCAACTACTACGACAGCGCCTATGGCGATCTGGTCGTCTTCGATCGAGACATCGCCACGCCCGAGCGGAACAGCTTCACCCTCTATGGCGGGGAAGTCCGCTGGACGCGCGGGAACTGGGTGCTGTTCTCCGCCACCTCCTATTTCAAATCCTCCTTCAGCTCGGTGGAGGACCATACGCTCAGCTTTTACCACTACGACCTGATCACGGCGGACCAGAACCAGACCTCGCTCCAGAGCTTGAGCAGCAAGCGGCTGAGCGAAGAGCTTCGTCTTTCCTACAAGTCGGATCGTTGGAGCGCGGTGACCGGCTTCTTCTACCTGGATGAAGACCGGTTCTTCAGACAGGACTACCCCAGGGCGGACGGCGACCCCAGCTTGCCGTCCTTCTTCAACGGCACCCAGGCCAACACGGAGAAGCAGTACGCCCTGTTCGGCGAGGGAACCTTCCGCTTCACCGACACCTTGTCGGCGACCGCCGGGCTGCGCTGGTTCAAGGGCAAGCAGACCCAGGACACCCGCTGGTTCGTGGACGGCGAACCCGACCCCTATGCGGGCAAGGGATCGGCCTCGGCCTTCTCGCCCAAGCTCCAGCTCAGCTACAAGCCCGACCGGGACAAGCTGGTCTACGCCTCGGCGACCAAGGGCTTCCGCCCCGGCGGCGCGGCGGGCGCGATCCCGACATCCCTCTGCAGCGCCGATCTGGCCGCCCTCGGCCTCTCGGAAGCGCCGAAGGAATTCGAGCCCGACAAGCTGTGGAGCTATGAGATCGGCTCCAAGCTGTCCTTCAACCGGCGCGCGTCGCTGAACATCGCCGCCTACAGGATCAACTGGACCAACGTGCAGCAGACGGTGCTGCTCGAACAGTGCGGCTTCACCTTCGTCGGCAATGTCGGCAAGGCCAGGAGCCAGGGCGTCGAAGCCGAACTCAGCGTGAACGTCACCGACAATCTGAACATCTCGGGGTCAGCCGGCTACACCGACGCCAAGTTCACCCGGTCCAATCCCGACATCGGCATCTTCTCCGGCGACCGGCTGCCGCTGGTGCCCAAGTGGACGGCGTCGG
Source organism: Phenylobacterium sp. LjRoot225 (assembly GCF_964252855.1). Taxonomy (NCBI): domain Bacteria; kingdom Pseudomonadati; phylum Pseudomonadota; class Alphaproteobacteria; order Caulobacterales; family Caulobacteraceae; genus Phenylobacterium; species Phenylobacterium sp. LjRoot225. The sequence continues at coordinate 970,437 of NZ_CAXUPL020000003.1, read as the reverse complement.
CGAGCGCGCAATACAGCTTTCCCATCGCGACCGGACATGACGCCTATGTGCTGGCGGACGTCTCCTATCAAGACAAGGTCCTGAACGGCTATTCCAGCCACACGCAGAAGTCCTACGCCCTGATGAACGCCCGTTTCGGAGCGCGGATCAACGACCGCACGGAACTAGTCTTCTTCGCCGACAACGTCTTCGACAAGCGCGCGCAGCTCTACTTCTTCCGCACCGAGGACGAGGGGAACCTGCCCGCCAGCCTGCGCGACACGACCGTCACGGTCCGCCCGCGCACCATCGGCGTCACCGTCCGCTACGGCCTTTGATGGCCGCCGGCCTCGCCGGCCCGCCCCTGATCGGGCGGGCCGGCGAGGTCCCATACCCGTAGAGTTCCAAGTGTTCGGAGTGACAATGCCGGTTTCGCCCTCCCGGGAGACGTCGAGCGTCGATTGGCCTGACCCCGTCGAGGCGGCCAACCCCCGGGGCGCCTCGCCCGTCCTTCTGCTGTGCGAACATGCGTCCCGGCATATTCCCGCCGAATATGCGCAGCTGGGCTTGGACGCCGCGCAGACCGATCGGCATATCGCCTGGGATATCGGCGCGGCGGCGCTCACCCGCCATCTGTCGGAATTGCTGGATGCGACCGCCTTCCTGGGCGCCTACTCGCGGCTGCTGGTCGACCTCAACCGCCCGCTGGGCGCAGCGAGCTCCATACCGGTCCGGTCCGAGGACACCGATATTCCCGGCAACCTTGCCCTGTCCGACGCGGAACGGCGGCGGCGCGCGGACCGGATCTTCACGCCCTTCCACCATGCGGTCGCCCGCCATCTCGACGAGCGGCAGGCGTGCGGCCGCCCGACGCTGCTGGTCACGGTCCACAGCTTCACGCCGGTCTTCCTGGGACAGGCGCGGCCCTGGCATGCGGGCGTCCTGTTCGGAAAATCGCGGGCGACGGCCGAGCGGCTGGCGCGCCGGCTCAGCGCCGGATCGGACCGGTTGATCGGCCTCAATCAGCCATACCAGGTGAATCCGGAGGACGACTATGCGCTGCCGATCTACGGCGACGGACGGGACATTCCGGCCGTGCTGATCGAAGTCCGCAACGACCAGTTGGCGGACCAGGACGGCGTCGAGGGCTGGGCGACGCGGCTGGCGGCGGCGATCACGGCGGAAATCGAGGAGATCGGCGGATGATCGACCGGGGCCCCAACCGTGCGATGGCGAAGACGGCGAAGTCAGCGCTCTTCGGCGCGGCCTTCGCCGCCCTCCTCGTCCTCTCCTCGCCGGCGCGCGCCGCGGGCGACGGACTGGAGCGCCTGCCGGACGATACGCGGCCGGAGCGCTACACCCTATCCATCACCCCGGACGCGGCGTGGGAGCGTTTTTCGGGCCGCGGCGCGCTGGAATTCACGGTGACCAGGCCCACGGCCACGGTCACGGTCAACGCCGTCGGGCTGAAGATCGGCGAGGCGGTGCTGGATGGCGGCCAGTCGGCGGTCGTAGCCTATGACACCGCCCGCCAGCGCGCGACCTTCACCTTCCCGACGCCGCTGCCGGTCGGCGCGCACAAGATCTCCCTGTCCTGGGAGGGCGCGATCACCCGCAATGTGGAAGGGCTCTTCAAGGTCGACTACCCCACGGCGGAAGGTCGAACCGGGCAGATGCTGTTCACCCACCTGTGCTGCATCGCGACGGCGCGCAGCTTCGCGCCGCTGTGGGATCAGCCGGATCTGAAGGCCGTGTTCGACATCGACGTCGCCTCGCCGGCGGGCGACGCGGTGGTCGCCAACATGCCGGTCGAACGTCGCGAGGACTTGCCGGGGGGCGGCGCGCGATTCCACTTCGCCCCGACGCCGAAAATGAGCTCCTACCTGCTGTTCTTCTCGGTCGGCGCCTTCGATCGCATCGCGCGCCAGGTCGGCGACACCGACGTCGGCGTCGTGCTCCAGCGCGGCAAGGCCGAACAAGGACGCGACGCGCTCAACGCATCGGCCCAGGCGCTGGACTACTTCAACGACTACTTCGGCGTCTCCTACCCCCTGCCCAAGCTGGACAATGTCGGCATGCCGGGTGCGGGCGGTTTCGGCGCGATGGAGAACTGGGGGGCGATCTTCTATTTCGAGCCCTACATCCTGGTCGATCCGGCCATCTCCACCCAGGCGGACCGCCAGACCGTCTACGTCGTCGTCGCCCACGAGGTCGCGCACCAGTGGTTCGGCAATCTGGTCACCATGAAGTGGTGGGACGACCTCTGGCTGAACGAAGGCTTCGCCTCCTGGATGGCGGCCAAGACGGCGGATCATTTCCACCCCGAATGGCAGATCTGGCTGCAGGTGGCCGACAGCCGCGAGGCGGCGTTCCGCCTGGACGCGCGATCGACCACCCATCCGATCGTCCGGGAGGTCCACACGCTCGAGGAGGCGACGCTCGCCTTCGACGAGATCACCTACGAGAAGGGCAGCCAGATCATCCGCATGATCGAGGCCTGGGTCGGGGAGGCCGCCTTCCGCACGGCGATCCAGGCGCATGTGCGCAACCATGCCTATGGCAATGCGACCACGGCCGATCTGCTGGGCGAGCTCGTCCAGGCGTCCGATCCGTCGATCAAGGCCATCGTCCAGGACTTCACCGGACAGGAAGGCGTGCCGCTGATCGAGGTGCTTTCGACGCGATGCGACGCGGATCGCCGGACCTCCACGGTGATGCTGCGCCAGAGCCGTTTCGGGCTGGATGCGCCGTCGCGCTCGCCGCTGTCCTGGCGCGTGCCGGTCATGGCCCGGACCGTCGGCGCCGATACGATCGCGCGCCAGGTCGTCGAGGGCCCGCGCCCCGTCGCCATGACCGTCCCGGGCTGCGGGCCGGTGAAGATCAACGCCGGTGAGACCGCCTATTTCCGCACCCGCTACGACGACGCCTCCTTCGACGCCCTGGCCAGCCGGTTCGACGAGATGGCGCCTGCTGATCGGCTGGGACTGCTGGCCGACAGCTTCGGCCTGGCGGAGGGCGGCGACGCCGCCTTCGCCCGCTACATGGACCTGTCGAAGCGGGTCAGCGCCAAATCCGACCCGCTGCTGGCGCTCGCCCTGGCCGGCAACGCCGGCGAGCTCGACCGCACCTATGCGGGCCTGCCCGGCCAGGCCGCCTTCCGGACCTTCATCCACGCGCGGTTCGCCCCGATGCTCGCCGACATCGGCTGGGTCGGCCCGGCCGACGAAGCCGCGAACATCGGCATGCTGCGCGAAGCCCTGATCGATCTCCTGGCGCGCACCGGCGACGCCGCCACGCTCGCCGAAGCGACGCGGCGGTTCCGGGGCGCCGCATCCGATCCGGCGCTGACGCCGGGCGGCCTTCGCCAGGCGGTGGTGATGGCGGTCGGCGCCGGCGCGGACCAGGCGACCTTCGCCGAGCTGGCGGATCGGAGCGCGAAGGCGACCAACAGCGCCGAACAACGGCTCTACCTGATGGCCCTGGCCAACGCCAATGACCCGGCGATCGCGCGGCGAGCGCTCGATATGACGCTGACGCGGGCCCTGCCCGCCCAGCTCTTCGTCCCCCTGCTGCGCGCGATCGCCGAACGGCACCCGGCGCTGGTCTATGATTGCGTGACCGCCCGATATGCGGAGATCGCGCCGAAACTCGACACCTACGAGAAGGGCGCGATCGTTGCGATGATCGCCGAACGCGGCGTCGATCGCGCGCTTGCGGACCGGCTGGCCGCCTATGTCTCCGCGGGCGGCGAGGCCGCAGGCAAGGAGGCCGCCGAGCGCGCGCGCTCCTTGATCCTGTTTCGTGACGGCGTGCGGCGCAACGGCGTGCCGCAGATCGACGCCTGGATACGGAAGCAAGGCGCGTGATCCCCATGACCCCACCTTCCCTGTTTGAACGCGACGCCCGGGCGATCGCCAACATCGGCCGCCTGCGCTTCTCGCCGGTGACGGTCGTGCGCGGCGAAGGCAGCCGGCTGATCGACGAGACCGGCCGCGCCATGCTCGACCTCTCGGCCTCCTGCGGGCCGGCGATCGTCGGCTATGGCCATCCCGAGATCGTCGAGGCCGTCACGCACGCCGCGCGCGACATGGCCGGCGCCAGCCTGCTGGCCTATCCCAATCCCGAGGCGGTTGGCCTGGCCGAGGACCTGCTGCAGGCCGTGCCGGGCGCGGGGGAACGGCGCGTATGGTTCGGCCATTCGGGGTCGGACGCCAACGACTGCGCCGTACGGGTGCTGGCCGCGGCGACCAAGCGGCAGCGCTTCATCTCCTTCATCGGCTCCTATCACGGCGCCATCTCCGGCTCGATGGGGATCAGCGGCCATACGGCGATGACCCACACCCTCCCGCGGCCGGGGCTGGTGCTGCTGCCCTATCCCGATCCCTACCGGCCCGACTTCACGCCGGATCAGGTGCTGGCCCTGCTCGACTATCAGTTCGCCACCACCTGTCCGCCCAACCAGGTCGCGGCCGTCTTCATCGAGCCCCTGATGTCCGACGGCGGGCTGATCGTGCCGCCGCCCGGTTTCCTCAAGGCGCTGCAGGACCGCTGCCGCGCCCATGGCGTCAAGATCGTGGTCGACGAGGTGAAGGTGGGGCTGGGCCGGACCGGCCTGCTGCACGGCTTCCAGCACGAGGGGTTGGAGCCGGACCTGGTGATCTTCGGCAAGGCGCTGGGCGGCGGGCTGCCGATCTCGGCGGTCGTGGGCCCCGCCGAGATCATGGATCACGCGCCGGCCTTCGCGCTTCAGACCACCGCGGGCAATCCGGTCGCCGCGGCGGCCGGCCGCGCGGTGATGCGGCTCATCGCGCGGGAGGGGCTGACCGAGCGGGCCGAGCGCACCGGCGCGCGGATGCGCCAGGCCCTGACCCGGCTGATGGATCGCCACGAGATGATCGGCGACGTGCGCGGACGCGGGCTCGCCATCGGCGTCGAGCTGCTCGCCGACCGAGACAACAAGGCGCCCGTCCCGGTCTCCACCACCGCCAAGGTGATCTACCGCGCCTGGGAGCTGGGCGTGCTGTTCCTCTATGTCGGCCTGCGCGGCAATGTGCTGGAGCTGACGCCGCCCCTCAACCTCTCCGACGACGACGCCGACGAAGGCGTCGCGGTCATCGGCCAGGCGATCGAGGACGTCGTCCAGGGCCGCGTCAGCGACCAAGCCGTCGCCCCCTTCATGATGTGGTAGGCCGATGGCGACGGCGCCGCTGCTCATCCTCGAATGCGACCCTCTGGAGACGAGCGCGCCCGAGCTGCACGCCGCTCGCGGCGGCATGGGCGCCTTCTTCCGCGACGCCCTGGGGCCGGAGCCGACGCTGGTCCGCCGGGCCTGGCGACGCGAGGCCCTGCCGCCGGTCGAGACCGTCTCCGGCGTCCTGGTCACCGGCGCTGCGGCCATGGTGGCCGATCCCGACCCGTGGATCGGCGAGACGCGGAGCTGGCTGCGCACGGCCGCCGCCGCGGGCGCGCCGATGCTGGGCGTCTGTTTTGGCCATCAGCTGCTGGCGGACATGCTGGGCGGGACGGTCGCGGCGACGCCGGACGGACCCGAGGTGGGCACCGTCGCCGTGGAGCTGGCCGCGGCGGGCCAGGACGATCCGCTGACGGCCGCCCTGCCCGCCCGCTTCGCGGCGCAGGCCTCGCATTTCCAGAGCGTCGTCACACCGCCTCCGGGCGCCGTGGTGCTGGCGCGCAACGCCCTGGCCGTTCAGGCGCTGCGGTTCGCGCCCCGCATCTGGGGCGTCCAGTTCCATCCCGAATTCGCGCCGGGCGACCTGGCCGCGATCATCCGCTGGAACGCCCAGCCGCTCGCCCGGGCGCATCTCGATCCGGCGCGCGCGATCCAGGGGCTGAAGCCGACGCCGGAAGCGGCGTCCATTCTCGGGCGATTTGCGATCTTGGCGAGGGAGACGGCGGGGCGATGAGGGCGGTGGTTCAATGGGTGGCGGCCATCTCGCTGCTCGCCGGCGGCGTGGCGGGCGCAGCGCAGGCGCCGACGTCTCTCCCCAGCGAGATTCCGGCCGAGTTCAAGCCGGCCGGCGCGATCTTCGACTACGATCGCGAGGACTACATGATCCCCATGCGCGACGGGGTGAAGCTGCACACCGTCGTCTGGCGGCCGAAGACCAGCAAGACGCCGATGCCGATCGTGCTGACCCGCACGCCCTATGACGCCAGCAACCGGCCGGCCTGGACCCAGCGTCCCAACAGCCCCGCCGGCGCCTCCGCCGTGCCGCTGCCCGACGCGCCGCTGATCGCGAACGGCTATATCCGCGTCTATCAGGACGTGCGGGGCAAGTACGGCTCGGAAGGCGCCTATGTGATGAGCCTGCCGCCGCGCGGCCCGCTCAACGCCGGGCCGGTCGACCAGACCACCGACGCCTGGGACACCATCGACTGGCTGGTCAAGAACGTGCCGGGCAACAACGGCCGCGTCGGCCTGATCGGCGTTTCCTATGAGGGCTGGACGACCCTGATGGGCCTGCTCGAGCCGCACCCGGCGCTGAAGGCGGCGATCCCGATGAACGCCATGGTCGACGGATGGATGGGCGACGACTGGTACCACAACGGCGCCTTCCGCCAGTTCTCGCTCGAGTACGTCTATCGCCAGACCACGGTGAAGGGGGCCAGCGAGTTCCCGTTCGGATCGCGCGACGCCTATTCCGCCTACCTCAAGGCCGGGTCGGCCAACGCCATGGCGTCGTCGCGCGGCATGGACCAGCTGCCGGCCTGGAAGAAGCTGATCGACAATCCGGCCTACACCGCCTTCTGGCAGGAGCAGGCGGTCGACAAGCTGCTGTCGAAGGCGCCGATGCGCGTGCCGACGCTGACCGTCCATGGCCTCTACGACCAGGAAGACATCTACGGCCCGATCGCCAGCTATGCCGCGATGGAGGCCCAGGACCGCGGCGCCGACCGCAACTTCCTGGTCATCGGGCCCTGGTTCCACGGCCAGCAGGACCCCTGGTTCCACCAGGCGAGCGGATCCGGCCTGGGCCCCATCCCCTGGGGCTCAGATACGACGCGGACCTTCCTCCTCGACATGATGCTCCCCTTCTTCGACCAGTATCTGAAGGGGGTCGCGCCGGCCAAGCCGATCCCGCCCGTGCGGGCCTTTGAAACCGGCAGCAACGTCTGGCGGAGCCACGCCGCCTGGCCGCCGCCCGGCGTCGACGCCGGCAAGCTCTATCTGGGCCCCGCGGGCGGCCTGACGCTGAGCGCGCCGAAGAACGCCGCGGGCTACGACCAGTACGTGTCGGACCCGGCCAAGCCGGTGCCCTATCGCGTGCCGCCGATCATTCCCAACGACGCGCCCGACACCAGCTGGAAGATCTGGCTGGCCGACGACCAGCGGCCCTTCGAGTCCCGCCCCGACGTGCTCACCTACGCCACCGCGCCGCTGACCGAACCGGTGGCCATTTCCGGAAGCGTGATCGCCCATCTCGTCGCCTCGACCAGCGGCTCCGACAGCGATTGGGTGGTCAAGGTGATCGACGCCTATCCCGACGAATATCCCATGCAGCCGACGCTGGGCGGCTATCAGCTGATGATCTCCGCCGACATCTTCCGAGGGCGTTATCGCCAACGGCTGGACAAGGGCGAGGCGCTCGCGCCCGACCAGGCGCTGCCCTACCGGTTCGCCCTGCCCAACGCCAACCACGTCTTCCTCCCGGGGCACCGGATCGTGGTGCAGATCCAGTCCAGCTGGTTCCCGCTCTACGACCGCAACCCGCAGACCTTCGTCCCCAATATCGCCTATGCGAAGCCCGGGGATTACCGGGCCGCGACCCAGCGCATCTATTTTTCCAGCTACATCGAACTGCCCCTCAGATCGGGACAAGACACGAAGAGCCCGAGGGGATCGAAGGACAAGACGCCATGAAGAACGAGGAAACCACATCGCGGGGGACGTCGGTGCGCGAACTGCTCACCGAGGCGGAGACGACGCTGACGCCGTCGGAACTGAAGATCATCCAGGTCTTGCTGGCGGACTATCCAAGCGCCGGCCTGGGCAGCGCCTCGGCCCTGGCCCGCAGGGCCGGGGTGAGCGACCCGACCGTCGGGCGGCTGGCCAACAAGCTGGGGTTCGACAGCTTCACCGCCCTTCAGGCCCGCCTGCTCGAGGAGGTCGAGGAGCGGCTGCGCTCGCCGCTGATGATGATGCTCGAAACGCCGTCCGCCGGTCGGGAAGGCAACAAGGTCACCAACTATCTGATGTCGGTGACCCGCCGGATGCGCGACGCCACCGAAGCGGCCGTCGTCGAACCCTATGAGCGCGCCGCCGACCTGATCATGAACGCGCGCGGGCGCGTCCACATCCTCGGCGGCCGCTTCAGCCGCCACGTCGGCGGCATGCTGGCCGGCTACCTCTCCCAGTTCCGGCCTGGCGTCGAGCTGATCGCCCCGCTGACGTCCGAGAGCGTCGACGCCCTGCTCGACATGGGACGCAAGGATGTGCTGATCGTCTTCGACTACCGCCGCTATCAGACCGACGTCATCGATTTCGCACGTCAGGCCGTCGCCCGCGGCGCCCGGGTGATCCTGTTCACCGACCCCTGGCTGTCGCCGATCGCCGAGGTTGCGGACGCGGTGTTCATCGCCTCGGTCGAAGTGGATTCCCCCTACGACTCCCTCGCCCCCGCCGTCGCCCAGATGGAGGCGCTGGTGGCCCATGTGGTCGGGCGCGACAAGGACGTCTTCGAGCATCGCATCGCCGAGCTCGAAGCCCTGCGCAGCCACAACGCCGTCACCGTCGACGCCCCCGGGCCGTTCGACACGTCCAGCAGCTCCACGCCGAAAAAGCCCTGATGCGACCATGAGCAACCTCACCCTGTCCCGCGACGCCCCCTTTCCTTCCGGCGCCACCGCCCTGCTGCTGGTCGACATGCAGCGCATCTGGCTGGAGCCCGGACGCAACCCCGGCCATCCGGACTGGACCGCGGACCACTATTTCCACCGCGAGACCCGCACGCGCGCCCTCCCCAACCAGAGCCGCCTGATCGCCGCCGCGCGCGCATCCGGCGTCGAGGTGATCCATACGATCATCCGCAGCCTCACCCGCGACGGCCGCGACCGTTCGCTCGACCACAAGCTGACCCCGATCCATGTCGCGCCGGACGACCCGCTGGCGCTGCCGGCGCCCGAGGTCGCGCCCGGCCCCGACGAGATCCTGCTGCCCAAGACCTCGTCCGGCGTCTTCAACTCGACCAACATCGAGTACCTGCTGCGCAACATGGGCGTCAGCCATCTGGTGGTGGCGGGCATCATGACCGACCAGTGCGTGGACATGGCGGTGCGCGACGGCGCCGATCGCGGCTTCGCCGTGACCTGCGTCGCCGACGCCTGCGCGGCCACTACGCCAGAACGCCACGCCAACGCGCTGCAGGCGTTCGGCGGCTATTGCTGGCTCGCCGACACAGCCACGGTCGAAGCGCGCTTTCGCGCCTTGCGGGCGGCGGCATGAGCGAGGCCCTCAAGCCCCCCTTCGCCCCCCTGGTCGCGGTCGTCACCACCGATCTGGCGGCGATCACGCGCGGCCGGTTCGTCCCCGCCGACCGGGTCGCGGCGGTCCTGGAGGGCGGCGTCGGCTGGCTCCCGGCCAATCTGTCGCTCACCGCCTTCGGAACCATCGCCGATCCCAATCCATGGGGCTCGAAGGGCGACCTGCGCGTGCTGCCGGATCCGGCGGCGCGCTACCGCACCGGCGCGACCGGGGCCGAGACGCCCTTCGACATGATCATCGGCGATATCGTCGAGCTGGACGGCGCGCCCTGGTCCTGTTGTCCGCGCACGGTTCTGAAAGAGGCCGTGGCGGCGCTCAAGGCGGCGACCGGCCTTACGCTGCGGATCGCCTTCGAACAGGAATTCCAGATCTTCGGCGCGGATTTTCCGCCCGCCCATCCGCTTTCGATGGCCGCCCTGCGCCGCGCCGATCCCCTGGCGCCTCGCCTGGCTGCAGCGCTGGAGGAAGCCGCCATCGAGCCGGAGACCCTGATCGCCGAGTTCGGCGCGGACCAGTTCGAGCTGACCTGCGCCCCGGCCGACCCGGTGACGGCGGCCGACCGCGCCATCGCCATCCGCGAGATCGTCCGCGAGACCGCCTCCGTCGCCGGATATCGCGCGAGCTTCGCGCCCAAGACGGCGGTGGATTCCGTCGGCAACGGCGTCCACATCCATTTCAGCCTGGTCGACGACAAGGGAAGGCCGGCGACCTACGATCCCGCCGCGCCCGCCGGGCTTGCCGCCCCCGCCGGCGCCTTCTGCGCAGGCGTTCTGCGGAACCTGCCGGCTCTGACGCTGCTGAGCGCGCCCAGCCCCACCTCCTACTACCGCCTGCGCCCCAACAGCTGGAGCGCGTCGTGGACATGGCTGGCCGACCGCGACCGCGAGGCGACCCTCCGGATTTGCCCGGTCAACGTCGCCCGGGGCCGCGACCCGGCCCCGCAATACAATATCGAATATCGCGCGGCGGACGCGACGGCGAACCCCTACCTCGCCCTGGCGGGGATCATCCGTGCGGGGCTGGCCGGGATCAGCGGGTCCCTGCCGCCGCCGCCCATCGTCGCCGACCATCCCGACCGGATGGACGAGGCGCGCCGGGCGGAACTGGGGCTCCGGCGACTGCCGGACAGTCTGGAGGGGGCGCTCGCGGCCTGGCGCGCGGACGACATCGCCGACAGCTGGTTCGCGCCCAAGCTGGTCGAGACCATGCTGGGCGTCCGCGCGATGGAGCTGCGGTTCATGGCCGACAAGACGCCGGAGCAGCTCTGCCAGACCTACCGCGACCTCTACTGACCCCGACGGAGCCGTCCATGTCCAAGTCGCTGCTGCGCCTGCTGCTGTCGAGCCTGCTCGTGCTCTCGCTTCCCGCCGCAGCGACGGCGGCGCCGGACGCCATCTATCTGCACGGCAAGGTCTGGACCACCGAGGGCGACGGCCGAAACGGCGAGCGCTTCGCCCAGGCCTTGGCGACCGAGGGCGACCTCATCGTCGCGGTCGGGACGGATGCGGAGATCACCGCCCTGGCCGGTTCCTCGACCCGGAAGATCGATCTGGCCGGACGCCTGGTGACGCCGGGCTTCATCGACAATCACACCCACTTCCTCCAGGGGTCGCTGGCGCTGTCCTCGGTCGACCTGCGCGACGCCGGTTCGCCCGAGGAGTTCGCCCGCCGGATCGGCGCGCGCGCCAAGGAGCAGCCCGGCGAATGGATCCTGCAGGGCAATTGGGACCATGAGCTGTGGAACGGGCGGCTGCCGCGGCGCGACTGGATCGACGCCGTCACAGGCGACACGCCCGTCTTCGTGCTGCGGCTCGACGGCCATATGGGCCTGGCCAATTCGGCGGCGCTGAAGCTGGCGGGAATCGACGCTGCGACCGCCGATCCGGCGGGCGGCGCCATCGTCCGCGACGCCGACGGCCGGCCGACGGGCTTGCTGAAGGACTCGGCGATGGATGCGGTGATGCGGGTCATCCCGCCGCCGAGCGAGACGCAGATCGACGCGGCGATCCAGGGCGGGTTCCGGGACGCCGTCCTGCACGGCGTCACCCAGATCCACGACATGAGCGACGGCGACTGGCGCACCTTTGAGGCCTTACGCCGCGCCAAGGCGAACGGGCGCCTGCCGATCCGCGCCTACGCCTTCGTGCCGATCGCCGACTGGGAAAGGCTCGCCGGCTATATCCGCGCGAACGGCCGGGGCGACGACTGGCTGCGCTGGGGCGGGGTGAAGGGCTTTGTCGACGGCTCGCTGGGATCGACCACCGCCTGGTTCCACCAACCCTATTCCGACGCCCCGCAGACGAGCGGCCTCACCATGGGAGACCCTGCGACGCTCGCGACACTGATCGGCGAGGCCGACAGGGCGGGTCTGCATCTGGCGGTCCATGCGATCGGCGACCGCGCCAACGACTGGTTGCTCGACGCCTATCAGCGCATTGCGACGACCGATGGACCGAAGGATCGGCGTTTCCGCATCGAGCACGCCCAGCATCTGTCCCCGGCGGCCATCGCCCGCTTCGGCGAACTCGGCGTGATCCCGTCGATGCAGCCCTACCATGCGATCGACGACGGACGCTGGGCAGAGAAGCGGATCGGCGCGAAGCGGCTCACGGGAACCTACGCCTTCAGGTCCCTGCTTGCGGCCGGCGCGCCCTTGACCTTCGGATCCGACTGGCCGGTGGCGCCGCTCGATCCGCTGACGGGGATCGACGCGGCCGTCAACCGTCGGACCATCGACGGCCGCAATCCCAACGGCTGGCAGCCGCAGGAAAGGGTCACCGTGGCGCAGGCCCTGCGCAGCTACACCGTCGCCAACGCCCACGCCGGGTTCCAGGACAAGAAGGTCGGCCGGATCGCGCCAGGCTTCCTCGCCGATTTCGTGATCCTATCGGACGACCTGTTCAGCATCGATCCCGGCGCCATCCTGTCGGTGAAGGTGCAGCGTACGGTGATCGGCGGTCAGGACGCCTACGTCGCCGCCGCACGCGACTGAGCGCCTCGACGCGAGGCCGTTACGGGGTCCGTCCCGTGCTCCCATGACGCGCAGCCCGCGGAAAGGCTGAGCGATATCGGGATCGACAAGTTTCGAACACAATTCCCGGAGGTGCTGCGGCTTGACCGTGATACCTGAGGCCATCGGGGCGGGTGGTCTGCTCCGCCCGCTCTGAGCCGGTGAAGGACGGCTCACGACGCCGCCGGCCCCTGCGCCCAACCGAAAAGGCCCGCCATGAAGCGAGACACCGCCGCCCTCACCCAGACTCCATACGACGTGATCGTCGTGGGTGGTGGCGTCAACGCGGTGACCTGCGCCCTGGACGCGACCTTGCGCGGCCTGAGCGTCGCCCTGCTCGAGCGCGGCGATTTCGGGGCGGCGACCTCGTCCAACAGCTCGAAGATCGCCCACAGCGGGGTCCGCTACCTGCAGCACGCTGACTTCAAGCGACTACGGGAGTCAGTTCGCGAGCGCGCCTTTCTGATCCAGAACGCCCCGCATCTCGTCAGATCACAGCCGGTGCTCTTCCCCTTCTACGGCCACGGCCTGAAGGGGCCGGAGGTGATGCGCATCTATCTGAAGATCTACGATCTGCTGAGCCCTGAGCGGAAACGCTCCCCCGACCCGGCCCGCCGGATCCCCGACGCCAAGGTGATCTCCAGGTCGGAGGCCCTGAAGATCGCGCCGGGCCTGAACCCGAAGGGGCTGACCGGCGCCGCCGTCTGGCACGAGGGCCAGATCCTCAACACCGAACGGCTGCTGACCGCCGTGATCCACACCGCCGTCGAGCGCGGCGCCCACTTCGTCAACTACGCCGAAGTGACCCGGATCATCGTCGAGAACGGCGCCGTCCAGGGGGTCGAGGCGGTCGACCGGCTGTCCGGGCGGCGCCTGACCGTGCGCGGCCGCCTGGTCGTCAACGCCGCGGGCCCCTGGAGCAATGGAATCCTGAAGACGGCGGACGCGAAGCAGAAGCCCTATGTGGCCGGCTCCAAGTCCTTCAGCCTGCTCACCCGATCCCTCTGCGACACCCATGCGCTGAGCATCAGCACGCGTCCTATGTATCAGGACAAGAAGGCGGTGCTGGACAAGGGCTCGAGCATCCAGTTCGCCATTCCCTGGCGCGGCGCCTCGCTGATCGGGTCGCTGCACCTGCCCGCCGACGAGGATCCCGCGAAGGAGGGCATCTCCGAGGCGGAGATCGCCACCTACATCGAGATGATCAACGAGGGCTACCCGGCAGCCAAGCTGACCAGGTCCGACGTCAAGCGCGTGCTCTGGGGCATGCTGCCGGGCGAGGAACAGGGCATGGCCGCGCCCGAGAAGCAGTATCTGATCGTCGACCACGCCAAGGGCGACGCGATCGAGGGACTGGTCTCCGTCGCCGGCGTGAAGTTCACGACCTCACGCGACGTCGCGCAGAAGGCCATCGACCTGGTTTGCCGCAAGCTCGGCCACAAGGCGCATTCGCGCTCCGGCGGCACGCCGCTGTGGGGCGGCGACATCGCCTCGGTGGAGGCCTTCAGGCGCGACGGCGCAAAGGCCCTGGCCTTCCTGCCGCCCGCCGTCGCCGATCGCCTGCTCAGGACCTACGGGACAAGGTACGACGCCATCCTGGACCTGGGGCGGCGGCGGCCCGAGCTGATGGCCGTGCTGCCCGGAAGCGATGTGCTGCAGGCCGAGGTGGTGCACGCCGTCACCGAGGAGATGGCGATCCGGCTGGGCGACGTGGTGCTTCGCCGCACCGACCTTGGCAGCCTGGAATATCCGGGCGATCAGGCGCTGCGAGCCTGCGCCGAACGCATGGCCGACGAGCTTGGGTGGGACGAAAGCAAGATCGCCCTCGAGATCGCCGATGTGACGAACAATTCGGGATACAACGGTCATTTCCATGCTCAGCAAAACCAAGCTGCTTAAGGTCGCGCGCCTCGCCGGCACCGTCCTGCTGCTCAGCTACGTCCTCTACAAGGCGAAGCTGTTCAGCGCGGCTGGCTGGACCGAGCTGGCCGCCACCTTCGCCCATGTCAGCGTGACCCTGCTGGTCATCTCGATCCTGTCCAACCTGGTGCTGGACGTCATCAGCGCCGCGAAGTGGTGGGTGCTGTCGCGCGCCGTGGGTCTGAAGGGCGGGTTCTGGACGCTGTTCGGCTATTACCTCAGCGGCCGCTTCTTCAACCTGGTGCTGCCGAGCAACATCGGCGGCGACGTCATCCGGGTCGGCCTTCAGGGCCGGCTGAGCGGCAACACGGCGGCTTCGGCCGCCAGCGTCTTCATGGACCGCCTGACCGGCTTCATCGTGCTCATCACCCTGACGGCGGCGGACACCTTGCTCAACGCGCGGACCCAGAACCTGCCGTTCGTCACCGAAGCGCTGGTGATCAGCGTGGTGGGCCTGATCGGCCTGCTCTGGGTGATCTTCGACCGGCGGCCGTTCGACTTCGTCAGGCGCGTCAGCCTCCGCCTCGTTCCGCGCCTGGAGCCGCTGTTCCACCAGAGCGACAAGCTGCTGGGCGCCCTCAATCTCTATCGCAGCCGGCGCGCGCAGCTGGTCGGAGCCTTCCTGCTGTCGCTGCTGTTCTACGTCTCGGCGGGCGTCACCTACTGGCTGGACGTCGTTCCGTTCGCGCCGTCGACGCCGCTCCTGCCCGTCCTCATCGCCACGCCCTTCATCATGTTCATCATGAACATTCCGCTCAGCCTCGGAAACGTCGGCCTGATGGAGTTCGCCTACACGGTCGTGCTCGGCCTGTTCGGGATCCCGCCGTCTGTCGCCCTGTCCGCCGCCGTGCTTCACCGGCTCAAGAGCTTCATCGCCGCCGGCTGGGGCGGCGTCGTCTACAATCTGATGAAGCTGGAATCGCCGGTCGCGGAGTTGAAGACGGCCGAAGCGAAGCCGTAAAGGCCCTGAACGGCCCCCTCGTGCGAGCTCGGAGCCTGGAAAACCGGTGCAACCTGTAGATTTTCTGCGGCCACGGTCGCTTGACCGCCGCAGGCGAGCCGGGTCTAGGTCCGCGCTTTCACTGCTCGGGCGCCGCATTGGACCTGCTTCACCAGATCAACCCGCTGTACAGCCTCTCGGGACTGGCCGTCGGATTCCTTGTCGGGCTGACCGGCGTCGGCGGCGGATCGCTGATGACGCCCCTGCTGGTGCTGGCGTTCGGCGTCCATCCGGCGACCGCCGTGGGCACCGACCTGCTCTACGCCGCGGCGACCAAGACCGTCGGGACCGGGGTGCACGGCTTCAAGCGCACCGTGCAGTGGAACATCGTCGGCCGGCTGGCCGCGGGAAGCATTCCGGCGACCCTGGCGACCCTGTGGTTCATGCATGAGAGGAACGGCGAGGGGGCCAGCGGACTGATCACCGTCACCCTGGGCTGGGCGCTGATCGTCACCGCCGCGGCGGTGCTGTTCCGCAAGACCATCGTGAGCGCCTTCGCCTCGCGCGCCACCGGGCTGGAGCGATGGCAGGTCTCCGCCCTGACCGTCCTGCTGGGGGCGATCCTCGGCTTCCTGGTCTCGCTGACCTCGGTGGGCGCCGGCGCGCTCGGCATGACGGTGCTGCTGATCCTCTATCCCCGAACCGACATCCCCAAGCTGGTCGGCTCCGACATCGCCCACGCCGTGCCGCTCACCCTGATCGCCGGCGTCGGCCACTGGATGCTGGGTTCGGTGGACTGGACCCTGCTCATTTCGCTGCTGTCGGGCTCGATCCCCGGGATCATTGTCGGCAGCCTGCTGGGGTCACGCACCCCCGACCGGGTGCTGCGGCCGCTGCTGGCCACCACCCTCGGCCTCGTCGGCCTCAAGCTGCTGGCCTGATCAGGCGCCGCAGGATGGTGAATCTCCCGGACACCATCTTCGCTTAGATCGCCTTCACGGCGGGCGGCGGAGGATCGGAACACTTCCAGGAGCGGCCGATGACCCCCGACACTTCCCCCACGATCGCGCGGACGGCAGGCCTGGCCCTTGTGATCAGCAGCCTTCTGGCGCTCGGCGCCTTCGCCCTGATCCACAGCCCGGACCTGCTCGCCCAGGCCGCCTGGGTCTACTGCGCCGCCCTCCTGCTGGTGGCGACGCCGCCGCCGCACCGGCGCGCCCTGTTCACCGTCCTGCTCTTGATCCTGGTCGCCATCGCCACGAGCCTGCAGGCGGCCTGGGGACATGAGGTGTCGGGCGCCGACGCCGTGGCGCGGATGGCCGGCGTCTGCGCCGCCCATCTGGTCATCAAGGTGGCGGCGCTCGCCCCCCACGCGCCGACCGACGGCGCCGAGCTGAGCCCCGCGGTCGGCTAGACTGACCTAACCGCGCAGCCGCAGCGACTCGTGGCTCCAGGGCGCGGCCTTGATCGACTTGTCCTGCAGGTCCGACGGCAACACCTCGACCATGTCCCAGGCCGCCGCCAGCCGGCCGAAGCCGATGAAATAGGCGATGAACATGCCGAGCTCGACGATCTCGGCCTCGGTGAACAGCTTGCGAAGCGCGTCAAACGTCGCCTCGTCGATGGCGAGGTGGTTGGTCGCCGAGAGGTCGGCATAGGCGAGCGCCGCCTTCTCCTTGGCCGACAGGTCCGGGGCTTCGAACGGCTTCTCCAGCGAGCAAACCGCGCCCTCGTCCATCCCGTCGTCGATCGCTGACTGGTAGCGAATGGCCATGCAGCTGCGACACTGGTTGTGGAAGGCGATCCGCAGGCGCACCAGCTCCAGCAGCCGCCTCGGCAGGGTGTATCGACTCCACATCGCGCCAGCGAAGCTCACCACCGCCTTGGCCAGCTCCGGCTGGTGGGCCATGACCCCGCCCATCAGTTGTTCGAGAGGCGCGCCATGATCGGCGTCGGTCATCTGGCGCAGCTCCGGATCCCACTGGTCCAACGGCAGCTTCGGCACTCTCGACATCGTCACATCCTCCGGAAAGACCTAGGCCCGCGCCGCCGGCAGCAGGGCGTCGCTGATGATCGAGGGCGAGAAGGGCCTCAGGCGCTGGAACTCGCCCTGGCGGACGATCTTCGCCCAGTCCGGCTCGGCGATCATGGCGCGGCCGACGCCCACCAGGTCGAAGTCGCCGCGTTCGAACATCTCGATCAGCCGGTCGAGGCTGGACAGGTTCAGCCCCGCTTCGCGTCCCTCCATGAGGCTGGACATCATCTCGCAGTCGAGACCGATGGAGCCGATGGTCATGGTGGGCTTGCCGGTCAGCTTCTTGACCCAGCCGGCGAGGTTCAGGTCGCTTCCCTCGAAACAGGGCTCCCAGAATCGCCGCTCAGAGCAGTCGAACAGATCGACGCCCGCCTCGACGATCGGCGCCAGGATCTGCGCCAGCTCCTGGGGCGACTCGGCGAACCTGGCCCTGTAGTCGACCACCTTCCACTGGGAGATCCGCAGCACGACCGGGACGCCCGGACCGACGCGGCGGCGGCACTCGGCCACCACCTCGGCGGCGAACTGGCCGCGCGCACGCGGGCTGCCGCCATAGCGGTCGCTGCGGTGGTTGGTCCCGGACCAGAAGAACTGGTCGATCAGATAGCCGTGGCCGCCGTGGATCTCGACCCCGTCGAAGCCCAGCTGCAGGGCCATGTCGGCGCCGGCGCCATAGGCCGCGATCACCTCGTCGATCTGCGCCTGGGTCATGCCCTCGCAGACCTTCTTGCCGGGCTCGATGTAGCCGGAGGGGCTGACCTGGCCGAGTTCGGGCCGGTAGCGCGGGGCGCCGGTCACTAGGTCGTAGGTCGAGTAGTTCAGGCCGACGTGCCAGAGCTCGGGCATGGTGATCCCGCCGGCGGCGTGGACCTCGCGGGCCACGTTACGCCAGCCCTCCAGCGCGTCTCGGCCATGGAAGCGGCCGAGCATCGGATTGTCGCCGGACGCGGGATGGTCGATGTAGACGCCCTCCGTCATCACCAGGCCCGCCCCGCCGGTCGCGCGGCGCGCGTAGTAGGCTGCGACCTCCGCCGAGGGGATGCCGTTCTCGCAGATGGCGAGCCCCATCGCCGGCATGACGATCCGGTTCGGCAAGGTGATGTCGCCCAGCTGGAACGGCGTGAACAGCTTCGACCAGTCGGCCACCTTGGCGTCTCTCCCTGGGTCTTTTCTGCGAAAGACTGTTTCGCAGCTAATCAGCCGGGGAACCGGGCGCAAGTCATTGATCACCTTGACCTTAGGTCAACCGCTTCCGGCTCGCGGACCTCTCCTGCCCGCCGGCGACGCTGACTGTCTGAGGTCCGCGCGCCGCCGCGCGACGCGCGAAGCGGCCGGGATCGACCAACGCCGCCTGGGCCTGCGGCAGCGGGCTGGGCTCGCCCAGCGCCAGGGCGGCGACATGTTCCGCCAGCAAGGGCGCCAGCGAAAAGCCGCGCGAGCCGAAGCCGGTCAGCAGGAAGAGCCGCGCCTGCGCCCCCTCCCCCGCCAGCGGGAGCCGGTCGGCGGTCGTCGCCCGCACCGCTGCGCGACCCTGAAGGGGTTGATCCTGCAGCCGGGCGGCGAGGTCGGGCAGCCGGCCAGCCAGGGTCTCCAGGTTGCGCCGGTGGTCGGCGACGCGCAGCTCCACGCCCGTGTCATCACGGTCGTGGGTCGCGCCGAACAGCAGGCCCGTACGCGTCGGGATCGCATAGCCGCCCCAGGCGCAGGCGGGCGGCGGCCCCCCGAGCTCGGCCCAGCTGGCCTGGCCGCGCACCGGACGCAGGTCGAGCCCCGGCGCAAGCCGCGCCGCATCCGGTCCGGCGGCGAGGATCACCGCCTCGACCTCGGCCAGCAGGGCGCCCGACGGGTCGTAGAGGCGCCAGAGGCCGTCGCCCGGCTCCAGGCGATCCACCCGGGCCCGAATCGGCGCGCCGCTCCAGGCGGCGAGCACCGGCCCCGGATCCAGCACCAGCGCCGTCCTCTGGTCCAGGGCGGCCGGCGCGGGTTCGCCCAGGCGCGCGCTCGCCTCGGCGGCGTCGATCAGCGCCAGGACGCCGGGGTCGAACAGGTCCGAGGCGGCGATGCGTGCGAATCGGTCGAGGTCGCGCTCGCCGGCGGCCAGCTGCAGCACGCCCCTAGAGATCACCGCGTCGGGATGGTGTTCGTAAAGCTGCACCGCGCGGAGGAAGGCTCCGGCGAACAGCTGGGCCGGCGCCGCCAGGCCGGCGTCGAGCCGGGGCGTCACCAGGGCGGCGGGATTGCCGGACCCGCCAGCGCCCAGGCCCTCGGCCTCGAACACCAGGGCCTCGCCGCCCAGGGCCCGCACCGCCCGGGCGGCGGAGGCTCCGGCGATCCCGGCGCCGATCACCGCCACGCGGCGCGCGCCGGGCGGATCCGACGCTTCGCCGGGGAGGCGCGCCTCAAGCCGTTCGCGCTTGCGGCCGTAGCCGGGCCGTTTTTCGATCGCAAAGCCCGCCGACGTCAGGCCGCGTCGCACCTGGCCCGCCACGGTGAAGGTCGCCGCCCGCGCGCCGGGCGCCGAACGCGCGGCGACCAGGGCCAGGATCTCGTCGCGCCACATGGCGGGATTGAGCGCCGGCGAGAAGCCGTCGAGAAACCAGGCGTCGGCGCGGCCGCCCCAGCCCTCCAGCGCCTCGGCCACATCCATCACCGCCAGGTCGAGGATGGCGTCCAGCTCGGGAAGCTCGATGCGGTGGACGCCGCGGCTGCGGCCGGGCCAGCGCCCGATCAGCAGGTCCGCGAGGTCGGCGAGCTCCGGCCAGCGGGCGAGCGCGCGGGCCGCCTCGGCGGCCTCGATCGGGTGGGCCTCGATGGAGAAGATGTGCAGCCGGCCCCCGGACGGACGGTTGCGCCGCCAGAGGTCGAGCAGGGCCAGGATGTTGAGGCCGGTGCCGAAGCCCAGCTCGGCGACCACGAACCGGCGTCGGCCGGCCCAGGCGTCAGGCAGGCCGCAGCCCTGCAGGAAGACCGCGCGGGTCTCGGCCAGTCCGTCGTCGCTGGAGAAGTAGACGTCGCCGTAGAGCCGCGAGCGCGGCAGGCCATCGTCGCCCCACTCCAGCGGACCGGGGCGCGGACTCTGCGGCGGGTCAGGCGATTCGGCGCTCATGGGCCAGAAACGAATGGGGGGGCTGAAACGAAAAGAGGGCCGCCCGACGGGCGACCCTCTCTCCAACGCAATGAAGCGTGGTCGGACGCTTAGTGAGCGGCCGGAGCGGTTTCGGTCGTCGTCGTTTCCGTCGTCGTGGTCGTCGCGGCGTTGCCGGCTTCGACAGCGGCGTTGCCAGCGGCGGCCGAAGCGTCGGCGGCGGCGTTGGCGGCGGTCGCGGCGGCGTTCTGGGCCGAGTCAGCGGCGGCGGCGGCGGTGTTGGCTTCGGCCGCGGCGGTGTTGGCTTCGTCGGTCTTCTTCGTGCAGGCGGCGACCGACAGGGCGGCGACGGCGGCGGTGGCGACGATCAGGGTGCGGAAAGCTTGAATCTTCATGTGCCTAAATCCTCTTCAGTGTGTCGTACGCTTTTGGCGGCCTGCGCGGCACGCAATCCCGGCCAATGGCGCGGCGTAGGACTAAAGCCCAGTCGCCGCCAACACAAGCCAAGATTTCACGGATCCGTGATAACTGACCTTAATGTCAGCCTTCCGCCGGAATGGCGGAGAGGGCTTCTTCCAGCTCCAGGAAGCTCGGCTGAGACTCCGACGGCACATTGCCGCGACCGATCTCGACGGAGATCTGGGCGGCGTTGCCGTGCAGGTGAGCGACCAGCACCGACTGGATGATCTGATAGAAGGAGCCTTCCTCCTCAACAATCCCCTTCATCCGCGCGGCGATCGGCGCGACGAGGCCGTAGGCCAGGAACACGCCCATGAAGGTGCCGACCAGGGCCGAGCCGATCATCTCGCCCAGCACTTCCGGCGGCTCGGTGATCGCACCCATGGTCTTGATGACGCCCAGCACGGCGGCGACGATCCCCAGCGCCGGCAAGGCGTCGGCGAGAGTCTGCAGCGCGTGGCTGGGGCCGAGCGCTTCGTGATGGTGCTTCTCGAGCTGCTTCTCCATCGCGTCCTCGACCTGGTGAGGATCTTCGAGGTTCATGGTCATCATGCGCAGCGTGTCGCAGATGAAGTCGACCGCGAAGTGGTCCTTCCCGATCTTCGGGAAGCGCGAAAAGATGGTGCTGTCGTGGGGATTCTCGATGTGGCTTTCCAGGGCGATGACGCCCTTGGACTTCATCGTCTTGGTGAGCAGGAACAGCAGCGAAAGCAGGTCGCGGTAGTCGCTCGCCTTCCACTTCGGACCGGCGAAGGCCTTTCCGAGCCCGCCGCCGGTGCCCTTGATGACCGTCATGGAGTTGCCGATCAGGAAGCTCGCGACGGCCGCGCCGCCGATACACATCATCTCGTGCGGCAGGGCGTGCAGGATGACGCCGATATTCCCGCCGGAGATGATGAAGCTGCCGAACACGAGCGCGAACAGCAGAACGATGCCGATGATCTGGAACATGGACGAAGGGGTCCCCGCAGTTGCGCGAACCTTCGCCGGGAATGCTTAAGGCTCGATGAGCGGGTCGCCGCGACGACACAGGGCGAAGCCGAACGGCTCTATCCTGACGTCGGGTAAGCTGCTGCAATTCACGCCCCACAAGATCGAGGACGCCTTTCGCACGCCGGACAACGCGCTCGCTTGAACGTTGAACGGGGCCGCGAATTCCAAATGCAGCGGCCGCAAGACGGCCGAAAATCCAAGGGAGGAACGACCGATGAATGTGGAGGTGATGGCGCGATGACCGTCGAGGAGCTCCTGGCCCGCGAGGGCATCCGCCAGACCATGGCGGACTATACCATGGCCGGCGACCGACTGCGGATCGACGACTTCGTCGGCGTCTTCACCGAGGACGCGGTGCTGGAGTCCGAGGGCGTGCCGGAGTCCGACGCCTTCCGCTACGCCAGCCGGGCCGAGATCCACGACTGGATGAGCCGCTGGAGCCGGCCGGGCGACGGGACTCCAAAGCCCCACCAGGCCACCTTCATCCGCCACCACCTCGCCACCAGCCAGATCCAGCTGACCGGGCCGGACACGGCCAAGGCCCGCACCTACTGGGTCGCTTACACCGACATCGGCCCGGACCACTGCGGCTACTACCTCGACGCCTTCCGCCGCGAGGGGGGCCGATGGCTGATCTCACACCGGCGAATCCGCCTGGACTGGCGCTCGGACCAAAGCCTCTACACCCAGGCGATCCTGAGCACCGCCGCCACACCCCCGGGAGACCGCTGATGGCGCGCTTCACAGGCAAGGTGGCCATCGTCACCGGCGCGAGCACGGGCCTCGGTCCGGTGATGGCCAGGATGCTGGCCGACGAGGGCGCCAAGGTGGTGCTGGCCGCCCGGCGGAAGGATCTGGTCGAGGCGACGGCCGCCGAGATCGGCGAGGCCGCCGTCGCCGTCCAGGCCGACGTCACCCAGGAAGACGACGTGGCCGCCATGGTCGAGGCGGCGATGAGCCGCTGGGGCCAGGTCGACATCATGATGAACAACGCCGCCGCGCCGGGGACCGACAAGTTCGTCTGGGAGCAGACGCTGGAGAACTGGAACGCGACGATCGCCGTCGACGTCACTGCGGCCATGCTCTGCAGCCGCGAGGTGCTGCGCCGGTCGATGATCGAGCGCAAGACCGGGGTGATCCTCAACTTCTCCTCCGGCGCCGGCTGGAAGGGCATGCCGCGCAAGAGCCACTACTCAGTCGCCAAGGCCGGCCTGCGGGTGCTGACCAAGGTCATCGCCATGGAGGCGGGCCCCTACGGCGTGCGCTGCAACTGCGTGGTGCCGGGGGTCATCGACACCGAGCTCTACCAGAACTGGGTCAGGCGGATGGCCGGCGAGCAGGGGATCAGTTTCGAGGAGATGCGGGCCAAGACCCTCGCCCACCTGCCGCTGCAGACGGCGAGCACGGTGGAGGACGTGGCGAAGTTCGCCCTGTTCCTGGCCTCCGACGACGCCCGCACCATCACCGGCCAATCGATGAACGTCGACGCCGGCGACGTCATGGTGGGCTAGCCGCCGGCGGCCCGTCCTCAGGCCGAGCGGCCGGCCATCGGACATGGCTCGCGATCTGCTCCGCCGCTTCGCGCGGCGTGAGGACTGCAGTGTCGATCGCCAGATCCGGCGCCGGCATGTCCCGCATGCAGCGCGTGAAGTCGTCGCGCAGGCTCCGCAGCATTTCGATGGAGCGAAGCTTGCCGAACTGGGCGCGACTTGGATCGACCAGCCGCTGCTCCTGTTGGTCCAGCGACACGTCGAGGGCGACGAACAGGACCGCGCCGCCGGCCCCTTCGACAAGCTCGCGCAGGCGCAGCGGGAAGGCCGGATCGACGGTCGATTCGGGTGCGAAGGTGAAGATCAGCGAGCGGCCGGCCCGCGCGGCTTCGCCGATCACCCGAAGCCAGATCTCTTCGCGCAGGCACACGAACGGTTCCGTCCCGAACGGGAACACCGCGCCCACGGCGTCCACGACCAGATGGTTGTGAAAGAGTGGCAGGCCAGTGATCGCTGCGAGCTCACGACCGACCGTGAACTTCCCCGACGCCGGCTGCCCAAAGACAAAGATCAGCTGCATGGCGAATTGTTACGGGCCTGAGCGTCCGCTTTCCACCACCTGGCTTGGGCCGCATCGCCGTAGACGGAGCCTTAAGCCTGCGCGTGTCAATTCTCACCCCTGCGCCCGCAGATTGCGCGGCGACGCTAGGGATCGACATGGGCCGGCGGCAACTCTTCTCCAATCCGTTCTTCCTCGCCGCGGTGGAAAACAGCGACGATTGCGTGTGCGTCCTGAGCCGCGACGGAACGGTGGAGTACGCCAACCGCAGCGCGCGCGCCGCCATGGCCCTGCGGAGCGCCGACGCCGACCAATGCGGCGCCTTATGGCCCGGCCTCTGGCCCGGGGAGACCGGGACGTTGGCCGCCGATGCGATCGCGACGGCTGCGGCCGGACGCCAGGCCGAATTCCGCACCCCCTGCCCCAATCGCCACGGCGGCAGACCCAGCTGGTGGGACGGCTCCGTCTCCCCGGTGCTCGACCCAGACTCGAACGAGGTGATCGGCCTTCTCGCCAAGTTCCGGAACGTCACGGAGGAGGTGAGCCGCGAAGCCCTGCTCAGGACCGTGATCGACAACGCGCCGGCCGCGATCAGCGTCAAGAGCGCCGAGGACGGGCGCTTCCATCTGGTCAACAAGGCGCTGGAAGACCTGCTCGGCTACGCCACCGACGAGATGATCGGCAAGACCGACCACGACCTGTTCCCGGTCGACCAGGCCGACTTCTTCCGGGCCAAGGATCAGGAGCTGATGGCCGCCAGCGAGGCCATGGTCATCGAGCGCGAGCCGATCACCGGCGCCGACGGCCAGGAGCGGATGCTCCGGACCCGGAAGGTCGTCATTCGCGACGAAGGGCGGCCGCGTTACATCGTCTGCCTTTCCGAAGACATCACCCAGGATCTGGCCTCCGCCGAGGAGCTGCGGCTCGCCCTGGCGGCCTCGGAATCCGCCAGCCGCGCCAAGTCCGAGTTCCTGGCCAATATGAGCCACGAGATCCGCACGCCGCTCAACGGCGTCATGGGCGTAGCCGGCGCCCTGTCGAAGACGACGCTGACGGAAACCCAGAGAGAGATGGTCTCGATCATCGAGACCTCCGCCAAGACCCTCGAGACCCTGCTCAGCGACATCCTCGACCTGGCGCGCATCGAAGCCGGGAAGATCGACCTTCGGCCCGAACCCTTCGACCTCGCCGCGTCGGTCAACGCCTGCGCGGCGATCTTCGACACCACGGCGCGCGCGAAGGGGCTCGACCTCGTCGTCGACATCGCGCCTTGCGCGATCAGCAACTATCTCGGGGACGCGCCGCGGATCCGGCAGATCCTCTCGAACCTGCTCAGCAACGCCGTCAAGTTCACCGCCAGGGGGCAGGTGCGGCTGCACGTGGACGCCGTGCGCGACGAGACCAGCTCGCAGCTGACGTTCGAGGTCAGCGACACCGGCATCGGCTTCGACGCCGAGACTCGGGACCGGCTCTTCTCGCGCTTCGAACAGGCGGACGGGTCGATCACCCGGCGCTTCGGCGGCAGCGGTCTGGGCCTATCGATCTCGCGGACGCTGGCGGAGGCCATGGATGGAACCCTGGAGGCGGACGCCACGCCCGGAGAGGGGGCGCGGTTCATCCTGCGTCTCGCCCTGCCGCGTTGCGCCGGCGACCTGGACATCTGGTCGGAGCCCGAGCCCCAGACGGCGGCCCTGGAGGTTGCGCGCGCGCTTCGCGTGCTGGTCGCGGAGGATCATCCGACGAACCGGCGGGTGATCGAGCTGATCCTGGAGTCCACCGGCGTGGAGCTGCTTTGCGTCGAGAACGGCGCCGAAGCCCTGGTCGCCACCGAGCTCGAGACCTTCGACCTCATCCTCATGGACATGCAGATGCCGGTCATGGACGGGCTGACCGCGATCCGGGCGATCCGCGCCCGCGAGGGCAGCGCGCACCGCGGACGCACGCCGATCTATGTCCTGACCGCCAACGCCATGCCCGAGCACGTCGCCGCCTCCGCCGCCGCCGGCGCGGACGGGCACCTGTCAAAGCCCATCTTGGCCGAGAACCTCATCAACCTGGTGGTGGAGATCACCAACGGAACGGCGGACCAGGCGTCCAACGCCGCGGCCTGACGCGCCTGAGCCTCAGGCGACGCCCGCCTCCGCCTTCAGCCGTCGCACCATGTCCGGCGACAGATAGCCGTCGGCGGTGAGGCCGCGGGCCTTCTGCCAGGCGCGCAGCGCGTCGCGGGACTTCAGACCGATCAGGCCGTCCGGCGCGCCGGGATCGAAGCCCAGGTTCGCCAGCACGCGCTGGGCGGTCATCCGGTCGACCAGCGACAGCGGCGTCTCCTGCGGCCAGGGCCGCACCATCCCCGCCCCGCCCGCGATGCGGTCGGCCAGCAGGCCCACGCCCAGGGCATAGGCGACCGAGTTGTTGTACTTGCGGATCGCGAAGTGGTTGGGGAACAGCAGGAAGATCGGCCCCGACGCCCCGGTGGGCGCGATCAGCTGGGCCTGCGCCGTGGCGTCGGCGGCCGGCCAGGGCCGACCGTCGGCCCGCCTCACCCCCAGCGCCTCCCAGTCCGCCGGGGTCCGCTTCGGCCCCTCGGTGACGCTGAAATCGAAGCCGGCCGGAACCGTCACCTCGCGCGCCCAGTCCTGGCCGGGGACCCAGCCCGCCTGCCGCAGCAGGTTGGCGGCGGAGGCCAGGGCGTCGGCGGGCGACTTCCAGAGGTCGCGGCGGCCGTCGCCGTCGCCGTCCACCGCGGTCGAGACGAAGGTCGAGGGGATGAACTGGGTCTGGCCCATCGCACCCGCCCACGACCCCCGCAGCTGGCTGCGCGAGACCTCGCCCGAGCCGATCAGCTCCAAGGCCGCGATCAGCTGGTCCTCGGCGAACCCCCGGCGCCGCCCCTGAGCGGCGAGCGTCGCCATGGCCCGGATCACGTCGAAGTCGCCCTGGATCGCGCCGAACCCGCTCTCCATGCCCCAGATTCCCTCGAGGATCTCGCGCGGCACGCCGAAGCGCTGCTCGATGCCGGCGAGTTGCGGCACCTCGGCCGACCTCCGCGCGCCGATCGCCACCCGGGTGTCGCTGACCACGCCGCGGATATAGTCCGAGAGCGGCTTGGAGAATTCCGGCTGCTTGTTGTCGAGGCCGCCGACCCGCGGATCCGGCGTCAGGCCGGCGAACTCCCGCTGCAGCAGGGCGGGCGCGATCCCGGCCGCCACGGCGCGGCCGTAGAAGCCCGCCGCCCAGGCGTCGAACGGCATGTCGCCCGAGGCGACGAGCGGCCGGATCGGTCCCGACGCCTGCGGCTCGCCGCTCGGCGCCGCAGGTTGCGGCGGCGGGGGGGCCGGAGGCGCATGGGGCGCGGGACCCCGGTTGGCGGGGCTGGCGCAACCGGCCAGGGCGAGACATAGCAACAGATATCGACGACGCATTTGGGGGAATCTACGAGCCTCGGGTGCGCCCTTCAATGACAACGGCGAGCGGGTGAAGCGTTGACTCCGTTGCGGCCCAGCCGTATATGCGCGCGCTCAGTTTCACCAGGACGGGCCCGCCCGGCCCAGCCTCAGAAGATTACGGTCATGAAGGTCAGAAGCTCGCTCAAGTCGCTGAAGACGCGCCACCGCGACTGCAAGCTCGTGCGCCGCAAGGGCGTCGTCTACATCATCAACAAGACCGACCCGCGCTTCAAAGCCAAGCAGGGCTGACTTCGGCCTTCGCGCATCCGGCCTCGTCGGATGCGCCGCTTCGGCCGACGCCCTTCTTCCGGCCGGAGCTTGCGAGCATCCCCCGCGACGCCGACCGTTGGTTCCGTAACCGGGACATCGGCGGCGTCGTTGTGCGTCAGAATCCTCGCGCCTCGATCCCTAAATCCGCAACGAATCGGCAGAGCGCCCCGCCAATCCGTCTGGCCGCGCCTGAAGCCGCACGTCCGGCCCTGACGCAGGATAACCCGCCACGGCGCGCGCCGGGCGGGTTCGAGAGTCCAGGACCGCTGAATTCGGGCCGAAGCCCCCTGCAGCTAAAGAGGGGTCAGTGGCCCGAGCCGCCGCCGCGCAGGATGAGGACGCCGATCACGACCGCCACGACCCCGGTGATCAGGGCGCCCAGGAAGCCCGCCGAGGTGCAGAACCAGAGCACCAGGACCAGCACCGCCGCGGAGACCGCCAGCGAGCCCCACTTGGTCAGGCTCATGACGAAGGCGTAGGTCGCCGCCTGCTCGTGGATGTCCATTTCGCCGTGGTGGTATTCGGAAGCTTGATTGGCCATCGCCGAAAACTGCTCTCTGATCGGGAAGTTCGTGGGTCGTGCTACACGAGACAGCCGCGCCGCTCAAGCTCGCCCACTCAGGCTCTCCAAGCGGCGAGCAGGCTGCGGATCGCCGCGATCAGGGCCAGCGGCCGGTCCACCATCACATGGTGATGCGCATCCGGGATCTCGATGACGAGCCCGTTCCGCGGGTAGGCGTCATAGAGGCCCGGCACGGTCCGCAGCATGCTGTGCTCGCCGATCAGATGGGCGAGCGGCATGTCGATCCTGGGCGGGGCGCTGAAGATGCGCCGGACCGCCTCGCGATCCAGCCGATCCATGGTCTGCGGATCGAACTTCCAGGCCCAGCCCTCGCCGGAGCCGTCGGCCATGGGCGCGCGCATCAGCCCATGCCGTGCGAGATGGTCGACGATGAAGAGGTTTTCCGCCGGTTGCGGCGGCGACAGGCGGAAGCGCGCCAGCGCGGCGGCCAGGCTCGGATAGACCCGGGCCGGGCGTCTTTCGCGGACGCCCTGGGGCCGGGCGGGCGGCGGCGGCGTCGTCTCGTCCACCGGGCTGCGGAAGCCGACGTCGATGAGGATCGCCGCGTGCATCTGCTCGGGCCGCTGGCTCGCCGTGTAGAAGACCTGGCCGCCGCCGAATGAGTGGCCGATGTAGACCGGCTTGCGGCCGCCCTCGTGGAGACCCGTGGAGGCGGCTGCGGCCTCGGCGTCTTCGGCGAAGTCGTCGAAGCTGTAGACCTCGCGCCAGTCGGACCCGCCCATGCCGGCGAGCGACATGGCGGTGACCCGGTATTGGCCGGCGAACAGCGGGCAGATGAAGCTCCACCAGTCCGCATGCGCGGTGTTGCCATGAACGAACAGCAGGCCGGGCTTGCCGCGCTCGCCCCAGCTCAGCGCTTCGATCCGCCCGCGCGGCGTCTCGACCATCGCGCGGTCGGGGACGTCGGCCAGGGCCTCCCGGAACCAGGCGGGCGCGGGCGGGAACTCGCCATTGAACGGCGCGAGCGCCGAGCTTTGCGCGGCCTTGGCCGTCTCGCCCGAAGTGTCCGCCATCACCTTCCCTCACCCTGGGGCGCGTTCGACCGCGCGCTCGTCTGCTTCGGTGACTAACGGCCCTGGGGCGTTTGGCAAGATTGACGCTACGGCGCCTTGCCGGTCACCCCCTTGATGAGGGCGACGCGTTCCTCAGGCGTCAAGATGCGCCAGCGGCCCTCCGGCAGGAAGCCGAGGCGCAAGGGGCCGATCCGCACGCGCAACAGGTCGACGACGTGCAGGCCGACCAGCTGGCACATCCGGCGGATCTGCCGGTTGCGGCCCTCCCTCAGCACGAACCGCAGCTTCTGCTCCCCGAGTTGGGTGACCTCGGCCCGCCGCAGCTGGCGGCGGTCGAGCTGCAGGCCATAGCGAAGCGTCTCCAGCTTCTTCTCGGTGACCTCGCCGGCGACATCGACCAGGTATTCCTTATCCAGGTCCGAGTCCGGTCCGATGATCGCCTTGGCCAGCACCCCGTCGTCGGACAGGATCAGCAGGCCGCGCGAGTCCATGTCGAGGCGGCCGAGCGGCGCCAGGCTGGTGTGCGCGTCGGGGATGCTCGGGCTTTCGCCCACCAGCGCCTCGCGGGTCAGCAGCCGCACCGCCGGCACCTGGTCCCCCTCCGGCTGGGCCGAGACGACGCCCACCGGCTTGTGCAGCATGATGCAGAGGCTGGCCTGCAGCTCGCTCTCGGCGGCGTCGGCGAGGGTGAGGGTCTGGCCCGGGGCGATCTTGCGCCCGACGTCCTCCACCCGATCGCCGTCGATCGAGACCAGGCCGCGGGCGATCAGGTCCTCGGCCTCGCGGCGCGAGCAGACGCCGTTCTGTGCCAGCCAGCGGTTCACCCGCTGCGGTTCGGCTTCCTCGTAGCGGCGCGTCCAGGCCATGGGCTTCCAACAAACTCCGGTGGTCCCGTGAGGGATGCAGCTCTGTACATCGCCCCCTCCCCTCCGTCATGGCCCGGCTTGTCCGCAGGGGGACCAAGGCGCACCCCCAACCTTCCGTCATGGCCGGGCCCGTCCCGGCCACCCATGAACGTCGAAGGCGCAGGACGATCTCCGTCTCTCCGTGTGCATGGGTTCCCGGCACAAGGCCGGGAATGACGGTGGGGTGGGCTGAAGAGGAAACTTGCAGCGCGGATGGGGAGCCGCCCGCACCTGTGCTAGCTGCCCCTCGCAAAGGAGCGGCCCTTGGACCAGTTCGACGTGGTGGTGATCGGCGCGGGCGCCGCGGGCATGATGTGCGCGCTGGAGGCCGGCAAGCGCGGGCGGCGCGTGCTGGTGCTCGACCACGCCGCAGCGCCCGGCGAGAAGATCCGCATCTCCGGCGGCGGGCGCTGCAACTTCACCAACATCAAGACCAATCCCCAGGCCTTCCTCTCGGAGAACCCGCGGTTCTGCATCTCTGCGCTCCGGCGCTACCGGCCGGCCGACTTCATCGCCCTGGTCGAGGCGCACGGCATCGCCTGGCACGAGAAGACCCTGGGCCAGCTGTTCTGCGACGGCTCGGCCAAACAGATCATCGAAATGCTGACCGGCGAGATGCGCCAGGCCGGCGTCGAGCTTCGACTGCAAACGACGGTCGATGGGATCGACCGGGCGCAGGCAGGCTTTTCCCTGCGCTGCGGCGGGCGGACCGTCGTCTGCCAGAGCCTGGTGGTCGCCTGCGGCGGCAAGTCGATCCCGAAGATGGGCGCGACCGGCTTCGGCTACGAGGTCGCCCGCCAGTTCGGGATCCGCGTCACCGAGACCCGCCCCGCCCTCGTGCCGCTGACCTTCGAGCCCGGCCTGCTGTCCCGCCTCGCGCCGCTGGCCGGAGTCGCCGTCGATGTTCGCGCAAGCAGTGGCAAGGCGAAGTTCGACGAGGCCATGCTGTTCACCCACCGGGGCCTCAGCGGCCCGGCTATCCTGCAGATCTCCTCCTACTGGCGAGAGGGCCAGGAGATCGGCGTAGACATGGCGCCAGGCGTCGACCTCTTCGCCGTGCTGCGGCTGGCGCGGACCGAGCGCGCCCGCCAGGCGCCACACACCGTGCTGGCCGAACACCTGCCCAAGCGGCTCGCCCAGCTGGTTGTCGAACAGCAGGAGATCCGCGGCAACCTCGCCGACCAGTCCGACGCCAAGCTGCGCGCGCTGGCCCAGGCGGTGAACGCATGGCGGGTGAAGCCGGTGGGCTCGGAGGGCTACCGCACCGCCGAGGTCACCCTGGGCGGCGTCGACACCACCGCTCTGGAGTCCCGAACCCTGGAGGCCAAGGCGGTCCCCGGCCTCTTCTTCATCGGCGAGGTGGTCGACGTCACCGGCTGGCTCGGCGGCTACAATTTCCAATGGGCCTGGGCCAGCGGCTGGAGCGCCGGGCAGTCGGTATAGGCGTCGCCGCCCCCTCCCCGTGTCATCCCGGTTTTCGCGCAGCGAAAGACCGGGCCCCATGAACACGGCGTCGATCGCAGCGCGGCCGCCGCGCGAACCCATCCACGCCGTGTTCATGGGTCCCGGACACGCGCTGGCGCGCCTTCCGGGATGACACTTAAGGGGTTGCTTTAGTTACGAGGCGCCGTTACTTAGGCATGTGCTTAACCAATCCCCCACTCTCGACCAGATGTTTCAGGCGCTCGCCGATCCGACGCGCCGCGGCATGCTGGAGCGGCTCGGCCGCGGGCCCGCCTCGGTGAGCGAGCTGGCCCAACCGCTGGCCATGTCGCTGCCGGCGGTCGTGCAGCACCTGCAGGTCTTGGAGGCCAGCGGCCTGGTCTCGACGCGCAAGGTGGGCCGGGTGCGCACCTGCCAGCTGGAGCCCGGCGCCCTGCAGCAGGTCGAGCGCTGGGTCGAAGCGCGCCGTCTCGAATGGGAGCGCAAGCTCGACCGGCTGGGCGCCTATCTCGCCGCAACCGCCCCCGAAAACCCCAACGACGAAGGGAGCTCGTCATGACCCAAAGGTCCGTCACCCACGCCATCTTCACCCTCGAACGCACCTATCCCCATCCGGTGAAGCGCGTGTTCGACGCGTTTGCGACCGAGGAGGGCAAGGCCGGCTGGTTCGGCGGCGAGCAGCACGGCGCGGAGCTGCTGGAGAAGGGCTTCGACTTCCGCGAGGGCGGCGAAGAGCGGTCCGTGGGCCGCTGGGCCGACGGCAAGGTGAGCGATTTCCATGCCCGCTACCTCGACATCCTGCCGGGCGAGCGGATCGTCTACGTCTACGAGATGCGGATCAACGGGACCAAGATCTCCGCCTCGCTGGCGACCCTGGAGTTCAAGTCGGCCGCTGGCGGGACCCAGCTCAAGCTCACCGAACAGGGCGCCTTCCTCGACGGCTACGACGACGCCGGCTCGCGCGAACGCGGGACGGCGGAATTGCTGGAGCAGCTGGGGAAGAGTTTGGACGCGGCCTAGGGGCGGCGAGCCCCCTCCACCCCTTTGGGGTCCCCCTCCCCCAACGGGGGAGGAGAAGGAGGTTGCAGCTACCCTCTCCTCCCCCTCTGGGGGAGGGGGACCGCGAAGCGGTGGAGGGGGCTCCGCTGCGCCCTCACACCAGCGCTTCGAACTCGTCGACCAGCCGCTCCAGCTGCTTCATGCCCGCGGCCCAGAAGGCCTTTTCGCGCGGGTTGAGGCCGAAGGGGGCGAGCGCCTCGACATAGGTCTTGGTCCCGCCGCCGGCGAGCAGCTGTTCGTAGAGCGGGGCGAAACCCTCGGGGTTCTCGCGCCGCGCTTCCATCAGTCCGCGCACCAGGAGGTCGCCGAAGGCGTAGGCGTAGACGTAGAAGGACGAATGCACGAAGTGGCTGACATAGGCCCAGTAGTGCTCGTAGCCCTCATTCAGCGTCACCGCCGGGCCCAGGCTCTCTGACATCACCTCCAGGAACAGGCTGGCGATCTCGTCGGGCGCGAGCTCGCCCTCCAGGCGGGCGGCGTGGAAGCGGGTCTCGAAGCGGTGGAAGGCGATCTGGCGCACCACCGTGTTGAGGCCGTCCTCGATCTTGCCGGCCAGCAAGCCCCGACGCTCCTCCGGCGTAGCCGAAGCCAAGAGACGCTCGAACACCAGGCCTTCGCCGAAGATCGAGGCGGTCTCGGCCAGGGTCAGCGGGGTGTCGGCCAGGAGGGTGCCGAGCGGCCGGCAGAGCGTCTGGTGGACCGCATGGCCGAGTTCGTGGGCCAGGGTCAGCACGTCTCGGCGCTCGCCCATATAGTTCATGAAGACGTAAGGGTGGCGGTCGGCGGTGACCGGGTGCGAATAGGCGCCCGACTGCTTGCCGGCCCGCGGGCGGGCGTCGATCCAGGGCTGGGCGAAGAAGCTCTGGGCGGTGTCGGCGATCTTCGGCGCCAGGGCGGAAAAGCTGTCCAGCACCATGCTGCGCGCCTCATCCCACCCATAGGTCCGCGGCGCGGACGTCTCAAGCGGCGCGTTGCGGTCCCAGTAGTTGAGCGCCTCCATCCCCATGATCTTCGCCTTGAGGCGGTAGTAGCGATGGCTGACCCGCGGATAGGCCTCGACCACCGCGGCCTCCAGCGCCTCGACAGCGTCGGCATGGACCTCGTTGGCGATGTGCCTTGCGGCGGCCGGCGTCGGATATTTGCGCCAGCGGTCCTCGACCTGCTTTTCAAAGGCCAGGGTGTTGAGGCAGAGCGCCAGCAGCGAGCTGCGCTCCTCCAGCGCCTTGGCCAGGCCCTCGCCGGCCGCCTTGCGGCGCGCGCCGTCGGGGTCGGACAGCCGGTTCAGCGCTTCCGGCAGGGTCAGGCTCTCCTCGCCGACTTGGGCGGTGAGCTTGGCCAGGGTCTCGTCGAACAGCCGGCCCCAGTTGGCGACGGCGGGCCCGCGGTCGACCAGCATCCGCTCCAGCTCCGGCGAAAGCTCGTGCGGCCGCCACAGGCGCACCCGCCGCAGCCACGGCCGCCAGTGCGCCGCCCCCGCATGGGCGGCCATCGCAGCCTCGATCTCCGCCTCCTCCAGCGCATTGATCTCGAGGGTGAAGAACAGGCTCTCCGCGCCGATCTGCGCCGAGCGAGCGCGGAAGTCGGCCTCGAACTTCGACCAGGCCGGGTCGTTGCGCGCCGTCGAGGCGGCCAGCGAGGCGTAGGCGCCGACGCCCCAGAGCGCGTTGGTGGTCTCCTCGTAGAGGCGGATCCCGCGGTCCAGCCGCTCGCCCAGGGTCGCGGCGTCGGCGCGAGCGGCGACCAGCTGGTCCTTCAGCTGGACCAGCTCCTGCGTCTTGCGCTCGGCCAGCGCCAGGTCCGCGGCGATCCGCGGGTCCTCCCGGTCGGCATAGAGGTCATCGAGACGCCACTCGGGCAGGCTGTCGGTCTTGAAGGGCGCGTTCATGGGAAGAGATTAGGCCATCCTGGCGAGCGTGGGGAGGCGCCGCAGAGCGCTTGAGGGGTCACGCTCGAAACGCTCGGGACGCATGGCCCGTCCCGCCGGAAACGCGCCCTGTTCCACGGCAGAGACGAATTGCGATCATCTGAGGTCGCGCTCCGTCTCAATGACCGTAAATTGTATCCACGGACCCCCACACGTCGCGCTCGATCCGGAGTAGGTCATGCAAGAGATCGTCTCGCTCTACGTCTTCGTGGCGGTTTCCGGGGCCTTCGTCTGCGGCGTCTACTGCGAACGCTGGCGCGCGCAGCTCGCCCGCCAAAGACGCAAGGCAAGCCCGACGGAGCACCGAACCACAAGCATCGCGCGCCTCGCCACCCCGCCGTCGCCCGCGCTTCGCACGGACGCCGTCGAGCAGCTGCGCACCGTCATGGGCGCGACCTTCGAGACCCGCCCCTTGCTCTCGAAAACCGAAGCCAAGGTCCTATATGCGGCTGAAAAGGCGATCGCCGATCAAGGCCTTTCGTGGCGAGTCATGGGGCAGGTCAGCCTTGGCGAAATCCTGGCGACGCCCGATGCCCAGGCCTACGCCGCCATTAATAGCAAGCGGGTCGACCTCCTGCTGATCCAGCGCTCTGGCAGGCCGATCGCCGCCATTGAGTACCAAGGCCAAGGTCACTATCAGAGCCAAGCCGCCGCGCGTGACGCCGTGAAGAAGGAAGCCCTGCGACGCGCCGGCGTCCGATACATCGAGATCACTCCCGACCACCGGCCGCCCGACCTGGCGCACGAAATCGCCCGCCTCGCGGCGACGCTAGATGCACGCCAATGATAGGGCCCGGTCCCCACGGCGCCGCCGCTGCCTGATCAAGGGTGAAGCTGGCGGCCTCTTCCGGCAAGCAGAGTTATTTCTCGCCTCACACGCTCGCCAGCAGGAGCGAGGTCTCGGTCATCGAGATCCCTTCGACCGTGCGGATGTCGTCCAGGGCGCGGCTGAACTCGCCCAGGTTGGCGACGTCGAGTTCGGCGATCAGGTCCCAGCGGCCGTTGGTGGTGTAGATCCGATCGACCGCCGGAAAGCCCTTCAGCGCACGGATGACGGCGGCGGAACGCTCGCCCTCGATGGCGATGCTCATCATCGCCCGGACCCGCTGGGCCTCCATCTCCGGGCGGGTGCGGACGGTGAAGGCCTGGATCGCACCTTGCGCCTGCATCCGGGCGATCCGGTTCTGCACCGTCCCACGCGAGACCTTCAGCCTCTCCGCCAGGACCGCGGCGGGGGTGCGCGAATCAGCCCGCAGCAGGGCCAGCAGCTTGCGGTCGAGTTCGTCCACCGATCGCCAATCCCACGCAGCAAATCGCCAATAATTCTGACCTATCGTAGCAGCTTGTGGGCTTATCGCTAGCGCAGCTATGAGCGATCCTTCCATCTCGCGCATCACTCGCGGGGATGAGGATGGACCACAGGCCGCTGTTTCTGGTGACCGACCCTTCCGGGTTCGAGGTCTGCTACCAGATCAATCCGTGGATGCAGCCCACCGCCTGGCGCGCCGATCCCGCCGCCTGCCGTGCGCAGGCCAAAGCCTCGGCCGCGGCGCTGAAGCTGGCGCTGATCGCCGCCGGCGCGGAGGTCGAGACCCTGGAGGGCGTCCGCGGCCTGCCGGACCTGGTCTTTCCCGCCAACGCCGCGGTGGTGCTGGACGGCCGCGTCCTCGTCGCCCGTTTCCGCCATCCCGAGCGCCAGGGCGAGGAGGCGGTGTTCCGCTCGGCCTTCCTGAAGCTCAAGCGCCGCGGCAAGATCCGCGAGGTGATCGACCTGCCCGAGCACCTGTTCCACGAAGGCGCGGGCGATGCGATCTGGGACGCCGTGCGCGGCCATTTCTGGGGCGGATACGGCCAGCGCTCCAGCGAAGGCGCGCTGGGGGTGATCCGCGAGGTGTTCGGCCAGGAGGTGGTCCCGCTGCAACTGGCGAGCCCGCGCTTCTACCATCTCGACACCTGCTTCTGCCCGTTGAGCGGCGGCGAGGTTCTCTACTATCCGCCGGCCTTCACCGAAGACGCGCTGGCGGCGATCCGCGCCCGGGTGGCGCCGGAGCACCGCATCGAGGCCTCGGACGCCGAGGCCGCCGCCTTCTGCGTCAACGCCGTGAACATCGACCGCAAGGTGATCATGGCGCGCGCGCCGGAGAGCCTGCGCACGACCCTGGCGGAGCGCGGCTACCAGCTCGTCGAGATCAATCTCGATCCCTTCATCCTTTCCGGCGGCGCGGCCTACTGCATGACGCTGAGGCTCGACCGCGCCAGCCGACCTGCCGCCGCCATGGCGGCCGAATAGGGGCGCATCCGATGAACGACCTCTCCCTTTCCCCTCAATTCGCGGACGAGCTGATCGCCACCGAGGCGCGCTACGGGGCGAAGAACTACAAGCCGCTCGACGTGGTGCTGACCCGCGGCGAAGGCGTCTACGTCTGGGACGTGTCCGGCCGGCGCTACCTCGACTGCCTCTCGGCCTATTCCGCCGTGAACCAGGGCCACTGCCACCCGAAGATCCTGAAGGCCATGGTCGAGCAGGCCGGCCGGCTGACGCTCACCTCGCGGGCCTTCCGCAACGACCAGCTGGCGCCCTTCTATGAAGAACTCTGCGCCCTGACCGGCTCGCACAAGGCGTTGCCGATGAACTCCGGCGCCGAAGCCGTCGAGAGCGCGCTGAAGATCGCTCGGAAGTGGGCCTATCAGGTGAAGGGCGTGGCGGACGATCAGGCGGAGATCATCGTCTGCTCCGGCAACTTCCACGGCCGGACCATCGCCATCGTCGGCTTCTCCAGCGATCCCGCCTCGCGCGACGGCTTCGGCCCCTTCCCGCCGGGCTTCCGGATGGTCCCCTATGGCGACGCCGACGCCTTGGAAGCGGCGATCACCCCGAACACCGCCGCCTTCCTGGTCGAGCCGATCCAGGGCGAGGCCGGCGTGATCCTCCCGCCCCCCGGCTACCTGGCCCGCGCCCGCGAGCTCTGCAGCGCCAACAACGTCCTGCTCATCCTCGACGAGATCCAGACCGGCCTCGGCCGCACCGGCAAGCTGCTGGCGGAGGAGCACGAGGGCGTCGAGGCCGACCTCACCCTGATCGGCAAGGCGCTGTCGGGCGGCTTCTATCCGGTCTCCGCGGTGCTCTCGAACGCCGAGGCGATGAGCGTGCTGCATCCGGGCGAGCACGGCTCGACCTTCGGCGGCAATCCGCTGGCCTGCGCCGTCGCCCGCGCCGCGCTGCGGGTGCTCACCGAGGAAGGCATGATCGACAACGCCGCACGCGTCGGCGAGCGGCTGAAGGCCAGCCTGGCCTCGGTGGCGACCGACGCGGTCAAGGAGGTCCGCGGCCGCGGCCTGATGCTGGCGGTCGAGCTGCACCCCGAGGCCGGCGGCGCGCGGCGGGTCTGCGAGACCCTGCAGGACCGCGGCCTGCTGGCCAAGGAGACCCACGACCACACCATCCGCATCGCCCCGCCGCTGATCCTCACCGACGACCAGGCCGACTGGATCGCCGAACAGTTCGCGATCGCCCTGCCGTAAGGCGGAGCCTCGCTCGAAGAAAATTTCGTCATCCCGGACGGCCGACAGGCCGATCCGGGACCGAGGGCGGTGCGCACGGCCCTGGGTCCCGGCTCTGCGCTGCGCTTCGGCCGAGATGACGGCCAATGCGGATAGGACCCGAGACGGACGTCCGCCAGCCCACCGACCCCGCCCGCGTTAACTTCTGACTCAGGTCTCCGAAACCCACTCTTTACGAGTTGCCTGTATCAATTCGCGACACAAGAGCCTCGCCCCATGAGACGAGCGCCGGTCCCAGGTGGGTGTTTTCGAATGGCAAAAACAGTTCTCGTGGTCGACGACGATCCGACCCAACGCCGGCTTATTCAGGCTGTTCTTGAGCGCGAAGGTTTCGCCGTCGTTCATTCTGAAAACGGGGACGAGGCGATTCAACGTTTGATGTCGGGCGCGAACGCCGACGTCATCCTGCTCGACCTGATCATGCCCGGTCTTTCCGGCCAGGACACCCTCTCGGAGATGCGTTCGCGCGGCTTCAACCAGCCCGTGATCGTCGTCACCGCCACCGGCGGCATCGAAACCGTCGTCCAGGCGATGCAGGCCGGGGCTGTCGATTTCTTCGTCAAACCTGCCGCGCCCGAGCGAATTCTCGTCTCGATCCGCAACGCCCTCAACATGGGCGCCCTGAAGGGCGAGGTGGAGCGGCTGAAGAAGCACGCCACCGGCCGCACCACCTTCGACGACCTGATCGGCGACTCCGCGCCGATGACCATGGTCAAGCGGCTGGGCGAACGCGGCGCCAAGTCCGGCATCCCGATCCTGATCACCGGCGAGAGCGGCGTCGGCAAGGAAGTCATCGCGCGCGCCGTGCACGGCTCCTCGGACCGCGCCGGCAAGCCCTTCGTCGCCGTCAACTGCGGCGCCATCCCGGAAAACCTCGTGGAGTCGATCCTCTTCGGCCACGAAAAGGGCAGCTTCACCGGCGCCAGCGACAAGCACCTGGGCAAGTTCCAGGAGGCCAACGGCGGCACCCTGTTCCTCGACGAGGTCGGCGAGCTGCCGCTGGACGTGCAGGTCAAACTCTTGCGCGCCCTTCAAGAGAGCGAGATCGATCCGATCGGCGCCAAGCGCTCGGTCAAGGTCGACGTCCGCATCGTCTCGGCGACCAACCGCGACCTCTCCCAGGCGGTGGCCGAAGGCCGCTTCCGCGAGGACCTCTTCTACCGGCTGAACGTCTATCCGATCGAGGCCCCGGCCCTGCGCGAGCGCCGCGAGGACGTGCCGGCCCTGGTCGACGCCTTCGTGCGCCGGTTCAACATCGAGGAAGGCAAGTCGGTGGTCGGCGCGGCCGCCGACACCCTGGCCTTCCTGACCGCCTACGACTGGCCGGGCAATGTCCGCCAGCTGGAAAACGCCGTCTATCGCGCCATCGTGCTCGCCGACGCGCCCTATCTGCAGCCGCACGACTTCCCGTCGATCTCGGGCGTCGCGGCCCCGCCGCCGGAAGCGGCAGCCCGCTCGCATGCGGCGACGCCGGCGTCTTCCCCGGTCGCCGCAGCCGCAGCCGCAGCCGCCGCGGATGTCGCCCCGGACGCCCCCGTGCGGATCCTCGACGGCCGCGGCCACCTGCGCACGCTGGAGGACATCGAACGCGACCTGATCCAGCTCGCCATCGAGATCTACGCCGGCCACATGAGCGAAGTCGCCCGCCGCCTCGGCATCGGCCGCTCGACGCTTTATCGCAAGGTCCGCGAGAACGGCCTGGAAGACATGATCAAGGGCGGCGGCCAGGAAGCCGCGGCCTGACGATGCGCGGCGTTCGCGACGCCGCAAAAGTCACGGATTGGCACTAGGCCAAGGCGCCGCTGTTCCATAAGGTCCGCCTCGTTCGATGTAACAAGGCGTATCAATGAACAAGCTCCTCCTTGGCGCAGTCGCCTTCCTGGCGC
Source organism: Phenylobacterium sp. LjRoot225 (assembly GCF_964252855.1). Lineage (NCBI taxonomy): Bacteria > Pseudomonadati > Pseudomonadota > Alphaproteobacteria > Caulobacterales > Caulobacteraceae > Phenylobacterium > Phenylobacterium sp. LjRoot225. Next base: position 930,372 of record NZ_CAXUPL020000003.1, on the reverse strand, counting down.
TCAGCGCGCCGGCCGTCGCCGACCCTGCCGCCTTCTCGACCGCGCGCTTTGGCGAGAACATTCGCGTCCTGGCGTCCGACGCCTTCGAAGGCCGCGGCCCGGCGACAGCCGGCGAGACCAAGAGCGTCGACTACATCATCAAGCAATTCCAGGCGGCGGGCCTTCAGCCGGGCGGTGATCTGCAGCCGGGCGGCGCCCGCGCCTGGACCCAGGCGGTGCCCCTGGCGCGCTTCCGCACCGCCGGCCCCGTAACATTCCGCGTCACCGCCGGCGGCGCCAGCCAGGCCTGGAGCCAGGGCCAGCAGATCGCGATCCGCGCCGCGCAGACCGGCGCGGACCGCCTGACCGTCAAGGACGCGCCCGTCGTCTTCGTCGGCTACGGGGTCAAGGCGCCGGAGCGCAACTGGGACGACTTCAAGGGCTACGACCTGCACGGCAAGATCGCCCTCGTCCTGATCAACGACCCGGACTTCGAGGGTGGCCCCCAAATCGAGAAAGAACAGGGCGACTTCGGCGGCAAGGCGATGACCTATTACGGCCGCTGGACCTACAAGTTCGAGGAGGCGGCCCGCCAGGGCGCGATCGGCTTCATCGTCATCCACGAGACGGCGCCGGCGTCCTACGGCTGGAACACGGTCAAGAACTCCAACACCAATGAGATCTTCGACATCATCCGCCAGGATCCGAAGGCGGTTCACGCCCCTCTGGAAGGCTGGATCCAGCGCGATTCAACCGTCGAGCTCTTCACCAAGGCCGGCCTCGACTTCGAAGCGCTCAAGAAGACCGCCCAGACCCGCGACTTCCGGCCCGTCGAGCTCAAGGGCGTGACCATGTCGGTCGACTACGCGATCGACGCGAAGACGGTCGTCTCACACAACGTCGTCGGCCTTCTGCCGGGCGCGAAGCATCCGGACGAGCACCTCATCTACACCGCCCACTGGGACCACCTGGGGGTCGGCGAGCCGGACGCCAAGGGCGACCGGATCTACAACGGCGCCCAGGACAACGCCTCCGGCGTCGCCGCCCTGATCGAACTCGCCAACGCCTTCGGCCAGCGCAAGCCGCGGCCTGACCGCAGCGTCGTCTTCCTGGCGGTCACGGCGGAGGAGAAGGGCCTCTTGGGGTCGGAATACTATTCCAGCCATCCGCTCTATCCCCTGGCCACCACCGTGGCGGACCTGAACATGGACGTCACCAACGCCAACGGTCTCACACGGGACGTCTCAACCTCGGGGAATGCGCCCGCGACCCTGCAGGACGACCTGGCCAGGGTCGCCGAGCGCCGCGGCCTGCGGGTCACGCCGGACCCTCAACCCGAGGCCGGCCACTTCTTCCGTTCGGACCACTTCCCGTTCGCCAAGCGCGGGGTCCCGTCCCTGTCGATCGATGGCGGCGTGGACCTTGTGAAGGGCGGCGTGGCCGCTGGCGAGGCCGCCCGCGAGGCCTATACCCGCGATCGCTACCACCAGCCCGCCGACGAATATGATCCGAACTGGGATCTCAGCGGGTCTGTGCAGCAGCTGGAGATCTTCTACGACCTCGGCCGCTCATTGGCGGACAGTCGCGAATGGCCGGCCTGGAAGGCGGGCGCGGAGTTCAAGGCCGAGCGGGACAAGACCGCGGCGCAGCGGAAGTAGGGCGAACGCAAGCGCCGAACGCCCCCCAGTCAGCTTCGCTGATAGCTCCACCGCAAGGCGGGGGAGGTGGCTCGCGCGAGACGGAGGGGGCGTTGCGGCCTATGCGCCACCCTCCCCGCCAAGCTGAGGAGGCCCCTGAGCCCCCGTCTAGGCGATCGCTTCTTCGGCTTCCAGCGTGGTGCGCGACATCAGCCGGCCGCTGTCTTCCGCATAGGGCTCCACGCGGTGCATGGTGCCGGTGTTGTCCCAGATCAGCAGGTCGCCGACCTGCCATTCGTGGCGATAGACGAACTGCGGCTGGGTCGCCCACTCCTGCAGCTTGCAGAGCAGCAGTCGGCCTTCTTCCAGGCTCATGCCTTCGACGTGCGAGGTGGTCGCGCCGAGCAGCAGCGACTTGCGCCCGGTGCCGTGCGTCCAGACCAGCGGGTGCACCTTCGGCGTCCGCAGCTGCCAGCGCTGCAGCTCTTCGTAGGTCGGCACCGGGACGAACAGGCGCTGGGAGGCTTCCATGCTGTGCACGACGCGCAAGCCCTCGATCGCCTTCTTCTCGTCCTCCGGCAGGTCGTCCCAGGCGGCGTAGGTGTTGGCGAACAGGGTCTGGCCGCCGGTCTCCGACAGCACGTGGGCGTTCAGCAGGGCGGCGAAGTTCGGGACGTCGTCGCTGGCGCCGTCGATGTGCCAGTAGAAGGAGCCCTTGAGATAGTCAGCGACGAAGGCGTTGATCTTCTTGTCGAGGGTGATCGGCAGGATGCCGTCGCCGCCCATGCCCTGGACCTTCCCGAGCGTGACGCCGAACTGCTTCTGCTGCTCCTTGGTCATGTGCAGCCCGCGGAAGATCAGCACCCCGCGCTGCTGCAGCGTCTCGCGGATCTCCGCGGCGTAGCGGCCGCTCACCAGCGTCTCGATGTCGGCCTTGATCTCCGTGCCGATACGCGGCGTCAGATCGATCTTGGTGAGTTGGGAGCTCTCCAGCGGGACCGTGTTCATGCGTCTCTTCCTAATGCCGCCTGCGGGCAGGATTTGATTACAGATGTTAGTATATGAATGCGGGCGGCCGGCGACAAGGGACCCGGGCCCTCGCCGATCGCAGGTCAGCCGGCCGAACGCCGCGCAGCGATGCAACCGAACACCTCAGAGGCGCCGATACTGAGGCCCCACGGAGTTCGCGAGATGGCGCAGGCCGGCCCCTCGCCAGTCGGCGATTCCGCGGGCCATCAGCAGGGGTTTTTCGAGCAGTAGCGGCCGCAAGCCCCTGGAGCCTGGCCCGGAGCGCGAATAGGCGTCGCTTGTTGTTGGCCGCACCTTTGGCGCCGTGGGCGAGCGCTTGGACAGCCTCCCGCCGCGGACGTTCCGCGGCGGGAGAGCTCTGGATCGACTACTCGATGCTGCCGATGAGGGTGCCGACCTCGTAGATCGAGCCGGCCGGCTGCAGGATGCGGAGCGTGCCGGTCGCCGGCGCTTCGACCTCGTTGGCCGACTTGTCGGCTTCCAGGGTGAACAGCGGCTGGCCTTCGGTGACGGGCTGGCCGTCCGCGACGAGCCATTCGGTGATCTGACCTTCAGTCATGGCGAAACCGATTTTCGGGAGCAGAACTTCAGTGGCCATAGTCAGTCTTTTCCTTTGACGAACATGTTGAGCGGCGACCGCGCCCTATGCCTGGGCTTAGCGATCACAGGGTTGGAAGGCGCTGGTATATCAATCGAAAATCTAGCCTCGCCAACCCCTCAACCGACTGCCGGCGTCGCAATGCACGATTTCGCAGTCGATGAAGCGGGCCTCGTCCGAGGCCAGGAACAGGCCGAGGTCGGCGATGTCCTGCGCCGTTCCGTGCAGTTTCAGGAGCTGCATGCCCGCGACCCGCGTCTTCTGTTCCTCGGTCAGGAAGGCGTTCGAGGCGGGGGTCTCCATGATCCCAGGCGCGATGCCGTTCACCCGGATGCCGTCGGCGGCGAAGGCGTTCGCCATCCCGAAGGTCATCGAGTTCAGCGTCGCCTTGGTCACGCCGTAGGCGGTGGCCGGCATGTAGGCGGCGCTGGAGGACTGGTTGATGATCACGCCCTTGGCCTGAGCGAGACCAGGACGCAGCGCCTGGGCGAGGATCAGAGGCGCCACCGAATTGATCGCGAAATAGCGCAGCCACTTCTCGAGACTGAGATGCTCGAACCCGCCGCTGATCTCGCCATAGGCCAGGCCGGCGTTGTTGATCAGCACATGGACCGCCGGGTGGCGCTCGCAGATCTGCGCGCCGAAGGCCTTGATCTCCGCCTCCACGGCGAGATCGAACGTATGGGTGGAGGCCGTCGCGCCCAGCGCCCGGACCTCGTCTGCGGTCTCTTCCAGCAGCGGCTTGTCGACGTCGGCCAGGACCAGGCTGGCGCCTTCCTGCGCGAAGCTGCGGGCGAAGGCCCGGCCGAGACCGCCGCCGGCGCCGGTGATGACGACCACCCGCCCCTCGAAGCGATTGGCGACGCAGCGCTCGACCATGGTTTTCTCCCGTTTCACGACAAAGATGTCGGAATTTATCCAGCGAAGTTCGGACGGCAAGCGAATCCGCTAGCCGCGCGAAACGGCCCGCCTCGGCGCCCCTCGGTTCAAGTCTGTTATCGCGCCGGCGATCCCGAGCCGCTTCCCATGGGGTGGGGCGCACGCGATAGTCTCACCTCAGGGCGTAGGCCGTCGACGGGCCGGTGGAACTGGCCTGAAGCCGCCGCCCACCCCATTTGGCCCCCTAAAGGGTCCGTCTTCGGGCGTCCGGGGCGCGCTTTCCTTGGCTGAGGGCCTATGCCACTTAAGCCGCGGGAACGCCGCTCACGGTCAGCCCGGTCCGTGAACGCAGGAGATCTGAATGTCCGACGCCTTCATCATCGACGCCGTCCGCACGCCGCGCGCCATCGGCAAGGTCGGCAAGGGCGCGCTGGCCCATCTGCATCCGCAGCATGTGGCCGCGACCGTGCTGAAGGCCCTGGCCGAACGCAACAACCTCAACACCGCCGAGGTCGACGACGTGATCTGGGGCACCAGCGCCCAGATGGGCCTGCAGGGCGGCGACATGGGCAGGATGGCGGCGCTGGACGCCGGCTTCGACGTGCGCGCCAGCGGCGTCACCCTCGACCGCTTCTGCGGCAGCGGCATCACCTCCGCGGCCCTGGCCGCCGCCCAGGTGATGTCCGGCATGGAAGACCTGGTGATCTCGGGCGGGACCGAGATGATGTCCCACGTCAACGCCTACGGCATGTCGCTGCGCGAGGCGGGCGTGAAGACCGCGGGCGGCCTGGGCACCGGCAACGCGCGTCTGCAGGCGAAGCACCCGCAATCCAACCAGGGCGTCTGCGCCGACGCCATCGCCGCCATCGAAGGCATCACCCGCGCGGATGTCGACGCCATCGGCGTGCTGAGCCAGGAGCGCGCCGCCAAGGCGCTCGCCGAGGGCCGCTTCACCCGCTCGACGGTTCCGGTGGTGGACGACGAAGGCAAGGTCATCCTCGACCGCGAAGAATATCCGCGTCCCGGCACCACCCTGGCCGACCTGGCGGCGCTGAAGCCCGCCTTCGGCCAGATCGCCGACTTCCCCTCGATCCCCGGCGGCCCGACCTTCCGCCAGCTGATCAACTCGCGCTACCCGGACGTGACGATCGAGGCGATCCACCACGCCGGCAACTCCTCCGGCGTGGTCGACGGGGCCGCGGCCCTGCTGTTCGCGTCCAAGTCCTATGCTGAGAAGCACGGGCTGAAGCCCCGCGCCCGCGTGGTCGCCACCGCCAACATGGGCGACGATCCGACCTTGATGCTGAACGGCCCGGTGCCGGCGGCGCGCAAGGTCCTCGCCAGGGCCGGCCTGACGATCGACGACATCGACCTGTTCGAGGTCAACGAGGCCTTCGCCGTGGTGATCGAGAAGTTCATCCGCGACCTGAAGATCGACCGCGACAAGATCAATGTGAACGGCGGCGCGATCGCGCTCGGCCACCCGATCGGCGCGACCGGGGCTGTGCTGATCGGCACCGTGCTCGACGAACTGGAGCGCCGGGACGCCAAGCGCGGCCTGATCACCATGTGCGCCGCCGGCGGGATGGCCCCGGCGATCATCATCGAGCGCGTGTGAGGGGCGCCCGCGGCTTGCGCCCGGCCCGGGAACGCCAGTTCAGATGACCGGCGCGGTCTCCGAACCGACCGTCGCGTCGTCGCCGCTCGACGAGCGGAAGATGGCGATGGGCGTAAAGCTGACGGTGATCGCCCGTCAGCTCTGGCTGGACTTCGACCAGGACGCCGAGAAGATCGGCCTGACGCGGGCGAAATGGAGCGTCGTCGCCGAGGCCAATCGCGCCCCCGGCGCGACCCAGCGCATGATCGCCATGCGTCTTCAGGTGACGGACGTGACTGCAGGACGGCTGATCGATCGCCTCTGCGCCGAAGGCCTGCTCGAGCGGCACGAGAACCCGGAGGACCGGCGCGCCTACCGGGTCTATCCCACCGAAAAGGCCCAGCCCGTCTTGGCGCAACTGCAGGAGCTCGCCGCGAGCCATGCGCGCGAGGCCTTCGCGGGCTTTCAGACGGAAGACCTGGCGGAGCTGGAGGGCCTCCTGGACGCCATCTCGAGGAACCTCGGCAAGACCCGGGGCTAGGACTTTAGAACCACGGAAATCACGGAAAGCACGGAAGAATCCAAGGTCCCAGCATTGCGATCGCGACTCTGAAACGCCAGGCGTCGCCGATCCCGAACATTCCGTGTCGTCCGTGTTTTCCGTGGTTCCTGAAAACCAAGCCCGCCGTCATCGTCTCGGCGATGTCTTTCCAGGTTTACGCCGCGTAACTTGATGAGCCGGCGCGTGCAATTAGAAGCCGTGTCTAGTATGGGACCGGCGCGGCCGGACGCTGCCGACGTTAGGGATGGAGTCGATTTATGACGCAGGTGATGAAGGGCGTTCGGATCCTCGAAGTGGCGCAGTTCACCTTCGTGCCGGCGGCTGGAGCGGTGCTCGCCGACTGGGGCGCGGACGTGATCAAGATCGAGCATCCGGTGCGCGGCGACACCCAGCGCGGCTTCGTCAACGTCGGCGGACAGAAGGTCGACCCGAACCGATTCACCCTGATGGAGCACCCCAACCGCGGCAAGCGCAGCGTCGGCCTCGACGTCGGCACGCCGGAAGGCCAGGAACTGCTCTACGAGATCGCCAAGACCGCCGACGTCTTCCTGACCAACTTCCTGCCGCAGGCGCGTCAGAAGAATAAGTTCGACATCGAACACATCCGGGCGGCCAACCCGAACATCATCTACGCCCGCGGCAGCGCCTACGGCGACAAGGGTCCCGAACGCGAAGTCGGCGGCTTCGACGGCACCGCCTTCTGGACCCGCAGCGGCATCGGCCTGTCGATGACGCCGCCGGAGATGGAAGGCCCGCTGACCCAGGGCATCCCGGCCTTCGGCGACTCGATCGGCGGCATGAACATCGCCGGCGGCATCTGCGCGGCCCTGTTCCATCGCGAGCGCACCGGCGAGGCGGTCGAGCTCGACGTCTCGCTGATGAGCACCGCCTGGTGGGCGGCCGGCGCGGGCGTCGCCGCGGCCATGGACACCGGCGTCGCCGGGCGCAACCGCATGCCGCAGTCGGGCGCCCACCCGGGCAACCCCTTCATGGGCAATTTCCGGACCTCGGACGGCGGCACCATCAACCTGTGCACCCTGACGCCGGGCCCCTACATCCGCGACCTGTTCACCCATCTCGGACTTCCCGAGCTCGCCGACGACCCGCGGTTCGCCACGGCCGAGGCCCTGATGAAGAACTGGGCGGACGCCAGCGGCGCGATGGTCGCCGCCTTCGGCAAGCAGCCGTTCGAGTACTGGCGCAAGCATCTGAGGACCTTCAAGGGCCAGTGGGCGCCCTTCCAGAGCCTGCTGGACCTAGCCACCGACGAGCAGGCGCTCGCCAACGACATGATCGTCGAAGTGGAATCCATCGCCGGCGGCCCGCCGATCAAGCTGGTCCGCCCGCCGGTCCAGTTCAATCACGAAGCGATCAAGACCGAGCGGATGCCGCAGGCCTCCGAACACACCGAAACCTTCCTGCTCGAAGACATGGGCATCGAATGGGATCGGATCGAGAGCCTCAAGGCCGCCGGCGTGATCGCCTAAACATCGACTGTTGGAGAACCGATGAAACCGGGAGCTAGGCTGAAAAGCGCGGTGTGCGACACCGAAGTGATCGTGGTTCGCGCTGGCGCGGACACGGTCGTGGAATGCGGCGGCAAGCCGATGGACACGGAGCGTCCCGCCGAGCGCGGCGCCATCGACCCGGCCTTCGCGTCGGGCACGATGACCGGCAAGCGCTACGTCGACGACGCCGGCACGGCGGAGCTGCTGTGCGTCAAGGCGGGCCAAGGCTCGCTGTCAATCGGCGGCGTCGCCCTGGTGCTGAAGGAAGCCAAGCCGCTTCCCTCGTCCGACTAAGATCGACGACAGAACCGTCGTTTTCGCGCCGCTCACGGCTGACCGTGGGCGGCGCGACTATCTCTGACGCCCGGATCGCGGCTGCGACATTTCGGCGCCGTAGCGCAGTTTCCGCTTGCACCTAGTCTAAACACCGTTCAGATTGGAGATGCCCTTCCTGGGCGTTTCCTCCCTAATGACTTGCCGCGCCTTCGGGCGCGGCTTTTTTTGCGCTGTCGCGTTCCGCCCCAGCGGCAGTGCTCCGCTTCCCGATCCCGGCGAGGCGCGCGACGAGCCGCTAAGCGTTCACCAGCCGGCTCAGGCGCTCGGTCCAGGCGTGAAGGGTCAGGCCGGCTTCCTGCGCGGCCGCCCGGGTCTGCGCCAGATCCGCCGCATAGCACTCGCCGTCCCGGCAAGCCGCCTCCAGGCGGTGCGCCGCCTCGCTCAAGGTCAGGAGGCCCAGGGTGCCGGCGCTGCCGACGACCTTGTGCGCGTCCTCCTGCAGCGCGGGCCGCTGCTCGTCGAGGAAACGCTGCGCCAGCTGTTCCTGGAACAGCCGAACGAGCCTGAGCGTGGTCGCCGGGCCCATGGAGGTCTCGAAGGCCTCCCGGACCTGCCGCTCCTCGTCGCGCCGGTCGGGGGACGAGGGCTGGACCGGCGGCCCTGCGACGCCGTCGAAGACGCGGGCCAGGGCGCGCTCCAGGTCCTGGGGCGCGAGCGGCTTGAGGAGATGGCTGTTCATGCCCGCCGCGAGACAGGCGTCCACCTGCTCCGGCGTGCCGCTGGCGGTGAGGGCCAGCACCGGCAGCGACATGAAGCCGGCCGCCCGGATCGCCTGGGTGGCGGCCAGCCCGTCCATCACCGGCATGTGGACGTCCATCAGCACGAGGTCGTAGCGCCTGCCCGTCACCGCCTCGACGGCCTCCTGGCCGTCGCAGGCGAGATGCACCTCGCAGCCGTGCCGCTGCAGCATCTCCTGGAACAGCTCGCGGTTCAGCGCGACGTCGTCGACGACCAGCACCCGACGGCCGAGGAAGCTGGCGCGCCCCTGGGCGGCCTTTTCGCGGCGCGGCGCCATCCGCCCGCGCGGAAGCTCCAGCTGGAACCAGAAGGTCGCGCCCCGGCCGGGCGCGCTCTCCACCCCGACCTCGCCGCCCATCAGCTCGACCAGCTCGCGCGAGATGGCGAGGCCAAGGCCGCTGCCGCCAAAGTTCCGGGTGATGGATCCGTCGGCCTGGGAGAAGCGCCGGAACAGGTTGGGGATCTTCTCCGGCGCGATGCCGATGCCCTGGTCGACGACCTCCACCTTCAGCCAGAGGCGGTCGTCGGGCCGAGGTTCGGTCGCGAGATGGACGCTGATGGCGCCTCTGTCGGCGAACTTCACCGCGTTCGACAGGAAGTTCAGCAGCACCTGGCGCAGGCGGTATTTGTCGCCCACCAGGACGCCGGGATCCTCCCCGGCGATCTTCAGTTCCAGGGCCTTGTCCGTCGCCTGCGGCTCGACCATCGAGAGCGCCTCGGAGACCATGTCGCCGACGCTGAACGGGCGCGCTTCGAGCTGCACCGCCCCCACCTCCAGCTTGGAGAAGTCGAGCACGTCGTTGATCAGGCTGTTCAGCGCCTCGCCGGCCCCGCGCACCAGCAGGATCCGCCGCCGATCCTCGGCAGTCAGGTCCTTGCTTTCCGCCAACAGGCGCGAGAAGCCGATGACGCCGTTCAGCGGCGTGCGCAGCTCGTGGCTCATGTTGGCCAGGAACTCGGACTTCGCCCGGTTGGCGGCCTCGGCGGCGTGCACCAACCGGTCCTTCCCCGTCACCACGGTGTCGCGCATCCGCAGGATGTCGCGCATGAGCGCGGCGAACTCGCCGCGGCCTTCCACCCGCACCTGCCAGATCGCATCGCCGGATTCGACGCCCTGCACCACGCTTCGGGCCTGCGCGAGCGCGGTCAGCACGCTGCGTGCAAGCAGGAAGGCCAATACCGCTGCGAGGATCACCGCCGGCGCGAGGGCCAGGATAATCAGATCGTGCCCCTTGGCGGCGATCCGCTCGATCTCCTGGCGGCCCTGAAAAACCCGCATGAACTGGCTGTCGGCTGCATTCCGCAGCTCTTGGTCGGCGACGTCGAAGGTGGCCTGAGAGCGGTCGCCGGCGGCGAGCTTCGCGAGAGCCGCCGCAGCTCTGGTCGCCGCCGCGTTCGCGTCGGGGTCGGCCAGCCTGGCTGGAAAGCTGGCGACGTTGGCGGCTGCGTCCGCGGCGGATCCCAGCAGGTTTGCGGACATGCCGGGCGCCAAGGTCTTAACCGCCATCTGCGCGTTGCGCAGGTCATCGAGTGCTGCGACCTCCGTCTCGTCGAACTTGGCCCGCAGGTCGGTGAAGGCTGTGTACTGGTGAGCGCCATAGATCCCCGCCGCCGTGGTCAGGGCGAGGATCGCGCTGCAGCAGATGGCCAGTTGCGCCGCCACCGGCACGTAGTTGGTCAGACGGCCCTTCGCCGGCGCCGGCAGCATGCGCTCCATAACCGGCGCCTTGCGGACCAGATTGTTGAAGACCACCATCAGCACGTGCCCGCCCACCAGGCCCAGGAGGGCGAAGGCGGTCCAGCGATGCGCAAGCTCCATCTGCATCCCCTGCGCATTGGACAGGCGCACCAGGGTCGGGATTCTCAGTATTCCGGCCAGCACGATATCGTCCCCGCGCGACCAGGCGACCAGGAACCCCAGCACCGGTTGGGCCAACAAGAGGAGGATCATCACCAGATGGACGACATGGGCGGCCAGCTGCTGCCAGGAGGGCAGGCCGACGTCGCTCTTGGGGACGCGGAAGCGGAAGGCCAGCGCCAGCCTCAGCACCACCAGGATGAAGACGATTGCGCCGCATTGACGATGGGCGGCCAGGACCAATCCGGCGAATTCCGGCGACTGCAGCTGGCGTAGGACCAGGACGAGCGCGACCTGCACCGCAACAAGGACGACCATCAACCAGTGCAGGGTCTGCAAGACGCGGGGATAGCGTGGCGCCGCCGCGCTTTCCGCGATCGAGGAGCCCGGGGCCAGGGTCACTGGACCACGACCGTCATCATCATCTTGGGATGGATGGCGCAGGTTACCTGATACGTGCCGGATTTCATGAACGGCGCCTTGAAGGCGACGCCTGGCTTCTGGAGCCCGCTGTCCACCGTCAGGCCGCTGCCGGTGATGAGCAGGTTGTGCGAGGTCGGGTCGCTGTTGGTGAAGGTGACGCTATCGCCCCGCTTCACCACCAGTCGGGACAGGCTGAAGGCGATGTCCTTCTGGTCGACGGCGATCGTCGCCGCCCAGCAGACCCCTGAAATCACCAGGGCTGCGGCCAGGCCGGAGAGGATGCGGATCTTCATGGCGGCGCCAACGATTTCGTTCAATGTGGAAGAGTCGGGGCCACGACGGTGTCGTCATGGCTGCTGAGGGTGCGCATGAAGGCCAGAAGGTCGGCCTTGTCCTGCGCAGAGAGCCCTAGCGGCTTGATCTGGTCGGCGAGCGACGGCCGCTTGATAAACCCATGGTCATAGTGGTCGACGACCTCTTCGAGGGTCCGCATCGAGCCGTCATGCATATAGGGCGACCGGTCGGCGACATTGCGCAGGGTCGGGGTCTTGAAGGCGTGATCCAGGACGGCGATTTTCGGCATGATCCTGCCCCGGCCGGGATCGTCGCCGGCCAGGCCGATGTCGTGGAAGCCGTCGTCCGTGAACCGCCAGCCGGAGTGGCAGGACGCGCATTTGGCCGTGGTGTTGAACAGCACGAACCCCTGCTTGGCCGAGGCCGAGATCGCCGCTTCTTCGCCGCCCAGCCATTCGTCGAACGGGGACCTGCCGGAGATCACCGTGCGCTCGTAGGTGGCGATCGCCTTGGCGATCGTGTCGATATTGACGTCTTCGCCCGGGTAGGCGGTGGCGAACGCCGCGCGATATCCCGGTATCGCCTTCACCTGCGCCACCACCTGGTCGTGGGGCTTGTTCATTTCGTCACCCGCGGCCATGGGAACCTTGGCCTGCTCCTCCAGGGTCGCGGCTCGGCCGTCCCAGAACAGGGGCGCGCTCCAGGCAAGATTGAGGATCGTCGGCGTGCGGCGGGCGAGCTGGCTCCCGTGATCACCGACTCCCTTGGCCAAGCCGTCCTGCCAACCCAAGGAGGGATTGTGGCAACTGGCGCAGGAAATGACGCCTGAGCCGGAGAGCCGCGGATCGAAGAAAAGCGCCTTGCCCAGCGCGACCTTCGCCGGCGTTATCGGATTGTCGGGAGGCGCGGGTATGTCCGCCGGACGCCGGTAGCCGTCCATCAGCTTGGCGAGCTGCGCCTGCCCCGCCGCCATGGCCGCATAGGCATAGGGCGACGACAGCGGCGCGGTGATCACCGCCAGCGCCAGCAGCCCCCCAAACGCGCATATAGGTTTGCGCTTCGTTCCCGACATTCGGCCTAGCCCTAGTCAAGGCGAACCCGAAATCTGTCCGACTTACACGCCAAAGTATACAGGGCAAGGGGTCGCACGCCAGGCGCGCTCTGCCGAGCTAGCGCGAACAGCGGGTGAAGGTGTCGGTCTGGCCCTTGGAGCGCAGGCGGCCGGCGGCGAGGACCAGCTCCTGCCGGCGTTCGGCGCAGGTCACGCGCAGACCCTTCGGCCCCTGGATGCGCGACACCTCACGGGAGACGACCTGCGCCGTGCGGCCGTCGGCGCCCAGGGTGATCCGGGCGATCTCGCCGGTCTCGGAGACCTTGGACGCCGCACGGAATTTGCGGGCCTGGGCCCGCGCCGCGGCCAGGCTGCTGCTGCCGTAGGACACGACCTCTCCCGCGGGGGTCCGGTACTGGTCGGTGAAGACCGCGTCAGGCTGGAAGGCGGTGAAATAGGCCTCCAGAGCCCCGGCGTTCCAGGCCCGCTCCTGCTGGGCGAAGAAGGCGCGGACCTGGGCCTCGCTCAGACCAGCCGCCCGGGCGGGTGCGGCGGCGAGGGTCGCGGCGACCAGCAGCAGGGCGAACCTTAGACGAGGCTTCACAGCCATTCCTGCGTCCCGTTGGCGACGGGCGAAGGGTAGCGGATACGCCCCTCCCAGCAAACGCTGCGCAAGACGGCGAACACAAGCCCGCCCGCACGGGTTCGCGCGGGCGGCGTCAGGCGCGTCCAAGCCTCTCCGCGAGCATCCCCTCGAGCTGGCGCCGCCCGACCTTGTTGCTGTGCAGCAGGGGCACCTCGTCGCGGGTGATCGGCACATAGGCCCGCGGCACCTTGTAGCTGGACAGCCGCTGGCGCAGCTTCGTCTCGATGTCCGCGAAGTCCAGCACCGCGCCGTCGCGGGGCACCACCGCCGCCACCAGCAGTTGGCCCCGCTCCGGATCCGGCAGCCCCACGACATAGGCGGAGTGGACGCCCTCCAGCTGCTGCATCTCCATCTCGACCTCGGCGGGAGAGACGTTCGAGCCGGCGGTCTTGATCATGTCGCCGTTGCGCCCGACGAAAAGGATGCGCTCGCCGTCGACCTGTCCCATGTCGCCGGTGCGGTAGAAGCCGTCCGGCTCGAAATACTGGGCGCGCTCGACCTTGTGCAGGCCCGGCGTCAGCGCATAGCCCCGCACCTGGATCTCGCCGATCCCGCCGTCGGCGACCGCCCTGCCCTCGTCCCAGACCCGCACCTCGTACCGGTCGGCGATATGGTCCAGCGGCGCGCAAAGGGGATAGCCGGGAACCCGGACCTCATCGCCCCACGAATAGGGTCCGATGGTCTCGGTCATGCCCAGCGCCCAGTTGATCGGCGCCTGTTTCATCAGCTCCAGGTCTTCGTCGGCCAGCACGCTGCCCATGGCGACGCGGCTGTTGCTCAGCGTCCGTTCGGTGCAGATGGTCGTGGCGCCCACCTCCCAGTTGGGCATCAGATACATGATCAGCCCTCCGACCCAGAACATCGGCAGGGCCGCGGCGACCTGCATGCCGCGCTCCACCTTGAGCTTCGGCCGGATCCAGTGGGTGCGGAACAGGATCGGTCCGTGGTTGTGCTTCACGCCCTTGGGCAGGGCCATGGAGCCGGAGGTGTAGATTTCGATCATCTGGTCCACAGGGTGGACCTCGGCTTCGATCTCCGAAAGTAGGGCCTCGCTCACCGTCCCGGCGAGTTCGGTGAGATGGCTCATGTCGTGGAAGGCGGGCGGCAGCCCCTCGCCGGTGGAGGCGATCCATCGCAGGAACGGCGTCTGGGAGAGCCTCAGGTCCGGGCCGCCCGCCGCACGCAAGTCCGGCAGCGCGTCGCAGAGACGTTCGACGTAGTCGTGGCCCAGCAGCGTCCGCTGGACGATCAACCCGCTCACGTCGGACTGGCGCAGCACTCGGACCAGCTCGTTGGACCGGATCATGGTGCTGATCGGGATCGCGATCGCGCCGATCCGGGCGATGGCGGCGAGCAGCACGGCGAAGGTTGGACCATTGCCGCAGATGAAGCCGATGCGCGTTCCCTTGCCGACGCCGCGGGCGATCAGTCCCCGGCCCAGCTCGGCGGACGTCCGCTCCAGCTCCGCGAAGGTGATCTGGTCGTCCGGGACCTTGTCGCCCTTGAGGACGACCGCGACGGCGTCGCCGTAGGCGGCCGCGGCCGCGCGGACCAGCTGCGGAAGCGTCGTGGCCGACTGGGGATCACCCACATTGCCCTCGGGACGGCTCACGGCTGGATGTCTCGGCGGGGGATGGTGGGCATGGTCTCCTCCGAAGTCTTTTTTCTGCTGTCGCCTGGCCACCCGGATCGGGCCGGCGAGCCTGCCTAAGCTATCGCCTTGCGGATGGCGGCGCCTAGGGGCTGCGGGCGCTCGCGTGCCCGGGAAACGATATTTTCCGAATAATATGTCGAAATCGGGAACAATTGTGCTGCGCGAGAGCCTGGCCGTCGCGGAGACTGCACGCACCGGATGAACTGGAGCGCGACGTGAGCCGCGCGCCGGTCCAGTTCAACGAACAGGCAGTGGACGCCGCCGCATGCAAACAGCAAACGAGACCCTCTCATTTTTCGTTGACAGCGCACTTCCCATCGCGCAACCGTGCCCGCAAATTAGGGGAGGAGCGGAGCGCGATGACGACGGTTCTTGATCCGAATAAGGCGAAGACCGCTCGCCGTGTCATCGAGGTCCTCGAGTTTTTCGACGAACAGAACCGCCACGCGACCGTCATGGACATCGCCCGGCGTTACAAGCGCCCCCAGTCCAGCACCTCCGAACTGCTCGCCATCCTGGTCGAGATGGGCCTGCTCTATAAGGATCCCAACTCCCGCTCCTTCACGCCGACCCCGCGGGCGGCGATGCTGGGATCGCTCTGCCAGCCCACCCTGGTGCGCGACGGCCGGCTGTCGATGACGATGGAGCGGCTGGAGGCCCAGACCGGCCAGGGCGTCGCGGTGATGGGCATGGTGGGCCTGCAGGTGCAGATGTTCCGCTGGCTCGCCGGGCCCCGCCCGATCGCCACCTCCCTGCCCAACGGCCTGTCCGGCGGCGCGCTGGGCGAGCTTTGTGAAAGCGCCGCGGGCTGGCTGTTGCTCTCGACCGTGCCGACCGAGCGGCGCGACGGCGTGCTGCGGCGGCTGCGCGCCGAGGCGGCGGCTGAACACGCCTTCAACCCCGCCGCCATCCGCGAGCAGATCGAGGCGTGCGGCCGCCAGGGCTACGCCATCGGCCCGGCCGGCTTCGGCTCTGCGGCCCGGATGTGCGCGATCCTGCTGCCCTGCGAACCGGGCGAGCGGCCGATGGCCGTGGGCCTGATCCATGAGGCGAACGACGACGCCGATCCGCAGACCCTGATCGCCATGTTGCAGCGGGCCGTCCAGGGATGCATCGAGGCCGGCGACCGGGTCCGCCACCTGCCGCTCTGAAGCGGCGCGTTCCTCTCCCGCGTCGCGGGAGAGGAAGGGCCAGCCCGCCTACTCCTTCTTGCCGCCCTTGCCGATGCCCTGGACGTATTTGGCGATGCCCTCGAGATAGGCCGGGTTGAGCATCAGCGCGCTGTTGGCCAGACGCTCGACCTGACGGCCCTGCTCGCGGCCCACTTCGCTGGCCAGTTCGATCGCCAGCTTGGCGGCGCCCATCTGCTCGCCGTTCTGCTTGGCCAGGTGCCGGCAGAAGATCATCACATCGTCCTCGAAGGTCTCGTCCGGGAAGACCTCGTGGACCAGGCCCATGGTCAGGGCCTTTTCGGCGCTGGCCGCCATGTTGGCCATGATCAGATAGCGCGCCCAGTGGGTCCCGCAGATCCGCGTCAGCCGGCTGACGCCGTTCGAGGCCGGGAGCACGCCAAACAGGCCTTCGGGGAAGGCGTAGCTGGCGCTCTTGGCAGCCAGGCGGAAGTCGGCCGACAGCGACATCTCCAGCCCGCCGCCGACACAGGTGGCGTGGTGGGCGGCGACGATCGGCTTCTCGATATGCTCCATCTCGTCATAGATGCGGTGCATGCCGTTGAGCCCGATGCGGTGGGTCTCGCGGATCGCCGAGGCGCTGCGCTTTTGTTCGGTCGCGCTGCCGGAGCGCATGTCGGCGCCCGAGCAGAAGTAGCGGCCGGTCGAGCGGATCAGCATGACCTTCAGCTCGGGCGTGTCGCGGAACCGGATCAGCGCCTGCTCGAACAGGCCCATCATCTGAGCGGTGATGGCGTTGAGCTTCTCGGGCCGGTTGAGGGTGGCGATCAGGATCCCGTCGACGTCCTCGGTGAGGAGATGGGGGGCTTCTTCGGACATGTCTTTCCTCACTTCGCGCGGCTACGGGGAAGGCCGAGGTTACGCTCGGCGATCATGCTGCGGTGGACCTGGCTGGTGCCGCCGTAGATCCGGGTTCCATGCGCATGGCGGTAGCAGAGATTGAGATAGCCTGCCGGGCCGTCTCGCTTGGAGAGCGAGTGCGGCGCGGTCAGGTCCAAAAGGTCGGACGCATCCGACATGAACTTCTCGGACGAGTACATCTTGGTCATCGGCCCGTAGGCCGGGCTGGGCTTCTTCTCGACGCCCGCCCAGAGCGCGCGCAGGCCGAGCAGGAGGGAGACCTGGACATTGGCGTAGGTGCGCGCTAGGCGGCGCTGGGCCGAGGCGTCCTCGATCAGCGGCCGGCCCTGGAAGACGATCTCGCGGCAGAGCGCCTCGGCCGCGCGCAGCATGTGCGCCTGGGTCTTGCCGAAGCCGCCGCCGTGCTCGAGCTCGAGCGCCGCCGACATCACCTTCACCCCGCCGTCCACCTCGCCCAGCCGGTAGCTGTCCGGGATCTTCACCCCGTCGTAGTAGGTGATGTTGGTCCGCTCGTCCTGGAAGGTGAAGACCGGCTGGACCTCGATGCCCGGCGCCTTCAGCGGGACGATGAACATCGTCAGCCCCTTGTGCTTGGGCGCGTCGGGATTGGTGCGCGTCAGCATCAGGACGTAGTCGGCGATGTTGGCGCCGCTGGTGAACATCTTCTGGCCGTCGATGCGCCAGCCGTCGCCGACCGGCGTCGCCTTGGTCTGGGCGGCGAACACGTCCGAGCCTGACCCCGGTTCGGAATAGCCCAGGCTGCAGACGGCCTCGCCCGCCACGATCTTCGACAACACCTCGGCCTTCGCCTCGTCGCTGCCGAAGGCGCGGATGATGGCGGCCACCATCTGCGTCACCCCGGCGGCGTGGCCGCTCCAGCCGTTCTCCTCCCACACCTCGCGCGCGGCGGAGACGGCGTAGGGCGGCGCGTCGCGGCCGCCGAGCGCCTTGGGCCAGCTGGGGAACAGGTAGCCAGCCTCGGCCAGCTTCTTGTGGACGCCCGGATCATGGCCATCCCAGGAGTAGTGAGCCTTGGCCTTCAGCTCCGGCGTGAGCGTCGCCTTGAAGAAGGCGTCCACCTCGGCGGCGAAGGCGCGGGCCTCCTCGCCCAGGTCGAAGTCGATGCTGACCTCGCCGACGTCGGGCAGGCTCGCCGCTTCGCCGGCGTAGAGCCGCCGGCCGGCCTCGTCGAGCTGGCGGGTCGGGTCGCCGAACACCAGCGGCCAGGCCTTGGCCCTAAGGTCGTAGAGATGGATGTCGTATTCGGTGGTCAGGCCGTAGCCGCCGAAGGTCTGCAAGGACTGCAGGACCGCGCGGCTGGCGGTGTCGGCGTTCCACCAGTAGGTGAGCGCGACCTCGGCGCCGGCCCTGGGCGCGTCGTCGGCGATGTTGCGCAGCGTCTGCCAGAGCAGCAGCTTGCCGCCGTCGACCTCGGTGATCAGGTCGGCGAGCGGATGCGACAGCGCCTGGTAGGCGCCGATCGGCTGGCCGAACTGCACCCGCTCGGTCGCGTAGGCCGCCGCCAGCCGGATGGATTCCCGCGCCAGGCCGTTGAGCGCCGCCGACATCAAGAGCTGCCACTCCTCGATGGCCTGGGCGAAGGCCGTCACGGCCTCCGGACCGACGGCGAGGACGGTCCGCTCTGCGCCGGTCAGGCGCAGCTCGGCGATCGGGGTGGAGGCGAGGTTGGCCTCGCCCTTGCGGTCGCGCTCAGGGATAGGGACCAGCACCAGCTGGTCCCCGTCGCGGGCGATCACCGCGGCGGCCACGGCGCCGCCGGCGATCCACTGCACGGGCTGTTCGGCCACGTCATGGAAGGCGAGGCTCAGCACGCTCTGGCCGGCGATCACCTTTTCCAGCAGGTCGCCCGCCCGGTCGCCGCCGGCCACGGCCAGCAGCCGCGCCGCCACCATTGTCTCGGCGATGGGACCGGAGGCCAGGGTGCGGCCCACCTCCTCCATCAGCGCCGCGGCGTCGAGCACGCCCAGGCCCAGGCCGCCCGCCGATTCCGGAACGCGCACCGAGAAGGCGCCCAGGTCCGCGAGCCCCGCCCACAGCGCCTCGTCCAAGCCCGACGGCAGCGCCGCGCGGACGCGGGCCATGCTGCTCTCTTCGTTCAGGAAACGGGCGAAGGCCTCGCGAAGCGCTTCCTGGTCGGCGGAGAGTTCGAGGTTCATGTCGGCGCCTCCCAGATTGCGTCTTGTTGTTCTTGTCGTGGGCTATGGCGACCGGGTCCGGCCAGTTGCGGCCGGGGACGCAGGTCTCGAACCGCGTCCCCAAGGCCGATCTATAGGCGCCTTAGGCCTTCTTCGCCCCGCCCATCAGGGCGGCCATGTCGATCTGGCCCGTGGCCAGGCCGCCCATGAATCCGCCGTCGACGGCGAAGGCGTGGCCGTTGACGTAGCTGGCCGCGTCGCTGTTCAGGAAGATCAGCGGGCTGGCCTGTTCGTCCGGGGTGGCCCGGCGGTTGATCGGCTGGGCGGCGGCGTCGATCACCGTCACCGGCGTCGCGGACTCGAAGCTCGACATCATCGGCGTCTGGGTCGGGCCCGGCAGGGTGCAGTTCAGCCGGATGCCCTTCTTGATCAGGTGCGCCGCGGTGAACATGGTCCAGACGGTGATGACTTCCTTCGAGAAGGAGTAGCCTTCCGCCACCGTGTCCAGGTGGCCTTCGCACCACTTCACGCCGTCCTCGTAGGTGGGGGTGGTGACCAGCTCCATGATGGTCGGCAGCCGGCGCGACCAGCCCATGGCCGCCGTCGAGGCGATGCTGGCGATCGCGCCGCCTTCAGACATCAGCGGCAGCACCGTCTCGGTCATCTTGCGGGTGCCGAGGAAGTTCACCTTCATGACGTCGAGGGGGCCTGCGGTCTGCGGCAGGCCGGCGCAGTTGAACAGGGCGTCGACCTTGCCGCCGATCTTGGCCACCGCCGCCTCGATCGAGGCCGGGTCACGCAGGTCGACCTGGTTGAAGGAGGCGAGGTCGAGCGTCGACGGCTTGAAGTCCAGGCCGTGCACTTCGGCGCCCAGGCCGACCAGTTGCCGGGCCGTGGCTTCGCCCATGCCCGAGAAGCAGCCGCTGACGATGACGCGCTTGTTCTTGTAGTTCACGAGGTCAGACATGAGGTCTCCCTAGCGGCCCGACGGGCGGCCTTTTGCTATTCTTCGACAGTGATGATGCGTTCGGGGCAGGCGCGCGCGCCGCGACGGGCCAGGGCTTCCAGCTCCGGCGGCACGTCGATTTCCTCGACGGCGATGAAGCCGTCGTCGTCGAGCTCGTAGACTTCCGGGGCGACCGCCGCGCAGCGCGCGTGGCCCACGCAGCCAGCCTTGTTGATGCGGATCTTCATCCCGATGCTCCTGCAGGCAAGCCGGCTGGCCAAGGCCAGCGGCATTGCAAAAAAAACCGCCCGCCTCGCGGCGCCGATTTTCGTTCGAATAGAGGGCGCCGGCCCAGGCCGATCAACCGCCCCCCTCGCAAATCGTCCCGGCGATAGGCGCCTCTCAAGCGGACGGTCGAAAGGTGCATATCCTCGGTTTCGAAAGCAGACAACCGAGCCGAGGATAACGCTCTCTGCTCCCACCCCCACGGCGGAGCCCTTCTCGTCGAGGGTCGGGCTGTCACATCTGCCGCAAACGCCCCCTCAGTCGCTACGCGACAGCTCCCCCGTTTCACGGTGGAGCATCTTAGCTCCTCCACCGCGCAGCGGGGGAGGTGGCCCGAAGGGACGGAGGGGGCGTTTGCGGCCTCTGCAACAGACCCTTCCGTTGAGACGACCGCGCGAAAGCCTTCCGGCCTCCGCGCGGTCCGAACCTCACGCCACCCGGTCGTGCTTGGCGAACATTCCCATGATGTCGCCGGAGGTGATCGGACGCGGCTTCTCGCCGGGCGCGAGCGGCGCGCGGCCGCCCGAGGATTTCGGCGAGGTGTCCACGCCGGCCGCCACCGCCTTGGCCCGGAGCGCGCCCACCGTCACCTCTTCGCGCTTGTAGTGCTTGAACAGGTCGAAGTTCCAGAAGCGCATCGCGTTCTTGTGGGTGACCTTGTCGATCTGCTCGACGGTCAGGTGCTTCACAGACGGCCACAGGTGCTCAGGCACCTCCGGCCACAGGGTGTCTGAGTGCGGATAGTCGCACTCGTAGGAGACCAGATCCTCGTTGAGGAACCGCAGGTTCTGCAGCCCGAACTTGTCGTCGATGAAGCAGAGCATGAAGTGGCGCTTGAAGACGTCGGACGGCTTCAGCTCGCCGAACGCCATGTCCGAGTGCGTCCAGGTCTTGTGGCGCCAGTGGCTGAAGTCGGCGCGCTCCATGAAGTAGGGCACCCAGCCGATGCCGCCTTCGGAGAGGGCGATCTTCATGGTCGGGTAGCGATGCAGCGCCTCCAGGTGCAGCCAATCGGCCGCGCCAAGCGAGATCGACATCGGCATGGTGGTGATCCAGGCCTCGATCGGGGTCTCCATCGAGGCGTGCGGCGCCGGGTTGCCGCCGCCGATATGCAGGCAGATCACCATGTCGTGGTCGGTGATGGCCTTCCACATCGGCTCCCAGTAGGCGTTGTGGATGCTGGGCAGGCCCTTGGTCGTCGGGTTCTCGTTGATCGAGACCGCGGTGCAGCCCTTGGCCGCCAGGCGTTTGATCTCGGCCACCGTGGCGTCCATGTTCCAGGTCGGCAGGATGCCGCAGGGGATGAAGCGGCCGGGATAGGCGGCGCACCATTCGTCGACGTGCCAGTCGTTGTAGGCGCGCAGGTGGATCAGGGAGAGGTCCTTGTCCGCCACCTGGTGGAAGCGGCCGCCGGCGAAGTCCACGACGCTGCCGAAGTTCAGCGACGCGGCGATGCCGTTGACGTCCATGTCCTTGATGCGTTCGTGGACGTCGTAGACGCCCTTGCGCATCTGCTCGAGGCTGGTCGGCTCCATGCCGTACTCTTCGAACGGGCGGCCGACAACGGCGTTGAGGCCCACGGACGGCCACTTCTGGCCCTGGTATTCCCAGTAGTCGGTGCCGCTCGCGGTCAGTTTCAGTTTCGGCGCCGTGGCGAGCGCGTCGCCCGTCAGGTGCTTGTCGAACAAGTCCGGCGGTTCGCTGATGTGGTCGTCGACGCTGACGATCACCATGTCGTTCATTTCCATCGGGTTTCCTCCGTTGGCGTCATTGCGCCCTGTTGTGGGTGTGGTTCGGGGTTGGGGTTGGGTTTAGGCTCCGGTTCGCGGCTCCAGGGGCTTGAGCGTCCCCTTGCTGAAGTCGCGGATCTCGCCGACGCGCGCCGCCTTGACCTTGTTCTCCGGTTGGAAGGTGAAGCAGGTCGGCGGCATTCGCGTGGCGTCGGACTGGTTTTCGAGCGGGATCGCACGGCCGTGGGCGACGATGGCGCCCCAGCGCAGGATCCGCGCCCGTTCCTGGCCTTCGGCGTCGAGGGACTCGATGAAGGGACGCAGCTGAAGCAGCGTCAGGCCGGACGCCGCCGCCGGCTCGGCCAACCGCCCGTCCTGCTCCACCCAGGTCATCACCGGCTCACCGTTTCGCCGCAGTTCGATGCGGCGTCGCCCGTCTACGGGGTCGGAGGTCAGGATATCATAGGTCAAGGGTTCGCGGTCGAAGGCGTGCGTCGCCGCGAGTGTGGCCAGGTCGTGGAGATGGGTGCAGTTCGTGGCCTTGTCGCTGTTGCGCCCGGGAACGTCGGCGAGCGGCGCGCCGGTGAACGTCGCCTTCAGCCGCTCGACCGCGCCCGGACAGGTGGTCCAGGGGGCCCGCACCATCACCGGCTCGACGGCGGTCACGACCCCGCCCTGGTGGCGCAGGGTGACGTGCATATGGTGGTAGTCGTCCTCGAGGTCGCTCCGCACCCAGCCGGGACCGGCGGTCACCCGGAAGCGCCGCCGATATCCCGGAAGATCGTCGAGGGCGACTGCCACGGGCCTAGTCCCTGGCGAGCAGAAGCGCGGTAGCCAGAGGGCCGCCTCCGGACGTGGCCACCGCCACCTTCGGATCGCCCTTGATCTGGCGGTCGCCGCCCTTGCCGCGCAGCTGGGTCACCGCCTCGTGGGCGAAGCCGAAGCCGTGCAGCCGCCCGGCGCCGATCTGGCCTCCGAAGGTGTTCAGCGGCAGCTCGCCGTCCAGCGCGATGCGGTGGCCGCCTTCGATGAAGCGGCCGCCCTCGCCGACTTCACAGAAGCCCAGGGCTTCGAGCCAGGTCAGCGCCAGGAAGGCGAAGCCGTCGTAGAACTGGACGGTGTCGACGTCCTTCGGCTTGTAGTCGGTGTGCTTCCAGAGCTCCCGGCCGGTGGCGTAGCTGGCCATCCACTCGGCCTGGTCCCAGCTGTCGCGGTCGACCGCGCCGGCCGAGGCGGCGATGCGGATCGGCGTGCAGGTCACCTCGTCCACCGCGTCGCCGGCGGAGACGATGACCACCGTCGAGGCGTCGCTGAAGCGGTCGCAGTCGTAGAGGCACAGCGGCGAGGCGATCATCCGGGCCGACATGTACTGGTCGAGGCTCAGCGGCTCGCGGACCAGGGCCCGCGGGTTCAGGAGGGCGTTGGCGCGATCCGTCAGCGCGATCTGCGCCAGCTGTTCGCGGGTCAGCCCGTACTTCTTGACGTGGCGCATGGCGTACTGGGCCGTCCAGGTCACCGCCGAGGTGGCGTTGAACGGCGCGGTCCACTGGGACATGCCGTCCACGCGGCCGCGCTTCGGCATCGGATACTCGTCGGGGCGCGCCATGGCGGCGGCCTCGTAGACGGTGCGGAAGCACATCACGTGCCTTGCGTGACCTGCCTTCACCGCGTCAGCGGCCGCGGCGATCGCTCCCAGCTGGGCCGAAAGCTCCATGCCGCCGAGGCGCCACTTCGCCTTGATGCCGAAGCCTTCGATGACCTCGTCCGTGCCGACCGGGGAGAAGCCGAGATAGCCGGCCATGCGGCCCGGATAGGTGGCGACCCCGTCGATCTGGTCGACCGTCAGGCCCGCCTCATCGAGCGCCTCCTTGAAGGCGTCGAGGGTGAGCAGCAGCGGATGTCGGGTGAGCTTCTGGCCGATCTTCGACTGGCCGACCCCGGTGATATAGGCCTCGCGGGTCGCCATCTTACGCCACCTTCTCGAACAGGGGGATGTAGACGTCCTCGTGCTGCTCGAAGGTGACGCGCACGCGGTCTCCGATCTCCACCTCTTCCGGCGGACAGCCGACGACATTGGTCGTCAGGATCACGCCCGGCGCCCCGTCGAGGGCGACGCGCGCGATCACGAAGGGCACCTCCATGCCCGGGCCCCAGGCCTGGTAGTTCACGGTGTAGGTGTCGACCACGCCCGTCCCGGCGACCGCCTCGGCCGCCACGTTCTCCGACAGGCATTGGCGGCAGACCGGCATCGGCGGGTGGTTCCAGCTTCCGCAGTCACCGCAATGGTGGATCCGCAGCTCGCCGTCCGCGCCCCCGGTCCAGAAGGCCCGGTTGTCGGCGTCGAGGCGGGGAAGAGGGCGTGGTGCAGCCATGCGTCAGACGTCCCAGATCAGATGGAGGCTGTTGAGGCCGATCACGTTGCCGCCATGGAATTGCGGCGGGTTCTCGGGATCGAGACGGAAGGTCGGCAGGCCGGCCAGCAGTTCTTCGTAAAGGATCTGCAGCTCGATGCGCGCCAGGTGCGAGCCCACGCAGCGGTGCGGACCCGTGCCGAAGGCGATGTGCACCTTGTCTTCGCGGTCGATGTCGGTCCGCTCAGGGTCGGCAAAGCGGCTGGTGTCGAGGTCGGCGCCGCCGAGCAGCATCAGAACCCGTTCCCGCGCCTTGATCGGCGCGCCATGCCACTCGGTGTCCTTCGCCGCCATCCGGACCGGCACGGTGAAGGTGTAGCGGCGCAGCAGCTCCTCGGTCAGGTCCTGCGAGAGCTCCGGATTCTTGCGAAGGCGCTCCTGCAGCGCCGGGTCGGTCGCCAGGTGGCGCACGCCCAGGCCGATGCCGTTCATCACCGTGTCGAGGCCGGCGAGGAAGAGCAGGACGCCCCAGTTCTCCATGTCCTCGATCGTGGTCGGCGTTCCGTCGACGTTCGCCTGCCACAGGCGGCTGATCAGGTCGTCGCCCGGGTTCTCCTTCCGCTCGAGGAAGGTGTCGTGCATGATCGCCGCGACCTTCTGCAGCTTCACCATGGTGGCTTTCGGATCGAAGTCGATCGATTCGAAATGCTCCTTCACCAGGTCGCGGTACTCCTCGGCGCGCGCGACCGGCAGGCCGAACATCTTCAGGAAGACGTTGACCGGCAGCGGCTCGGCCACCTCGTTCATGAACTCGCTGCAGCCCTTCGGCGCGATGTTCGCGACCAGCTCCTTGGCCAGGGCGCGGATGTCGTCCTTCAGCAGGTTCATCGCCTTGGGCGAAAAGGCGCCGTTCAGCGGAATGCGGTATTTGGTGTGCAGCGGCGGGTCGACGTTGATCGGCAGGGGCTGCGGGATGTGCGGCGCGCCCGGCGGGAGCGCCGCCCGCATGGCCTGCATCTGCGCCTGGGGCACGAATTCGCTGGTGAAGGTCTCCCAGTCGCGCCCGAGGTCGAAGTTGGCCTCGTAGCTGAGCGCCACCCAGTGCCCCCCCTGGCGCGGCGTCCAGAAGACCTCCGGCGCGTCCTTCAGCATCTGCGCGATACGGCCATGGGGATCGGTGGCGAAGCCCGGATCCTTGAAGTAGTCGAAATCATAGACCAGCGCGTCCGGCACATGCGCCGGCTTGGGGGCGGCGGGCGAAAGGGCGGCGGGGGCGGCGTCGTCAGCCATCGGAATCTCCGACAAATTGGGGCGCTCGGGGATGGCGGGAGCCCCCGAGACTGTTGTTCTCACTAGCAGGGCGCCGCGCCCTCCGTCACACCTAATCACCGGCCCCATGCGACCTCGGGGCCGGCGCTTCTCCACAACCACGTGGAATGTTGCGACCGCCGGAACGAGACACAATAGCTCATGGCCGCCGGCGCATCCGATAACGCTCTGGCGATCCCGCCACCTAGGCCGCCGACGGGGCGCGGCTCTGGACGCGGCCATCGCGCAGCGCCAGCTCGAGAAGACGTCCCTCGGTGCGCAGCAGGTTGCGGATGTGCGGTTCCGGGTCCTCCTGGAAGAGGTTGCGGAACTTCTCGTCGGTGGCGATGGTGATCATCCGCTCGATGCCGGTCATCAGCACCGAAGCCATGTAGTAGATCGGCGTCCGCAGTTCGGCGGGATCGCCCTCCATCTGACGGACCAATAGCTCCATCACCAGGCGGGAAGGCCCGATACGGCTCGACCGCATGCGCTCGTCGCCGTCATCGGCGTAGGTGTTGCGCAGGTGCAGGATGCGCGAGTGCCGGACCCAGAAGGCGTGGTAGGCCTCGACGAAACGCAGACAGTGGGCGCCCAGCTCGTCATCCGGCCAGGGCTGCCGCAAGTGCGCGATGTAGGTCTCCTCGGCGGTCGCCATAATCGGCGCGAGGACCGCGAGCAGCAGTTCGGACAGGTCGCTGAAATAGAGGTAGAGCGTCGTCATGCCCAGCGACGCTTCGCGCGCGACGGCGCTCAGCGAGATCGGCTGGCCGAGAGGCCCCGCGAGCAGCTTCTCGGTGGCCAGAATGATCCGCTCGCGGGTGTCACGACCCTTACGCCCGAGCCGCTGACCCAGGAGGTTGTGGCTCAGCGATTCTTTCTCGATCGTGGAAGTCTGCGCTCTCACCATCGCAGGATCGCTCCTTCGTGCGGTCCAGGCCGGACCGACGCCAAATCGGCGCCGGCCCGACCGGAACGGCCTGACCTAGGCCGGAACGCCGACCGCGATCACCTTGCTTTCGAGGAACTCCTCGATGCCTTCACGGCCCCACTCGCGGCCGACGCCGCTGCCCTTGAAGCCGCCGAACGGCAGGTCGCCGGCGATGCACATGCCGCCGTTGACGCTGACCGAGCCGGTCCGCAGGCGCTTGGCGATGTGGGCGGCCCGCTCAGGGCTGCCCTGCACCATGCCCGACAGGCCGTAGGTGGTGTCGTTGGCGATGCGGATGGCGTCCTCGTCGTCCTCGTACGGAATGACCACCAGCACGGGGCCGAAGATCTCTTCCTGGGCGATGCGCATGTCATTGGTCACATCGACGAAGCAGGTCGGCTCGATGAAGTAGCCGCCGCCCTTGTCCGGACGCGCGTGGCCGCCGGCCAGCAGCCGGGCGCCTTCCTTCTGGCCCAGCTCGATGTAGCTCATCACCCGTTCCATCTGCTTCTTGGAGATGACCGGGCCCATGATGCTGGTCGGCTGTTCGAAGTTGCCCCACTTGTCGGCGAAGCCGGCGTAGGCCTGCTCGAGGATGGCGCACGCCTCGGCGTAGCGGCTGCGCGGGATCAACACGCGGGTGGTGATGGCGCAGCCCTGGCCGGCGTGGAAGACCACCATCGACGAGGCGACCGCCATGGCGAAGTTCGGCGCGTCGTCGAGGATGATGTTGGCCGACTTGCCGCCGAGCTCGAGGAAGACGCGCTTCAGGGTCTGGGCGCCGTTCTCCATGATCTTCTTTCCCACCAGGGTCGAGCCGGTGAAGGTGATCAGGTCGACGCGCGGGTCCTTGGTCAGCATCTCGCCGGCCATGGCCGGGTCCTCGGAGAGCACGACGTTGAACACGCCCGCCGGGAAGCCGGCTTCGAGGGCCAGTTCGCCGAGGATGGCGGCGGCGCTGGGGGTGTTCGGCGCGGGCTTCAGGATCATGGTGCAGCCGGCGAGCAGGCCGGCGATCACCTTGCCTAGGTTGACGTACAGCGGCACGTTCCAGGGGGTGATGGCGGCGGCGACGCCGATCGCCTCGTAGACGACCGTGCGGTCGGAAACGTACTTCCCGCCCATCGCGCTCTTGCGGCCACGGTCCTCCTCCCACTTCACCTCGGGGAAGAGGTCGATCAGGGCGTCCATACCGTCGACGGCGTTGTTGACGTGGGCGGCGAACACCGCGCCGATCGCCGCGCCGGCCTCGTGCCGGGCGATCTCGACCATGCGGGCGTTGTTCGCCTTGATCAGGTCGCGCAGCTTCTTGACCAGCTCGTAGCGCTTGGCGTGGTTGGTCGCCCAGTCGGTGTGGTCGAAGGCGCGGCGGGCCGCGACGATCGCCTCTTCGACGTCGGCGGCCGTGGCGTCGGCGGCCTTGGTGACGACCTCGCCGGTCCACGGGCCGAGGACGTCATAGGTCTTGCCGCCGGTCGCGGGCCGGATCTTGCCGTCGATGTAAAGGTTGGCATCAGGAAGTATCGTCACGTTCGTCCTCTCCCGGCGCAGGTTTCCCGCGCCCGATCAGTTGGTTGTTCCAGCCGCCCTCAGGCCGCCGCCTCCGCCAGGTTTCCGGCGTTGGCCGCATGCTTGGCGGCTATATAGGCGAAGGTGAACGCCGGGCCTATGCTGGCCCCGGCGCCCGGGCTGCGCGCGCCCATCACCGAGGCGGTCGACGTGCCCGTCGCATAGAGGCCGTCGATCACCGAGCCATCCTCGCGCAGCACGCGCGCCTGCGCGTCGGTCACCAGGCCCCCGAAGGTGGAGACGTCGCCCGGATAGACCTGAAGGGCGTAGAAGGGCCCCTCCTCGACCGTTCCGAGCGACTGGGCCGCGCCGCTCTCGAAGGGGTCGCCCAGCCAGCGGTCATAAGCCCGATCGCCGCGATGGAAGTCCTCGTCGCGGCCGTTGCGGACGAAGCCGTTGAACCGCTCGACCGTGGCGCGCAGCTTTCCAGCGTCGATGCCGCAGGCGGCGGCCAGCTCGTCCAGGGTCTCGCCCTTCTTCAGGAAGCCCTGGTCGAACCAAGCCTGAGGCTTGGCGGAACCGGGCATGGTGCCGACGAACATGTACTTCTTCAGATACTGGCTATCGACCACCAGCCAGCTGGGGATCGCCGGCGCGACCTTGTTGCGTTCGATCAACCCGCGGCCCAGTTCAACGTAGGACTGCGCCTCGCTCATGAACCGCTCGCCGCCCTGATCGACGATGATCCCGTGCGGCTTGGTGACGTCCCCGTGGACGAGACTCGGCGGCCGTCCCGGCGGCAGGGCGACCGGCTGGCCGATCAATTCGCCCATCTGGGCCACGGCCGCCCCGATCCGCACGGCTTCCTGCAGGACCTCGCCGGTGTCGCCGACGCTGGTGATGGTCCAGGTCGCGGAGGTGCCGGGGATGTAGCGGTCGCGCATCTCCTGGTTGCGCGAGAAGCCGCCGGCGTTGAGCAGCACCCCCAACGCAGCCCCGATCCGCCGCTCGCGGCCGTCGATCTCCGCGACGACGCCGGCCACGCGGCCGCCTTCGACCAGGATCTGCTTCACCCCGGCGTTCAGCCGGATCTCGACGCCGGCCTTCAGGGCCGCGCTGGCCATCTGGCCCTGCAGACCTGCGCCGCCGCCCAGCAGCTGTTTGCCGGTCAGCTTGCCCAGCAGGGTGCGGAAGGCGATCTTGCCGAGGACCTTCCGCGCCGCGCCGGACCGCTTCATCCAGGGCAGCAGCAGGGCCTCGTCGATGGTCACCGGCAGCGGCAGGAAGGACGGCGGGAACTTCGACTTCCAGGCGCCCAACTTGCTCATGTCGAAGAGTTCGGAGGTGATGGTCCGGCTCGTATCCAGCGCGCCCGGCTTGCCGCTGTAATAGTCCGGATAGGTCGGGATCCACTTCAGCTTGACCCCCTGGCTGACCAGGAAGTCGATCATCTTCGGACCTTCCTCGACGAAGGCGTGGCGGCGTTCGCGAGTGGCCGCCGGCGCGGCGGTCTCCTCGCCCTCGGCGAGGGCGTCGAGGTAGGCGATCGCCTTCTCGCGGCTGTCCTCGACCTTCATGAAGCGATTGTTGGGGATCCACATCACCCCGCCGGACGTCGCGGTGGTGCCGCCGACCTTGTCCAGCTTCTCCAGGACGAGCACGCTCTTGCCGAGCGACCGCATCATCAGCGCGGCGCACAGCGAGCCTGCGCCGCTGCCGACGATCACGAAATCGAAGGTCTCTTCCATCCTAGGCCTCGCCGCCAAGGGCCCGCGCCGCGGCCGCCATCAGCCCGCGGCCCGGGCGTGGACCTGGACGTTGACGACATGCACGTCCGGCGGCAGGTCGATCACCGCGCGGAAGATGCCGGTCACCGAGGCGAACTGCGAGATCGGGCGCTTCATCAGGTCGACGCCGCCCTGCAGGTTGGCGATGTGGAAGCGCTTGGCCGCCTCGGGGTCCCAGCCGGTGGCCTTGCCCTCTTCCATCATCTGACCGGCGCGGATGATCGTCACCCGGATGCCGCTCGGCTCCAGCTCGCGGTGCAGGCTGAGCGAGAACCGCTCGAGGCCGGCCTTGGAGGTCTGATAGAGCGTCAGGTGCCAGAACGGCACGTCGATGGATTCGCTGCTGACGTTGATGATGTGGCCGCCGGCGCCCAGCATCGGGATGGCGGCGCGCGCGCAGAAGATCGAGCCGATCAGGTTGATGTTGATCGTATTGATGATGTGGGCGTCGCTGGCCTCGGCCACTGTGGCCGGCTCGAAGATCGCCGCGTTGTTGATCAGCACGTCGATCTTCGGATAGCGCGCGGCGACCGCTGCGAAGGCTGCGCGCACCGACTCGGCGGAGCCGACGTCGCATTCGACCGCCATGGCGCGCTCGCCGATTTCGGCTGCGACCGCCTGCACCTTGGAGAGGGTGCGGCCAAGCAGCACCACGGTGTCGCCTTCAGACGCGAACCGCTGCGCCAGGTTCTTGCCAAGGCCGGCGCCGGCGCCGGTGATGACGATGATCTTGGACAATCCCCGCTCCAATATATTGCGCCCGCACAGGCGGCAGGCTGGTTCATCGTTGCGCCGGAGGAGCGGAAGAGGACAAGACCCTTCCGCATCGTGCCGGCGATACTTGACAGGCCCCCTGAGACCGGCGGCGCGCCGGCTCCCAGCGAGCGATCGAGACTATTGCCGATAGACGGACAGATCGCCGCCGTAGGCGACCCCGCCGCTCCAGAACCTGTCGCCGCTGATCTTGCGGAAGTAGTGCACCGTGCGGGCGACGGACGCGGCCTTGGAGCGCGGCTCCATGGCGATCCCGCTCGGACTGCGGCCGCCCGCCCGGGCGCTGAAGTCGCGGTGGGTGAAGGTCAGGTCGTCGGTCTGGCAGCCGGTGAAGACCAACTGTTCGCCAGGACAGTAGCGGCGCGGCTCGATCTGCACGTCCGACAGGGCCCCGCGCTTCATCGCGACGTGGCCGGGGACGTTGATGACCTCGACGCTGTGCACCTCTTCGTACCATTTCTGGTACTCGGCCTCCCGACCGATGGTGAAGTTGGCCAGGATGATGCTGACGCCGGAGAAGGGTTCGTCCCGCCGCCAGTTCGGGCTGGCCTTCCAGTCGGAGAACATCGCGTAGCTGTAGAGGCGCTCGCTCTCGTCGGCGTCGTCGATCAGGCCGGCGTCGCGCGCCTCGGCGATCAGCGGGCCCAGCGCCGGCAGGTCGATCTTCGGATCCGGCAGGTCGAAGTCGTAGGCGCTGAGGAAGCGCCACGGCTGCGGGATGTCCGGCATCATCTGTTCCGGGGTGACGTCGTAGCGGTCGGCCGCCTTGAAGCCGCGCAAGGCCGCCAGCGCCTCGCGGTGCGGACCGTCGAACCAGTTGGCGTACTCGGCCTCACGCCCCGCAGGGACGTTGTGCAGATGAAGGGTGGTGTAGAGCGCCATCTGTTTCCCGCCCGGGCTTCAGAGCCCTGCACGGACATCGCCGCAGCGGCCCCGCGCCTGTGATTGTTCGTGTCGCTGCGAGGATACGAACGGCCGACAGGCCTTGCGCCTACTCGCCGAGATCAGCACTGCGGCAGTGATATAGCCCGGCGCCGGACTGGACAAGACGCCGCAGGTTGGGGGACGAGGCGAGCGCCGAACGGCCCCTCCGTCTCGCTGCGCGAGCCACCTCCCCCGCGTTGCGGTGGAGGATCTGGGCCGAAGATGCTCCACCACCCAGCGGGAGAGCTGTCGCGTAGCGACTGAGGGGGCGTTTGGGACGCTGTGATTGAACTCAGTCGTCGGATTCAGCCTTTGGCTTTCGCCGGCCGAACCGGGCGGGCTTCTCGCCCTTGGCCTTCACGGCGATCTCCTTCAGCTTGACCCGCTGCAGGAGGGAGAGCGCCTCGCCGGCGGCGCCCTTCTCGGGATCGCCGAAGGCGCGGCCGAAGGTCTTCAGCCGGTCTTCGACGGACCCCAGGAACTCGCCCTCCCAGTCGGAGAGCTTCACGCCCGCGCGCTCGGCCTGGCGGCGGGCGCGCTTCAGCGCGTTCAGCGCAGCACGTTTGGCCTGCGCCTTAGGATCGGTGGGCTTGCGCTTCAAATTTCTCCGAGCGCCGACAGATAGAGGTCGAGGATCGCCTCCTCCTCCATCCGCTTGGCGCGGTCCTGCTTCCGGATGCGGACGATTTTGCGCAGGATCTTCACGTCGAAGCCGTTGCCCTTGGCCTCAGCGAACACTTCCTTGATCTGCTCGGCGATCTCGGTCTTTTCCTGCTCGAGACGCTCTACGCGCTCGATGATGCTCTTCAGCTGGGTCTGAGCCGTGCCGTTGAGCACGTCGGAGTGGGGGGAAGCGTCGTCGGCCATAGGTCGAGGTCTCTAAGCTGGGGTCAGGATGCCGGAAAGCGCGGGACCCTAGCTGCGCGGTTGGGCGATGTCATCCGCACCTTGAACCTTGACTTCAGGTCAGACGTTGAGACGGATCGCCGCGGGAGAATTGTGATGTCCGACGACGCAAAAAAACGCCCCACCCAGCAAGACGCCGAAGACGCGGTGCGCACCCTGATCGAGTGGGCTGGCGACGATCCATCCCGCGAAGGCCTGCTCGAGACGCCCAAGCGGGTCGCCAAGGCGTATCGCGAGCTCTTCGCCGGCTACGAGGCCGATCCGCGCGAATACCTGGAGCGCACCTTCGAGGAAGTGGGCGGCTACGACGAACTGGTCGTCCTGCGCGACATTCGCGTCGTCAGCTTCTGCGAGCACCATATGCTGCCCTTCCTCGGCAAGGCGCACGTCGGCTACCTGCCCTCGGACCGGGTGGTCGGGATCTCGAAGCTGGCGCGGGTGGTCAACGGCTTCGCCCGCCGGCTGCAGATCCAGGAGAAGCTGACGTCGGAGATCGCCCAGGCCATTCAGGACATCCTGAAGCCCAAGGGCGTCGGCGTGGTCATCGTCTCCGAGCACAGCTGCATGACCATGCGCGGCGTGAACACCCCGGGCTCGCGCCTGACCACCAGCAGCCTTCTCGGCGTGCTCCGCGACGACCCCCGCACGCGGCAGGAATTCCTGGAGCTGGTGCGCAACGGCGACCGCTGACGACATAGGCGCCGACGGCTTAGGCGGCGGACCGGCGTTGCACAGGGCCGGCCGCACGCCCGCTTCAAGATCAGAAACTGAACCCTCGGGGCCTCGACGGCCGAGCCCGGCCGCCCTATCTCAGTTGAAGGATCGACGGCGCCAAGGCGTTCACAAGTACGATGTCCGTATCCCAGCGTCCGCCCTGCCGGGGTGAAATGGTCGATCTCGGCGACCGCGCCCTGCGCGTGGTGCTCGCCGGACCCCGCGGCGCCAGCCCGACCATCGTCCTCGAGCACGGCGCCTTCGGCTGCGCCTCCGACTGGGCCGTGGTGCAGGACCGCCTCGCCGCCAAGGGCCTGCGCAGCCTGGCCTATGATCGGGCGGGCCTGGGCCATTCCGATCCGGGTCCGAAGCCGCGCGACGGACGCGCCATCGTCGCCGATCTCGCCGCCCTGCTGCGCGAGCTGGACGAACCGGCCCCCTACATCCTGGTCGGCCACTCCATGGGCGGGTTGATGGTGCGCCTCTACGCCCTCACCCATCCGGCCCAGACGGTGGGGGTCGTGCTGGTCGACGCGGTCACGCCGGACATCATGAAGACCGCCGCAGGCCCGAGCGCCGTGCGCGCCTTCGGCCGGGCGCTGCGCTGGGTCAGCCACGGCGCCCGGCTCGGCATGATGCGCCCCGTCGCCGCCCTCTCCGGCGACCGGATCGGCCTGATCGGTGAAGCCGCCGCGGAAAAACGCCGGATCTACGGCTCGGCCCCGCACGCCCATTGGTCGGCCGAAGAGGTCGCCTTTTGGCCCACGACCTCCGACCAGGCCGCCGAGGCCGACTTCCCGCCGCACATGCCGATCGCCGTGGTCACCGCCGGCGCCGAACGCGCCGCGCCGTCGCTGAAAGCCATTCAGGCGGTCCCGGCGCGCGACTCGCACCACGGCTACGTCGAGCATGTCGCCCACGCCGGCCACGCCAACCTGCTCGGCCGCAAGTTCGCCGACCCGATCGTGCGCGGCGTCGAGCATGTGCTGCAAGCCGGCGGCTTCGGGGCCGCCTAGTGTCCCGATTCCGAAGTTCGCAGGCGCTTCTGGCGGGCTCCGACGAACTTCGGATCGAGAAGGACACTAGGTGTGCAAGTGTAAGTTTCTAGTGTGCTTTTTGGATCTGAAGTTCGCCACGGCGCATGACCCAGATGCTGGCGAACTTCAGATCCAGCACACCTAGAGCGGCTCGCGCTCGACCAGGCCCGCCGCCGCGCGCAGCCGACCTTCGACCAGGCGCTCCATCCGCGCAGGCGAAACCCCGAGCTGCGGGCAGCTGACGCCGCCGTCGGCCGCGACGATCGCCGGCAGGGCTGGCCGCGCGGCGGCCGGCATGCGCGCAAGCGCGCGCTGCTGATCTTCCGGCAGCCGCCGCGCCAGACCGCGCAACGGCCGCACCTCGAGCCCCTCGCCCCCGGCCGCCACCTCGAAACGGCCGTCCCAGACCCCGCTCGCGCCGGCCGCCAGGACCAGCGGCTGCAGCCCGCCGCGCCGCGCCTCGCCGGCCTCGCGGACGATCCGCACCGCCTCGTCGTGGGCCTGGATGCGCGACCCGGCCAGGGTGGCGACCACCTCCCCCTCGCCGCGCAGCCGCTCGCTCAAACGGTCCCGCGCCGCCGAAGCCGGCGGGCGGACGCCGCCGCCGGCGCAGACGCAGGCCAGGCCCAGCAGCCTCTGCGCCTCGGCGCGCGGCGCGGCGCGGAACGCCGCCCGCGGAAAAGCGACCCCGCCCCAGGGATCGAAGCGGCAGAGACCGGCGATCGCCAGCGGGACATCCGGGGCGAACACCACCTCCCCCGCGTGGGACAGGCCGGCTCGCGCCCGAGCCCGGGCGAACCGTGGGTCGGCGTTGGCCGGATCCTCGATCCAGGCCTCGCCGTGAACGGTCAGCCAATCGCGCAGTTCTGCGCGCCGGACGCCCAGCAGCGGCCGCAACAGAAAGAGCCCCCGTCCCTCCGGCCAGGCCGGCGACGGCGACCATTCGCGGGGCTCGGGCGTCGTGGCGCCAGCGGCGCGCATCGCCCGCGCCTCCAGCACGTCGTCGGCGGTGTGGCCGATCAGCAGGACGCGCGCGCCCAGGCTGCGGGCGGCGTCCGCCAACAGCCGGTGGCGCGCCGCGCGGGCGGCCGCGGGCAGGCCCAGGGCCGGCTTGGGGCCCTCCCAGGCCAGCGCCTGAAATCCGGCGCCGATCCGTTTGGCCAGCCGCGCACAGGCCTCGGTCCAGGCGCGGCTCTGGGACTGCAGCTGATGGTCGACGGTCAGCGCGATCAGCCGCCGGCCATGGGCCTGGGCCCATGACCGCGCCGCCAACAGCAGGGCGACGGAATCGCCTCCGCCGGACAGGGCGACCGCGATCGGGCGCGGGCTGTCGGCGAGAAGCCGTCGATCGAGGACGCGGCGGCAAGCCCCCTCGCCGCTTACGCCGCGCACTTCGCCTGGCGCGCCGTGGCTGTGGCGCGGCTGGTGACGGCGGGCGGCGCCTTGGGGTAGCGCTTGGCGAGTTCGGAGAGGGTCGCGCAGGCGTCGGCCGGCTTCTTCAGAGCCACCAGGGAGCGGGCCAGTTCGCTCACCGCGTCCGGCGCCCAGGTGGTCTTCGGCCAGCCGCGGATCGCCCCGATGTAAGCGGTGGCGGCCTGGGCGTGGGCGCCGCGGACGCTCAGCGTCTTGCCCCACCAGTAGCGGGCCTCGGGCGCGCGCGGCGCGTCCGGATAGGTCTGGACGTAGGCCGCGAAGGCGCCTTCCGCCCCGGCGTAGTCGCCGCCCAGCATCAGCTCGCGCGCCTTCGCAAAGGCTTCCGTGGGGCTGGCTTGCGGCGCCGGCGCGTCCTGGGCCGCGGGGGCCGGCGGGGCGGCGGCGGCCTCGGCCTTCTGCTCGACGGCCGTCAGCCGGTCGCTCAACGCCTTCACCTGAGCCTGCAGGTCGGCGTTGGCGCGCCGGGCCTGGTCCACCTCCTGCGACGTCGCGTCGAGCGAGCCGTTGATCCGCGTCAGCGTCTGTTCGAGGTCGCCGAGGCGGTTGGCCAGGTCCTGCAGCCGCGCGTCGGTGTCCGCCGGCTGCACCACCACCGGCTTTCCGGTCTCCTTGAGCTGGAAGACGATGGAGCGGAGCTCCCGCACCACCTTCTCCATGCGATCCACCCGCTTGGCGTCGCGCGCGTCCAGCGGATCGTCCAGCGAGGTCTGCGCGAGCGCAGGCCCGGCCGCCAGCCCTACGCCAAGGACCAGAGCGAGCGCCGTGGCCGCGACACGCAAGCGGGGGAAGCTCATGAGACCTCGAGCCTTCAGCGCGCGCCGCTCAAAAGTGCGGTGTGGGCGTTGCGGTTGTGGGCGTCGGCCTCTTCACCGGAGCCGGCGTCGATCGGCTTTTCCTTGCCGTAGGACACGGTGGTGATCCGGTCCGCGGCGACGCCGTGAGCGGTCAGGTAATCGCGCACCGCATTGGCCCGGCGGGCGCCGAGCGCGAGGTTGTACTCCCGGGTGCCGCGTTCGTCGCAGTTGCCGTCGATCCGCACCTGGACCGCCGGATAGCGCTGCAGCCAGGCCGCCTGGGCGTCGAGGATCGGCTGGGCGTCGGTGCGCACGTCGTAGCGGTCGAAGTCGAAATAGACCCGGTCGCCGGCGTTGATCACGAAGTCGCGCTCGGAGCCGGGCAGGACGCTCTCGCCCACCGGGCTCGGGGGCGGCGCGGTCTGTTCCGCGGGCGGCGGCGCCGGCGGCGGAGCGGCGGCCACGGGCCCGGTGGGCTTCGGCCGCGAGGCGCAGGCGGCCATCGAGGCCGCGGCGGTGGCGATCAGCGCAAGGCGCAGGGCGGTCCTGACTGTCGTAGACTTCACGAAGGCGTCTCCTTTGAGTGCGGCCAGTTTGGACTTGGGCGGTCGGCCGGGACAGAGTTCACAGCTGTAGGCTGTACGCAACTAGTTGAGCAGCGGCGACCAGGCGGGATCGGAGGCGTTGGCCGGGTATGGCACCGGCTGCAGGATCCTGCCGGTGACGTCGACGCTCCACAGTTTCGAGACGCCGTCCGCGGTTTCCCGCGAGAACATCAGCACCCGGCCATTGGGCGCCCAGGTGGGGCCCTCGTCCATGTAGCTGGAGGTCAGCAGCCGCTCGTCGGAGCCGTCGGCGCGCATCACCCCGATGTGGAACTCGCCGCCGCTCTGTTTGGTGAAGGCGATGAACTCGCCGGTCGGGCTCCAGACCGGGGTCGTGTAGCGGCCCTGGCCGTAGGAGAGCCGGCGCGGGGCCGAGCCGTCCGCGCCCATCACATAGAGCTGCGGCGTGCCGGAGCGGTCGGAGTTGAAGACGATCCGGCTCCCGTCCGGCGAGAAGGATGGCGAGGTGTCGATCGCCGGGTCCGAGGTGATCCGCGCGCTAGAGCGGTTGCGCAGGTCCATGACGAAGATGTCACTGTTGCCGCCGCGCTCGACAGAGAAGGCGACGCGCGCGCCGTCCGGCGAGAACCGCGGGGCGAACACCATGCCCTTGAACGCGCCCAAGCTCTCGCGCCGGCCGGTCTCCAGGTTGAAGAGATAGATGGCCGAGCCCTCGGGCCGCAGCGCCATGTAGGTGATCTCCTGGCTGTTGGAGGAGAACCTCGGCGACATGACGATGTAGGAGCCGTCGGTCAGGTAGCTGGGGTTGGCGCCGTCCTGGTCCATGATCGCCAGCCGCTTGGTGCGCGTGGCCCGCCCCCCGGTCTCGGCGACGAAGACGACGCGGGTGTCGAAATAGCCCTTCTCGCCGGTCAGCCGCTCGTAGATCTGGTCGGAGATCTTGTGCGCCACGCGCCGCCAGTTCTCCGGGCTGGAGGTGAACTGCAGCCCGAGAAGCTGTTGTTCCGAAAACACGTCCCACAGCCGGAAGTCGACCACCAGCCGGCCGTCCTGGACGGTGACCTGGCCATTGACCAGCGCCTGGGCGTTGATCTGCTTCCAGTCGGGAAAGCGCGGCTGGACCGCCGCGTTCAGGTCCTTCTCGATGAAGGTCGCGGGATCCAGCGACCGGAACAGGCCCGAACGCTGCAGATTGGCCCCGATCACCGAGGCGATGTCGGCGCCGGCCTGACCGCCGCCGAAGGCCGGCACGGCGATCGGCAGCGGCTGGACGTCGCCGCGATTGACGTTGACCTCGATCTCAGCGCGCGCGGCCGGCGCCGCGAGTCCAAAGGCGAACACCACCGCGGCGAAGGCGGCGACCAGAGCCTGAAAGCGGACGTTTCTGGGCAAGCGGATCCTCATGAGCAGGCCTTCCGGGCGTCGAAGTTCACGCGAATGGGCTGGCCGTAGACTTCCCGCGGAAGGCTGCGGAAGGGGGCGGCGGCGTAGACGGCGCTGACCGCGC
The DNA here is from genome assembly GCF_964252855.1 of Phenylobacterium sp. LjRoot225. NCBI lineage: Bacteria > Pseudomonadati > Pseudomonadota > Alphaproteobacteria > Caulobacterales > Caulobacteraceae > Phenylobacterium > Phenylobacterium sp. LjRoot225. Next base: position 891,873 of record NZ_CAXUPL020000003.1, on the reverse strand, counting down.
GGTCAGCGGCGGTCAAGGCGGCGGGCGTCTGAGCGCCCTGGGCCAGTTGGCCGCGCGCCTGACCGACCACCCCGCCGCCGGAGTTGAGCGTGAAGGTCACGGCGACCACGACCTGGCGTGCGTCGGCCACGGCGCAGTTCGGGTTCCAGCGCCGTTGCAGCTCGTCGGCCAGGCCGTTCAGCGCAGCGGACACGGCGGCCTGGCCGGCGCCGGTGCGGGCCTGCGGCGCAGTTTCCGGCCGCGGCGCGCCTTTCGCCCCGGACGCGGGCTTGGCCATCTTCGAGACGCTGGCGGCCAGGGCGTCGAGGTCGAGACTCTTTTCGGCCTTGGCGGGCGTGGGCTTCGGCGCCGGCGTCTTGGCCGGGGTGGGCGCAGGCTTGGGCGCAGGCGCGGCCTTGGCCGGAGGCCTCGGCGGTTGCGGGGTCGGCTCAGGCGTGGGCGGGACAGGCTCCGGCGGCGCGTCGAGGATCGGCTCCGCGACCTGGGCGGTCTGGGTCTCGGGCGCCGCGAGCGCCGGGCTGAGCTCGGCCGCCGGCGCATTGCTGACGATGGTCACCGGCACCACGGCGCCGATCTTGAGGTCGCGCGGATGGCGCCAGGAGATGAGCAGGGCGGCGGCCACGGCCAGGTGCAGGGTGGCCGAGCCGATCATCGCGGGCGAGATCTCCCGGCGGGTCACGGCGCGCGCGGCTCCCCGTTGGCGCCGTCAGGCGCGAAGCTCATCGGTTTGTCGCCGGGGGCCGAACCGCCGGACGACGGTCCGCCGGTGTCGGTGATCAGGTTGATCGAGGTGAACCCCGAGGTGGAGAGCGCGGCCATGACCTGGGCCACCACCGCATAGGAGGCCTTGCCGTCGGCGCGCACGAAGACCGGCTTCTTCGCCTCCGGGCCGGCCATCTCGCGCAACTGCGGGGCGAGGCTCGAGAAGGGAACCTGCCGCTCGCCGACAAAGATGGCGCCGTCGGCGCGGATCGAGACCGACAGCGGCTCGGCCTGGTCCTGGATGGAGCCCGCCTCGGTCTTCGGCAGCTCCACCGGCACCCCGGCGGTCAGCAGCGGCGCGGAGATCATGAAGATGATCAGCAGCACCAGCATCACGTCGACCAGCGGGGTGACGTTGATCTCCGACAGGGCTCCGCGCTGGCTGCCGCGCCGTCGGCGGCGACCGCGCCGGCCGCCGGCGGCGAAGGCGTCGTTGGCGGAGAGCGCCATGCCTCAGACCCTCTCCGCCAGCCGCCGCTGGATGGCGGTGTGCAGGTCATCGGCGAAACCTTCCAGCCGCGCGGCGTACTTGCCGGCCTTGGTCGAGAAGGCGTTGAAGGCGATGTAGGCCGGAATGGCCGCGATCAGGCCGATGGCGGTGGCGAACAGCGCCTCGGCGATCGCCGGCGCCACCACCGCCAGGTTGGTGTTCTTCTGCAGGGCGATGGCCTGGAAGGCGTGCATGATGCCCCAGACCGTGCCGAACAGGCCGACGAAGGGCGAGGCGGTGGCGACGATGGCCAGCACGCCCAGCCCGTCCTCCACCCGCGCGCTCTCGCGGGCGATCATCGTGTCCAGCACCCGGTCGATCCGCTGAATCAGGAAGGCGGTCTGGCCCTCGGACGTCGGCTTCAGCTTTGTGTCCCGCCATTCCCGGAGCGCCGCCTGCAGCATGCGCGGCAGGGCGTGCCGCGGCAGCTCGCCCGCGTTGGCCGCGACCTCCTCCAGGCTCTGGCCCGCGCCCACCTGGGCTTCGAACTGGTCGGCCTCGCGGTTGAGGCTGGCGAAGCGGAAGGTCTTGTCGAGGATCACCGCCCACGACCACAGCGAGGCCAGGCCCAGGCCGAGCATCACAAACTTCACCACCCAGTCGGCCCGCATGAAGAGGGAGATGAAGTTGAAGCTGTCGGGCGTGACGGCGGCGACGTCCATGCGGGTTTGGGCTCCGGGCGAGTTTGGATGGCTGGGGTTGGCGCGCCGGAATGGCGAACTTGTGGCGAGGCTAATGCGCTTCGCGCGGCGAAGGAATCCGTTGCAAACGCGCCGCGCCCCTTCCGGACCCCCGCCTATGCGAAATAAGGGGTCAGCGCCGCCACCAGATCGGCCGGAGGCCGCCGGGCGCGGCCGGAAAGATCGATGCAGGCGGCCTCGACCTCGGCTTCGGCCACCAGCGCCTCGTCGCGTAGGATGCGCTGGCGGATGAACAGCCGCGGCCCCCGCACCGCCTCGTAGCGGGTGCGGACCTGCAGGGCGTCATCGATCCGTGCGGCGCGGCGGAAGTCGATCGAAAGCCGCGTGACGGTGAAGGCCAGCGGGTCGGGCCGCTCCAGGAGGGCGGCGTGGCTGACGCCCGCCAGCCGCAGGAAGTCGGTGCGCCCGCGCTCGAAGAACCGCACATAGCCGCCGTGATAGACGACGCCGGTGAAGTCGGTGTCCTCGTAGTAGATCCGGATCGGCAGGACGTGCTCGATCCCGTCCAGCCACCCGGAGCTCGGTTCGTCGCCCATTGACGCCCTCCTGGTCTCTTCTGCGCAAAGCCGGGGACGAGGATTTCTCCACGAACCACACGAACGAAGCAGGTTTGAACCACGGAAAACACGGAAAGCACGGAAGCGCAGAACTGAGAGCGCGCCACCACACTGCTTCCGTCATTCCCGGCCTCGTGCCGGGAACCCATGCACACTCACGTCGTATGGTGTTCATGGGTGGCCGGGACAAGCCCGGCCATGACGGTGAGGATAGGGAAGGGCCGAATCGTCCGCCCCGTTCGTGTGGTTCGCGGCCGCATCTTCTTCCGTGTTTTCCGTGGTTCCCCCTACTCGAACAGATCCGCCGCCGGCGGCCGGCCGTTCGGCGGCGGGGCGGCGAGGCCCAGGTGGGCGTAGGCCTTGGAAGCGGCCATCCGGCCGCGCGGCGTGCGCTGGATGAAGCCCTGTTGCAGCAGGAAGGGCTCGATCACGTCCTCCACCGCGTCGCGGGCCTCGGCGATGGCGTAGGCCAGGGTCTCCACCCCGGCCGGACCGCCGGCGTAGTTCTCGATCAACGCCCGCAGATAGCGCCGGTCGAGGGCGTCCAACCCCTGTTCGTCGACGTCGAGCCTGGCCAGCGCCGAGGCGGCGGACTTACGGTCGATGACGGTGGAGCCGTCGGCGGCGGCGAAATCGCGGACCCGCCGCAGCAGCCGGCCGGCGACCCTGGGGGTTCCGCGCGAGCGCCGGGCGATCTCGAAGGCGCCCTCTTCGGCCAGCGACAGGCCCATCTTGACCGCCGCCCCCTTCAGCACCCAGGCGAGCTCCTCGTGGGTGTAGAACTCGAGCCGCAGCGGAATGCCGAAACGGTCGCGCAGCGGGGTGGCGAGTAGTCCGGCCCGCGTCGTGGCGGCGACCAGCGTGAAGGGCGCCAGGTCGATGCGGATCGACCGCGCCGAAGGTCCCTCGCCGATGATCAGGTCCAGCACGTGGTCCTCCATCGCCGGATAGAGGATCTCCTCGACGTTGGCCGCCAGCCGGTGGATCTCGTCGATGAACAGGACGTCGCGCGGCTCGAGATTGGTCAGGATCGCCGCCAGGTCGCCGGCCTTGGCCAGCACCGGGCCGGAGGTGGCGCGGAAGTTCACGCCCAGCTCACGAGCGACGATCTGCGCCAGCGTCGTCTTGCCGAGGCCCGGCGGGCCGAACAGCAGCACATGGTCCAGGGCTTCTTCGCGGGCCTTCGCCGCCTCGATGAAGACGCGCAGATTGGCCTTCACCTGCTCCTGGCCGACGAACTCCGACAGGGTCTGCGGCCGCATCGCCTTGTCGTGGCCCTCGAAAGGCTGGGCGTCGCCGGAGACGATGCGGGTCATGGATGAAGCCCCAGGAGCGGCAGCCCCCTCCACCGCTTCGCGGTCCCCCTCCCCCTGTGGGGGAGGAGAGTTAGGCGGCGGCTTCCTTCTCCTCCCCCTCTGGGGGAGGGGGACCCCGAAGGGGTGGAGGGGGCCAGCCGCGTCACGGCCCTCACCGGCCCAGCTCCTGCAGGGCGGCCTTGATCACCGCCGGCGGCTCGGCGTCCTCGCCAAGGCGCACGACGGCCTGCTCGACGACCCGACGGGCGGCGGGCTCGGCGACGCCCAGGCCCATCAGGGCGGCGACGGCTTCGCCGGCGACCGAGGCCTTGACCGGCGTGGCCGAAGCCAGCGCATTCGGCTGGAAGGACGCGGCCGAGAGGTCGCTCAGCGGCTTGTCTTTCAGCTCGGTGACGATCCGCTGGGCGAGCTTGGGGCCGACGCCCTGGGCGCGGGCGACCGCGGCCTTGTCGTCGCGTGCGGCGGCGGCGGCGAGCTCTGCGGGTGGCAGCACGTCCAGCACCGACAGCGCCGCCTTCGGCCCCACGCCCTGGATCGCCCGCAGCGCCAGATAGGCCTTGCGGTCGTCGCGGGAGAGGAAGCCGTAGAGGGTGATCCCGGTCTGCTCGGACCACTGGGTCTCGACGTGCAGCAGCGCCTCCTCGCCGATCGCCGGCAGGCGCGAGAGGGTGCGGGCGCCGCAACGGACGACATAGCCGACGCCGACCACGTCGATCAGCACATCCTCTTCGCCCACCTCGGCGACGAGACCACGCAGCCGGCCGATCATGCGAAGCGCCTCTCAGGCGTGGAAACGGGAATCATGTTCGACATCTGTTCCAGATCTAGCCTGCGGCGCTCCGCGGGATCAATCGCCATGGCGCCATTGGGCCTCAGGCGTAGGCGCGCGCGGTGCGGTGATGGGCATGAGCGATGGCGACGGCGAGCGCGTCGGCCGCGTCGGCGGTCGTCTGGCCGGCCGTCGGCAGGAGGCGGCGGATCATGAAGCCGACCTGCTCCTTCTCGGCGGCGCCGGTGCCGACCACCGACTTCTTCACCACCGTGGCGGCGTATTCCGCCACCAGCAGGCCGGCGCGCGCCGGCGCGATCAGGCAGCAGGCCCGCGCGTGGCCGAGCTTCAGCGTCGACGAGGCGTTGTTGTTGACGAAGGTCTCCTCGACCGCCGCCTCGTCCGGCGCATGGGTCGCGATCACCTCGGTGATCCCTTCGAACAGGATCAGCAGCCGCTCGGCGAACGGCAGGCTGTCCTTCGGCGCGATCACGCCGTGGGCGACATGAACCATGCGTGCGCCGCTGACCGCCACCAGGCCCCAGCCAGTGCGGCGCAGGCCCGGGTCGAGCCCCAGGATGCGGACAGGTCGAATCGCGCCGTTCATCATACGTTCCGGAAGCATGCCCCATGGGGCGACCAAATGCTTGACGAAAGGTGGACGGACGCGACCTCGCCTGACGAAAGGCCGACGAGGGACGCCCCCGCGTGCACCGGGTTTTAAGGCTGTTCGGCCTACTGAGGCGTCTCGGCGCCAAAATGCGCCCAGGATCACGAGGAAGATCATGGCGAAGCCTGTCTCGCCGACCCGGCTGCTGCTCGTCTGCGACGTCGAGGAGAGCCGCGTCCAGCTGCGCCGGCGCTTCACGCGCATCGGCTATGAAGTGATGGATGTCGCCGACGAGGAGAAGGCCTTGTCGCTGATCGGCATGATCCCCTTCGACCTGGCGATCCTCGACATCGAGGGGCCGGAGACCGACGGATTCGGGATCCTGCAGCGCATGCGCGAGACCCGCAGCCGCACCGAACTGCCGATCCTGATGGTGACCGACCGGCCCGGCGGCGAGGACGCGGCTGAAGCGCTGGAGCTGGGCGCCAACGACTGCATTCCCCGCCCGGTCGACACGGAACTGGCCTATGGGCGCGCCGAGATGCAGATCCGCCGCCGCCGCGAGCACGACCCGGACCGCACCCTGGAAATCAACCTGGTCAAGCTGCAGGACGCGGTTGACCGGATGGAGAACGCCGCCGCCGCCCTGACGCACCTGGGCCACGACGAGCGCGCGCCGCTGTTCGGGGTTCTGCGCGCGGCCGGCGTCCTGACCTCGATCTGCGTCACGCCGGAGCTGAAGAAGGTGGTCGACCTGGTCGAGGCCGCCGCCGGCACGCTGGAGACCCTGATGGTCCGGGCGCTGGAGCATGGCGACCGCCGCGACCGCGGGCCGCGGGAGATCGTGCGGGTGCTGTCGGCCGACGACGACGCCGAAAGCCGATTCGCCATGCGGGCCATGCTGGACGCCGCCGAGACGCCTATCGACCTGGCCGAGGTGGCGACCGGGCTGCAGGCCGCGCTCGCCGCCGAAGCCAGCGTGTTCGACCTGATCCTGGTCAACAGCGCCACCGCCGAGTCCGTCGCGGGCATCCGCGCCATCCGCCGCATCGAACGGCACAGCCAGATGCGCCGCACGCCGATCCTGGCCATCACCTCGGACGCCGAGGCCGGGGCTTCGGCCCTGTCCGCCGGCGCCGACCTCTACATGTACCGACCGGTGACGGCGACGCGGCTGCTGGCGGCGCTGGCCGGCGCGATCAGCCGCGAAACCGCGGACCTCAGCGCGGTCGCCTGACGCTGGACGCCGGCGGCGCGGGGTGCGAATCCTCGCCGCATGGCCGATGCGATCTTCTCCAGCCTGCCGACGACCATCTTCGAGGAGATGTCGGGCCTGGCGCGCGAACTGGGCGCGCTCAACCTCGGCCAGGGCTTCCCCGACGACCCGGGCCCGGAGGCGATCCGCGCCAAGGCGGCCGACGCCGTCCTCAACGGCTACAACCAGTACCCGCCGATGGTCGGCCTGCCCGAGCTGCGCCAGGCCGTCGCCGCCCACTACGCCGGCGCCCAGGGCCTCGACCTCGACTGGGCGAGCGAGGTCACCATCACCTCCGGCGCCACCGAGGCCCTGGCCGCGACCTTCCTCGGCCTGATCGAGCCGGGCGACGAGGTGGTCGTCTTCCAGCCGGTCTATGACGCCTATCTGCCGCTGATCCGCCGCGCCGGCGGGACGCCGAAGCTGCTGCGCCTGTCGCCGCCGCACTGGCGGTTCGACCGGGCCATGCTCGAGGCCGCCTTCAGCGACCGCACCCGCTTCGTGGTGCTGAACAACCCGATCAATCCCGCCGGCGTCGTGCTGCCGCCGGAGGACCTGGCGCTGCTGGCCGAGTTCTGCGTGCGCCACGACGTCACCGCCGTCTGCGACGAGGTCTGGGAGCAGGTGGTGTTCGGCGGCGCCGTCCACCGGCCGCTGATGGCCTTTCCCGGCATGCGCGGGCGGACGGTGAAGATCGGTTCGGCCGGCAAGATGTTCGGCCTGACCGGCTGGAAGGTCGGTTTCCTGATGGCCGCCCCCGAGCTCAGCCGCACGCTCGCCCGCGCCCACCAGTTCCTGACCTTCACCACCCCGCCCAATCTGCAGACCGCCGTGGCCTTCGGGCTGGAGACCGGGGCGGACTGGTTCACCGCCATGCCGCGGACGCTCGAACGATCCCGCGACCGCCTGGCCGAGAGCCTGAGGCGCGAAGGCTTCGTCGTCCTGCCGGGACAGGGCACCTACTTCCTCAACCTCGACCTGCCCGCCTCGGGCGTCGAGGAGGCCGACCGCGCCTTCGCGCTGCGCGCCGTGCGCGAGGCCGGCGTCGCCTCCATCCCCGTCTCGGCCCTCTACGAGGAGACGCCGGTGACCACCATCCTGCGCCTCTGCTTCGCCAAGCGCGACGAGGTGCTGGACGCGGCCGTCGGGCGGCTGGCGAAAGCGCGGGAGCTCAGTCGGGCCGATTAAGATTCCGGTGTCATCCCGGAAGCCGCGCAGCGGCTGTCCGGGAACCATGAACACCGGACGAGCCCGCTCGCGCACAACGGTCCCGCTTCAAATCGACACGCCGTGTTCATGGGTCACGGTCTTCGCTGCGCGAAACCCGGATGACAGTCGAGGGGGCGGCCATCACCGCTCTGCACGCCCTCTTCGCCGAATTTCCACCCCTGCCCGCTTGCCGGACGGCCCGGGGACCAATAACTGCTAGAGGTGCATTCTCAGCTTGCAGTCGACGAAGGCGTCTCGCTGCAGGCCGACGCCTTAGGAGATCCCATGACGACTTGGACCGCTTTGCTGGACGACGACGGCGACGAAGAAAAGGGCCGTCAGCCCGACATGCCGATGACGGCGGGCCCGGTCCAGAACGCGCTCTTCAAGTCGCGGACGGTCCTGGTGTTCGGCGAAATCGACATGCGGCTGGCCGAGCGGGTCACCGCCCAGATGACGGCCCTGGCCGCCGAGAGCGACGCGCCGATCCGCATGCTCATCAACTCGCCCGGCGGCCACGTCGAGAGCGGCGACACCATCCACGACATGATCCGCTTCTGCGGCGCGCCGGTGACGGTGATCGGCACCGGCTGGGTCGCCAGCGCCGGCGCCCACATCTTCCTGGGCGCGGAGAAGGAACGCCGGCTCTGCCTGCCGAACACCCGCTTCCTGCTGCACCAACCGGCCGGCGGCATGCGCGGCCAAGCCTCGGACATCCAGATCGAAGCCGAGCAGATCATCCAGATGCGCGACCGGGTGAACCGGATGATCGCCGAGGAGACGGGTCAGACCGTCGAACGGATCGTCAAGGACACCCAGCGGAACTTCTGGATGAACGCCGAGGCGGCGGTCGAATACGGCATCGTCTCGCGGATCATCAAGACCACCGCCGAGGTGTGAGTCAGATGCGGCCGTGGTGGCGGGGGGCCGTCCTCTACCACATCTACGTCCGCAGCTTTTTCGACAGCGACGGCGACGGCCAGGGCGACCTTCCAGGCGTCCTGGCCAAGCTCGACTACATCCAGGGGCTCGGCGTCGACGGGATCTGGCTGTCGCCGATCCACCCCTCGCCGAACCGCGACTGGGGCTATGACGTCGCCGACTTCCAGGGCGTCCAGGCCGACTACGGGACCCTAGAAGACTTCGAACGCCTGCTGGCCGCCGCCCACGAGCGCGGCCTGAAGGTGCTGCTGGACCAGGTCCTGGCCCACACCTCCGACGAGCACCCCTGGTTCGTCGAAAGTCTGACCGGCGGACCGAACGGACCCAAGGCCGACTGGTATGTCTGGTCCGACCCCAAGGCGGACGGGACCGCGCCCAACAACTGGCTCTCGGTGTTCGGGGGACCGGCATGGGCCTACCAGCCCAAGCGCCGCCAGCACTACCACCACAAGTTCCTGCGCCAGCAGCCGAAGCTGAACTGGCGCGCCCCGGCGGCCCAGGAGGCCGCGCTGTCGGTGCTCGACCACTGGCTGGCCAAGGGCGTCGACGGCTTCCGCCTGGACGTGGCAAACGCCTACCTCCACGACGACGCCCTCGCCGACAATCCGGCTGTCCCGATGGACGAGCGGACGTCCGCCGACTGGGGCCACGCGGGCAATCTGCAGCGCCACCTCCACGACTCCAACCTGGCGGAAAACCAGGCGCTGATGGACCGGGTTCGCCGGCGTGTCGAGGCGCACGGCGAGCGCTTCGTCTTCGGCGAGTTCTCCGAAGAGGAGGAGCGCTGCGGCGCCTACCTCTCCCCCGACGACGGCCTGCACTCGGCCTACACCTTCGTCCTGCTGCTGCAGAACCAGCTGACGCCGGCCTTCGTGCGCGCGCACTACGAGACCCTGGCGCGGTTCCCGGCGCACTGGCCGACCATCTCCTTCTCCAACCACGACGTGCCGCGCACGGTCAGCCGGTTTGGCGGCGCGGCGGCGTCGCACGACCTCGCCAGGCTGATGTTCGCCCTGCTGCTCAGCCTGCGCGGCACGACCCTGATCTATCAGGGCGAGGAGCTGGGGCTGCCGCAGGCCAGGCTCGCCCGCCACCAGCTGCGCGACCCGGTCGGCGACCTCTACTGGCCCTATGAGGGCGGGCGCGACGGGGCCCGCACGCCCATGCCCTGGGACGGGGAGCGGCCGAACCTGGGGTTCAGCGACGGCGAGCCCTGGCTGCCCGCGGCGGCCGAGCACCGCGGCCTGACCGTCGTCGACCAGGAGGCCGATCCGGACTCCAACCTCGCCTTCGCCCGGCAGATGATCGCCCTGCGCAAGGCCTCGCCGGCGCTGACGCTCGGCGAGCTCGAGTTCCTGGACGCCCAGGGTCCGGTGCTGGCCTTCATCCGCCGCGATGGCGACGAGGCGGTCGCCTGCGTCTTCAACCTGAGCGCCGAGCCGCGCTTCGTCGAGCTCCCGGCGGTCGAGGGCGGCGCCCTGCATCCCCTGCGCGCCGCCGACGCCGACCTGCGCGGCGGGTCGCTGGGTTTGGCCCCCTGGGCGGCGGCGTTTGTCGCGCTGAGGCCGTAGACGCCCCCTCCGTCTCGCTACGCGAGCCACCTCCCCCGCTGCGCGGTGGAGGATCTGGGCCGTAGATGCTCCACCGCTTGCGGGGGAGCTGTCAGCGAAGCTGACTGAGGGGGCGTTCGGCGCTTGCGACGTCCCGCGCCTCTTCCGGCGCAGCCCCACGACGGCTAGAACCCGGACATGGCCGAGGGCGACGCCAAGACCAGCCGCAGCGACACCCGGTTCGGCCAGGGCTTCCTGACCGACATCTGGTATTTCGCCGCCCTGTCCAGCGAGCTGAAGGCGGGCAAGCTCGCCCGCTATGAGATCCTCGGCGAGCCGGTGATGCTGGGCCGGTCGCCCGCGGGCCAGGTCTTCGCGCTCAAGGACATCTGCCCGCACCGCGCAGCGCCTCTCTCCGCCGGCCGCTTCACCACTGAGGCCGGCGGCGCCCAGAGCGTCGAATGCCCCTACCACGGCTGGCGCTTCGGCGCGGACGGCGGCTGCACCGCCATTCCCAGCCTGGTCGACGACCAGACGATGGACGTCGGCCGCATCCGCGTGCGGCGCTATCAGGTCGCCGAGAGCCAGGGGCTGGTCTTCGTCTGGATGGCCAGCGAGGCGCGTCGCGAGGCCGAGCCCACGGAGCCTGCGCCCACCTTCCCCGGCGTCGTCGGAGGCGCGCCCAAGCTGGTCGACCGGATGGCGTTCGACAGCCACATCGACCACGCGGTCGTGGGCTTGATGGATCCCGCCCACGGCCCCTACGTGCACCAGCAATGGTGGTGGCGCTCGGCCAAGAGCCAGCACGAGAAGGCCAAGCGGTTCGAACCGCGCGACGCCGGCTTCTCGATGGTGCGCCACGAGCCGTCGAAGAATTCCCGCGCCTACGCCGTGCTGGGCGGCGAGCCGCTGACCGAAATCAGCTTCCGCCTGCCGGGCCTGCGCTGGGAGCATGTGACGGTCGGAAAACGCCAGGTGCTGTCGTTGACCTGCCTGACGCCGGTCCACGCGACCAAGACCCGGATCACCCAGATCATCTGGTCCGACCACCCGGCCTTCGCGCTGCTGAAGCCGCTCATCGCCGCCGGAGCCCGCGCCTTCCTGCGCCAGGACGGGGAGATGGTGAACCTGCAGAACCAGGGGCTAAAGTACGACCCCGCCCTGCTGTGGGTCGATGACGCCGACCGCCAGGCCAAGTGGTACCAGCAGCTGAAGCGCGAATGGACCGCCAGCCGCAACGAGGGCCGGCCCTTCGTCAATCCGGTGGAGCCGGCTACGCTGCGGTGGCGGAGCTAGGGTTGCCCGCGAGATCGCGACGCCCCCTCCGTCTCGCCTTCGGCGATCCACCTCCCCCGCTGCGCGGTGGAGGATCTGGACCGAAGATGCTCCACCGCGCAGCGAGGGAGCTGTCAGCGAAGCTGACTGGGGGGGCGTTCGGCGCATATGTGATAGCCGCGGCCCTGCTTGCGCTCGTCGCGCTTCAGGTGACCGGCTGCGCGCCGACGCCGAGGCCTCCGCCGCCTCAGGTCGCCGCGGAGATCCCGCCGCCGCCCAGGATCCTCTCGCGCGACTGCGAGGCGCCGGGCTGGGAGGAAGCGGCCCGGGTCAACGAAAGCTCGCTCGGCGGTCTCTACTGGGCGCCGTTCGGCCGTAACGAGGTCGGCTGGCGCATCTACGCCCCGATGATCGCCCGCGAGATCGGCGTCGATTGCCCGCCCTATTCCACCGGCTTCGCCCGCGCCCTCGCCGACTGGCAGGCGCGGCAGGGATTTCAGCCCAGCGGCCTGCTCAGCGAATTCACCTTCATCCGCATGAAAGGCGTGCTGCAGGGCCGCCGGCCCTTCGTGCTGCTCTCCGCCCAAGGCGTCTGCGCCGCGCCCGCCGAGGAGACCGACCTCACCGCCGGCCGGCCGGACGAAGGGTTCGGCGACAAGCCCATCCTGCTGCGCCCCGCGGCCTTCGCCGCCTACCGTCGGATGGTCGCGACCGCCCGGGCCGAGGAGCCCCGGATCGCCGCCGACCCGGAGTTGCTGAGGATCTTCTCCGCCTACCGCAGTCCGGCCTATGACGCCGCCCGCTGCGCGACCCAGAACAACTGCAACGGCCGCGAACGGGCGACCTGCTCGCCGCACCGCACGGGCTTGGCGATGGATCTCTATCTGGGCCACGCCCCGGGCTTCTCGGCGGACTCCAGCGCCGACGCGAACCGGCTCTATCTGGCCGAAAGTCCGGCCTACCGCTGGCTGCTGGCCAACGCCGACCGCTTCGGCTTCGTGAACTATCCGTTCGAGCCCTGGCACTGGGAGTGGACCGGGGAAAGCCCGAAGGCGCCGTAGCGCTGGGAGGGGGCGTTCAGCGCGGCCGCAAGCCCGCGGCGATCATGCCGATCTGCTGGTCCATCACCGCAGTCATCGCCTCGGCGCTGGCCTGCTCCCAGGCGGCGAGGCGATAGGTCCAGGCATAGGCGGCCATCAAGAGGTCCACCCCTCCCTGGAGGTTGGCGCCGGCATCGACGTCCCCTTTCGATATGCCTTGGGCCAGGCAGTCCTGGATCAGCCCCTGCAGCCGCAGGTTCCGGCCGAACGGCAGGGCGCCGGCGGGCAGCGTCCAGTCATAGGCCGCCGCGATGTGCGCCAGGAACAGCTGAACATGGCGGATCTCGAAGGCGAAATGGATGGCGAAGATCGACCGCAGCCGGTCGACGGTCGAGCCGCGCAGGTGCGGGATCACCCGGTCGAGCTCGGCGTAGAGGGCGTCCAGCCGCTCCTGCATCACCTCGCTGAGGATCTGGCCCTTCGAGGCGAAGGTGGTGAAGACGCTGCCGACCGAAACCCCGGCGCGCTGGGCGATCTGGCGGACGGTGGCGGCTTCGTAGCCTTGGGCGGCGAACAGATCGCGGGCGGCGGCGAGCACGCGTTGGCGTGTCGCCGCCTTTTGAGTCTGGCGAAGGCTCGCCCCGCTCAAGACTAGCCCCGGCGGGCGCCGGCGAGCAGGATCCGGATCTGGTCGCGCGACCGCGCCTGCAGCGCTTCCAGGCTCCAGCCCTCGAAGATCGCCTGCGGATAGTTGGCCAGATAGGCTTCGTAGAGCATCTGCGCGCGCAGCTTGACCTCGGCCTCCTGGCCGAGCTCGCCGCGCTCCACGGCGAGGGTCAGTTGCTCGAGGATCAGCTGCTGGGTCTCGCCGAGCGGCGCGATCTTGCGGAACAGCTCGCCCTCCTGCGGCGCCCAGGAGACGCTGAAGGCGGCGCGCGCCAACGGCATCTGGGTCCGATAGAAGGCGTAGCCCGTGGAGAAGATCTTCAGCAGCACGTCTTCGATCCCGCGGCCGCGCTCGGCGGCTTCGCGCATGTCGGCGACCAGCTTGGAGATGTCCGAGAACATGATCTCGCGGAACAGGTCGGACTTGTCGCTGAAGTTGGCGAAGACGGCGCCGGTCGACATGCCGGCGGCCGCGGCGATGTCGCGGATGGTGGCGCCTTCATAGCCGTTCTCGCTGAACAGCTTGCGGGCGGCGGCGATCACCTTGTTGCGGGTCTGCTGCTTGGCGAGCGCGCGGCGCGTCGGGCCTTTGACGCGGGCTTCGCTGGTCACCTCAGTAGGGGAAACGTGTTTCATAATTTCTGAACCTTCAAGAGCACGGGATCCGCGCTCGTCTTGATCACTACGCACGACACTCACTCCAACCCTCACAACCGGCGTCGGCTTGGCCGATTCTCACACCTCGGTCAGTCCCGGAGGCGTGACAGCCAGCCGCTCGGAGGCGGAAGGTCTCGTCGAGCATGTTCACGCGGCGGCGTCACTATTCCGTCGCTCCGCAAACCCGCTGCCCAGCCCATATGGTGGCCCAACAGCATTCGCGCAACAAAGTCGCTGAACATGCTCAGCGAGCGTTGAGCTCTCGGCCGAATACCGTCGATCCGTAGTGGCCCGCAACCGTGCGAAGCCCTAAATTGGGTTCCATGGACATTTTCAGCTTCCTGATCCCCGCTGCGCTTGTTGCAGTGTCAATCGTGCTCGCATTCGGGATTTTCGCCCTCTATCGCGGCGGAGATTTCGGCCGGTCGTATTCGAACAAGCTCATGCGGCTGCGGGTCGTGACCCAGGCGGTCGCGATCGCGATCCTAGTGGGCGCGGTCTGGTGGCGGACAAGGCACTAGCCCCCAGGCTTGCAGCCCGCCGGTCGAACTTCAGTGCAGCAAGAACTTTAAAATCAAGGTTTTGCCAGCAGCCTTGTCGATCCCGACAGTCGCTCGGAATCTCTGCGGGCTGGCGGACTTTGGAACCAGGACACCAGACCGATGGTCACCCTCAACCGCATCTACACCCGCACCGGCGACGCCGGCCGCACGCGCCTGGCGACCGGCGAGAGCGTCAGCAAGTCGGACATGCGGGTCGCGGCCTATGGCGCGGTCGACGAGACCAACGCCTGCGTCGGAATGGCGCGGCTGCACACCGCCGGCGACGACGCCTTCGACACTCTTTTGGGCAGAATCCAGAACGAGCTGTTCGACCTGGGCGCAGACCTCGCCACCCCGCCCAAGCCGGACGAGGCCGAAGGCCAGGCCCTGCGCATCCTGGAAAGCCAGGTCGCGCGGCTGGAAGGCGAGATCGATGCGATGAACGGACAGCTGCCGGAGCTGACGACCTTCATCCTGCCGGGCGGGACGGCGGCTGCCGCCGCCTTGCACCTGGCCCGCACGGTCTGCCGACGGGCCGAGCGCGACGCGGTGCGGCTGGTGGAAGCCGGCGCGCCGGTCAGCCCGCCCGCCCTGCGCTACCTGAACCGCCTCTCGGACCTGCTGTTCGTCGCCGCCCGCTACGCCAACGACCGCGGCGCGACGGAGGTCTTCTGGCAGGCGGGCGCGACGCGGTAAGGCGACAAACGCCCCCTCCGTCTCGCTACGCGAGCCACCTCCTCCGCTGCGCGGCGGAGGATCTGGGCCGTAGATGCTCCACCGTGAAACGGGGGAGCTGTCGCGAAGCGACTGAGGGGGCGTTCAGCGCCTACTTCTCCTTGCCCAGCGCCTTCAGCGCCTCGGCGCGGGCCTGCGGATCGGCGATCACGCGGCCGGTGATGTCGGAGATCAGCACCGGCTGGGCGCAGGCCCGCTGGGAGTCGTCCCACCACTTGTGATCCTTTTCGCAGCTCTGCCGCGGCCAGATCCAGCCGACCTGCCAGATCATCATGGCCACGGTGAGCACCGCGAAGATGGCGAGAAAGATGAGCTTGAGCCGCTCGAGCGTCGGGTTCATGGAGGGGTACTTAGTATCGCGTTTCGCTGGGAGCCAGCCTTACCGCTCCGGCGGAATTGCGGCGCCCGTCATGTCGCACGGCTTGCAATGCCCGCCGGAACCGCTATTGCCCCTGCGATCCAATTTCCGCCATGCAATTTACGAGGCCTAGTCGACCATGAAGGTGTTGGTCCCGGTCAAGCGGGTGATTGACTACAACGTGAAGGCGCGGGTGAAGCCCGATCAGTCCGGTATCGACCTCGCCAACGTGAAGATGTCGATGAACCCCTTTGACGAAATTTCCGTCGAAGAAGCGGTCCGCCTGAAGGAGAAGGGCGTCGTCACCGAGATCGTCGCGATCTCCGTGGGCCCGACCCAGGCGCAGGAAACCCTGCGCACGGCGCTGGCCATGGGCGCCGACCGCGCCATCCTGGTGAACGCCGGTGATCAGGACCTGGAGCCGCTCGCGGTCGCCAAGGTGCTGAAGGCCGTCATCGCCGAGGAAAACCCCGAGGCGGTGATCGTCGGCAAGCAGGCGATCGACGGCGACAACAACGCGGTCGGCCAGATGCTGGCGGCCCTGCTCGACTGGCCGCAGGCGACCTTCGCCTCGCAAATCGAGATCGCCGGCGGCAAGGCCAAGGTGACGCGGGAAGTCGACGGCGGGCTGCAGACGCTCGAAGTCGACCTGCCGGCGGTGATCACCGTCGACCTGCGCCTCAATGAGCCGCGCTACGCGAGCCTGCCCAACATCATGAAGGCCAAGAAGAAGCCGCTCGACGTGAAGGAGCTGGCTTCGCTCGGCGCCGACACGGCCCCGCGCCTGAAGGTGCTCAAGGTCACCGAGCCGCCGAAACGCGCCGGCGGCATCAAGGTCGAGAGCGCCGCCGATCTGGTCTCGAAGCTGAAGAACGAAGCGGGGGTCCTCTAATGGCCGTTCTCGTCATCGCCGATCACGACGGCGCGTCGCTGAAGGACAGCACGCACAAGACCGTGACCGCCGCCCAGGGCATCTCGGGCGACATCGACGTGTTGGTCGCCGGCCAGAACGCCAAGGCCGTGGCCGACGCCGCGGCCAAGATCGCCGGCGTCCGCAAGGTGCTGCTGGCCGAGAGCGTGGAGCTGGGCCAGGGCCTAGCCGAAGCCTTCCAGGACCTCGTCGTCCCGCTGATGGGGTCTTACGACGCCGTGCTGACGCCGGCGACCTCGCAGGGCAAGAACCTGTCGCCGCGGATCGCCGCCAAGCTCGACGTGGCGCAGATCTCCGACGTCATCGAGGTCATCGACGGCTCGACCTTCGTGCACCCGATCTACGCCGGCAATGCGCTGGAGACGGTGCAGTCGTCGGACGCCAAGAAGGTGATCACCGTGCGCCCGACCGCCTTCAAGGCGGCGGCGGAAGGCGGCTCGGCGGCGGTCGAAAGCGTGGCGGCCCCGGCCGCTCCGGCCAAGATCCGTTTTGTCGACCAACAGCTGGTGAAGTCGGCCCGTCCCGAACTCGCCGGCGCCAAGATCGTCGTCTCCGGCGGTCGCGCCCTGGGTTCAGCCGAAGAGTTCCAGAAGGTCATCGAGCCGCTCGCCGACAAGCTCGGCGCAGCGGTCGGCGCCAGCCGCGCCGCGGTCGACGCCGGCTATGCGCCGAACGACTACCAGGTCGGCCAGACCGGCAAGGTCGTGGCCCCCGAGCTCTACGTCGCCATCGGCATCTCCGGCGCGATCCAGCATCTGGCCGGCATGAAGGACTCCAAGGTGATCGTCGCGATCAACAAGGATCCGGACGCCCCGATCTTCCAGGTCGCCGACTACGGCCTGGTGGCCGACTACAAGACCGCCGTGCCGGAACTGATGACCGCTCTGGGCTGATCCGGCCGAAATCGCCAAAGCTGGCCAGAACGCCCGCGCGGTCCCGCCGCGCGGGCGTTTTTCGTTATGCGCGCCGGGTTTGATCGGCTTCCATGCTGCTCAAACATTGGGGAGCAAGCATGAGCCAGCCTGTCGACTACGCCTTCCTGCACGGCGGCGGCCAGGGCGGCTGGGTGTGGGACGAGACGATCGCGGCGCTGGACGCCCAGACCGGCGGCGGCTTTGGCCGGGCGCTGGCCCTCGACGCCCCAGGCTGCGGCCGCAAGCGCGGCCGCGCCACCGACGGGATCGACAATGAGGCGATCGCCGCCGAGCTGATCGCCGACATCGAGGCCGCCGGCCTTGGCGACGTCGTCCTGGTCGGCCACTCGCAGGCCGGCATGGTGCTGCCGTTCATGGTCGAGCAGCGCCCCAGCCTCTTCCGCCGCATCGTCTACGTGACCTGTTCGGCGCCCCCAGCGGGCCGGACCACGCTGAGCATGATGGGCGCGAGCCTCCACGGCGAAAATCCCGACGAAGTGGGCTGGCCCGTCGATCCGAAGACCCACAGCGTCGCCGAGCGCTATCCGCTGATGTTCTGCAACGACATGGACCCGGCCCAGACCGAGGCCTTCCTGGGCAAGCTCGGCCACGACATGTGGCCTGCCCTGACCTACAGCGCCTCGAACTGGCGCTACGACCACCTGGACGCGGTCCCGGCCAGCTATGTCGTCTGCCTGCGCGACGGCAGCCTTCCGGTCCCCTGGCAGGAGACCTTCGCCACGCGCCTCAAGGCCGAACGCCGGGTCCGCATCGACGCCGGGCACCAGGTGATGAACACGCGGCCGCACGCGCTGGCGGAGGTTTTGCGCCTGGAGGCGCTCGCCGGCTGAGCCAGAGCGGCGCGTGCGCTGCAACATGCACTTCCAAATTGTTGCCCCCCGGTAGACACAAGCAGGGCGAGAATCCGCGGCCACGCTCTACGCTGCGGCGCAGCAAAAGACTTTTCCACCGATGTGGATCGGGTGTTAGAAAGTCAGCTGCGAGGTAAGCGGTCGGTCGTCCGCTTCTGTGATTAGGACCTGGGCATGGTTGGCATCAAGACGGTCGGCATTATCGGCGCCGGTCAAATGGGAGCGGGCATCGCTCACGTCTGTGCTCTGGCCGGCTATGACGTGCTGCTGCACGACGTCAGCCACGACCGGATCGAGGCCGGCCTGCAGAACATCGAACGCAACATGACCCGTCAGGTCGCCCGCGGCATCATCCGCCAGGACGAGATGGACGCCGGCCTGAAGCACCTGAAGGCCGCCGAAGAGCTCCAGGCGATCGGCAAGTCCGACCTCGCGATCGAGGCCGCGACCGAGGACGAGAGCGTCAAGAAGACCATCTTCAAGGCCCTGACCCCGCACCTCGGCCCCAAGACGCTGCTGGCGTCCAACACCTCATCGATCTCGATCACCCGGTTGGCCTCGACCACCGACCGGCCCGAGAAATTCATTGGCCTGCATTTCATGAACCCGGTGCCTGTCATGAAGCTCGTGGAGATTATCCGCGGCATCGCCACGGACGCGGCCACATATGAGATCGCCGTCAACTTCGCCAAATCGCTGGGCAAGACCACGGCCAACGCCGAGGACTTCCCCGCCTTCATCGTCAACCGCATCCTGGTGCCGATGATCAACGAGGCCATCTACACCCTCTACGAGGGCGTCGGCACGGTCGAGGCGATCGACAACGCCATGCGGCTGGGCGCCAACCATCCGATGGGGCCTCTTGAACTGGGAGACTTCATTGGGCTGGATACCGTGCTGGCGATCATGAACGTGCTCTACGAAGGCCTGGCGGATTCCAAGTACCGTCCCTGCCCGCTGCTGGTGAAGTACGTCGAGGCCGGCTGGCTCGGCCGCAAGGCCGGCCGCGGCTTCTACGACTACCGCGGCGAGACCCCGATCCCGACGCGGTGACCCGTCATCCCGGACAAGGCGCGCAGCGCCGCAGATCCGGGACCCAGGACCGCCGCCCTGCAGAACCCCCTGGGTCCCGGCTCTCCGCTTCGCTCCGGCCGGGATGACGAAAAAGGGGGATCATCTGTAGATCTCCAACTATTTTTGCCCGCCATGTCGGGCCGTCGCATACTCGGGCGTCCTTCGAACGCACACGAGGTCTGCGCATGCTCTACGCCCTGCTCTGCTACAACGACGAAGACATGGTCTATTCCTGGACACAGGAAGAGGACGCCGCCGTCATGGCGAAAATCCGCGTCGTCCAGGAGAGGCTGATCCGCGAAGGCAAGCTCGGGCCCTCGCTGCGGCTGCTGCCCACCACCTCGGCCACCTCGGTGCGCAAGACCAATGGCGAGCCTTTGGTGATCGACGGGCCCTACGCCGAGACCAAGGAGCAGCTGCTCGGCTTCTATATCCTCGATGTCGAGAACCTCGAGGAAGCGCTCGCCGTGACCCGCGAGCTCGGCGAGGCCAATCCCACCAGCACCTATGAGATCCGCCCCGTCGGCCTGTATTTCGGCGACGAGCGCGGGACGGCGTCCGCATGACCGACCTGGCCTGGATCAACGCCGCGCTGATCGGCGCGCGGCCCCAGGCCGTCGGCGCCCTGCTGCGCTATTTCCGCGACCTCGACCAGGCGGAGGAGGCCTTCCAGGAGGCCTCGCTGCGCGCCCTGAAGAGCTGGCCGCGCAACGGCCCGCCGCGCGACGCGGCCGCCTGGTTGATCCTGGTCGGCCGCAACGCCGCCCTCGACGGCGTGCGCAAGCGGTCCCGGGAGGCCGCCCTGCCGGACGAGGCGGCCCTCTCGGACCTGGACGACGTCGAGACGCCGCTCGCCGAGCGGCTGGACGGCTCGCACTACCGCGACGACGTCTTGCGCCTGCTGTTCGTCTGCGGCCACCCGGAGCTGCCGGCGACCCAGCAGATCGCGCTCGCCCTGCGCATCGTCTCGGGCCTTTCGGTGAAGCAGATCGCCCGCGCCTTCCTGGTGAGCGAAGCGGCCATGGAGCAGAGGATCACCCGCGCCAAGGCCCGCATCGCCAAGGCCGAGGTGCCGTTCGAGGCGCCGGGGCCCGTCGAGCGCTCCGAGCGGCTCGGCGCGGTGGCGGCCATGCTCTACCTGGCGTTCAACGAGGGCTATTCCGCCGGCGACGGCGAGGCCCGCGCCCAGTTCTGCGACGAGGCGATCCGGCTGGCGCGCCTGCTGCTGCGGCTTTTCGCGACCGAGCCGGAGATCATGGGGCTGACGGCGCTGATGCTGCTGCAGCATGCGCGCAGCCCGGCCCGCTTCGACGCCGACGGCCAGATCGTGTTGCTGGAGGACCAGGACCGCAGCCGCTGGGACGGTAAGCTGATCGCCGAGGGCCTCGCCCTGATCGACAAGGCCATCCGCCACCACGCGCCGGGCGCCTATCAGGTCCAGGCCGCCATCGCCGCCCTGCACGCCCGGGCGGATCGGTTCGAGGACACCGACTGGCGCGGGATCGAGCGGCTCTACGCGACGCTGGAGATCATCCAACCGTCGCCGGTGATCACCCTCAACCGCGCCGCGGCCCTCGCCAAGGTCGCGGGACCGACCGCGGCGCTGGAGCTGATCGAGCCCCTGGCCGAGCGGCTCGACGGCTACTTCCACTTCCACGGCGCGCGCGGCGCGCTGCTGCTGCAGCTCGGTCGCGAACGCGAGGCTAGGACCTGCTTCGACCAGGCGATCGCGCTCGCCAACACCGCCGCCGAGGCCAACCACATCCGCCAGCACCTTGACCGGCTGGCGCAGGAATCGTCGCGCGCCGTGTCGGATCCGCCGGACGCCGCGCGTCCTTGAGAGGTCAACAGCCTGAAGGAGGCCCTGAGATGTCGAGCGTTCTGGAAGCCGAAACCCCCGTCACCGCGCCGACCAAGAGCGGCGTGGTCGCCTATCTCAACGTCGACGGCGCCCTGGCCGCCGCCGAATTCTACAAGAAGGCCTTCGGGGCCGAGCTCGCCGCCCAGCAGCCGGCGGACGACCAGGGCCGCACCATGCACGTCCACCTCTATGTGAACGGCTCGTCGGTGATGCTGAGCGACTTCTACCCCGAGCACGGCCAGCCCAAGGTCGCTCCGCAAGGGTTCAGCCTGGTGCTGATCGCCCGCGACATCCACGCCGAGTTCCAGCGCGCCGTCGACGCCGGCTGCGAGGTGGTGACGCCCGTCCAGCAGATGTTCTGGGGCGACCTCTTCGGCGCCCTGCGCGACCCCTATGGCGTCAGCTGGGCGATGAACCAGGCTGCGAAGTAACCGTCTGCCCACAATGTCATCCCGGAAAGCCGCGCGAGCGGCTTGTCCGGGATCCATGAACACGGCGCGCATCGAGAATTCTCGACGAATTCGGTGTTCATGGTTCCCGGTCTTTCGCTGGCGCGAAAACCGGGATGACAGCCGAAGGGGGTGCGACGGTTAATCCGTTCGACACCGTGTGAGTCCCTAGCCGATACTTCGTCTCGATTCGGATGGTGGGATGATGCGACGGCTCACCCTTGCGCTGCTCTGCGGCGCCTATCTTTGCCTCTCGCTGATCGTCGCGCTCACCCTGTGGCGCAACGGCGGCGGCTGGGGTGCGGGCGTTGCGGCCCTGGTCGGAGGCCTTGGCCTCTGCTTCGCCTTTCACGGGCTGATCGAACGCGCCCTCGACCACGGCTCCATCCGCTCCGATCTCGACTCGCTGCGCGAAGCCCACATCCTGCTGCTCGACCAGGTCGAACGGCTCGACACCCGCGTCACCGACATGGCCGGCGCCGTGGCCGATGACATGAGCCGCGGCGAGGCGCTCACCGACGAGGTGGAGATGCTGGAGCAGCTGGTCCAGAAGCTGCAAAGTCGTGCGCCCACCGCGGCCGAGATCTCCCCCGCCTATGCCGGCAGGATGGGCCACAACTCCGCCCATCGCCAGTCCGCCCCCATGATGACCGCCACCCTGCTGGACACGGTCCGCGAGGCCTTGGCCGAGAACCGGGTCGACCTCTACCTGCAGCCGGTGGTCGCCCTGCCGCAGCGCAAGACCGTCTTCTACGAAAGCTTCACCCGCCTGCGCGACGAGAGCGGCCGGGTGATGATGCCGACGGAGTACCTCAGCGTCGCCGAGCCCGGCGGCCTGGTCACCGCCATCGACAACCTGCTGCTGTTCCGCTGCGTGCAGATCGTGCGCCGGCTGGCCAAGCAGGACCGGCGCATCGGCATCTTCTGCAACATCTCCATGTCCAGCCTGGGGGACGACGAGTTCTTCCCGCAGTTCCTGGAGCTGCTCGCCGCCAACCGCGATCTCGCCAACGCCCTGATCTTCGAGGTCGGCCAGGCCGCCTTCGACGCCCGCGGCCCGGTCGAGAACCGCAACATGGGCCGGCTCGCCGACCTCGGGTTCCGCTTCTCGATCGACAAGATCACCGACCTCGACTTCGACCTGCAGGACTTCGCCCGCGCCGACGTCAGCTTCGTCAAGGTCGGCGCCCAGATGCTGCTGGAAGAGCTGGTGGAGCTGGACGGCCGGCTGGTGCTGCGGGCCATGCCCGACCTGGCGGCGGAGGATTTCGCCTCGCTCACCCGCCGCTACGGCATGCAGCTGATCGCCGAGAAGGTCGAGAACGAGCGGCAGGTGGTCGATATCCTCGAGCTCAACATCCCGCTCGGCCAGGGCAACCTGTTCGGCGAGCCGCGCGCCATCCGCGACTCCGTCCTCGCCGAGACCGGTTCCCCCTCCGGCCCTACCCTGGGCCGACCGGCCCCGCTGCGACGGATGGGCGGCCGGTACTAGCTCCTGCGCAGAGCTGAGAAGCTCACGACCCAGAGTTCATCGAGCAGCGTTCTCTTGACGCCGCGGGACATTCGGCAGCTTGTAGGTCGCTTTCGACGCACCTGGTCGAGGCCAACCAACCTCGCCCACACCCCAGGAGGCCGGGATGAGCGCGACGAAGGCCAACAACGACATGAAGCTCGAGATCGTCGTCATCCCCGTATCGGATGTCGACCGCGCGAAGGCGTTCTACGCGCAACTCGGGTGGAGGCTCGACGCCGACTTCGACGACGGAAAAGCCTTCCGCGTGCTCCAGTTCACGCCGCCCGGCTCCGGGTGCTCGGTCATCTTCGGCAAGGACGTCACCGCGGCGGCGCCCGGCTCCGCCCAGGGCCTGTACCTCGTCGTCTCCGACATCGACGCCGCACGCAAAGAGCTGCTCGACCGTGGCGTCGCGGTCAGTGAGGTGTTCCACAGCGCCGGCGTGTACGCCGGTCCCGACGAGCCCTATCTGTTCGGGCGCGATCGCGCGAGCGGTCCGGATCCCGAGCACGGCAGCTACCGCTCCTTCGCTTCGTTCCGCGATCCGGACGGCAACGGCTGGCTGTTCCAGGAGGTCACGACGCGCCTGGCGGGTCGCATCGATTCCACAGCGACGACCTTCGCGTCGTCGAACGATCTGGCGAGCGCGTTCCGCCGCGCGGAGCACGCGCACGGCGCGTACGAGGCGGGCCTCGGTCACAGGGACGAGGACTGGCCCGACTGGTACGCCGCCTACATGGTGGCGGAGCAGTCGGGTACGGAACTGCCGAAGTGACCAGCTACGACGCGATCGTCGTCGGCGTCGGCCAGGGCGGCCCTTACGTGGCCTCCCGTCTCGCGGGCGCCGGCATGAAGGTCGCGGTCATAGAGCGGAACCTCATCGGCGGAACCTGCATCAACACCGGCTGCATTCCGACGAAGACGATGGTGGCGAGCGCCTACGCGGCGCGCATGGCCGCCCGCGCCGCCGAGTACGGCGTCGACGTCGGCCCGTTCCGCGTCGACATGAAGCGTGTGAAGGCGCGGAAGGACGCGGTCTCCGGGCAATCGCGCACCGGTCTCGAAGACTGGCTGCAGAACATGGAGAACTGCACCGTCTACCGGGGCCACGCCCGGTTCGAATCCGCACACGAGGTGCGCGTCGGCGAAGAACGCCTGCAGGCCGACAAGATCTTCCTGAACGTCGGCGGTCGGGCGTTCGTGCCGGACATGCCGGGCATTCGCGAGATCGACGTCCTCACCAACAGCTCGATGATGTCGGTGGATTTCCTGCCGAAGCGCCTGATCGTCGTCGGCGGCAGTTACATCGGTCTCGAATTCGCGCAGATGTTTCGGCGCTTCGGCGCCGAGGTCACGATCCTCGAAATGGGGCCGCGGCTCATCGCCCGCGAGGACGAAGACGTGTCGACCGCGATCCGGGAGATCGTCGAGAGCGAGGGCGTCGAGGTGCGCCTGGACGCCAGATGCATCGGCTTCGCCAAGCGTGGCGACGAGATCATAGCCGACGTCGACTGCGCCTCCGGTGCGCCTCAAGTGCACGGCTCGCACGTGCTGCTCGCCGTCGGCCGGCGACCCAACACCGACGATCTCGGACTCGACGAAGCGGGCGTCGCTGTCGACGCACGAGGTTACGTCGTGGTCGACGACCAGCTCCGCACGAACGTCCCGGGCATCTGGGCGCTCGGCGACTGCAACGGCAAGGGCGCCTTCACGCACACGGCGTACAACGACGGCGAGATCGTCATCGCGAACCTGCTCGAGAACGATCCGCGCCGTGTGAGCGATCGGATCACGGCATACGCACTGTACGTCGATCCGCCGCTCGGTCGGGCCGGAATGACGGAGGAAGAGATCCGCAAGAGCGGGCGGAAGACGCTCATTGGCAAGCGGCCGATGACGCGCGTCGGACGCGCGGTCGAAAAGGGCGAGACTCAAGGATTCATGAAGATCGCCGTCGACGCCGAGACCGGCGCCATCCTCGGAGCCGCGATCCTCGGCGTCGGCGGCGACGAGGTGATCCACTCGATTCTCGACGTGATGTACGCGAAGGCGCCCTGGACGGTGATCCGTGGCGCCATGCACATTCATCCGACGGTCTCGGAGCTCATCCCGACCATGCTGTCCGAGCTCCGACCGATGGACACGACGGCCGCATGAAGAGCGAACGCAGGCTCAGCGCCGCCAGGACACCTTGACGCCCCAGGTCCCAAGCGTCGGCTTCACCTCGACGGCGGGCGGCGCAGGCTCCGGCGCCAGGTCCGTCGGCGACCAGTTCAACTGGTAGCGCACGAGATAGCCGGCGTGGTCCGAAAGCGCTTGCCGGCCCTGCGTGGCGTCGAAGACGGTCGCGACCCTGACCGGCCTGACGCCCACAGGCTTTCCGTGACGGAAGGCCTGCAGATCCTGCGAGCGCAGCCAGGGCTTCTGCGCCGCGGCCGGCGCCTGGCCCTCGCAGCGCGCGTCAAGGGCGTCGCAAAACTCGCTGACCACCATATAGGGGCGCGCCTGCGCCTCATAGTCATAGCGGGTCGGCGCCCCTTTCACATTGAAATCTCCCCCGACCAGCAGGGGGATATCCGGTGCGTGCTCGCGCTGAACGAAGGCGGCGAGTTGCTCGGTCTGGCGGTTATGGGCGCGCAGAGCCCGCCCGGGCGGCGTACGGGACGCCTTCTTGGCGTTCATATGGGTGTTGACGACGTCGACCTCGCCAGCCCCGTTCGGCAAGACCAGCCGGGCCAGCATGACGCCCTTGTTCGCCAGGCAATCCAGGCCGGCGCAGGCCCGGTAGGGCTCGCTCTGCACCGCGACGATCGGCAGATCGCTCAGGATGTGCAGTCCGCTTCCGGTGAACTTCCCCCATCCCTCCCCGGCCAGAGGATAGCGCACCGACGGGTAGGAGCGTCCCCCGGGCGGCGGCTTGGGCGCCCGGTCGGGCCGGCTCGGCCCCTGCGCCCAGAACCGGTAGCCGCTCAGCTTGACGAGATCGGCGATCTCATCGCGAAAGCCCTCCTGGATGAGGACGACATCGGGTTGCAGGCCGACGTCCCGCTGCGCCGCGAGTTCGCGGCCGATCGCCCGCAGAGCGGCGCCGCGCCCGCCCGTCAAAGGCCAGGGCAGTCCATGGACATTGTAGGTGAGGACGCTGATGTGCACCGTCTGCTCCGCAGACGGCGAGACCTGCGGAGCGTCAAGCGTCTCTGCCGACACGGCCGGGCCAGGATTGACGTTCGGAATCGCCGCCGATACGAGGGCGGCCGCCATTACAAAATCAGCTAAGTATATCATTCTCCGCTCCAAGACATAGGAGCCGGATCACCAGGCGGCCGTCTCGTACCCCGCCCCGGATACGGCCCACATTGTTTCAATGAAGCCGGATTCTCTTAGTCTGTTCGCCGGCGCCGCTGGAGTTACAGAGATTCCATGACTGTCCGATGATGTCATAAAATCTTCTTCAAAAGACGCTGACCGATCGTCGCAGAATTTCTGCCTTTACCCTGAATTCTACAGGCGCGGTCCAGTAGGCGAAGCGCCTTAAACTGCGTCATTCCAAGACCTCTCATCGCCTGATGAGGTCGTCACGAGCCACCTCCGTGCCGGGTCCGTGCCCGGACGCATTGACCCGGCGACCGTCGAGAGCTACCGCCCGCGCATGACCCTCCCCGCCCTGCCTTCGGGCCTGTCCGAGATCGCCGACCGCTACGACGTCCTGCTCTGCGACGTCTGGGGCGTGGTCCACAATGGCCGCGAGAGCTTCCCCGACGCCTGCGAGGCGCTGGTCCGCTTCAAGGCCGAGCGCGGACCGGTGATCCTGCTGACCAACGCCCCGCGTCCGAACGCCCCCATCGTCGAGCAGCTCGACAGCCTGGGCGTCCCGCGCGAGGCCTGGTCGCGCGTGGTGACCTCCGGCGACGCCACCCGCGAGCTGCTGAACGAACGCGCGCCGGGACCGGCCTACAAGCTGGGCCCCGAGCGCGACTGGCCGCTCTACGAGGGCCTCCCGCTACAAGAGGCGGGGCTCGACGAGGCCGCCTTCATCGCCTGCACCGGACCGTTCGACGACGTCAAAGACGAGCCGGAGGACTATCGCGAGGCCTTCCTCGGCGCGGTCGCCCGCGGCCTGGAGTTCATCTGCGCCAATCCCGACATCGTGGTGATGCGCGGCGACACCCTGATCTATTGCGCCGGCGCGCTCGCCCAGCTGTACGAGAGCCTGGGCGGCAAGGTGCTGATGGCGGGCAAGCCCTATCCGGCGATCTACGACCTGGCTTTGGCCGAGGCGGCCAGCCGGCTGCCGGCGACGCTCGACAGGACGCGGGTGCTCTGCGTCGGCGACGGCCTGCCCACCGACATCCGCGGGGCCAACGCCCAGAACCTGGACGCCCTCTTCATCGCCCGCGGCATCCACGCCGCCGAGGCGGTGGGCGCGGGGGGCCTTAAGCCCGACGTCGTCGCCGACCTGCTGCGCCAGGAAGGCCTGCACGCCCGCTTCGCCATGACCGACCTCGTCTGGTAGCCCCCTCTCATCTGGTAAGGGGGGCTGCTGTCCCTTAAGGGAGACGGAACGCTGGCGAGGAGCGCTTCAGAGTGCAGGGCCTTTATTTCGAGGATCTGAGCGAGGGTCAGAGCGCGGAGCACACCCGCGTGGCCAGCGCCGCCGTGATCGAGGCCTTCGCCGAGCTGTCCGGCGACGTCAATCCGCTCCACCTCGATGAGGCCTACGCCAAGACCACCCCCTTCGGCGGGCGAATCGCCCACGGCATGCTGGCGGCCGCCTATATCTCGGCGGTGGTCGGCACCCAGCTGCCGGGCCCGGGCGTCGTCTATCTGAAGCAGAGCCTGACCTTCCGCCGGCCGGTGCGCCTGGGCGACTCGGTGACGGCGCGCGTGACGATCAAGACGCTGAACGCCTCCCGCGCCCACGCCACCCTGGCCACCGTGTGCGAGGTCAACGGCAAGGTGGTGGTGGACGGCGAGGCGCTGATCATGGTCCCGAGGCGCCCCGCATGAGACGGTTGCGCGTCGTCCGGGGCTGGAAGGACCTGCCCGCCTCTGACCGGGGGGCTGCGATCGCGGTCGGCAGCTTCGACGGCGTGCACCGCGGCCACCAGCGGGTGATCGATCTCGCCGCCGAGGCGGCCAAGGCGCTCGGCGCCCCGCTGGCGGTGATCACCTTCGATCCGCACCCGCGGGCCTATTTCCATCCCGACCAGCCGGCCTTCGCCCTGCAGAAGCGCGACCAGCAGGCGCGCGCCCTCGAAACCCTGGGCGTCGAGGTGCTCTACGTCCTGCCGCTCGAACCCGAGCTCGCCGAGATGAGCGACCGCGAGTTCGCTTCGCGGGTGCTGGCCCAGGGCCTGGGCGCCCGGCACATCGCCGTCGGCTTCGACAACACCTTCGGCAAGGACCGCAGCGGCTCGCCCGACGCCATGCAGGCCTACGGCCAGGAGCTGGGCTTCGGCGTCTCGGTCGCCCCGGCGGTGACGGGCGGCGAAGGCGACAAGTTCTCCTCGACGCGGATCCGCGAGGCGCTGCGCGAGGGCCGGCCGCAGGAAGCCGCCGAAATCCTCGGCCGCCCCTTCGCCATCGAGGGCGCGGTCCAGCGCGGCCGCCAGCTCGGCCGCAAGCTCGGCTTTCCCACCGCCAACGTCTCCATCGCCGGCTATGTGGTCCCGCGTTTCGGCGTCTATGCGACGCGCACCCGCCTGCCCGACGGCCGTCAGCTTCCGGGCGTCGCCAACATCGGGGTCAACCCGACCATCGAGGGCCACACCGACCCGGTGCTGGAGGTCTGGCTGTTCGACTTCGACGAGGACCTCTACGACCAGGTCATCGAGACCGAACTGATCGCCTTCCTGCGCCCGGAAGAGAAGTTCCCCGACCTGCCGACCATGGTCACCCAGGTCCTGGCCGACGCCCAGGCCGCCCGAACGCTGCTGGGCGCCTGAGCCTCGGCGGGGTTTCCGGGCCCGCCGCAAAAACGTGATGCCCCCCGGCTTGTCAGCTCAAGCGTCCGCGCCTTGAACAATGACCTGCTCAAGCCCACTCTTGCTTGGCGACGGGAGGATCTGGCGATGCAGACGCAGATCAGCGAGATCGCCGCGGGCGTCTATCGATTGTCGACCTGGGTCGCCCAGGTCGCCCCGCCCGCCGGCTTCACCTTCAACCAGTTCCTCATCGACGGCGACGAGCCGATGCTCTTCCACTGCGGGCAGCGCCAGCTGTTTCCGCTGCTGTCCGAGGCGGTGAGCCGGATCATGCCGCCGGAGCGGCTGCGCTGGATCAGTTTCGGCCATGTGGAGGCCGACGAGTGCGGGGCCATGAACCTCTGGCTGGCCGCCGCCCCCCAGGCCCAGGTGGTGCAAGGCGGCCTGGGCTGCGAAGTCTCGATCAACGATCTCGCCGACCGACCGCCGCGGCCGCTGGCCGAGGGCGAAGTGATGGACCTGGGCGGCCGCCGGATGCGCTGGATCTCCACCCCGCACGTGCCGCACGGCTGGGAGGCCGGCCTCTTCTTCGACGAAACCACCGGGACCCTGTTCTCCGGCGACCTCCTGACCCATGTCGGCGACGGCCCGCCGTTGACCGACGCCGACATTCTGGGTCCCGCGCTCGACGCCGAGCGGATGTTCCGGGCGATGACGCTGGCGCCTGGCACCGCGGCTATCCTGCGCGGCCTGGCGGAGCTGAAGCCAACGACGCTGGCGGTGATGCACGGCTCTTCCCTGCGCGGCGACTGCGCGGCCGCGCTCGAGGGCCTGGCCTCCTTCTGCGAGCGCGAGGCGATGGAGCCGGCATAGGGGGCGTTCGGCCGCCGCTTCCGCCACGCCGGCGCTTGGGTTCGCGGTCCACCTCTGTTAGAGCCTGCCCATGAATTCGGGTCGGAAAGAGCTGCGAATTACCCGCCCGGCGTGACGTCGTCGGACGAGATCGTCCCAGCGCGCGCCGGGTCTAGCCCCGCACCCCACCTTCCGAGCCAAGCTGGAACATCCCATGGCCGACGACGCCGACACGCCCAATTCCGAGACCCGCGACTATCGCGAAACCGTCTTCCTGCCGGACACGCCGTTCCCGATGCGCGCCGGCCTGCCCAAGCTCGAGCCGCAGATCCTCGACCGCTGGCGGGAGATCGATCTCTACAACGCCATCCGCACCGAGCGTCAGAAGGCCGGCGCGCCGCTGTTCGTGCTGCACGACGGCCCGCCCTACGCCAATGGCGGCATCCACATCGGCCACGCGCTGAACAAGATCCTCAAGGACTTCGTCGTCCGCTCGCGCTTCGCGCTGGGCTTCGACGTCGACTACGTGCCCGGCTGGGATTGCCACGGCCTGCCGATCGAGTGGAAGATCGAGGAGCAGTACCGCGCCAAGGGCCGGCGCAAGGACGACGTCCCGGTCGCCGAGTTCCGCCAGCAGTGCCGCGACTACGCCGGCCACTGGATCGGCGAGCAGATGCGCGAGTTCCAGCGCCTGGGCGTGACCGGCGACTGGGCCAACCGTTACGCCACCATGGACTTCGCCTCTGAGGCGGCCATCGTCGCCGAGTTCCACAAGTTCCTGACCTCGAACCAGCTCTATCGCGGCTCCAAGCCGGTGATGTGGAGCCCGGTGGAGCGCACGGCGCTCGCCGACGCCGAGGTCGAATACCACGACCACGTCAGCCCCACCGTCTGGGTGAAGTTCCCGGTGGTCGAAGGCTCCGACGCCGCCCAGGACGCCGCGGTGGTGATCTGGACCACCACGCCCTGGACCATCCCGGCCAACCGCGCCGTCAGCTACAACCCGGACATCGCCTACGCCGTCTATGAGGTCGAGGCGATGGAGACGGACCTGGCCTTCGAGCCCTGGGCCAAGCCGGGCGACAAGCTGGTCGTCGCCGAGAAGCTGGCGGACGAGGTGATGAAGGCGGCCAAGGTCGCCGGCTTCCGCAAGGTCGAGAGCGTCGACTGCGAGGGCATGGAGCTGGCCCATCCGCTGGCCAACCTCGACCGCTACTACAGCTTCGGCGTGCCGATGCTGGCGGGCGACCACGTCACCGACGACGCCGGCACCGGCTTCGTGCACACCGCCCCCGGCCACGGCGTCGACGACTACATGGTCTGGCTGGCGCACGGCCATCGCGAGATCCCCGACACCGTCGATCCGGACGGCGCCTACTATCCGCACGTCGGCCTGTTCGCCGGGCTGAAGGTGCTGGAGACCGAGGGCAAGAAGGCCGGCAAGTTCGGCCCGGCCAATCCCGCGGTGATGGACAAGCTGATCGAGGCCGGCAACCTGCTGGCGCGCGGGCGGCTGGAGCACTCCTATCCGCACTCCTGGCGCTCCAAGGCGCCGGTGATCTTCCGCAACACCCCGCAGTGGTTCATCCGCATGGACCATGCCATTGCGGGCGCTGTGCATGAGGGCCGCACTTTGCGCGAGACGGCGCTGACGGCGATCGACGAGACCGCCTTCTATCCGGCCGCCGGCAAGAACCGCATCCGCACCATGGTCGAGGGCCGCCCAGACTGGCTGATCAGCCGCCAGCGCGCCTGGGGCTCGCCGATGGCCATGTTCGTCGAGAAGGACAACGGCCAGCCGCTGCACGACGCCGAGGTCAACGCCCGTATCGTCGAGATCGTCGGCCGCGAAGGGGCCGACGCCTGGTTCACCCGGCCCGCCGAGGACTTCCTGGGCAACGCGGTCGACGCCAGCCGCTACGAGAAGGTCGAGGACATCCTCGACGTCTGGTTCGATTCCGGCTCGACCCACGCCTTCGTGCTGGAGAACCGGCCGGATGTGCGCCAGCCGACCCGCTCGCCCGCCGACCTCTATCTCGAAGGCTCCGACCAGCACCGCGGCTGGTTCCAGTCCTCTCTGCTGGAAAGCTCCGGGACGCGCGGCCGCGCCCCCTTCAAGGGCGTGCTGACCCACGGCTTCACCCTCGACGAGAAGGGGGAGAAGATGTCGAAGTCGCTGGGCAACACCGTCGATCCCCAGTCCGTCATCAAGGACAGCGGCGCGGAAATCCTGCGGCTCTGGGCCGGCATGGTCGACTACGGCGACGACACGCGCATCGGCAAGGCCATCCTGCAGACCACCACCGACGCCTACCGCAAGATCCGCAACACCGTCCGCTACATGCTGGGCGCGCTGGCGGGCTTCAGCGAGGCCGAGCGGCTGCCGGTCGAGGAGATGCCGCCTCTCGAGCGCTACGTGCTGCACCGTTTGTGGGCGCTCGACCGCGAGGTCCGCGCCGCCTACGAGCGCTACGCCTTCCAGGAGGTGACCCGCGCCCTGGTCGACTTCTGCCAGACCGACCTCTCGGCCCTGTTCTTCGACATCCGCCGCGACAGCCTGTATTGCGACGCGCCCGCCTCGACCTCGCGCCGCGCCGCCCGCACGGTGATGGACCTGGCCTTCGAACGGCTGACCATCTGGCTGGCGCCGCTGCTGCCCTTCACCACCGAAGAAGCCTGGACCAGCCGCTTCCCCGACGCCGGCTCCAACTGCCTGCGGGTGATGCCGGAAACCCCCGAAGGCTGGCGCAACGACGCCGAGGCCGCGCGCTGGGCCAAGGTCGCCCAGGTGACCTCGGTGGTCACCGGCGCCCTTGAGGTCGAGCGCCGCGAGAAGCGGATCGGCGCCGCCCTGGAGGCCGCCCCGCGGGTCCACGTGGCGTCCGCCGAGCTGCGTCAGGCCTTCGAAGGCCTCGACGCCGCCGAGGTGTTCCGCACCAGCGGCGCGCAGTTGGTCGCCGGCGACGGCCCGGCCGAAGCCTTCCGCCTGGCGGAGGTCGCGGGCGTGGCGGTCGAACCCGTCCGCTCAAACGGTTGTAAATGCGCGCGCTGCTGGCGCGTGCTGCCGGAGGTCGCTCCGCCCCGGACGCTCTGCCTGCGCTGCGAAGAGGCGGTGGAGACCTGGGACGCGGCTCACGGGACCGTCGCGGCATGAAGGCCGTGACCAAGCTGGGCCTCACCAAGCTGGGATTGGGCGCCTATTTTTTGGCGGCCCTGGTGGTGGCGCTCGACCAGGCGTCGAAGTTCTGGATCGTCCAGGTCTTCGATCTGCCGATGAAGAGCACGACGCCGGTGGCCGGCCCCTTCCACCTGACCATGGTCTGGAACCGCGGCGTGAGCTTCGGCCTGCTGCGCGCGGACGTCGACACGACCCGCTGGGCGCTGGCGGCCTTCTCGATCATCGTCTCGATCTTCCTGGCCGTCTGGGTGCGCAACGCGAGCCGCAAGCTCTCGGCCGTCGCGCTCGGCCTGGTGATGGGCGGGGCGATCGGCAACGTCATCGACCGCATCCGCTTCGGCGCGGTCGCCGACTTCATCGATGTCTCCAGGCTCTGGTTCCCGTGGATCTTCAACGTGGCCGACGCGGCGATCAGCGTCGGCATCGCGCTGCTGCTGCTCGACATGCTGCTGCAGGACAAGGAGACGACGTCGGCGCCCGCGCAAAAGGATGCGATCTAATGCGCGTGGCGCGGCGGCCAGGATTGCGGTAACTAATCCGCCGAATTTGGCCGGGGGCGGCCCTTTGGAGCTGTTAAGGTTCATGAGCGTCAACCGAGTGTTCGTCACGCCGGCTCTGGTGACTGCGGCCCTGATCGCCACGGCGGGTCTCGCCGGGTGCCAGTCGGCCGGCAAGGCGCTGGGCATGAGCAAGGTCACGCCCGACGAGTTCCGGGTGGTCACCAAGGCTCCCCTGGTCGTGCCGCCGGACTTCGCCCTGCGCCCGCCGGCGCCCGGCCAGCCCCGCCCGCAGGAACTGCAGCCGGACAGCGCCGCGCGCACCGCGCTGCTGGGCGCCCGCGAGTCCCAGACCCGCTCCGACGGCGAGAAGATCCTGGTCGCCAAGGCCGGCGCCGAGAAGGCCGACCCGCTGATCCGCTACGTCGTCGACGACGAGTTCGGCGACATCGCCCACAAGGACAAGACCTTCGCCGACCGCGTGATGTTCTGGCGCGCCGGCAAGCCCGCCGCTGAACAGTCCACCCCGGCCCCGGTCGACGCGGCCGCCGAGCAGCAGCGCATCACCGGCCTGGTCGGCGACAAGCCGATCATCATCCAGCGCGACGAGAACAAGCGCTTCAAGCTGCCGGGGCTGTAGGCCCCCTAGCGCTCCAAAACCTCCGTCATGGCCCGGCTTGTCCGGGCCACCCAGCCCAAGGCGCCCGTCGCGGCTGTTGCGGAACGACGTTGGGATGGATCACCCGGACAAGCCGGGTGATGACGGATCGTTTTGACGGCCGCGAGTTTTCGGCTGCCCCTAAACCTCCCCCGGCGTCTTCACCTCGTAGCCCTTGGCGCGGAGCTGATCGAGCACGCCGCCCTGGGCCAGCAGCGGCCGCAGGTGCACCACCGCGATCGCATGGCCGGGCGCCTTCAGCGCCTTTTCGATGGCGGCGACCTGGTCGGCCTTGGTGCGGGCGTCGAAGGTCTGGGCGCCGGGAACCATGTTGATGCAGCGTTCGTAGGTCCGCTCGTTGTCCAGCGCGCCGGGCGTGTCGCCCTCGGCCCAGGCCTTGGCCGCGGCGACGGTGACGCCGGGTCCCGCCTCCACCTGCTCCAGCACCGCGTCGAGACAGGCGCGGGCGGCGGGCTTCGGGGTGCGAAGGATCGCCCCCATCAGCGGGCCGATGTCGTAGCTCTTCTGCACCACCGGGACCTTGGCCATCTGCGCATAGGCCCTCACCACCTTGGCGGTGTCGGCGTTGGTCAGGTTGGAATGGTCGCGGTAATCGCCCGCCAGCAGCAGGCCGGCGGCCAGGGCGTTGTTGGTCTTGTAGCGGCCGGCGGGCTGGCCGATCTTTTCCCGCGCCGCGGCGAAGCGGGCGCGCCCCGCCGGGTCGAGCCCCTCCTCGAACGGCTTGCCGGTGCGCAGGCGCATCAGGTTCCACGCCGCGCCCACCGAGCCGGCCAGCTGCACCTTCACCTCCTGGAACGGCAGGATCACCTGGCTGGCGCCGTTCAGCCGGCGCTGGAGCGTGATGAGGTCCCAGGGCGTGCGCTTGGGCGCCAGGGAGGGCGCGCCCAGCACATAGACGGTGCTGGTCCCGTTGGAGACCGTCCACCAGGCCGGACCCCGGTCGCGGGCCACGACCACCAGCTCCTCGACCAGGGTGGCGTCGGGATCGATAACCGGGAGCTGGGGAGCGGCTTGCGTCGGCGGCGCCGGTTGCAGCACGACGCCCTGCGCCAGGCTCGCCGCCGGCGACGTCGCCACGACGCCCAACGTCAGAGCCAAGAATCCGAGACCTCTTCTCACGGCCATCACCCTATCGGAATCGTCCTATATTGGCGGGTCTGCGAGAGTGTTCCCATGCCGATCCGTCGTCTGCCGCCCGAGACCGTCAACCGCATCGCCGCCGGCGAGGTGGTGGAACGGCCAGCCAGCGCCGTCAAGGAGCTGGTGGAAAACGCGCTGGACGCCGGCGCGGCCAAGGTCGAGGTCCAGGCCGACGGCGGGGGCCTGACCCGCATCCTCGTCGCCGACGACGGTTCGGGGCTCTCGGCCGACGAGCTGCCGCTGGCGATCGAGCGCCACGCCACCTCCAAGCTCAGCCCCGACGCAGAGGGCGACTACGACCTGTTGCGCATCATCACCCTGGGCTTCCGCGGCGAGGCCCTGCCCTCGATCGGCTCGGTGGCCCGGCTGTCGATCGCCAGCCGCGCGCGCGGCGCGAGCGAAGCCTACGCCATCCAGGTGGAAGGCGGCGCGGTCGCCGCCGTGGCGCCGGCGGCCTTCCCGGGCCCGCACGGCGCGCGGGTCGAGGTGCGCGACCTCTTCTACGCCACGCCCGCCCGCCTGAAGTTCATGAAGTCGGAGCGCGCCGAAGCCTTGGCGATCACCGAGGAGATCAAGCGCCAGGCCATGGCCCACGAGGCGGTGAGCTTCGCCCTCGATCTCGACGGCCGCCGCAGCCTGCGCCTTCCCGCCGAGGCCAAGGGGCCGGACGGGCGGCTTGCAAGGCTGTCGGCGATCATGGGGCGGGACTTCTCCGACAATGCGCTGGAGATCGAGCAGGAACGCGAGGGCGTGCGGCTCTCGGGATTCGCCGGCCTGCCGACCTTCAACCGCGGCAACGCCGCCCACCAATACCTGTTCGTCAACGGCCGGCCGGTGCGCGACCGGCTTCTTCAAGGCGCCTTGCGCGCGGCCTATGCGGACTTCCTGGCGAGGGACCGGCACCCGCTGGCCGCCCTCTACATCGAGCTCGACACCGCCTACGTCGACGTCAACGTCCACCCCGCCAAAGCCGAAGTGCGGTTCCGCGATCCCGGTTTGGTGCGCGGCCTGATCGTCGGCGGCCTGCGCCATGCGCTGGCCAGCGCCGGCCACCGCGCCTCGACCACAGTGGCCTCCGCCGCGCTCGGCGGCTTCCGGCCGCAGGGACAGCCGGGCCAGGGCTATACGCCGCCGCCCGCCGGGGGCGGCTTCTCCAGCTGGGCCGCCGGCGGCTGGACGCCCAGCGGCGGCGGCGGCGGCCTGGCTGCGGCGCTGCAGACCCTGCCCGGCCTGACCGAGGTCTCCGCCCGCGCCGAACCCGCCTACGAGCCCCAAGGCGTGGCGGAGCCTGGCATGGCGCCGGTGATCGACCCCGTGGACTTCCCGCTCGGCGCGGCGCGGGCCCAGGTGCATGAGACCTATATCGTCGCCCAGACCCGCGACGGGGTGGTCATCGTCGACCAGCACGCCGCCCACGAACGCCTGGTCTACGAGCGGATGAAGACCGAGATGGCCGGCGGCGCCGTGGCCCGCCAGGCGCTGCTGCTGCCCGAGGTGGTCGAGCTCGACCCGGCTGAGGCCGAACGGGTCTCGGCGCGCGCCGAGGAGCTGGCGCTGCTCGGCCTGTTGCTCGAACCCTTCGGCCCCGGCGCCGTCCTGGTCCGCGAAACCCCCGCCCTGCTGGGCGCGACCGACGTCCAGGGCCTGGTGCGCGACATCGCCGACGACCTCGCCGAGAACGGCCAGGCGCTGGCGCTGATGGAGCGCCTGGAGGAGGTCTGCGGGACCATGGCCTGCCACGGTTCGGTCCGGTCTGGAAGGCGCCTCACGGCTCCAGAAATGAACGCCCTGCTCCGGCAGATGGAGGCCACGCCTCATTCCGGCCAGTGCAACCACGGCCGGCCGACCTATGTCGAACTCAAGCTCGCCGACATCGAGCGGCTGTTCGGACGCCGCTAGACCCGTCAGCGTGAGCTTAGGAAGGCGGCTCCGAGGGCCGCCCCGGCGCAGATGGCGGCGAAGATGCAGGTGAGCACGACCGCGATTGTGGCGAAGACCAGCCGGTCCAGGGTCACGCGCAGCGCAGACCTCGGCGGGCCCGAACTCAGGACCTCGAAATCGGCGTCAATCGGCTCGTCGATTGGATATCTCATGATCACCTCCGCACATCTGCGAAGGCTGATCCTGCGAGCCGGCCGAGACGCCAGCACGGCCGGCTTGTATCAGGAATGCTTCAAGGAAGGCTGAGGGGGCCGTTCGGCGCTCAGGCCGCGCACTCCACCGGCTCAGCCGGATCCATCTGCAGCACCGCGCTCATCGCCGCCAGCAGCCGCTCGGGCTTCAGCGGCTTCTCGACGACGCCGTTCATGCCGCTGGCCCGGTAGAAGGCCGCGTCGGCGGGGTCGGCGTTGGCGGTCAGGGCGATGATCGGCGCCTGGCTCCACGCGCCGCCGCCGGAGCGGATCCGGCGGGTCGCCTCGACCCCGTCCATGCCGGGCATCTTGATGTCCATCAGCACCAGGTCGAAGCGCCCGGTCGCCGCCGCGGCGACGGCGTCCGCCCCGTCGCCCACCATTTCGCTGGTGCAGCCGAACATTTCGCAGAGCGTCGCCGCCACCAACCGGTTGGTCGCATTGTCGTCGACGATCAGCACGTGCAGCGCCCCGCCGGCGGCCTCGACCGGCGAGCCGGGGGCCTCGGCCGCCGCGGGGGCGGGAACATGGTAGAGCGGCGCCTCGAAGACGAAACAGGCCCCGCCGCCGGGAGCCTCCAGAACCCGGATCGTCCCGTTCATCCGCTCGACGATCTGCCGGCAGACCGCCAGGCCCAGCCCCGCCCCGCCGAGCCGCACGCCGGCCTCGGCCTGGTGGAAGGGCGAGAAGATCGCCTCGCGCAACTCGGCCGGAACGCCCGGGCCGGTGTCGGACACCTCACCCGTCAGCCGCGCGCAATCGCCCTCCACCACCGCCCGCAAGCGCACCTCGACGGCGCCTATCGCGGTGAATTTCAGGGCGTTGCCGACAAGATTGTTCAGCACCTGGCGCAGCCGGTCGCGGTCGGCCAGCAGCCAGAGGTCCTTCGGCCCCTCATAGGCCGCATGGAAGCGGACGCCCTTCAGCTCCGCGTGGGCCGACCAGAGACCGATCACGTCGTCCAGCAGGGTCGCCGCCGCCAGCGGCTCCTCCTGCAGCTCGAGCCCCGAGGCCTGGGCGCGCGAAAGGTCGAGCGCGTCGTTCAACAGCCGCAGAAGCGTGCGGCCGGAATCGAGGATGGTGTCGATGAAGGGGGCGAGGTCCGCCTGATGCGACTTGCGCCGGACGATTTCGGCGACCCCCAGCACGCCGTTCAGCGGCGTGCGGATCTCGTGGCTCATCACCGCCAGGAACCGCTCCTTGGCCGCCAGCGCGCCTTGCGCCTCTTCGGCCATCCGGCTCATCTCGCCGGCGTAGGTGGCGGTCGCGGTCGCCGTGGCCTGCAGCAGGGCGAGCGCCGTGCCGACGCCGGCGTAGCGCCCGCCGCAGGTGACGATGAAGCCCTGCAACAGCTCCGAGGGCCGCTCCTCCAGCACCCGGCCGCAGAACTCCGCAACCGTCATCTCCCCGTCGGCGATCACCGGGTCGGTCTGCATCCAGAAGGAGACCGGACGGCCCGACCACAGGGCGTAGCCGTACTGCGCCGCCATCCGCACCAGGAAGTTATTGCGGTCGATCAGGCCGATCGGCCGATTGGCGGCGTCCACCACGGCGATCACCAGGGTGTCCGGCTCATCCTGAAACCGCTTGTAGATCTCGCGCCCGGCGACATCGGCGGCGACCGGCTCGGCATAGGGCGCGATATCGAAAAGAAGCGTCATTCCGCACTCCAACAGGCGCGCAGAGATGCTGTTTCCAACCCTAACTTTGCGTTTATACACGCCTTAAGGTTGTGTGAATATTTTACGAAGTCTTTGTGACATCGCTAATGGCGTGGGGCCTGCGCAGCTTGCTGCAGACGCCGCCCAGGCGCTGGTAGGTCGACAGGACGACCTCGACCACCCACCAGGCCACGGCGGAGCGAAGCCAGCTCAGGCCGATCCGCAGATTCTCGAACATGGCGCGATCACCGCCTTTCGCTGAAGATATCGGGACCTCGAGGACGGGGCGCCAGTCACGACGGACAGGTCAGCGCTCAACGCACGAAAGATTGAGCCAAGATGATGGCCCTGCCCGCAAGGCGATATCGCCCGATCGGCGTTGAATCTGCGCCATCCGGACAGGACGTCATGGATGCCGGTAGACCAAGGCGTCGCCATGGACACTGAATTTCAAATAGCGTCGTGCCACTGCAACCATGCAGGCCAGGCCTATATGACCATCAAACATCTGCGCACCGGCGCCGTGCTCGTCCTGCAGCACCTGCCCTTCGAGCACGCCCAGGACCAGACGCTCCAGCAGGAGCAGCAGCGGATCGCGACGGAGGCCTTGCATCTCACCCAGGAAGCCGCGGAATTCCTCGCCGCGGAGATCGAAAGCTGCGCCGGCTGGCCCACCACAGCGGAACACACCTGCGGCGCCGCGCCCCACGAGAACGAGCCGCCGAACGCCTTCGGCTTTCCGATGACTCCGGCCTAGGTGTCGTTACCAAGAAGGTTGTTCACCCTCTGCCAGGGGGTGAAGCCTTTGATGCCGGAGTGGGGTCGGGTGAGGTTGTAGCTGTCGGTCCAGGGTCCGACGGCCTTTGATCGCTCCGCCGACGAGCCGTAAGGCTTGGCGTAGGCCCACTCGCGCAGACTGGTCTGGATGAAGCGTTCGGCCTTGCCGTTGGTCCTAGGCGTGTAGGGGCGGGTTCGGACGTGACGCGCGCCGGCGGTCTGCAAGGCTTTGGCGAAGAGCTTGGAGCGATATGCCGAGCCGTTGTCGGTCATCACCCGTTCGACGGTGACGCCGTGGCGGGCGAGCCAGGCCAGGGCGCGCTCGAGGAAGGCCGTGGTGTCCTCCTTGCGCTCGCTAGGCAGGATCTCGGTGTAGGCCAGGCGCGAGGCGTCATCGACGCAGACGTGCAGGAAGTCCCAGCCGGCTCCCCGGGATGCGCCTTTACGGCGGTCGCCGGTGATGCGGTGGCCTTCCACGTCGAAGCGGCCGAGCTTCTTGATGTCGAGATGGATCATC
Source organism: Phenylobacterium sp. LjRoot225 (assembly GCF_964252855.1). Lineage (NCBI taxonomy): Bacteria > Pseudomonadati > Pseudomonadota > Alphaproteobacteria > Caulobacterales > Caulobacteraceae > Phenylobacterium > Phenylobacterium sp. LjRoot225. The sequence continues at coordinate 851,468 of NZ_CAXUPL020000003.1, read as the reverse complement.
TCGCCGGGTCGCGAGCGCTCGTAACGGATCACCTCGGGCCGGGGCTCCAGCGCCGTCAGCTTGCCCAGCCCCAGCCGGCGAAGGATCACGCCCACCGTCGAGCGCGCCATGCCCAGGGCCTGGGCGATCGCCGGCCCGGTCATCCGCTGGCGGCGCAGCTGCTCGATCTGCATCACCCGCGGTTGCGACGTCCTGCGCGGACATCGTCGGGGCGCCGAGCTGCGATCGGTGAAGTCTTCGCTCGGCCCCCGACGACGCCGGCCCACCCATTTGCGGGCCGTCCGCACCGAGACCCCAGCCGCTTCCGCCGCAGCTGCCACCGACCAGCCTTCATCTACGATCCGAGACACCATCAGGGCTCGACCACGCGGCGTCAGCCGCGCATTCTTATGGACGTTCATCCGGGGAGTTCCGGTGGAAGTGGAGTGTTGCAACCCCAGCTTCGTTCAGACCCCTCCCCGGGTGAACAACCTTCGTAGCTTCGACAACTAGGCAGCCAGGTAGCGGAGGAACCAGACCCGCGCCGCGCCATAGTCGCGCACGTCCAGCTGCTCGTAGCCCTCGACGCTGAGCGGCGCCTCGTCGGCGCCGCGTTCGCAGACGACGATCGCCTCAGGCGCCAGCCAGCCGCCCTCGGCAAGCTTCGCCAGCGCCGTTTCGCCCAGCCCCTTGCCATAGGGCGGATCGAGGAAGGCCAGGTCGAAGGCCGGGCCGTCGGCGCCGGGCCGCTGGCCCAGCTGGGTGGCGTCGCGCCGGTGCACCCGGGTGCGGCCGAACAGGGCCATGGCGTCGACGTTCTCGCGGATCGCGCCGCGGGCGGCCTCATCGGTCTCGACGAACAGGCAGAAGGTCGCGCCGCGCGACAGGGCCTCGAAGCCCAGGGCGCCGGAGCCGGCGAAAAGGTCGATCACGCGCACGTCGCGCACCCCCTTCGACCAGGCGGCGTGCTCCAGGATGTTGAAGATGGCCTGGCGGGCGCGGTCCGACGTCGGCCGCGTGATCTGCCCTCCGGGCGCCGCCAACGCCTTGCCGCGAAATTCGCCGGATACGATGCGCACGTCCTGAAATCCCCTGCCCGCTCATCCCCGCGAAACCGGGGACCCAGGCTTTTTCTGTAAGAGCCCCGCGCCGGCAACCAAAAACGCCTGGATCCCCGCTTTCGCGGCGACGAGCGGATAAGGAGCTACCGCCCGCGCTTCGGGGCGCCGCCGGGCCGCTTCGGGGGGCCGGGCTTGCGCACCGCGCCGGACTTCCGGGCCGCGTCAGGCGTCCGGGCCGCATCGACCTTGTGGGCGGCCCCGGACTTCCTCGGGCCGGGCCCCTTCTTCGGCACGGCGGCCCGGGGCTTGGGCTTGGCCCAGCCGGGCTTGTACTCGGTCTTCGGCGCAGGATCGGCGGCGCCGCGGCCCTGGGCCGCCTGACGGCGGGGGATGCGCAGCGCCCGCGCCGGCGTCGCGCCGTCGGCGTCGGGCACAGGCCGCGCGCGGCGGCCGGGCGTCGGGGTCTGGACGCGCTGGAACAACGGGCGGTCGCCCTTGGGCATGTTCTCCGGCGCGATGTGCTCGGCGACCTGCTCGCGGATCACCCGCGGGCCGACCTCCTCGATCTCGCCGATCTGCAGGGTCCCCAGCGCGAAGGGTCCGTAAGAGAGGCGGATCAGCCGGTTGACCTTCAGGCCCAGCGATTCCAGCACCCGGCGCACTTCGCGGTTCTTGCCTTCGGCCAGGGTCACGGTGATCCAGAGGTTGGCGCCCTGGGGGCCTTCCTTGGCCTTGTCGAGCTTGGCGTCGATCGGGCCGTAGCGAACGCCCTCGACGGTGACGCCGTCCTTCAGCTTGTCGAGCTTCTCCTGGGTGACGCGGCCGTGGGCGCGGGCGCGGTAGCGGCGCTGGATGCCCGTGGCCGGCAGCTCCAGGCCCCGCGCCAGGCCGCCGTCGTTGGTCAGCAGCAGCAGCCCCTCGGAGTTGATGTCGAGCCGCCCCACCGAGATCAGCCGCGGCAGGCCGGGCGGCAGGGCGTCGAACACCGTCTGGCGCCCGTGCGGGTCCTTGTGGGTGGTCACCAGGCCAACCGGCTTGTGGTAGCGGAACAGGCGCGCGGGCTCGGCGTCGTTCACCACCTTGCCGTCGACGGTGAGGATGTCGCCGGGCTCGACCTTGACCGCGGGCGTGGTCAGGACCTTGCCGTTCAGCGCCACCCGGCCGTCGGCGATCATCTGCTCTACGTCACGGCGCGAACCCACGCCGGCGCGCGCCAGCGCCTTGGCGATGCGGTCGCCGCCGGCGTCGGCGGGGGTTTCAGAAGCGTTGCGGGCTTGACCGGACGCAGGGCGGTCGGTTCGGTGCGGATTGTGGACCATGTTCAGCGCACCATGCGCATCGCCCTCGAAGCGGCGCAAGCCGCCGCAGACGCCGGAGAAACGCCGGTGGGCGCCGTCGTGTTCGATCCGGCCTCCGGCGAAATCATCGCCATAGGCGCCAACCAGCCGATCGGGGCGCACGATCCCACCGCCCACGCCGAGGTCGTGGCGATGCGCGCCGCGGCGCAAAAGCTCGGCAACTATCGACTGACGGGCCTGGGCCTCGCCGTCACCCTGGAGCCCTGCGCCATGTGCGCCGGCGCCATCAGCCACGCCCGCATCGGGACGCTGATCTACGGCGCGGAGGACCCGAAGGGCGGCGCCGTCGTCCACGGCCCCCGCTTCTTCACCCTGCCGACCTGCCATTGGCGGCCGCAGGTCGAGGGCGGCGTCCTGGCCGAGGAGAGCGCCGCCCTGCTGCGCGGCTTCTTCCGGGCGCGGCGGGGGAAGTAGCTCAAGATCTTCCCCCTGAGGGCTATCGGTCCGGCTCGCCGACCTCGGAAGCCACATCCCCATCCCAACCCTTCCCCATCGAGGGGGAAGGGCTTCGGTCTGGCCTGCATTCGTAGTTGGCCTTCAACCCTTCATCATGAATTTTTCAAGCTTGGCCATTGCATCCTGCGGAAAGGCGCCTATTTCAGGCCCTGCCCATTCTGGGCGTTTCCTCCCTATGACTTAAAGCCGGGCCCTCGGGTCCGGCTCTTTTTTTGCCCGCGCTCCGGCCTTGCTCGCCCGGTCCTTCAGCGCGTCAGAAACAGCTGCCCAGCCTGCACCAGGTAGACCGCGCCGACGGCCGTCACCAGCCAGCGGGTCCAGCGCTTGAAGTTCACGTCGGTCATCCGCTCGAGGATCCTGCCGCCGACGACCGCGCCCGCCATCGAGAGCGGCACGGCGAGCAGGAAGACCCACACCGACGGCAGCCCGGTCTCGGGGACTGCGACCAGCGGCAGGCCGTAGACGACGATCTTCGCCAGGTGGGCGAAAACCTGGGTGGCGGCCTTGGTGGCGACGATGGCGTGGCGGGTGAGCTCGGTGCGCACGAAGAAGAGGTCGAGCAAGGGGCCGGCGACGCCCGCCGTAAGATTGACGCCGGTGACCAGCAGGCCCGAGGCGAAGGCCTGGGCCGGCCGGGCGGCGTCGAGGCGGAGCCAGGCTTGCGGCAGCCAGAGCACGACCGGGACCAGGCCCATCAGCAGATAGAGCACCGGCTTGGAGGGCGTGAAGGCGAGCCAGGACACCACCGCGCCCGCCGTCAGCGACGCCAAGGCATAGATGGCGACGACGTCCCAGCGCACGTAGCTGCGGTGCAGGATGGCCCGCCAGCCGTTGGCGACCAGCTGCAGGAGACCGTGGGTCACGAAGGCCGCCTTGACCGGCAGCACCAGCGCCAGCGCCCCCATCAGCACCAGGCCTCCGGCCATGCCGAAGACCCCCGACAGGGTGGCGGTCCCAAAGGCGACGACGAGGATGAAGACCGATGTGACGAGGCTCACGCGGCCGCGCTTACACCCGATCCGGTCGCATCGTCGAGCCGGCCGCCGGCGCCTGTGGCAGGCGTTTTGGGCTGGATGGCCCGCACGCGCCGGGCCATGACGGTGGGCATGAATGCGGAAGAGCGCTCATGAGCGACACCCTGATGGTCGCCGTCCTGGCCGGCGGCGAGGGCCGGCGGATGGGCGGGATCAAGGCGCTGCGGCCGTTCCGTGGCGCGCCGCTGGTGGCTCACGCCTTGAGCCTGGCCCGCGGCTGGTCGGACCAGGTGGTCGTCGCCGTGCGCGACGCCGCCCAGTTGGCCGGCGCGGTGGAAGCGGACCTGACCTTCGACCGGGCGGACATTCCCGGACCGCTCGCGGGCCTGGCCGGCGCCCTGCAGCATGCCCGCGACGCGGGCGCGGACCGGCTCTTCACCCTGCCCTGCGACATGCCGCGACTGCCGCAGACCCTGCCCGCCCAGCTCGCCGCCGCGCTCGGCCCGGACGACGGGGTGGCCCTGCCGCGGATCGAGGGCGAGCTGCAGCCGACCTGCGGCCTCTGGCGCGTGACCTCCCTGGAGCGCCTGCCCGCCTACCGCGCCTCAGGCCAGAGCTCGCTGCGCGGCTTCGCCGCCGCCTGCGGCCTGGCGGTCGTCGACTTCGGGCCCGAAGCCGCCGCCGCCTTCGCCAACATCAATTCCCCTGAGGATCTGGCGCGGCTGGAGGCGGAGGGATCTTAGCTGAGCCGACCACCTATTTTTTGAACCACGGAAAACACGGAAGACACGGAAGAGGATTTGTCCACGAACCACACGAACGTGGACGGTGGATCGGCTTGGAGATCGATCTCTTGACCGGCCAAGAGCCGGTCGGTTGGCTCGAGCCAGACTCGCCGGAGGCGCGCGCTCAGCGCTGTGCTTCCGTGTTTTCCGTGTTTTTCGTGGTTCAAGACTGTCGGAGAGGAGAAGGGATCCGCCCTCACGCCGCGCGCCGGTGCGGCCGGGTCAGCCGGCGCTCGGCCTCGCCGATATAGTCGCGGGTCAGCGGGACGGCGTCGATCTTCTTGGCCAGCTGCAACTGGAAGACCATGTGGCCGCGATAGCGGAAGGCGATCTCGCTGAGGCAGAGATAGAATTCCCACATCCGGCAGAACCGCTCGTCGTAGAGGCGGGCGATCTCCGCGCGCTGGGCGTTGAAGCGCTCGCGCCACGCCCTGAGCGTGTCGGCGTAGTGCAGCCTCAAAACCTCGACGTCGGCAACCATCAGGCCGGCCCGCTCGACGCAGGTCAGCACCTCGCTCATCGCCGGGATGTAGCCGCCGGGGAAGATGTATTTGGCGATCCAGGCCTGGGTGAAGGAGGGTCCCTCGGATCGGCCGATCGAGTGGATCACCGCCACCCCGTCGTCCTTCAGCAGCCGCGCCACCTGGTCGAAATAGGTCTGAAAATTCGGCCGGCCGACGTGCTCGAACATTCCCACCGAGACGATCCGGTCGTAGGGGCCTTCGACGTCGCGGTAGTCGGTCAGCGAGAAGCTGGCGCGACCGGCGAGCCCCGCGGCCTCGGCCCGCGCCTGGGCGGTGGCCAGCTGCTCGGTCGACAGCGTGATCCCCTCGAGCCGCACGCCGGCCTCCTGGGCGAGCGTCAGGCCGAGCCCGCCCCAGCCGCAACCGATGTCCAGCACCCGCTGCTCCGGCGCCAGCAGCAGCTTGGCCGCGATGTGCCGCTTCTTGGCGAGCTGGGCGGCCTCCAGGGGCACGCCGGGTCCTTGGAAATAGGCGCAGGAGTACTGCAGGTCGGCGTCGAGGAAGCGCCGGTAGAAGTCGACCGACAGGTCGTAGTGATGGGCCACGTTGCGCCGCGCCTGGGCGCGCGGGTTGGCCTGCAGCCGCCAGTCCAGCCACCAGCGCTCCAGCAGACCGGCGCGCCTCGGCGGCCGGTGCCTGGAATTGCGCCCGATCACCTCGGCGAAGTCGTAGATGTCGCCGCGCTCGAGGACCAGGCCGCCCTCCATATAGGCCTCGCCCAGGACCAGTCCCGGATTGGCGGCGATCCGCGCCGCCCAGCGCTTCGACGTTATGGAGACGACCACAGGCGGCCCGCAACCGTCGCCCAGCTCGAACTGGCTTCCGTCCGGCATGCGAACGGTCAACGAGCCTTCACGCACGACCTTGCGCAGGAAGGATTGCAGCGCCATGTGCAGCCTCTCGACCTACGACGTAGGAACGATGCGCCGCGGCCAAGGTTCCGAGAACGCCATTTGACGAGATGGGCTCCGCAGCGTCCCGAGCCTTGACTCCGCAGCCCGACCTTCCTAATTCCGTCGCGGCGTTAGCACTCAAGGACCCCGACTGCTAACACGGTTAAAGCCGCGGCCTTTCGGCGCTTACGCCACCACCATTCCAACCGTCTCGAACGGAGAAAGATCATCATGGCGTTTCGTCCTCTGGGAGACCGCGTTCTCGTCAAGCGCGTCGAGGAAGAAGAAAAGACCCGTGGCGGGATCATCATCCCCGACACCGCCAAGGAAAAGCCGCAGGAAGGCGAAGTCATCGCCGTCGGTCCCGGCGCGCGCGACGACGCTGGCAAGGTCCAGCCCCTCGACGTCAAGGCGGGCGACCGCATCCTGTTCGGCAAGTGGTCCGGCACCGAGGTCAAGCTCGACGGCAAGGACCTGCTGATCATGAAGGAAAGCGACATCCTGGGCGTGCTCGAGCCGGTGAAGGTCCCGGCCTAACGGCCCCGACCCAACAGCTCGCACCGCTCCACACCTCTTTCAGAAAAAGGACAGCACCAGATGGCTGCCAAAGACGTCTATTTCTCCTCCGACGCTCGTGACCGCATGCTGCGCGGCGTCAACATCCTCGCCAACGCGGTGAAGGTGACCCTCGGCCCCAAGGGCCGGAACGTCGTCATCGAAAAGTCCTTCGGCGCTCCGCGCTCGACCAAGGACGGCGTGTCGGTGGCCAAGGAAATCGAACTGAGCGATCGCTTCGAGAACCTCGGCGCCCAGCTGATCCGTGAAGTCGCCTCCAAGACCAACGACAAGGCCGGCGACGGCACCACCACCGCCACCGTTCTGGCGCAAGCCATCGTCGTCGAAGGCCTGAAGTCGGTCGCCGCCGGCATGAACCCGATGGACCTGAAGCGCGGCGTCGACAAGGCGGTCGCCAAGGTCATCGAAGAGATCAAGTCCTCCGCCAAGAAGGTCTCGGCCAACAGCGAAATCGCTCAGGTCGGCACCATTTCGGCGAACGGCGACGTGGAAGTCGGCGAGATGATCGCCCGCGCCATGGAAAAGGTCGGCAACGAAGGCGTCATCACCGTCGAAGAAGCCAAGACCGCCGAGACTGAACTCGACGTCGTCGAAGGCATGCAGTTCGACCGCGGCTACCTGTCGCCCTACTTCATCACCAACGCCGAGAAGATGGAGGCCGATCTCGAAGAGCCTCTGATCCTGCTCTTCGAAAAGAAGCTTTCCTCGCTGCAGCCCCTGCTGCCGGTGCTGGAATCGGTGGTCCAGTCGGGCCGTCCGCTGCTGATCATCGCCGAAGACGTCGAAGGCGAAGCCCTGGCCACCCTGGTGGTCAACAAGCTCCGCGGCGGCCTGCGGGTCGCGGCCGTCAAGGCGCCGGGCTTCGGCGATCGCCGCAAGGCGATGCTGGAAGACATCGCCATCCTGACCGGCGGCCAGCTGATCAGCGAAGACCTCGGCATCAAGCTCGAGAATGTCACCATCGACATGCTCGGCAAGGCCAAGAAGGTCACGATCACCAAGGAAGACACCACGATCGTCGACGGCTCGGGCGACAAGTCCGGCATCGAAGGCCGCGTCTCCCAGATCAAGCGTCAGATCGAGGACACCACCTCGGACTACGACAAGGAAAAGCTGCAAGAACGTCTGGCCAAGCTGGCCGGCGGCGTTGCGGTCATCCGCGTCGGCGGCGCGACTGAAGTCGAAGTGAAGGAAAAGAAGGACCGCGTCGACGACGCCCTGAACGCCACCCGCGCTGCGGTGGAAGAAGGCATCGTCCCCGGCGGCGGCGTCGCCCTGCTGAAGGCCTCGAAGGTTCTCGACGGCTTCAAGGGCGACAACGACGACCAGGAAGCCGGCGTCGCCATCGTGCGTCGCGCGCTCCAGGCGCCGATCCGTCAGATCGCCGAAAACGCCGGCGTCGAAGGCTCGATCGTGGTCGGCAAGGTTCTCGAGAACACCTCGGCGACCTTCGGCTTCAACGCCCAGACCGAAGAGTATGTGGACATGGTCCAAGCCGGCGTCATCGACCCGGCGAAGGTCGTCCGCACGGCTCTGCAGGACGCCGCCTCGGTGGCCGGCCTGCTGATCACCACGGAAGCCGCGATCGTCGAAGCGCCGAAGAAGAACGCCCCTGCGGGCGGCGGCGGCGGCATGCCCGGCGGCATGGGCGACATGGACTTCTAGGTCCAGTCGACCAGCACTGAGATCGGGGGCGGGGCCGCAAGGCTCCGCCCCTTTTCTTTAGGCCGAGATGCTTCCCCCTGAGGGGGAGGATTTTGAGCCCGCTACCGCTTCGCGTCGCCCATCACCATGCCGCCGATCCAGCTGGCCAGTCCGGTGACGATGGCGCCCAGAACGCCTGGGATCAGGCCGTCCACGTGGAAGCCGCCGAGCAGCATTCCCACAAGGCCGATCATGGCGGCGTTCACCACCAGCAGGAACAGCCCCAGTGTCAGGATCGTCAGCGGCAGGGTCAGGACGAAGACCACCGGCCGCACGAAGGCGTTCACCACCCCCAGCAGGAGGGCCGCGGCGACCAGGCTTCCCACGCTGTCGAACCGCAGGCCCGGCACGATCTGGCCGGCGATCCAGAGGCCGACAGCGGCGAAGATGGCGCGGACGATGAACCTGGCGAGCATTCCAATGCCTCCGACGGAATTCGAGCACGGCCGAGGTTTAACCGATACGCAAGCGGCGCAATTCGGCCGCCCGGCGCGGTAAGAGCTGCGCCATTAGATCGGGGTCCGTCCGCCATGCGCAAGTTTCTCCTCCTCGCGGCCGCCGTCATGGTCGTCGCTCCCCCGGCGCACAGCCAGCAGCCGCTGCCGGAGCCCCTGCCCCAGCGGGGGCCGCCGCCGAGCGAGGGCCAGCGGCCCCGCCGCCACCTCTTCGTCAGCCCGTCGGGCGAGCCGTTCCGCGGGCGTGACGGGCTGGCGGCCTGGTTCGCCCAGGCCGACGCAGACCATGACGCCGCCCTCGCCCCCGCGGAGTTTCAGGCCGACGCCGAGCGCGCCTTCCGGCTCTACGACAGCGACGGCAGCGGCGTGCTCGACGGCCTGGAGATCCAGGCCTACGAGCGCGAGCGCGTCCCGGAGATCACCGAGCTCGCCTTCGGCGGCGACGCGCCGGGCGGGCGTGGCGGCCGCCGGGGGCGCGGTCCGCGACGCGGCGGAGGCGGCGACGGCGAACGATCCGAGCCGCGCGCCGGCAAGCCGCCCGGAGACGGGGACGCCCCGTTCCGCGGCGCGGGCTCGACTGGCGCAGCGCGCTTCTCGCTGCTGAACGAGCCCGAGCCGCTGCTGGCGGCGGACGAAGACATCGACGGCAAGGTGACCCGGGCCGAATGGAGCCGCGCAGCCGTCAGGCGGTTCGCCCTGCTGGATCGCGATCACGCCGGCCGCCTGACCCTCGCCGGCTTGCGGACATCCGCTGCGAAGCACAGGGGTTGAATCGTCAGCGCTCAAAGGCGCGTTCGATGAACCAGCTCATGAAATGGTGTATGGCGTGCGCGCCGGACGCGTCACGAACGTGGCGGCGGGGTTGGGGAGAGGCCATACAGTGGGCGCTAAGCCCTGGAGTTTGCTGCACGATGAGCGGCTGGACAGCGTCGCCCGCACCGCCTGGGAGGTCTTGGCGGTGCGCATTGTCGTGGGCGTTGGCGCCGCCCTGCTCAGCGGCCACCGCTTCGGCCTCGCCTGGGGGCTCGGCTGGTTCGCCGCCTTTGCGCTGACCGAAGCCGCCGCGCGGATCGTCTCGCTGGAAGCCGCCTTCCGCGGCGGGGCGATGACCCAGACCCAGCGAGCCGCCTATGTCGCCTGCCTGTTGTCCGTCAGCCTGACCTGGTGCTCGCTGGCCTTGCGGTGTTGGGTCACAGGCGCCGAGCCGCTGCACATTTCCGCCGTCGTGATCCTGGTGGCGCTGCTGGTCCACGCCCACGCCTTCTCCTTCCGCGCGCCGGCGGCCCTGGCGGCGCTGGGCGGCCCCCCGGCGATCCTGACGCTCGCCGCGCCCTTCGCCTTCGGGAGCTATTCGACGGTCGATCTGCTGGTCATCAGCTTCAGCTGTGCGACTCTGGTGATCTATCTGATCGCCAGCGGGCGGGCGAACGGGCGGACCGCGGCGGCGCTGGAAGCCGCCCAACGCCAGGCCCAGGAGGCCAACGCCGCCAAGTCGAGCTTCCTCAACATGGTGACGCATGAGCTGCGGACGCCGATGAACGGGGTCATCGGCATGGCCAACGCCCTGCAAGGCACCGCCCTCGACACCCGCCAGCGCGACTATGTCGACACCATCGCCCGCTCTGGGGACGGCCTGCTCACCATCCTCAACGACCTGCTCGATCATGCGAAGATCGAGGCCGGCCGCATGGACCTGGAGGTGGCGGCCTTCGACCTGGCGAAGGTCGGCCGCGAGGCGGTGCAGCTGTGGCGCGAGACGGCGACGTCCAAGGGCGTGGCGCTCATCTGCGACGTCGCCTACGACCTGCCGCCGCGGCTGATGGGCGACGAGACGCGGATCCGCCAGATCCTGCTGAACCTGCTCTCCAACGCGCTGAAGTTCACGGACGCCGGCGCCGTCACCCTGACGCTCGCCCCCACCCTCGGCGCCGATGGCGAGCGCAGCGTGGAGATCGCCGTCTGCGACACCGGCCCGGGCATGACGCCCGAACAGGTCGAGCGGTTGTTCCGCCCCTTCGTCCAGGCCGAGGCCTCCACTGCGCGCCGCTTCGGCGGCACCGGCCTGGGCCTCGCCATCTGCCGCAACCTGGCCGCCATGATGGGCGGCGAGATCGCGGTCGACAGCAGGCCGGGCGTCGGCTCCACCTTCCGCGTGCGCCTGCCGCTGCCGGTCGCCTACGCAGCGCCCGACGCGGAGCCGAAGGCGCCCGAGGCGGCCGCCCTGCCGCCGCGGAGGGTGCTGGTGGTCGACGACAACCCGGTCAACCTCGCCGTCGCCCGCGCCCTGCTCGAGGCGGCGGGCCTGGTCATCGAAACGGCCGCCAACGGCGCCGAAGCGCTTGAACGCCTGCGTGGCGAGGCCTTCGACCTGGTGCTGATGGACGTGCAGATGCCGGTGATGGGCGGGATCGAGGCCGTCGAGCGCATCCGCGCCGGCCAAGCCGGGTCCGCGGACCTTCCGGTGATCGCGCTCACCGCCGATGGCGATCCCAAGACCGACCTGCGCCTTCGCAGCGTCGGCTTTGACGCCCTGCACACCAAGCCGATCCGCCCTACGGAGCTGCTGACGGCGATCAGCGTGGCGCTCGGCGCGCGCGAAGCGGCGGTCAGCGCCGCCTGACCGAGCTTAAGCCTCGATACGTTCGATGACCGGGACGTGCTGCGACAGCCGTCCGCCGATGCGGATCGGCTCGACGCGCCGGGCCAGGCCGGTGCCCGGATGGGTCTCGACAAAGACGCCGCAGACCGTCGCCGGCCCGCTGGCGGGCTTGTAGCGGCCGCCGGAGATGCGCGTCGTGAAGCGGCGCAGCGGCTCTTCCTTGTCGTTGCCGATCACGCTGTCGTAGTCGCAGCAGCCGCCCGCATCGGTCTGGTAGGCGGTGCCGCCGGTCAGGATCTGGGCGTCGGCGGTCGGCACGTGGGTATGGGTGCCCACCACCAGGCTGGCGCGCCCGTCGCAGAAATGGCCCATGGCCATCTTCTCGGAGGTGGCCTCGGCGTGCATGTCGACCACCACCGCGTCGGCGACGGCGCCGATCGGACAGGCCTCCAGCTCGCGGTCCACCGCGGCGAAGGGATCGTCCAGGCTGTCCATATGCACCCGGCCCAGCAGGTTGATCACCAGGATCCGATGGCCGGAATCGGTCTCGAACAGCTGGGCGCCGCGGCCCGGCGCGGCGGCCATGACCGAATAGTTCAGCGGGCGGATCAGCCGCGGCTCTCTGACGATGTAGGTCAGCGCCTCCTTCTGGTCCCAGGAGTGGTTGCCGAGCGTCAGGCAGTCGGCGCCGGACTCGAACAGCTCCCGCGCCGTGGCCTCGGTGATGCCGAAGCCCGCCGCGGCGTTCTCCGCATTGACGATGACGAAATCCAGACCCAGCCGCCGGCGCAGGCCCGGCAGGTGCTCCGCCAGGCCTTCGCGGCCCGATCGGCCGACCACGTCTCCAAAGAAAGCAAACCTCATCCGTCGTCCTTAGCTGACCGTCATATAGTCCGTCTCGGTCAGGATCGCATCGAGACGCTCGTCATGAGCCTCTTCCGGCAATTGGTCGATTTCCTGACCGGCGAAGGCGAGGCCAAGGACAAAAACCGGCTTTCGGGCCCGAAGGGCCGAGATCGTCCGGTCGTAGTGGCCTGCGCCCTGGCCCAGGCGGCGGCCGGCGCGGTCGAAGGCCAGCACGGGGGCGATCACCAGGTCCGGCTCGACCTCGTCCGCCAGCGCCGGCGGGGCGGGAATGCCGAAGGCGTCGGGAACGAGCGGCATGGCCGGGTCCCACAGCCGGAAGCTCAGCGCCGCGTCCCGGCCGCCGGCGGCCGGCAGGGCGGCTCGCGCGCCGTTGCGGCGCAGGAGCTCGAGCAGCGGGCGCGGATCCATCTCCGACCCCATGGGCATGTAGAGGCTGAAGACCTCGAACGGCGGCAGGCGCTCGATCGGCAGCCGTGCAGCCGCACGCGCGGCGGCGTCACGGATCTCCGCCGCCAGCCTGCGCCTCTGGCCGCGCAGGCGCACGCGAAGCGCGGTCTTGTCAAAGGGCGCAGTCACGCCGGGAAGCCTTAAAGGCCCGAAAGCTTTAAAGAAAGGGTGGCGGCGCCGAGAGAACCGTGAAGGACTGTTTCATCCCCTCGACCTGGTTAACCAGGTGGGCGCCGTGTGTCCGAAACCACGGTCGCGGACAGGGACAGCTCCCTATGAGAGAGATAAGGTCGCTGGGATATGTCGCCTTCGACGAGGGCCGCAGCAGACCCGCCGTCGATTAAGGTAGTGGGTCGGGCGGGGTTTCTCAAGGCGGACGTCAGATTCCTCCACTGCCACGGGACCTGGACGTCGCAGCGACGACCCTTCTCCCCTTGTGGGAGAAGGTGGCCCGCGCAGCGGGTCGGATGAGGGGTCGAAGATCGCCTCAAGCTGAGCCATGCTGAAGCATGGTGCGAAAGGCGTGCATCCGGCAGGCACGTGCCCTTCGGCGATCTTCGTCGTCGACCGAGCAGTTCCTGTGGCGAATTTTTGCGAGACCGCAGACTCGGCGATCTGAAGTTTCGTCGACAGGTCCCGATGGGACCTTATGTGCTCGACTTCGTCTGCTTGCGGCACAAGCTGGTCATCGAAGCGGACGGACCCTTCCACGATCCGGAGCACGACGCTCGCCGCGACGCATGGCTCGCCTCGCTGGGCTTTCGCGTCCTTCGGTTCACCAACAGCGAGATTGGCGCGGGCGATGTCCGTGTGAGGGCGAAGATCCTGACGGCTGTTGGTCGGCCGCCCCTTGTCGGCGAGTTCTGAGAAACCCCTCATCCGACCCGCTTCGCGGCCCACCTTCTCCCACAAGGGGAGAAGGATCCCGGAGCAGCTCAGGCCGCCTCGTCGTTCGCCAGTTTCTCGATGCGCTTGGCGGCGCCCTCCAGGGCCGAGACGGCGCGAGCCTCGATGCGGGCCTGATCAGACTGCAGACGCCCGAGGTCGGCCTGGATGGCGGACATCCGCGCCTTGGTCTCGGCGAGATCGTCGGCCAGCAGCAGGGCGCCCATCAGGAAGAGCCGGGTGTCGCCAAGCTGGCCCATGTCCTGGCTGACCTGGCGCACCTGGCGATCGAACATCTGGGCGAGGTCGGCCAGATGCTGCTCCTGGCCGTCCTCGCAGCCGACGACATAGGGCTTGCCGTTCACGTTCAGGGTGACCTGGGCCATGGTTCAGCGCTCCTCGGGCGCGGCGCCGTTCAGCGCCGCACGGATTTCTTGAATGGCGCGACCCAGCGCCGCAGACGCTTCTGCGCCGGCGGTCTCCAGTTCGCGCTCGCGAGCGCGGGCGCGCTCCAGTTCGTCGGCGAGGCCGGGCGGCGCGTCGGGGCGCTCGAAGAGATCGCCGCCGCCGGCTTTCGGCCCGCGCGCCAGCCGCTGCTCCAGGGCGCCGATCGCCCGCTCCAGTCGTTTGGCGGCCAGTTCCAGCGCGCTGTCGGCTGCGGTCTCCCGGATCATGCGGTCTCCGTCGGCTGCAGGTGTGGAGATCAATCTATAGAGCGTCGCCCGGTTCCTCCAGATGGCGGAGGCTTGGGGCCATTCCTTGACCATGCGCCTTTCGCATGCGAGGGCGCGCCAACTTTTCTCTCCGAACCGATCTGGACCGCAATGCCCGCCAATCTTCAGACCATGGCCGACGCGATCCGCGTCCTCTCGATGGACGCCGTCGAAAAGGCCAACTCCGGCCACCCGGGCATGCCGATGGGCATGGCCGACGTCGCAGCCGTGCTCTGGAGCAAGTTCCTCAAATACGACGCCAGCCAGCCGGACTGGGCCGACCGCGACCGCTTCGTGCTGTCGGCCGGCCACGGCTCGATGCTGCTCTACAGCCTGCTGCACCTGTCCGGCTTCAAGGCGGTGACGCTGGACGAGCTCAAGGCCTTCCGTCAGCTCGGCTCCAAGACCCCGGGTCACCCGGAGTACGGCCACACCCCGGGCGTCGAGACCACCACCGGCCCGCTCGGCCAGGGCCTGGCCACCGCCGTCGGCATGGCGATCGCCGAGCGCCATCTGGCCGCGCGCTTCGGCGCCGACCTGGTCGACCACCGCACCTGGGTGGTCGCCGGCGACGGCTGTCTGATGGAGGGGATCAGCCACGAGGCCATCAGCCTCGCCGGCCGGCTGAAGCTCGCCAAGCTGACCGTGCTGTGGGACGACAACAACATCACCATCGACGGCGCGGTGGCGCTCTCCGACACCACTGACCAGCCGGCCCGCTTCAAGGCCGCCGGCTGGGCGGTGAAGGCGATCGACGGCCATGACGCCGGCCAGATCCGCCGCGCCCTGGCCTGGGCCGTGAAGCAGGACAAGCCGACGCTGATCGCCTGCCGCACCACGATCGGCAAGGGCTCGCCGAACTTCGAAGGCACCCACGACGTCCACGGCAAGGCGCTCGGCAAGGACGAGGTGGCCGCCACCCGCGCCAACCTGGGCTGGCCGCACGAGCCCTTCGTCATCCCCGAGGAGGTCAACCGCACCTGGCGCGCCGCCGGCCGCCGGGGCGCCAAGGACCGCAAGGCCTGGGCGGCCCGCCTCGGCGCCTCGAGCCAGAAGAGCGAGTTCGAACGCGCCATGTCCGGCGAGCTGCCGAAGCACGCCTTCGAGCGGCTGGACGCCTTCATCGCCCAGGCCGAGGCCTCCAAGCCGGCAGCGGCGACCCGCCAGCATTCCGGCAGCGTGCTGGAGCAGATCTTCGGCGAGATCCCGGACCTGGTGGGAGGCTCGGCCGACCTGACCGGTTCGAACAACACCTTCGTCAAGAACACCGCCATCCTCGATGCGCCCGACTACGCCGGCCGCTACGTGAACTACGGCGTGCGCGAGTTCGGCATGGCCGCGGCGATGAACGGCATGGCCCTGCACGGCGGCGTGATCCCCTACGGCGGCACCTTCCTGGTCTTCTCCGACTACGCCCGTCCGGCGATCCGCCTGGCCGCCCTGATGGGGGTGCGCGTGGTCCACGTCGGCACCCACGACTCCATCGGCCTGGGCGAAGACGGCCCGACCCACCAGCCGGTCGAGCACCTGGCGTCCTTGCGCGCCATGCCCAACCTCAACGTCTTCCGCCCGGCGGACGCGGTGGAGACCGCCGAGTGCTGGAAGATCGCGCTCGAGGCCCAGGCCACGCCCTCGGTCATGGCCCTGTCGCGCCAGAAGGTCCCGGCGGTGCGCACCCAGCCGATCGGCGAGAACCTGTCGGCGCGCGGCGCCTACCAGCTGGCCGCCGCCGGCCATCCGGCCCAGGTGACGATCTTCGCCACCGGCACGGAAGTGTCGGTCGCGATCGCCGCCCGCGAGCAGCTGGAAACGCAAGGGATCGGCGCGCGCGTCGTCTCCGTCCCCTCCTTCGAGCTCTTCGCCGCCCAGCCGACCGACTACCAGGACGCCGTGATCGGCGAGACCGAGGTCCGCGTGGCGATCGAGGCCGGCGTGCGCATGGGCTGGGACCGCTTCATCGGCGCGGACGGGATCTTCGTCGGCATGGCCGGCTTCGGCGCCAGCGCCCCCGACAAGGCGCTCTACGAGCACTTCGGCGTCACCGCCGAGGCGGTCGTCCGCGCGGCCAAGTCGAAGCTGGCCTGAGCCCCATGCGCCTCGGCACGCCGCTCTCGCCCTCCGCCGTCAGGGTGATGCTGCTGGGCGCGGGCGAGCTCGGCAAGGAGGTCGCCATCGAGCTGCAGCGGCTCGGCTGCGAGGTGATCGCCGTCGACCGCTACGCCGACGCCCCGGCCATGCAGGTGGCGCACCGCAGCCACGTCATCGCCATGACCGATCCGGCGGCGCTGCGGGCCGTGGTCGAGACCGAGCGGCCGCACCTGATCGTCCCGGAGATCGAGGCCATCGCCACCGACGAGCTGGTGAAGATCGAGGCCGAGGGTCTGGCGCGCGTCATCCCCACCGCCCGCGCCGCCCGGCTCACCATGAACCGCGAGGGCATCCGCAGGCTCGCGGCCGAGGAGCTGGGCCTGCCGACCAGCCCCTACGCCTTCGCCTCGTCCGAGGCCGAGCTGGCCAGGGCGGCGGCCGAACTCACCGGTTTTCCCTGTTTCGTGAAGCCGGTGATGTCCTCGTCCGGCAAGGGACAGTCCTATGTGGAGGGCCCCGACCAGATCGCGGAGGCCTGGCGCTACGCCCTGGAGGGCGGCCGCGTCGAACAGCCCCGAGTGATTGTCGAGGGCCGGATCGACTTCGATTTCGAGATCACCCTGCTGACCGTGCGGGCGCGCGACGCCGAGGGCGAGACCGTCACCGCCTTCTGCGAGGCCATCGGCCACCGCCAGGTGAAGGGCGACTATGTCGAGAGCTGGCAGCCCCAGGGCATGGCGCCCGGCGCCCACAAGAAGGCCCGGGACATCGCCCGCGCGATAACTGACGCGCTCGGAGGCTGGGGTATTTTCGGCGTCGAACTGTTCGTCAAAGGCGACCAGGTCTGGTTTTCCGAGGTGAGCCCTCGCCCGCACGACACCGGCCTGGTGACCCTGGTCAGCCAGGTGCAGAGCGAGTTCGCCATCCACGCCCGCGCCATTTTGGGACTGCCCGTCGAGGTGCGTCTGCGCGAGCCCGGCGCCAGCGCGGTGATCTATGGCGGGATCGAAGCCAGGGGCGTCGCCTACGCCGGCGTCGACGAGGCCTTGCGCGTGCCGGGGGCCGACCTGCGCCTTTTTGGCAAGCCCGACAGCTTCACCCGCCGGCGCATGGGCGTGGCACTGGCGCGCGCCGGATCGGTCGACGAGGCCCGCGAGCGCGCGCGAACCGCCGCCGGCAAGGTCCAGCCGATCGAGGGCTGATCACAGGGAGTCCGGCGCCGCTGGCACAAGCCTTGCTGTTCGGGGGCAGGACGCCCTTCTGGCGCCCAGTTCTGCAACGGCTTCGCTGCAGCGCAAAAACTTCACGGGCGTCAGGGGTTGACTTAAATCCCCCCCGGCCGAAAAAACGCCCCCGCATGTCAAAAGCAGAGGTCTTCGGGCCGTCTGCGCCCATAAGGAGACTTCGCCCATGCCCGTTCGCGTCGCTATCAACGGTTTCGGTCGCATCGGCCGCCTGGTCCTGCGCTCGATCGTGGAACATGCACGGACGGACATCGAAGTCGTCGCCATCAACGACCTCGGCCCGGTGGAGACCAACGCCCACCTGCTGCGCTACGACAGCGTGCACGGCCGCTTCCCGGGCGTCGTCACCGTCGACGGCGACTACATCGACGTCGGCACGGGCGCCAAGATCCGGGTCACCGCGATCCGCAACCCCGCCGAGCTGCCGCACAAGGAGCTGGGCGTCGATATCGCGCTGGAGTGCACCGGCCTCTTCACCTCGAGGGACAAGGCCAAGGCGCACCTGGACGCCGGCGCCAAGCGCGTCCTGGTCTCCGCCCCCTGCGACGACGCCGACAAGACCATCGTCTTCGGCGTCAACCACGAGACCCTGACCGCCGCCGACCTGGTGGTCTCCAACGCCTCGTGCACCACCAACTGCCTGGCCCCGATCGCCAAGGTCATCGACGACCTGTGCGGCATCGAGCGCGGCTACATGACCACCATCCACTCCTACACCGGCGACCAGCCGACGCTCGACACCATGCACAAGGACCTCTACCGCGCTCGCGCGGCGTCCCTGTCGATGATCCCGACGTCGACCGGCGCGGCCAAGGCCGTGGGCCTGGTGCTGCCGAACCTGAAGGGCAAGCTGGACGGCTCGTCGATCCGCGTGCCGACCCCGAACGTCTCGGTCGTCGACCTGAAGTTCGTGCCTGGCCGCGCCATCACCAAGGACGAGATCAACGCGGCCCTGACGGCTGCGGCGAACTCCGACGCCCTGCGCGGCGTGCTGGCGGTCTCCAACGATCCGCTGGTGTCGATCGACATGAACCACATCGCCGCCTCCTCGACTGCGGCCCTGCCGCAGACCCAGGTGATCGAAGGCCAGCTCGGCCGGGTGCTCTCCTGGTACGACAACGAGTGGGGCTTCTCGACCCGGATGAGCGACACCGCCATCGCCATGGCGAAACTGATCTAAGACGACGCTCACGGTCGCGGCGTCACGGAATTCTTCCTCCCCTGCGCAGCGGGGGAGGGGGACCGCGCGCCGCAGAGCGCGGGGTGGAGGGGGCAGGCCGCAGTCGCGGCGTCTCCGCCCCGCACCAAGATTTCATCAGCGCGATGCGCGCGGCTCGCCCCCTGCACCGCCCGGTGTTCCCCAGGCGGTCCCCCTCCCCCGCTGCGCGAGGGAGGAAAGGGAAGCCGGTTTGAGGACCGACACCGATGACGTTTAAAACCCTCGACCAGGCCAACCTCCAGGACCAGCGCGCCCTGGTCCGCGTCGACTTCAATGTCCCCATGGCCGACGGCCGGGTGACCGACGACACGCGCCTGAAAGCAGCGCTGCCGACTATCGAAAAGCTGCGCAAGGGCGGCGCCAAGGTGATCCTCTTGGCCCACTTCGATCGTCCGAAGGGCAAGCGCGTGCCGGAAATGAGCCTGAAGCCCGTCGTCGAGCCGTTGGCCAAGCTGCTCGGCGCGCCCGTCGGCTTCGCCGACGACTGCATCGGCGAGGCCGCCAAGGCCGCCGTCGAGGCGATGGCGCCCGGCGACGTCCTGCTGCTCGAGAACGTCCGCTACCACGCAGGCGAAGAGGCGAACGACCCTGAGCTGGCCAAGGCGCTGGCCGCCAACGGCGACCTCTACGTCAACGACGCCTTCTCCGCGGCGCACCGGGCGCACGCCTCGACCGAAGCCTTGGCCCGCGTCCTGCCGGCCTACGCCGGCGAACAGATGCGCCGCGAGCTGGAAGCCCTCGACGCCGCCCTCGGCAATCCGAAGCGGCCGGTTCTGGGCATCGTCGGCGGCTCCAAGGTCTCGACCAAGCTCGACCTACTGAACAACCTGGTCGGCAAGCTCGACAAGCTGGCGATCGGCGGGGGCATGGCCAACACCTTCCTCGCGGCGCAAGGCATCGACGTGGGCGCCTCGCTCTGCGAGCACGATCTGGCCGACACCGCGCGCCAGATCATCGCCACGGCCAAGGAAAAGGGCTGCGAGCTGCTGCTGCCCATCGACGTGGTCACGGCGGAAAAGGTGGAACCGGGCGTTAGCTCGACCGTTCGCGAACTTGACGCGATCGGAGCTCAGGATCGCATCCTGGACGCTGGCCCGAAGACCCTGGCCCGGCTGATCGCGGCGATGGACGCCTCGGCCACCCTGGTCTGGAACGGCCCGCTTGGAGTGTTTGAAGTGCCTCCGTTCGACAAAGCGACTGTTGAATCAGCACATCACGCAGCAAAGCTGGCCAAGAGTGGAGCGCTCGTGGCGGTTGCGGGCGGCGGTGATACCGTGGCCGCACTGAACGTGGCCGGCGTAACGGGCGACTTCACCTTCGTCTCGACCGCCGGCGGTGCGTTTCTTGAATGGATGGAAGGAAAGGTGCTGCCCGGCGTGGCTGCGCTGACCCGTTAAAGGACAGGCTGGGAAAAACAGATGGCTCGTATCACCCTTCGACAACTCCTCGACCACGCCGCCGAGTACGGCTACGGCGTTCCGGCCTTCAATATCAACAACATGGAGCAGGGTCTGGCGATCCTGGAGGCCGCCGACAAGGTCGACGCTCCGGTCATCATCCAGGCCAGCCGGGGCGCGCGCTCCTACGCCAACGACATCGTGCTGAAGCACCTGATCGACGCCCTGGCGGAAATGTACCCGCACATCCCGATCTGCATGCACCAGGATCACGGGAACAACGAAGCCACCTGCGCCACGGCGATCCAGTACGGCTTCACCAGCGTGATGATGGACGGCTCGCTGAAGGCCGACGCCAAGACCCCGGCTGACTACGACTACAACGTCCGCGTCACCAAGAACGTCGTCGACATGGCCCACTGGGTGGGCGCCTCGGTGGAAGGCGAACTCGGCATTCTCGGCAGCCTGGAGACCGGCGAAGGCGAGAAGGAAGACGGCCACGGCTTCGAAGGCAAGCTCGACCACTCGCAGCTGCTGACCGATCCCGATCAGGCGGTGGACTTCGTCCGCGCCACCGAGGTCGACGCCCTGGCCATCGCCATGGGCACCAGCCACGGCGCCTACAAGTTCACCCGCAAGCCGGACGGCGACGTCCTGGCGATGAACGTGATCGAAGAGATCCATCGCCGCCTGCCCAACACCCACCTGGTGATGCACGGCTCCTCCTCGGTGCCGCAGGACCTGCAGGACATCATCAACAAGTACGGCGGCGAGATGCCCCAGACCTGGGGCGTGCCGGTCGAAGAGATCCAGCGCGGCATCAAGCACGGCGTTCGCAAGATCAATATCGACACCGACAACCGGATGGCGATGACCGGCGCGATCCGCAAGATCTTCGCCGAGAACCCCGGCGAGTTCGACCCGCGCAAATATCTGAAGCCCGCCATGGAAGCCATGCGCGCGGTCTGCCAGCAGCGGATGGAAGAGTTCGGCGGCGCCGGCATGGCCTCGAAGATCAACCCGCTGCCGATGTCGGCCATGGCCAAGCGCTACGCCAAGGGCGAACTGGCCCCGAAGATCGGCATCACCCGCCAGGCGGCGGAATAGGCTTCAGGTTCACCCCTGAAACACGAGAGGCTGCCGGGACACCGGCGGCCTTTTTCGTGGGGCTCCCTTAAGCGTAGGCGCGGAATTCCTTCTTCGTCCAGGCGGCGACCTGACGCGCCGCGCGCGCGAGCCAGTCCTTCGGGCGCGCCTCCAGGTCCCGCAGGATGGCGTCGGCCGCGCCCGCCTCGGCCGCGTGGATGGCGGCGAGGTCCGCGGCCATCGCCCGCATCAGACGCCCCGTGCGGCGGCGGCGCAGTTCGCCGAATTTCAGCTTGCGGCTGTTGGGCGCCAGGCGGCGCACCACGCCGTTCGGCCCATAGGACAGGAACGGATCGGGCGATCGCCACGGACCGGTCGCCAGCCGATCGGCCAGGGCCGCGTCCTGTCCGCCCCAGCAGGACGGCGCCCGCCCCTTGATCTCGCGGGCGGCGGGGCCGCCCCGCAAGCGTCCGAACGCGACGAACCGAGGACGCCCCAGGCCGCCGACGCCCGCGGTGCGCGCGACGATCGTCAGTACACTGACGCCCGGCAGGGCCGCCCTGAGCTGCGCGTCATAGGACGCCGGCGCGGTCTCCGGCGAACTGGCCTCCAGATCGCGCCAGAAATCCTCCCGCACCTCCTCCGTCGCGGCGAAGGCGTCCCGCAGCCACAGATGCTCGCTCTCCAGGACGAAGGGAGCTGGCCTCTGCAGCCCGGCCAGGTAGCCTTGCAAGGCGCGATCGGCGACCTCCTCCGCCGAAACCACAGGCTCGGCGATCAGCATGCTGGCGCAGAGGCGCACGAGGTCGAGCGGATAGGGCGAAACGCAGGCTTCGTCGAAATCGTTCACGCCGAAGACGAGCCGGAACTCAGCGTCGCGCCAGAGCCCGAAGTTGCCGGCGTGCGCATCACCGACCGACCCCACCGCCGGAGCGTTCATGAGGTCCGGGCAGAGGGCCGCCGCCGTCTCCGCCCACCGCCAGCAGGCGCCACGGAGAAATTGGAAGGCGTCCTCCCGCATCCGCGCATGCTTGCGCGCGAGGTCCCGCTCGCGGAAGCTCGGCCCGAAGAGCTTGCGCAGACTCGCTTCATAGGCCGCCATCGAGGCGTCGAACGATCCCATCTGTCCTCCCGTATTGCGGCCGAGATATTACAGATCTTCGTTCTGCGCATGTCCGCCAGCTGCTCGCAGCGCTAGCGTGATTTGGCGACGCTCGTTTGACGATCGGCCCGCCCGCCAGGACGGCTATGCGTCGCGAAGTTCGGGGAAGTCCTCTTCGCGATGTTCCTCCGACGGCCGCTCCCCGGTCCGGGCGCGCTCCCCCTCGAGACGCCGCAGCTCCACCCGCCGGATCTTGCCGGAGATCGTCTTGGGAAGCTCGAAGAACTCGATCCGCCGGACGCGCTTGTAGGGCGCCAGGGCAGACCGGATGTGCCGGAAGATCGCCAGCGCCGTCTCGCGGCTCGGCGCGACATCGGGCGCGAGCGCGATGAAGGCCTTGGGCACGGCCAGGCGCACAGGGTCCGGCGCGGGGACCACCGCCGCCTCGGCGACCGCCGGATGCTCGATCAGGGCGCTTTCCAGCTCGAACGGGCTGATCCGGTAGTCGGAGGCTTTGAAGACGTCGTCGGCGCGGCCGACATAGGTGAACCAGCCGTCGGCGTCGCGGCTGGCGACGTCGCCGGTCCGGTAAAAGCCGCCGTCGATCGGCCGCAGACCGCCCTCGTCCTGATAGCCGCACATCAGACCGGCGGGCCGCGGGTCGAGACGCATGACGATCTCCCCTTCCTCGACCTCGTTCCCGTCGCCATCCAGCAGGACCAGGTCATAGCCCGGCAGCGGCCGGCCGACGGAGCCCGGCCGGACCGGCTGTCCGGGCGTGTTCGCCAGCTGGGCCGTCGTCTCGGTCTGGCCGTAGCCGTCGCGGATGGTCAGGCCCCAGGCCCGCTGCACGGCCTCGATCACCTCGGGATTGAGCGGCTCGCCCGCGCCGCAGAGGTTGTCGAGGCGCGTCCGCCACGCGGCCAGGTCTTCCTGGATCAGCATCCGCCAGACCGTCGGCGGGGCGCAAAGCGAGGTGACCCCGTGCTCGACCACCGCGTCGAGCAGGGCGCGCGCGTTGAAGCGTCCGAAGTTCGGCACGAACACGGTCGCGCCGGCGTTCCAGGGCGCGAAGACGCAGCTCCAGGCGTGCTTGGCCCAGCCGGGCGAGGAGACGTTGAGATGCACGTCGCCGGGCCGCAGCCCCAGCCAGTACAGGGTCGAGAGCGCCCCCACTCCGTAGCTGCGATGGCTGTGCATCACCAGCTTCGGCTTCGCCGTGGTGCCGGAGGTGAAATAGAGCAGGATCGGATCATCGGCGGCGGTCGGTCCGTCCGGCGTGAAGGACGGCGCGCCGGACAACAGATCGTCGTAGGGGAGCCATCCGGCCAGGGGCTCGCCGACGGCGATCCGCAGGGCGGGAAGGTCGAGGTCGCCGAACCTGGCGGCGAGCTCAGTCTCGGTGACCCAGACCGTCACCTCGCCCTGGGTCATGCGGGCGGCCAGGTCCTCGGCGGTGAGCAGGGTCGTCGCCGGGATCGTCACGGCGCCCAGCTTCATCGCCGCCAGCAGGGTCTCCCACAGCTCCGCGCAGTTGCCGAGCATCAGCAGGATCCGGTCGCCGCGGCCGACGCCGCGTTCGCGCAAGGCGTTGGCGACCCGGTTGGAGCGTTCCGACAGTTCGGCGAAGGTCCGGCTCGCCGCGTGATCGCCGACGATCGTCAAGGCCGTGCGACCGGCGGACGGCCCCTGTCCCAGCTCGGCGTCGAACCAGTCGAGCGCCCAGTTGAACCAGTCGAGCGCGGGCCAGCGGAAGCTCCTGCGGGCCTCGTCGTAGTCGTCCCGAAGGTCGAGCAGCCGATCCCGCGCCTGCCGAAACGCCGTCTGCATGGTGGCTTCCTCCGGTTGCGCCGCCCCTTGGCCAGGGCGACGTGACGCCAACCTAGACGATATGGCGCCGCGGCGCGGCGCCCTCGCCCACCAGGTCCGACAGGGTCGCGAGCGCGCGCTCGAGCACGCTACGCTTGCCGGGGCCGCCGAGCGAGATCCGCGCCCCGGCCGGATGCCCGGACGCGACGGCGAAGGCCTGCGCCGTCACCACCGCGAGCCCCCGCGCCTGGGCGCCGAGCTGCACGCGATCGGCCGCCGCGCCATCCGCGAGCGGCAGCCAGAGATGCATGTTGTCGGCCGCACCGAGCGCCTGCGGCAGCGCTCTGGCGGCGATGACGCGGCGGGCGCGTGTTTCGGCCCGGACGGCGGCCAGCAGCTCTTCGGCGGCGCCCTCCTGGATCCACCGGGTGGCGACGGCCGCCATCAGTGGCGGGGGCATCAGGACCGCCGCCCTGAGAGCTTCGGCGACGGGCTCGCTCCAGCCTTGGGGACAGACGAGGTAGGCGATCCGCAGGCCCGGGCTCAGACACTTGGCCAGGGTCGCGACATGGAAGGTCCGGTCGCCGGCGATCGCGGCGATCGCCGGCGGCGGCGCGTCCATCAACCGGCTGTAGGGATCGTCCTCGACGATCCAGATCCCGGCCGCAGCCGCGATCCGCGCCACCGCCTCGCGGCGCCCCGGCGTCATGGTCGCCCCGGTCGGGTTCTGCATGGTCGGCACCAGGTAGATCGCCGAAGGCCGCGCCTCGGCGCAGAGCGCCTCCAAGGCTTCGGGGATGACGCCTTCGGCGTCGACGGCGCAGGGAAGCACCCGCAGGCCGAGCCGCTGGGCGAGGCTGATGAAGCCCGGATAGGTCAGGGGTTCGGCCACCACCGCGTCGCCCGGCCTGCACAGGCTCGACAACACCGCCGCCAGCGCCGCCTGCGCCCCCGGGCAGACCAGCAGACGGTCCGAGGGGATCTCGCCGATCACGGGCGCGAGCCATTGCGCGCCGGCCTTCTTCTGCCCGATCGTGCCGAAGCCCGGATGGTAGGCCATCAGGATCGCCGGATCCGACCGCTCGAGAATGGCCGCGGTCGTCTCCCGCAGCAGCCGCCCGAGCGACAGCCCCTCGGGCGGCGGCGGCAGGTTCATGCTGAGGTCGACCAGGCCGGCGTCGTCGTCGTCCGCCTGCGCGCGGACATAGGTTCCGCGGCCGACCGCGGCCTCGACGAGGCCCTGGGACTGCGCCGCCGAATAGGCCCGGGTCACGGTCGTCAGATCGACGCCCAGCCGCTCGGCGACGGCGCGTTGCGGCGGCAGCCGGTCGCCGGGGTGCAGCTCGCCGGCGCGGATCGCCTGCTCCATGGCGCGCAGGACGGCCAAGTAGATCGGCCCCTGATCCGACGCGGCGCGATCTACCCACGCCATGGGAGTCGTTCGAACGGCCACGCTTGCGTTTTCCTGAGAAAATCCATACATTGATGACATATTGTATGGACTACCGCAACCATTGTATGGAAGGCGAAACCGGTGGCCGAGAACTTCAAAACCCCGTCGACCCTGAGCGCCGGCCTGCGCTGCCGCTGCCCCCGTTGCGGTGAGGGACATGTCTTCAGCCGGTTCCTCACCGTTGCGGACCGCTGCGAGGCCTGCGGCCTGGACTTCAGCTTCGCCGATCCGGCGGACGGCCCGGCCTTCTTCGTCATGAGCGGCGTCGGCATCCTCGTCACCGCGCTGTGGGCGATCTGGGCCGTCGTCGTCCAGCCGCCGATCTGGGCGCAGTTCGCCGTGGTGACGCCCGCCCTCGTCGGAGGCTGCCTGGCGACCCTGCGTCCGGTGAAGGCCTGGCTGGTCGCCGAGCAGTTCACGCACAAGGCCGAGGAAGGTCGCTGGGCCAGCGTAGGAACCCATGGCGCAGCGCCCGAGGGCTACAATCGGCGGGGCTGGTAGCCGGCCGCGCCGCCCTGGTGGAACCCGAGACGGCGGAGGCGCATTGAATCGCGTCATGCGCAAGCACGTCATCATCCTGAGCCTGACGTTTGCGGGTCTCGCCGCCTTTGCGGTTTTCGCCGGCTGGGCCTTTTTCCAGGTCTCCGAGATGGGCGGCGGATGGCGCAGCCTGGGGCCCCTCTGGCCCTATATGCTGGGCGGCTGCCTGGTGGTGGCTGCGCTGGCGATCTTCCTCATGTCGCTCGCCTTCTACTCCGCCAACCAGGGCTACGACGACCGCGTCGACCACGAGGGGCCCTGACGCCTCAGCGCCCCTAGTTTCAGTGGCCCCGATCTTTCAGTGGATCGTCGGCTTGGCCGCGTCCTTGCGCCAGAGTTCCTCGGTCAGTACGTTGGCCAGGCCGATCCACCCGACGTAGGGCGCGACCATCTTGGCGGCGGACGCATCGACCTGGCGGGCGCGCCAGACATAGGCCGCCGAGGTGCCGAGCGAGGTGACGGCGGTGGCGAGCTGGCCGCCCAGCTTGCGCGGCCCCAGCGCCATCCAGAGCGCATTCAGCGCCTGCACCACGCCCCACAGGGTCAGCGCCTGGGTGCGGGCGGGGCTCCTCGGCGCGTTCCAGATCCGCAGGCCCGAGACGATCAGCGCCAGGAACAGCGGCGGCCAGATGATCGAGAAGGCATGGAGGCGCGGGGCGGACGACGGCGGGTCGACGACGTCGCGCTCCCCCCGTCGCTTCGGAGTGTCCGACGTCGGTGCGTTCAGGCGCGCGATCACCGCCGAACCCAGCACGGCTCCGGCGGTGACGCCGAGGCCGATCAGCAGATGCTCCATCGAGCGGCCGCGGCTGTTGGCCAGATTGTCCACGGCTCCACGCACCATCGACGTCATCAGGACCTCCACTTGCCAGCCTGCCGGAAATCCATGAGGCGAAGCCGGGTTCCGGCGGCCATCTTCGCCCGGACGCCGAGACGCGCTATGAGGCGGCCATGACCACCCCGCCCTGCCGGCTCTATCTGATCACTCCGCCCAGGCTCGACGACCTGGCGGCCTTCGGCCATGTGCTCGCGCACGCGCTCGACGCCGGCGATGTCGCCGCCCTGCAGATCCGGCTGAAGGACGTCGACGACGTCATCATCGCCGCGGCCGTCGACATGATCCTGCCGATCGCTGCGTCCCGCGACGTGGCGGTGATCCTCAACGACCGGCCGGACCTGGCGGCGAAGCTCGGCTGCGACGGGGTGCACATTGGCCAGGACGACGTTCCCTACAAGGAAGCGCGCCGGCTGATGGGGCCCGACCGGATCGTCGGCGTCACCTGCCACGACAGCCGCCATCTCGGCATGGAGGCGGCGGAGGCCGGCGCCGACTACGTCGCCTTCGGCGCAGTCTTCCCGACCGGCACCAAGGAGGCGAAGATCCGGTGCGACCTGGAGGTCCTGACGATCTGGCAGGAGACCATGCAGACGCCCTGCGTCGCCATCGGCGGCATCACGGTGAAGAACATCCGCCAGGTGGCCCGGGCCGGCGCCGACTTCGCCGCCGTCTGCGCCGGCGTCTGGTCCTACGGCGACGGTCCGGCCGCCGCGGTGAAGGCGCTCAACGCCGAGATCGCCGCCGGCGTCGCCGAGCGCGACGAGGCCGTCCTTGCTTTGCCGTCGCCCGACCAATAGTTATCGCGCCGCATGATCAGCCAATCGGCCCTACTGAAGGTGATGAGCGACGCCGCGCGCAAGGCCGCGCGCGGGCTCAACCGTGATTTCGGCGAGCTCGCCGAGCTGCAGGTGGCCCGCAAGGCTCCCGCCGACTTCGTCTCCGCCGCCGACATCAAGGCCGAGCAGACGCTGTTCGAGATGCTCGAGAAGGCGCGCCCCGGCTACAG
This sequence comes from Phenylobacterium sp. LjRoot225, assembly GCF_964252855.1. Classification (NCBI taxonomy): domain Bacteria; kingdom Pseudomonadati; phylum Pseudomonadota; class Alphaproteobacteria; order Caulobacterales; family Caulobacteraceae; genus Phenylobacterium; species Phenylobacterium sp. LjRoot225. Next base: position 823,410 of record NZ_CAXUPL020000003.1, on the reverse strand, counting down.
CTTCCTCGGCGAAGAGCGCGGGCTGATCGAGGGGAGCGACAAGACCCACACCTGGATCGTCGACCCGCTCGACGGCACCACCAACTTCCTGCACGCCATCCCGCACTTCGCGATCAACATCGCCCTGCAGCGCGAAGGGGCGGTCGTCGCGGCGGTCACCTACAACCCGGTGAGCAACGAGCTGTTTTGGGCCGAGAAGGGCAAGGGCTGCTATCTCAACGACAAGCGCCTGCGCGTCGCCGCCCGCAGCCGGCTCGACGAATGCGTCGTGGCGACCGGCATCCCCTACCTGGGCCACGGCCAGCACGGGCGGTTCCTCAAGGAGCTGCATCAGGTCAGCCAGCGCGTCGCCGGCGTCCGCCGCTTCGGCTCGGCCGCCCTCGACCTCGCCTATGTCGCCGCCGGCCGCTACGATGGCTACTGGGAGCGCGACCTGAAGTCGTGGGACGTCGCTGCGGGGTTGCTTCTCGTGACCGAGGCGGGCGGCAAGGTGACCGACGCCGACGGCGGCGAGGACATGCTGACCGCGGGCTCGATCTGCGCCGGCAACCTCGACATCCATCCGCTGCTGTTCGACAAGCTGCGGGCGGCTCAGTAAACCTAGGCGAAGCCGGCCGTGAGCCGAACTGTCACGCGGGCGGCTTAAGCGAGCCGCCATGCTGACCCGCCGAACCTTAGCCCTCGCCGTCATGGCCTCCACCGCGCTCCCCGCTCACGCCAAGGCGCCCGCCGCACGCAAGCCCCTGGTCATCGCCCATCGCGGCGCCAGCGGCGAGCGGCCCGAGCACACCCTCATGGCCTATCGGCTGGCGATCGCCGAAGGCTGCGATTTCATCGAGCCGGACCTGGTCCCGACGAAGGACGGCCATCTGGTGGTGCGCCACGAGCCGGAGATCGGCGGCACGACCGACGTCGCCAGCCGACCCGAGTTCGCCGCGCGCAAGACCCGCAAGGTGATCGACGGCGAGACGCTGGAGGGCTGGTTCACCGAGGACTTCACCCTGCAGGAGCTGAAGACCCTGCGCGCGCGGGAGCGGCTGCCGCAGCTGCGGCCGGGCAATGTAAAATATGACGGGCTGGAGCCGATCCCGACCTTCCAGGAGGTGGTCGACCTGGCCAGGGCCGAGAGCCGACGGACGGGCCGCACCATCGGGACCTATCCCGAAATGAAACACCCGACCTATTTCGCCTCGATCGGCCTGCCCCTGGAGGGGCGGCTGCACGCGGCCCTGAAGGCGAACGGGCTCGACAGCGCCGCGGCCCCGGTCTTCGTCCAGTGCTTCGAGGTCGGCGCGCTGAAGGCCCTCCGCCAGCTGTCGCGCGCGCCGCTGATCCAGCTGGTCCCGGCGGACGGCGGCCCCGCGGACGATCCCACCCTCACCTATCGCGCCATGACCACGCCGCAGGGCCTGAAGCAGGTCGCCGCCTACGCCGACGGGATCGGTCCGGAGTGGCGGATGATCCTGCCCACGGGCCCGGACGGGGCCCTGACGGGCGCCACAACCCTGGTCGCCGACGCGCACGCCGCGGGGCTGAAGGCGCATCCCTGGACGGTGCGGGCGGAGAACGCCTTCCTGCCCCCGGCGCTGCGGCGCGGGGACGCGCCAGCCGCCCATGGCGACGTCGGGGCCGTCTACCGCGCCCTCTACGCCGCCGGCGTCGACGGCCTGTTCAGCGACTTCCCCGGGCTGGCGGTGGCGGCGCGGGACCACATCTGACGGTCACCCACCGCCCCTCCTTCCGCTCGCCCCCGCGAAAGCAGGGATGACCGGAGAAGGGTGGTCCTACGCCGCTTCCCCGAACTGCAGCGCCGCCAGCCTCGCGTAGAGGCCGTTGCGGGCCACCAGCTCGTGGTGGGCGCCCTGTTCGACGACGCGGCCCTCGTCCATCACCACGATGCGGTCGGCCTTGAGCACGGTGGCCAGGCGGTGGGCGATGACCAGGGTGGTGCGGCCGGCCATGGCGCGGTCGAGGGCGACCTGGACCAGGCGCTCGTTCTCGGCGTCGAGCGCGCTGGTCGCCTCGTCGAGCAGCAGCACCGGGGCCTCGCGGACCAGGGCGCGGGCGATGGCGAGCCGCTGGCGCTGGCCCCCGGAGAGGGCTCGCGCCCGCTCGCCGACGGAGGTGTCCAGCCCCTGCGGCAGGGCTTGCAGGAAGCCCTCGGCCTGGGCCGCGCGGAGGGCGGCGCGCAGCTCTTCGGGACTGGCGTCCTGGCGGCCGAAGCGGATGTTTTCGAGGGCCGAGCCGGAGAACAGCGGCGAGTCCTGGGCGACCAGGGCCATCCGGGCCCGCACCTCGGCGGGATCGGCGTCCTTCAGGTCGACGCCGTCGAGCAGCACCCGGCCGGCCTGGGGATCGTAGAAGCGCAGCAGCAGGCGGAAGACCGTGCTCTTGCCGGCCCCCGACGGCCCCACCAGGGCCACCCGCTCGCCGGGCCGCACCGAAAGCGAGAACTCGCGCAGCGCCGGCAGCTCCGGTCGGCCCGGATAGGCGAAGGTCACGTCCTGGAAGGCCAGATCGCCCCGCGCCGGCGCGGGCAGAGGCCGGGGATGGGCCGGGGCCTTCACGTTCGGCTGGGCGTCGAGCAGGTCGCCGATCCGCTCCATGGCGCCGGCGGCCTTCTGCACGTCGCCCCAGGTCTCGCCCAGCGAGCCCACGGCGCCGGCGGCGAGCACGGCCAGGATGGCGAACTGTATCAGCGCGCCCATCGTCAGGCCACCCTGCAAGACCTGGTGGACGCCGAACCAGAAGATCAGCACCACCCCGCCGAAGACCATGCCGATGACCAGGGCGGTCATCAGCGCCCGCGCGCTGATCCGCTTCAGCGACATGTTGAACGAGGCGTCCACCGCCCCGCCGAACCGCGCCCCAGCGGCGCCTTCGCGGCCGAAGGCCTGCACTGTCTCCAGCGCGTCCAGGCTCTCGCCGGCGTAGCCGACGGCCTCGGCGAAGCGGTCCTGGGTCGAGGCGGTCAGCTTGCGCACGCGGCGGCCGAAGAGAAACAGCGGGACCAGCAGCATGGGGATGAGCAGCAGCACCAGGCCGGTCAGCTTCAGGCTGACCACGGTCATGAAGGCGACGGCGCCGATCACCGTCAGCAGGTTGCGCAGCGCCACGGAGACCGAAGAGCCCACCAGGGACTCGACGATCTGGATGTCGGTGGTCAGCCGCGACAGCACCTCGCCCGTGCGGGTGTTCAGGAAGAACATCGGGTCGAGCGTCAGGATGTGGCGGTAGGTGACCTTGCGCAGGTCCGCCACCACCCGCTCGCCGAGCTTGGTGATGAAGAAGTAGCGGCCTGCGGTCGCCAACGCCAAGGTGAGCGCCACGCCGCCGAGCAGCAGGAACCAGAGGTTGATGGAGCCGGCCTGGGCGTGCGCCCGCTGCGCCGAACCCAGGTGGTCCACCAAGAGACGCACCGCGCAGGAGATGCCCAGGGTGGCGCTGGTCGAGACCAGCAGGAAGACGGCGGACAGGGCGGCGTCGCCCCAATGGGCGGCGATAAAGGGCGTGAGGCGGCGGAGCACGCCGACGTTGCGGCTCTTGGGCCGGCGCGCAGCAGCTTCAGCGAGGGTCTGCGCCAGGCTCTGGCCGGCGCTCGGACGTCCTTCGGCGCCCGCCGCGTCCGGGGCGGCGGCGCCCCTCTCTTCACTCATAGCGCGTCACACCTTGCGTTTTGGACGGGCTTTCGGTTATACGCCCGGCTTCATTTCTGGCCGCCCCTGCGGGCTGCCGTTCAACTTTGGCCGCTCCTTTACGTCAGGCGCCCGCGCGATGAAACAAGACACCCACCCGGACTACCACTTCATAACGGTGGTGATGACCGACGGCACCTCCTACCAGACCCGTTCGACCTACGGGAAGGAAGGCGCAACGCTGAACCTGGACATCGATCCGAAGACCCACCCGGCGTGGACCGGCGGCGGCCACCAGCTGCTCGACCGCGGCGGCCGCGTGTCGCGCTTCAACGCCAAGTTCGCCGGTTTCACGCGCAAATAGGCGCCTGGCCGGACCTCGAGTTCGCGAAACGCCGCGAGGGGAGACCTTCGCGGCGTTTTTTGCTGTGCGTGCAGCCCAACATCCGCTCATCCCCGCGAAAGCGGGGACCCAGGTGTTTTTGTTATTTGCGGTCGCGGGTTCGGAATTCGCGCTACGACGAAAAAAGCCTGGATCCCCGCGTTCGCGGGGACGAGCGGATTTCAAGACAGGATCGCGCTCAATCCATGAGCGCCGTGTTCATGGGTCCCGGATAAGCGCTGCGCGCTTTCCGGGATGACACTGGGTGGGGCCTAGAACGCCCCGAGAGCCGTTCTGAGACGGTCGAATTGGGACAACACCGGGTGCGGAGCGGCGGCGTCGTCGACTTCGACGTACATGCGCCGGTCGAGGTGGCGGACGCGTTCGTAGAGGCGTTCGGAACGCTCGAGCAGCGACAGCAGGCCTTCGGGCAGAACCTCGCCCGGCGTCTCGCCGCCGCGGCAGACGTCCTCGGCGGCGAGACGGTAGCGGTCCTCGCAGGCGGCGGTCGGCGGCATGTCGCCTTCACGCACCGCGCGCTGCACCAGCAGCCAGGAGGCCACCTGCATCAGCCGGGTGGTGAGCCGCATGCTCTCCGAGGCGTAGCCGAGCGCCGCATTGCGCGACAGCATCTTGGATTCCTGGCGCCCGGCGCCGTCGAGATAGCTGGCCGTCTCCTCCACGAGGTCCATGCCCTCCTGGAAGGTCCGCTCGAACAGTTCGGAGCGGGCGAAGTCCTGGATTACGTCGGAGCGCCAGGGCAGGACGGTGTTTGCTTCGGTCATCTTGATCCCAGCTCCCCGCCCGATTCCTGCGGCGGGACGAACGTTCGGTGATAGGGCCGCAGGTGCAACATCCGTGCCAAACTTGGTAAAGCGAACAGCTAGGCCAGCCGCGGCGAAAACAGGGCGTCGGCGGCGGCGCGCCCGGCCCGTTTGCGATCGATCTGCGCCTCCACGCGCGCGATCTCTGAACGCAGGAGGTCGATCCGATCCTCCAGTTCAGCGACCGCGTAGAGCTCCAGGTCCTCCCTCAGAGCGTCGGTGAGCCGTTGCCCGCGGGCCAGTCGAATGTCGGTAGGTTCATCCATCACGCAGCGAGCCTCCCTTTGCCGGGCCCCCAGAGCCGGCTATCCAAACCCGCATCCTCGTCTCGCGCAAGGCCGCAGGAGCCACACCCATGAGCATTTCTGTTCCCGCCGCCATGAAGGCCATCGTCGTCGCCGGCGGCAAGGGCCCGGCGGAAGCCCTCCACATCGAGACGATTCCGACGCCGGAGCCCAGGCCCGGAGAGATCCTGATCGCCGTGCAGGCGGCCGGGGTGAACCGCCCGGACCTGCTGCAGCGGATGGGCGCCTATCCGCCGCCGCGCGGCGCGCCGGACACCCTGGGGCTCGAGGTCGCAGGAGAAGTGGTGCGCGGGGCGGGCCGCTGGCGGGCCGGCGACAAGGTCTGCGCCCTGCTGGGCGGCGGCGGCTACGCCGAGTACGCCGTCTGCGACGCGCGGCACGCCCTGCCGATCCCGGAGGGGCTGGACCTTCTCCAGGCCGCCGCCCTGCCGGAGACCGTCTTCACCGTCTACGCCAACGTCTTCGAGCACGGCGCCCTGAAGGCCGGCGAGACCTTCCTGGTGCACGGGGCGACCTCCGGCATCGGGGTGGCCGCGATCCAGATGGCCAAGGCCGCCGGCGCGCGGGTGATCGCCACGGGCCGCGGGGCGGCCAAGGCCGCCGTCGCCAAGGCCCTGGGCGCCGACGTCGCGGTCGACGCGACCGCCGAGGACTTCGCCGAGATCTGCAAGCGCGAGGGCGGCGTGGACGTGATCCTCGACATGGTCGGCGCGGACTATTTCCGGAAGAACCTGGACGCGCTGAAGACCGGCGGCCGCCTGGTCTTCATCGGCCACCAGAGCGGGGCGGAGGCGACCCTGCCGATCTTTCGCCTGATGCAGAAGCGCGCCGTGGTCACCGGCTCGACGCTTCGGCCCCGCGACGCCGACGAGAAGGCGCGGCTGGCGGCCGAGGTCGAACGGGTGGTCTGGCCCTGGGTGGCCAAGGGCCTGGTCCGGCCGATGATCGACGCGACCTTCCCGCTGGCGGACGCCGCCAAGGCGCACGCGCATCTGGAGGGCGGGGCGCATGTGGGGAAGGTGATGCTGACGGTTTAGCCTCTCGCACATGCTCCGCTCCTCCCCCGTTCAAACGGGGGAGGAGCGACGGGCGTGACCTTCGCCCCCTACCCCTCGGCGAACGGATACGGCGAGATCGACTTGGTGAAGTCGTCGACGGTCAGGGTGCGGCTGATCGGCGCGGCGGCGCGCTGCCGGCAGGCCGGGCGTTCGCAGATCCGGCAGGCCGGGCCGATGGCGGTGGCCTTCGGCTCCTTGAGGTCAAGACCGCGCGAATAGACCAGTCGCTCGGCGTGCTTCAGCTCGCAGCCCATGCCGATGGCCAGTTCGGCGTCCTCGCCGGCGTAGGCGGTGGCGATGCGGGTCACGGTCCGGGCGATGGTGAAGTAGCGCTGGCCGTCGGGGGTCTCGACGATCTGGGTGATGATCCGCCCGGGCGAACGGAAGCTGGAATGGATGTTCCAGCGCGGGCAGGCGCCGCCGAACCGTGAGAAGGGGAAGGTCGAGCCAGCGAACCGCTTGGAGATGTTGCCGGCGGAATCCACCCGCATCATGAAGAAGGGCACGCCGCGGGCGCCCGAGCGGGACATGGTCGTCAGCCGATGGCAGGCCTGTTCGAAGGAGACGCCGAAGCGGACCCGGATCAGGTCGATGTCGTAGGCCGTCCGTTCGGCCGCCTCGTGAAAGGCGGCGTAGGGCATCAGCATGGCGGCGGCCAGATAGTTGGCGAGCGAGACCTTGAGCAGGTTACGCGTCGGCCGGTCCGGCGGATTGGAGCGGTCGGCCAGCCGGTCCAGCAGCTCACGATGCTCCAGGATGGCCAGCTGGAAGGCCAGCGAGAAGGCGCGGCCCTCCCCGGTCAGGGCCTCGGACAGGAACAGCCGCTTCCTGTGATGATCGAAGCGGCGGACGCTTTCCGGCAGCACCTCGACGGGCACCACCCGCACCTGGATGTTGTGCGTCTTCGCCAGCCGCTCGCGCGCGGCCCAGGCGAACTCCTGGGGCTCGGCGCCCATCGCCTCGACCACCTGCTCGGCGGCCTCCTCCAGCTCGCTGAAATAGTTCTTCTGCGCCTGGATGAAGTCGCGCACCCAGTCGGAGGGCATGGCCATGGGCGCGCTCGCGCCGCCCTCCTCCGGCCTGCCGGCCGCGCCGAGCTCGGAAAGGCGACGCTGGTCGAGATAGGCGCGGTAAAGGCGGACCACCGCCTCGGCCACGCCCGGCGCGCTCTCGGCGACCTCGGCGATCTCGTGACGCGGCAGACCCAGGTCGCGGAACAGCTGGTCGGTGAAGACCTCCGACAGGCCGGTGGCGCCCGACGAGTCCGGATCGGACGAGAGGCTCTTCAGGTCGAGGTCGTAGGCTTCGGCCAGCCGCAGCAGCACCTGGGCGGTGACCGGCCGCTGGTTGCGCTCCAGCAGGTTCAGATAGCTCGGCGAGACGCCGAGATCCTCGGCCATACGGGTCTGGGTGATGCCCAGCTCGCGGCGCAGGCGCTTAACGCGCGCGCCCAGGAAAAGCTTCCGGTCGGAGGTCGGGGCAGCCATCTTTGTGTGTGTTGTCACAATTTTACATTTATGACAAGGTTTAACTGTGACAGCTTGGCCTTTTGCAGTGCAGCAAGCTGTTTCCTTAACGGGAATTCAGGCGTTAGTGGACTGCAACGGTTGTCACAGTGCGATGACCGACCCATTCGCAGAGAGTCAATATGTCCTACCAAGACCACATCATCGAGATGGGCCAGCTCGTTAAGAGCAAGGCCGGCGCCTGGGACGGAATCGACCCTTCGGCAGTAGCCCGGATGCGCCTGCAGAACCGGTTCAAGACCGGTTTGGAGATCGCCCGCTACACCGCCGACATCATGCGCCGGGACATGGCGGCCTATGACGCCGATCCGACGCAATACACCCAGTCGCTGGGCTGCTGGCACGGCTTCATCGGCCAGCAGAAGATGATCTCCATCAAGAAGCACTTCAAAAGCACCGACCGCCGGTACCTCTACCTGTCGGGCTGGATGGTCGCGGCGCTGCGCTCGGAATTCGGCCCGCTGCCGGACCAGTCGATGCACGAGAAGACCACGGTCCCGGCGCTGATCGAAGAGCTCTACACCTTCCTGCGCCAGGCCGACGCCCGTGAGCTCGGCGGCATGTTCCGGGAGCTGGACGCCGCCCGCAAGGCTGGCGACACCGCCAAGGAAGAGCAGCTGGTCGAAGCGATCGACTCCTACGAAACCCACGTGGTTCCGATCATCGCCGACATCGACGCGGGCTTCGGCAACGCGGAAGCCACCTACCTGCTGTCGAAGAAGATGATCGAGGCCGGCGCCTGCTGCATCCAGATCGAGAACCAGGTCTCGGACGAAAAGCAGTGCGGCCACCAGGACGGCAAGGTCACCGTTCCGCACGAGGACTTCCTCGCGAAGATCCGCGCGGTCCGCTACGCCTTCCTCGAGCTGGGCGTCGACAACGGCGTCATCGTCGCGCGCACCGACAGCCTCGGCGCGGGCCTGACCAAGCAGATCGCCGTCTCGAACGAGCCGGGCGACCTGGGCGACAAGTACAACAGCTTCCTCGACTGCGAAGAGATCACGCCGTCGGAACTGAAGAACGGCGACGTCATCCTCAACCGCAACGGCAAGCTGCTGCGGCCGAAGCGCCTGCCGTCCAACCTGTTCCAGTTCCGCAGCGGGACCGGCGCGGAGCGTTGCGTCCTCGACTCGATCACCGCCCTGCAGAACGGCGCGGACCTGCTGTGGATCGAGACCGAAAAGCCGCACATCGAGCAGATCGCCGGCATGATGGACAAGGTCCGCGAGGTCTTTCCGAACGCCAAGCTGGTCTACAACAACTCGCCGTCCTTCAACTGGACGCTGAACTTCCGCCAGCAGGTCTATGACGCCTGGGAAAAGGCCGGCAAGGACCTCGCCCAGTACGATCGCGCCAAGCTGATGAGCGTCGACTACGACGGCACGGCGCTGGCGATCGAGGCCGACGAGAAGATCCGCACCTTCCAGGCGGACGCGGCGAAGCGGGCCGGCATCTTCCACCACCTGATCACCCTGCCGACCTACCACACCGCGGCCCTTTCGACCGACAACCTGGCCAAGGAGTATTTCGGCAGCCAGGGCATGCTGGGCTACGTCCTCGGCGTCCAGCGCCAGGAGATCCGCCAGGGCATCGCCTGCGTCCGCCACCAGAACATGTCGGGCTCGGACATCGGCGACGACCACAAGGAATACTTCGCGGGCGAAGCGGCCCTGAAGGCCGGCGGCGTCCACAACACCATGAACCAGTTCGCCTGAGCCAAATCAGACGACCGGCGGGCGGTCCCACCGTCCGCCGGAAGTGAAGGAGTGAAGGACCATGAACACGGAACGCTTTTGGGTCGTCGGCGGTGAATACAGCAGCACCACCTTCCACACGCTGAAGAAGGGCCAACCGGACGTACTCGGCCCCTTCGCCACCCGCGACGAAGCCCGCGCCGTCTGGAAGCAGGTCTCCGAGACGACCCGCAGCTGCGCCACCGCCAAATATTCGATCACCGCCGAGCAGCTGACCCTGCCGCGCTGATCCAGGCGAGGAAACGCCCAACGAATTAGGGGCCGCTCAGCGATGAGCGGCCCCTTGTCTATTCAGATGTCATCCCGGAAGCCGCGCAGCGGCTATCCGGGATCCATGAACACGGCGTCGCCGGATCCCGCTGGAGATCTCCGGTGTGCATGGGTCCCGGTCTTCGCTTCGCGAAACCGGGATGACACGGAATTTGGATCCCCGCTTTCGCGGGGATGAGTCCGGCTAGCGCCGGCTCACTTCCTGACCCAGCCGCCGCCGTTCGGCTTGTAGTACTGGCCCGGCTGGATACGGGGCTGGATGGCGTTGATGAAGGCCGAGGCGCCGGCGGCGGCCGGCGTCGCGCCGGACTTGGCGGCGGCTTCGCGGTAGACCTGAGCGCGGCCGGCGTTGATCTCGGCCACCGCCGAGCGGAGCGCCGGATCGCCTGCGCTCGTCACGAAGCCCAGGAAGCCGTCGGCCTGTTCGCCGACGATTCCCGCCGCCTTGGCGGCGTCGACTGCGGCCTTGGCCTGGGCCGTCTGGGCGACGGCGGCCACGGGAAGGGCCAGGGCCGCGAGAACCGCCGCGCCGAGCCCCAGGATGTCTCGAGTTTGCATCTCTTATCCGCCTAGAAGAGGTTCGGGTTCTTCTGGATCAGGTCTTTGACTTCCTGGTCCAGGCGCAGCCGGACGTCGGCGTCCAGCTTGGCGTAGATGGTGATCGGCTTGACGTCGACCGTCACAGTGGGGCTGCAGGCGCTCTGGGCCAGGCCCAGCAGCAGAAGTGCGCCAAGCGCGGCCGCGGGGGGAGTCTTGTTAAACAGGCGCGGGCCGATCATGCGCAGGTCTCCATTCGTCTCACCGTCTCATCCTTCTGCATCAGGGCTGAACCTGGGCTGAACCGTGCAGCCGACGGAACTCGGCGTAGTCGCCCAGCAGATCGTCCAGGTTGAGCGTCGTGTCCAGGGTGAGATCCACCCCGGTGTCGGACGGCAGCGGCAGCTTGCGGCCCAGGAACTTCTTCTGGATCAGGTCGAGGAACGACAGCCGGATCTCCTGGCGCTGCGGCGGATCGTGCTTGCCGATGATGTGGAACAGCACGGCGAGCCGGCCGTCGTCGCGGCTGTCGATCCCGGCCGTGAGCGTCGAGAAGGCCAAATGCTCCATCGCCTGGTAGGCGAAGTCGCTGAAGGTGTCGGTCGAAGGCTCGGGAGCCACAGCCGCCGGCGCGCCGGACGTCTCGACGGCGCCGGAGGCTTCGACATTGGTCAGCGCCGTGCGCTGGATCGACAGCCGGCCGGGCTGGACCGCGTGCAGCGTCCCCCCCTGCACCCGCACCTTGTCGCCCTGCGTGGTGAACGGGATGCGGCCGCTGACCTTGGCGTCCAGCTCGACGCGATCGCCGAAAGGCGAGGCCTCGACCAGGTCGTGCAGCTGCACCCCGTCCAGATTGACCACGCCGCGGATCGGCTGGCCGACGGCCAGCGGGATCTCCAGGCTCTCGATGCGCGCCAGGCCGCCGCCGACCGCCGCCTGGCCGCCGGTGACGCGCAGGGCGTCGGGCTGCAGGCCGAAGGCGATCCGCACCTCCGTCAGCGGCGCCACCGGGGTCGCCACCGAGGCGGCCTGCAGGGTCTGGCCGGGCGCGGCGACCAGCGGGGCGAGGCTGGTGAACGCCACCCGGCCGGAGAGGCCGCTCACCGCGCCCGCCGGGCTCTGGAAGTCGAGGTTCGGGATCTCCAGCACGCCGGCGCTGGTCTGGGCCGCAGGCGTCCAGGCGAAGCCGCCGGTGAACTGCGCCTCGCCCTGCGCGGGCGAGCCCACCGCCGCGGCCAGCGGCGAGAGGTCGGCGGGCTGCAGGCCGCCTTGCGCGAACCGCAGGGTCCCGCTGTCGATCTCGACCCCGCCGCGACCGCTCAGGCTCTCGTGCTTCAGCCGGGCGGTCGCCAACGGCCGGCCCGCGCCGTCGCGGATCGCGACCGCCGCCGTCCAGAGCTCGCGCGCCAGCTGCGCCTGGCCCGAGATCCCGACCGGCCGGAACCGGGTTACCGGCGCCGCATCCGAAACCTCGGCCGCGGCGATGCCCGCCTTCGCCTGCAGCGCGCCCTTGCGCGCGGCCAGGTCCAGGGTCCCGGCGCCCTTGGCGACTCGCGCCTGCAGGAAGGGAACCTCGGCCGCGACGTCTTCCGCACGCCCGGCGATCCGCCAGTCGCCGCCCCCCAGGCTCAGCAACGGGCTTCCCGCCGGGCAGAGCCGGCCGGAGAGGCCGCGCACGTCGTTGGCGCCGAAGTTGGCGCGGGGCGCGGTCATCGAGGCGCAGCGATCGCCGGTGAAGCTGACCACGCCGTCCGCGAGGCGCAGCGCCCCGGACGCGTCGAACACCCCCCGCTCGATCGGGCCGATGGAGAGGGCGGCCTTGATCCGGCCGCTCGCCACGCCGCCGCCGGGGGCCAGCGCCGCCTGGACGATGTCGGCGTCGACCTTGGGCAGGCCGCCGCCGGCCGCGGTCAGCTTCCAGCCGGCGCCGGCCGGGGCGAAGGTCACCGATCCGCCTCGGTCCGGCGTCAGCCGCACGGGCTGGACCAGCCGGGCGCGTACCGCACCGCCGCCCTGGCGGCGCACCGCGACCGCCGGGGCCGTGAAGCGGAAGCCGGCCGCGGCGCGCTTCACAGCCGCCATGTTCGCAGAGTCCGTCGCCACCGGCGCGCCCAGGCCGCTCCAGGCGCCATGGCCCAGGGCGTGGGTGACGAGGTCGAGGTCGGCCCCCTTGCGGCTCAGCCGCACCGGCCCGCGCGCCGCGGCCGTCACCTGGGACAGGTTCAGCGCATCGCGGGCGTAGCTGTCGAGCGAGGCGCTGGCGGCGATCCTGGCCTGCACGAGGTCGCCGCCCTTGCGGGTCCAGCGCAGGTCTTCGGCGCTGCCTGCGGCCCGGAGGGTCCCGGCCTGCCCGCCGCCGGCCTCCGCCCCGCCCGCGCGCAGGTCGGCGACGGCGCGGCCGGTCAGCGTCAGGTCGTCGATCCAGCCGGCGGCCTGGCCGGTCAGGGCGGCCGAGATCTGGCCGTTGCGCAGGGCTTGGCCCCCCAGCGCCAGCCGGCCGCCGGAAAGCTCGGCATGGGCCACCACCGCCCCGGTCTCGCGCTTGCGCTTGAGGTCCGGATAGGGGCCGGCGGCGGTCATCCGCAGCCGCGCGTTGGTCGCCGACAGTCCGCCGGCCGTCCCGCTCGCGATCGGCGCATCGAGGCTGAGCTCGACGCGGCCGCCGGCGGCCTGCGCCGTCAGCTGGGTCTCGCCCAGGCTGACGTCGAACCGGTCGCTGCGCAGCCGCGTGGGCGCGGTCCGGGCGGAGAGCTGTTGCAGCCGTCCGTCGACCATCTTGGCGTCGGCCTCGATGCGGACCCGGCCGTAGCCGGTGTCCAGGGCGACCACGCCGCCTTCGACCACAATCCGCGGCTGGACGGCGCCGGTGCGCGGCGGGGCCTTGCGGAATTGTGCGATCAGCGGGTCGAGCTCACCGGCGGAAAGCTGGCCGCCCTTCAGGCGCGCGCGCAGGACGGGGCGCACCAGACGCACCGAGCGGACCTCGAAATTCAGGCCGCGCAGGCCATAGCCCACGTCGGCGCGCGCGATGGTCAGGTCGGGATGGCCGGGGTCGCCGATGACGATCGAGCCGGTCACGCCGGTGGGGCCGATCGACTGCACCTCGGCCGAGGCCGCCACGCCCTTGGACTTGAGCCAGCCGGTCAGCGCTTCGCGCGCGATGGTCCGGCGGGCGGCGTAGAGCAGCAGCGCGGCGACCACCGCGACCACGCCCAGGATAACCAGCGCAGGGCGCAGGCGGCGGGCGGGGGTTGGCGGCGCGGCTTCGGTCAAACGGCGGTCTTTCGATCCTCTGGTGACGGTGATAGCGCAAAACCGAGCCAAAGCGTGGCGCCCGCCTTCGAGCCCGCCCGCAATTGACTTGGAACCTCCTGGCGTCGCCAATCCCTTTCAGCGCGACGGGACGAGTTGGCCGGGATGGGCGGGCCAAGATGGGCGGGGCGCCTGTCCAGGTTCCAGGAGGACACGATGACGGCCATTAATGCGGTGACGGATCTCAGCCAAGACGGCGAGGTCGCCGTCCTCACCCTCAATTCGCCGCCGGTGAACGCCCTGTCGCTGACCGTGCGCGAGGGGCTTTTCGAAGGCTTCAAACAGGCGCTCGCGAGTTCGGCGAAGGCGGTCGTCGTGATCTGCGACGGGCGCACCTTCATCGCCGGCGCCGACGTCTCCAACCTCGCCGACATGCTCAAGGACCCGAGCATCGAGGATATCCAGAAGCTGATGGACGGCGCGGACCGTCCGGTGGTCGCGGCGATCCACGGCACGGCGCTCGGCGGCGGGCTGGAGATCGCCCTTTGCGCCCATTTCCGAGTGGCCGTCCCATCCGCCAGATTGGGCCTGCCGGAAGTGAACCTGGGCCTCCTGCCCGGCGCCGGCGGCACCCAGCGCCTGCCCCGCGTGCTTGGTCCGCAAAAGGCCCTGGAGATGATCACCTCGGGCAAGCCGATCCGCGCGGCCGAGGCGCTGGAGCTGGGCCTGGTCGACGAACTCGTGGCGGAGGACGGCTTGCGCGCCGGGGCCCTGAGCTTCGTCCGCAAGGCTCTGGCCGGGGGCCGGCCGCTGGTCCGGCTACGCGACCGCGACGACAAGGTCGCGCCCTTCCGCGGCAAGCCGGAGCTGTTCGAGACCTTCCGCCAGGCGACGGCGAAGAATTTCCGCGGCCAGGTCGCGCCGGACTGGATCGTCGAATGCGTCGAGGCCGCGGTCGAGAAACCGTTCGACGAGGGCCTCGCGCTGGAGAAGCAGCGCTTCTTCCAGGCGGCGATGAGCCCGCAGTCGGCCGCCCGGCGCTACTACTTCTTCGCCGAGCGCAGCGCCCAGAAGATCCCCGACGTCCCGGCCGAGACCGCCGCCCGCGAGGTGAAGAGCGTCGGCGTGATCGGCGCCGGCACCATGGGCGGCGGCATCGCCATGAACTTCGCCAACATCGGCGTGCCGGTGACGATCATCGAGATGAAGCCGGAAGCGCTGGAGCACGGCCTGTCGGTGATCCGCGGCAACTACGAGCGCTCGCGCGGCGCCAGGCCTGAGGAGACCGAAAAGCGCATGAGCCTGCTCAAGGGCTCGCTCGACATGGCCGACCTGAAGGACTGCGACCTGGTCATCGAGGCGGTGTTCGAGAACCTCGAGGTCAAGAAGCAGGTCTTCCAGAAGCTCGACCAGGCCTGCAAGCCGGGCGCGATCCTGGCCAGCAACACCTCCTATCTGAATCTGAACGAGATCGCCGCCGCGACCGGCCGGCCGCAGGACGTCATCGGCCTGCACTTCTTCTCCCCGGCCCAGGTCATGCCGCTGCTGGAGATCGTCCGCGGCGACAAGACCAGCCCGGAGGCGCTGGCCACGGCGGTCGACTTGGCCAAACGCATCCGCAAGACGATCGTCATCTCGCGCGTCGGCCCGGGCTTCATCGCCAACCGGGTGGCGATGCCGCGGCTGACCGAGATCAACAGCTTCCTGCTGGAAGGCCTGCCGCCGGCCCGGGTCGACAAGGTGCTCTACGAGTTCGGCTTCCCGATGGGGCCGTTCGCCATGCTGGACCTGGTGGGCCTGGACGTGATCGCCGACCCGCCCGGCCATCAAACTATCCGAGGACGGATGGCCGAGGCCGGCCGGCGCGGCCAGAAGGGCGGCGGCGGTTTCTACGACTATGACGAAAGCCGCAATCCCCGGCCTTCGCCTGCGGCGGACAAGATCATCGAGGACTTCCGGATCGCTTCCGGCGCGGCGATCAAGGAGGTCACCGACGAGGAGATCCTCGAGCGCAGCCTCTATCTGGAGGTCAACGAGGGCGCGAAGGTGCTGGAGGAAGGAATCGCGATGCGCGCCTCGGACATCGATGTGGCCCTGATCAACGGCTACGGCTGGCCGGTCGATCGCGGCGGGCCGATGTACTACGCCGACCAGATCGGACTGGATAAGGTCGTCGCCAAGCTGAAGGAATTCGAGCTGAAATACGGGCCGCAGTACAAGCCCGCGCCCCGGCTGGAGCGCCTCGCGGCGGAAGGCAAGAAGCTCACCGGCAAGAGCTAGCTTGGCCTGACCTGCGCACTACATGCAGGGGATAGGGCCGCGCCAATCGCCGAGGATCTTTCGTGTCGTTCGAAAACCTGTTCCAGCCGCTCGCCTTCGCGCGCGGCCCCCAGATGAAGAACCGCTTCATGCTGGCGCCCCTGACGAACAAGCAGAGCCGGCCCGACGGCGTCCTCACGGATGAGGAAATTCGCTGGCTCACACTGCGGGCCAAGGGCGGCTTCGGCCTGGTGATGACCGCCGCAGCCCACGTCCAGGCGGTCGGCCAGGGTTTTGAAGGCCAGCTCGGCGTGTTCGGCGACGAGCACCTGCCGGGACTGACCCGACTGGCCGAGGCGCTGCGGGCGAACGGCGCCCGCTCCGCCGTCCAACTGCACCACGCCGGGAACCGCGCCCCTGCCGCCCTGGTCGGCCAGCCGGTCTCGGCCTCCGACGATCCGGAGACCGGCGCGCGCGGCCTCACCCTCGACGAGGTCCAGGGCCTGCGCGACGACTTCATCGCCGCCGCCGTCCGCGCCGAGCGGGCCGGCTTCGACGGCGCCGAGATCCACGGCGCCCACGGCTATGTCATCACCCAGTTCCTCTCCGCCGAGCTCAACCGGCGCGAGGACCGCTACGGCGGCAGCCTGGAGAACCGCAGCCGCCTGCTGTTCGAGATCATCGACGGCGTGCGCGCCGGCGCCGGGCCCGATTTCCAGCTGGGCCTGCGCATCTCGCCGGAGCGGTTCGGCATGAAGATCGCCGAGATGCGCGAAGTGGCGCGCAAGGTCCTGGCCGACGGCAGGATCGACTACCTCGATCTCTCGCTGTGGGACGTCTTCAAGACCACCGACGACGAGGCCTTCCGCGAGCGTCCGCTGCTCGGCTGGTTCACCGACCTGGAGCGCGGCCAGGTCCGCCTCGGCGCCGCCGGCAAGCTCACCACCCCCAACCAGCTGACGGCCGCGCTCGCCGCCGGCTGCGACTACGTCATCCTCGGCCGCGCCGGCATCCTGCACCACGACTACCCCGACCAGTTGCAACGGAGCGATCGCTTCCGCCCTGTGGGGACCCCGGTCGCCCCCGAGCACCTGCTGGACGAGGGCCTCACTCCCGGCTTCGTCGAATATATGCGAACCTTCAAGGGCTTCGTCGCGGAGGCGGCGGCCGCGGAGTAGTTGTTCGGCCCTCTCCATTCCGTCATGGCCCGGCTGCCCGGCATAGGCGCTAACATGAGGGGGCGCCGGCCCCTCCCCTACCGTCATTCCCGGCCTTGTGCCGGGAACCCATGCACGCGAGAGACAGAGACCAACCTGCGCCTTCGACGTTCATGGATGGCCGGGACGGCGCCCGGCCATGACGGAAGGACGAAGGGACGGCGGGCAGGGAGCGCGTCGGCGGAAGCGCAGGAGAGGACCATCCATGCCCATCGAAATCCACAAGCTGGAGACCCTCTACCAGGGCTACTCCACGCTGATGATGGCGACGCTGGCGGCGCCTGACGGAACCACCTTCAAGCGGGAGATCGAGCACCACGGACACGCCGCGGCGGTCCTCGCCTACGATCCGGCGCGGCGCACGGCGCTGATGGTCAGCCAGCCGCGGGCGCCGGTGATCTGGGCCGACGGGCCGCCGGAACTGCTCGAGGCCATCGCCGGCATGCTCGACGGCGAGGACCCGCAGGTCTGCGTTCGCCGCGAGGCGATGGAGGAGGCTGGCGTCACGCTGGGCGAGGTGGAGCCGCTGGGCGTCGCCTTCCCCTCGCCCGGCGTCTCCAGCGAGCGGATGCACCTGTTCCTCGCCGCCTATTCGCTGCGCGACCGGGTGGCCGACGGCGGCGGCGTCGACGGCGAGGACGAGAACATCACGGTGATGGAGATCCCCCTCGCCCAGCTCTGGGCTCAGGTGGAGGCCCAGGAGATCCAGGACCTGAAGACCCTGACGCTGATCCTGGCCCTGCGGGTGCGGCGTCCCGAGCTGTTCGCCTGAGCCCCTCATGAGCGAGCCACCACCGAGCGACCCGAAGCGCTTCTACACCGGCTGGCTGCTCGACCCGGGCGACCGCGAGGCCCTGCTGCGGCGCTTCCCGCCGCGCTACCCCGAGGTGGTCGCCCATCACGTGACGCTGAAGTTCGGCGACCGCGCGGCTGTTCCGCCCATCAACACCACCGGCGAGGTCATCGGCCAGGCCGACGACGGCCTGGGCGTCGAGGCCCTGGTGGTGCGGATCGCCGGCTCCACCGACCGTCCGGACGGCTCGACCTATCACATCACCTGGTCGCTGGCGCCCGGCCGCGAAGCCCGGGAAAGCAACGCCGTGATCGCCAGCCTCGGCTGGACCGGGCTGCCGCAGCCGGTCCCGATCCGGCTCCTGGCCCGACCGTTCGGAGACTGACGATCAAAAGCTTGGCAGCACACCGACCACATGAGTGCTAAGCAACTGAATTTAAGAGACATTTTACAGAATCGCGCCTAATGTTTCTCATGCGCGGCGCAGCCTGCGCCGCGCCTGGTCAAACAGTCGCGAGGTCCCTTCATGACGCCGTCGCCTGAGTTCCGCAAACAGCTGGAAGGCTACGGCCTGACCACGGCCGAGATCCTCTACCGGATGCCCGACCACCCGGCGCTGCTGCAGAGCTACATCTGGCAGGAATACGACCTCTTCCCGAAATTCCCGGAGCTGAAGAAGTTCCTCGACTTCTGGGCCCGGACCCTCGACGGGCCGCTGTTCAAGGTCAGCGTGGCGCACTGCCGGTTGATCAAGCCGGCGGAGATCAAGGCCCTCGACGGCGAGTTCCGGCTGCACTGAGCGGACGGCAGGCCCCCCTCCACCCCTTCGGGGTCCCCCTCCCCCGGAGGGGGAGGAGAGGGACGCTGCAACCTCGACTCTCCTCCCCCCTTGGGGGAGGGGGACCGCGAAGCGGTGGAGGGGGCCGCCGCAACAGCCGAGCCCCTCGACAAGCGGTCGCGTCCGAGGCGTGATGCACGCCTCTTCGCCCGCATGAGGCCGTCTTGGCGCCCAAACCGCTCCGTCCGTTCGCGCGCCTTCTGCTGATCGCCGCCCTGGCGCTGAGCGCCTGCCAAGACGCCCCGCAGCGGCCGGCCTGTGCCGCCGGCAAGGTCTGCCTGCAGTACGGCAACGACACCGAGCCGGCGACGCTCGACCCGTCGATCGCCCAGCTCATCTCCGAAGACCTGGTGATCGGCGACCTGATGATGGGGCTGACCACCGAGGCCGCCGACGGCAAGACGATCCCGGGGATGGCGGAGCGGTGGGAGACCAGCGCGGACGGCTTGACCTGGACCTTCCACCTGCAGCCGGCGCTCTGGTCCGACGGGACCCCGGTGACGGCCGACGATTTCGTCTTCGCCTACCGGCGGATCCTCGATCCGAAAACCGGCTCGCCCTACGCCTACATGGTGCAGATCCTGAAGAACGGGGCTGCGGCGACCGCCGGAACGGCGCCGCCCCCGGCCATCGGCGCCCGCGCCCTCGATGCGCGGACCCTGGAGCTGCGGCTCGAACACCCGGCCCCCTACCTGCCCCAGCTGCTCACCCACAACAGCTTCTACCCGGTCCCGGCCCATGTGGTTCGGCGCCATGGGGACGCCTGGATCCAGCCGGGCCGCCATGTCTCCAACGGCGCCTACCGGCTGGTCTCCTGGCGACTGGGCGACCGCATGACCGTCGAGAAGAACCCCCGCTTCTTCGACGCCGCCCACGTCTGCGTCGACCGGATCGACTATTATCCGACCCCGGACTATGTGGCCGCCGAGCGGCGCGTGGCCCGTGGCGAGCTCGACGTCACCACCCAGTTCCAGTCGAACCGCCTGCAGCACATCCGCGAGGTCATGCCGGGCTACGCCCGCACGCACGTCTGGCTGATGAGCGCCTACATGACCTTCAATACCCACGACCCCGGCCCCTTCCGGGACCCGCGGGTGCGGCGCGCCCTGTCGGAGTCGGTCGACCGCGAGTTCATCGCTCGCAAGCTGCTCCGCGCCGGGCAGCTCCCGGCCTACGGCTTCGTTCCGCCAGGCACGGCGAACGCCGAGCCGGGGCCCGCCGCCATCTGGGCGCGCAAGACCTTCGCCGCGCGCCAGGCGGAAGCGCGGGCGCTGCTCGCCCAGGCGGGATATGGGCCGGACCGGCCGCTCAAGATCGAGCTGAAGACCGCAACCCTGACGGACAGCCTGCTGCTGGCGCAGGCGGTGCAGGCCGATTGGCGGGCCGTCGGGGTCGAGGTTCGCACCATGCAGTCCGAAGGCCAGATCCTCTTCGCCGACTTGAGGTCGCGGAACTTCCAGGTCGCCCTGGTGAGCTGGATCGGCGACTTCAACGACCCGCTGACCTTCCTGGGCCTCTTCCAGTCCAGCACCGGGGCGCAGAACTACGGCGACTATAAGAATCCCGCCTACGACGCCCTGCTCGCCGCCGCCGACCAGGAGCCTGATGCGAAGCGCCGGACCGCCCTGCTGGGGCAGGCGGAGCAGACCATGCTGAACGACGACGCCATCGCGCCGGTCTATTTCGGCGTCAGCCGGAGCCTGGTGAACCCGCGGGTGAGCGGCTGGGTGGACAACATCCAGCACCGGCACCGCGCCCGCTGGCTATGCGTGAAGCCGGGCGCGGCGCCGTGACCATTCAGCGATGACGGCTTAGCGATAGACGTAGTGGCACTTCTTCTTGGCGCGGTTCTTGGCGATCTCGTGGCCGGCCACCGCGCCGGCGCCGGCGCCGATCAGGGTGCCGGTGGTGTTCTTGCCGATGGCGTTGCCGAGCAGGCCGCCGCCGACGGCGCCGATGACCGTGCCGTTGTTGGCGTTACGGCGAACCGCGCTTTTGGTGTCGCAGACCAGATGGCGCTGCTTCGGGGCCGCCTCGGCGGCGATCGGGGCGGCCACGATGGCGAAGGCGGACGCCGCCATCATGGTCTTTGCGATGATCGTCTTGCGCAAGAAGGTCTCCTGGGTTGCAGCGACACGCTCGGACCAGAACCCCTGGCGGCGTCTATCGTTGCGCCGCCGACGTCCCGGGGCTTGAATTGAGGGGGCGGGAACCCAATCGGCATGTGAGGGCTTTTTTGCGGCGTCGGCCGGCTCGCGAACCTCGTTCTCAAGCCGGCGTCATTGGAGAATGTCTGATGTCCATCCTCGCCTGGATCGTGCTGGGCCTGATCGCCGGCTTCATCGCCAGCAAGCTCGTGAACAAGACCGGCGGCGGCCTCGTGCTCGACCTGCTGCTCGGCGTCGTCGGCGCGTTCGTCGGCGGCTTCCTGTTCACCCGCTTTGGCGCCGCCGGAGTCACCGGCCTCAATATCTACAGCATTCTCGTCGCCATCGTCGGCGCCGTGGTGGTGCTGTTCATCTACCATGCCATCGTGGGCCGCCGAACGCTCTAACGACGGCCGACATGACGTGCCTGCAGAAAGCCTCGCTCGAAGCCGAGCGGGGCTTTTTTGTACGAACAGCGGCGCCTGCAGTCGGCGCCGACTTCCCTCCTCAGGAGAGCTCGGTCTAGGGTCTCTCCGCTTAAGTAGGAGTAATGCGATGAACGAGCGGCTGCAGTGCGTGGCGCCGGTGGGCGACAAGTGCGGCGAGGCGGCGACCTGGAGTCCCGGCGAGGCGGCGCTCTACTGGTGCGACGTGAACCGTTTCCTGATCCATCGAATCGACGCCGCCGAGCGGGTCTCCAGCTGGTATTTCGACGAACCGGTCGCCGCCCTGTCGCTGACCGAGACGCCGGGCCTGTGGCTGGTGGCGCTGGCCTCCAGGCTGATCCTCTGGCGGCCGGACGACGACAGCCGGCGCGATCATGGCTTCAGGCTCGCCGAATGGCCGACCGCCCGCCTGAATGATGGCCGCGCGGCGCCGAACGGCGACTTCTGGATCGGCACCATGGCCAACAATGTCGGGCCGAACGGCGAGCCGGGCGAGGTCGCCTTCGGCCATGGGGTGCTGCACCGGCTGCAACCCGGCGGCCGCGTGACGGAGCAGAAGCGCGAGCTTGGCATCTCCAACACCGTCTGCTGGTCGCCCGACCGCAAGACCTTCTATTTCGGCGACACCCTGCAGAACACCATCTGGGCCTACGACTACGACGAGGCCGCCGGCGAGATCGCCAACGAGCGGCCGTTCTTCACCGGCTTCGAGCGGGGCCTTCCGGACGGCTCCTCGATCGACGCCCAGGGCCGGTTGTGGAATTGCCGCTTCGGCGGCGGCTGCGTGGTCTGCGTCACACCCGAGGGCGAGATCGACCAGGTGCTGGAGATCCCGGCGCGCAATGTCACCACCTGCGCCTTCGGCGGACCCCAGCTGGACACCCTCTTCATCACCACCGCGGCGATGATGACGACCGAGTCCGACCGCCTGGCCGGCTCGCTGTTCGCCTATGACGCCGGCGTGGCGGGGCTGGAGAGCTTCAAGGTGAAGCTCTGAAAACGCGAAAGCCCCCTCCGCCGCGAGGCGAAGGGGGCTTCCTGGCGATCAAAGCCGAAGTCCCCGCGCCCGAAGGCGCGAGGACGCCGCTTAGAAGCCGGTGACGCCGGTGAACAGCTTCCGGACCGAACCGAGGTCGGCGCCCGACGCATCGCGCGCCTTCAGGGTCTGACCACCGAAGGTGTAGCGGCCGCCGACGCGGAAGGTGTTCGACTTCACGTCGAGGTCGCTCGAGTCGGCATGCTCGTAGCCGGCCAGGACGCTCCAGGGCGTGCCGGCGAACTGGTATTCGCCTTCGACGCCGACGGTCCAGGTGTCGTAGCTGCCGACATTGTCGGTATCGACCTTCGACCAGCCAGCCGCGCCTTGCAGCTTCACGTTGTCGTTGAAGAAGTAACGGGCTTCACCGCGGACGGCCCACAGGTTGGCCTGGTCCAGCTCGTCCGAGTAGCCGTAGCCGGCTTGGCCGTACAGGGTCACGTTCGGGGCGAGGGCCGCTTGGCCTTCGACGCCGGCGCTCCAGACGGTCAGGTCCCGGGTGGCGTAGACGCCGCCGAAGCCGCCGACGATCGACTCGCCGAGCTTGCCGTTGAGGTGGCCGGTGAAGGCGTAGTCGACCACGTCATCGACGTCGCCGCCGACGTCGGTCACGGCGCCGTCGATCAGCAGGTTGACCCGACCAAGGTCGAACAGGGTCGCGCCTTCGATCTGGTAGTTGTCGAGGTCGGGGTTCGGGCCGGCGACGTCGACGTTGGTGCGGGCGTAGTTCACGCCGACGTGGCCGGCGGCGACTTGCGCTTGGGCGGCGGTCGCGCCGAGAGCGAGGGTCACGGCGGCGGCGGTGGCGAGGAGAGACATTTTCATTTTTTAGTTCCCGGGTGGAGCGGAAGAGGGGCGTCCTAGCCCCGCGACGCCTGCACCGGCAACAGTTCAGCTCACGGATCGAGCATTCCGGCATCAGCCTGTGGCGACTTCGACACAGTCGCAGGTTGAGCCTTGACTGTGACATTCCCGTCGCACGCGTCTGGCGCGACGGGATTTCACAGACTCATCAGCCTCTTAGACGCGGGAAAAATGGCCACGAGAACACGCCCGGCCCCGAATGATCTACCGCAGCGAAAGGCTCGGCGGAACGATCCGCTCCTGGTGCGGGGCTTCCAGCTTCAGGGCGACGGCGGTGGTGTTCGGCCCCACCTCCTTCACCACCGCGGCGATCTCTTCCGGGGTGACGCCCAGGCGACTTGACCAAAAGCGCATCGCCTTCCCGTCGGTGACGTCGATGGTCCGACAGGTCTCGAAGGCGCGGCGCTCAGCCTCGCGCCGCTCCGGATGTTTGTTCTGCATCGGCCGCCGCTCCTCGGATTCAGCTGAGCGGTAACGGACGATATGCGAACAACGTTCCGCGGCGGATGTCTAAGGGTGGCGGTCCGCCGGCGCCCGCGTGATCGTGATATGCCGCGCGCCCTCGGCGTGCTTGGGCTCGTCGTCGCCCTGGGTCTCCACCGCCAGCGAAACGTGCGCGAAGGTGAGAAACAGGTTCATCAGCCGCCTTTCCACCGCGTCGAACTGACCCAGCGGCTTGCGGTCGAGATAGGTCAGCGCCGCGGGCAGCAGATCCTTGGCGGCGTTGAAGAAGGCGACCTGCTCGGCCTCAGAGCTGGTCAGCCGGCGCTGGAGGCGGTTGTTGGCCCCCTCGACGGCCCAGGCGTCCGCGAACGGCTCCAGGGCCTCGAAGCCGGACGGAAGTCGAGACGTCGCGGCGCTCACTTCGCTTCTCCTTCGCCGACCAGCTCGGCCCTGTAGGCGTCCACCGCCTTGGTGACCTCATGCAGCAGGTGACGCAGCAGCACCTCCTGGGACTGCAGGTGGATGTGCCGCAGGGCGCCGCTGTTCAGGCCCCGCTGCCCCGCCTCGATGACCGCGCGGTCTTCCGCGTGGATGTCGAGCGCCGTAGCCATCTGGTACTCGCGGGAGAACCGCCGGCTCGCGCTGTCGTCGTCGCCGACCCAGTAGAGCCGGATGACCCCGCGCGACCGGGTGGCCGAGATCGGGAAGACCGTGTGCGAGAAGTGGGTGCCCGGCGAGCCGAACAGGAAGAAGTTCGGGAAGAGGGCGAAGTACTGCTTGTCGAGCCGGCTCGGCGCCACGTCGGCCTCGGCGTAGGCCAGCGGCATGGCCTTGCCCATGGCGTAGGCCTGGATCGGCGTGACCTGGGGGGCGGGGTTGCTCCAGATCAGCTGCGTACGGTGCTGGCCGTGGAAGCCGTACTCGACCGGGTAGCCGAACGGATTGTCCGGCCCGCCCGCGGCGGCGCCTGACCGCGGGTGAATGAACCGCAGGTGGTAGTTCTCCTGGAAATTGTCGTAGGTCAGCTTCCAGTTGGCCTCGATCTCGTAGACGTACTCCGAGAAGGTCGTCGCCTTGGCGACGGGCCGGGTCGCCATCTCCTCGGCCAGCGGCCCGATGAAGTCCGCCAGGCCCTGCTTGGGCTCAGGATCGAGATTGACGAAGATCAACCCGGCGCAGACGTCGACCGCGACCTTGGGCAGGCCGCAGTCCTTCGCCTCGACATAGAAGCGCTCCATGTCCGGCGCGGCGCGGAGCGCGCCGTCATTGCCGAAGGTCCAGGCGTGATAGCGGCAGGTGAAGGACGCCTTCCTGCCATCGGTCTCGGCGACCAGCTGGGTGCCGCGATGGGTGCAGACATTGTGGAAGGCGCGGATGACGCCGTCCTTGCCGCGGGTGATCAGGATGGAAGCCTTGGCGAAGTCCAGCGACCGGACAATGAAGCTGCCGGGCTCAGGCAGTTCGCAGACATGGCCGATGTGCAGCCAGGTGCGCTTGAAGATCGCCTCCCGCTCCAGCTCGAACCAGTCGTCGCGGTAGTAGGGGCCGGCCGGGACCGGGGCAGTGCCCAGGCCGGCGGGATCTTCGCCCTTGATCGTGAGGAATTGCGGAGCCTGCACGTTCATCGGTCACCTCCCTGAAGCCGCCAGGCGCCACGGCCCGGTCTCTGTCTGCTGGTCGATATTTACAACAGACCTGTCGCAAATACAACAGGCCTGTGGGCAAGCTTGACCATAGGCGGGCGGGCCGCCGCGCTGGCATCGGCGCCGCGCATCAGGCTAGCTTGGATCGCAGGATCAGGATCGAACGCACGAGATGAGCTCAGCTGAGGCCACCCCCCAACGGCGCAACAAGGCGTTCGAAGAAACCCATCAGGAGATGATCGAGACGGCGGTGCGCTTGATCTCGGAGACCGGGGTGGAAGCGCTGTCGGTCTCAGCCCTGGCGCGCGCGATGAACGTCAACCGCACCACCGTCTATTATCACTTCGAGAGCCGCGACGTTCTGATCGCCGCGGTGAAGGCCTGGTCGTCGGCGCAGCTCGCCAGGGCCTTCCAGCCGATCGGCTCCCAGGCGGAGCGGATCGACTACATCAGCCGCTTCGTCCTGGAGAACCCCGAGCTCATCAAGCTGTGGATCGAGGACTTCGTCTCCCCCGGCGACATCCACGAGAGCTATCCCCACTGGGACGGCCTGGTGAAGGGCGTGCAGGGCAACCTCGCCGAGGCGCACGGCGACGCGCCGTTCGACGCCGAGATCTTCTGCGTCATCCTGATCACCAGCGCCATCATCGGCCCGCGCGTCTTCAAGAACCGCGTGCGTCCGCAGGAGGCGACCGAACGGGTGATCGAGCGCTTCCGCACCGAATGGCAGCGGATGCTGCGAACCGACGGCATGCTGAAGCCGTGAGATAGCGGCCGAACGCCCCCTCCGTCTCGCTACGCGAGCCACCTCCCCCGCTACGCGGTGGAGGAGCGGGGCCGAGCTGATCCCCCGCCTGCGGGGGAGCTGTCGCGAAGCGACTGAGGGGGCGTTCGGCTGCGCCGCCGTCAGATCGGCCGCGGCGAGTTCAGCTCCACCATCACCCCGTTCGGATCCTCGAGGAACATCTGCCGCACCGGCGCGCCGGGGACCTGCATCATCTTGTAGGTCACGCCGTGCGCGTCCAGCCGGGCGGCCATGGCGTCGAGATCGCCGACCTCGAAGGCCGCGTGGTTGAGCGCGCTCACGTTCGACGGTCCCGCCGGTCCGCGAGCCTTCTGAAGATGCACGATCGGCCGTCCGCCGGCGTAGAGCCAATAGCCTTCGAAGCCGCCGAAGTCCGGCCGCGGCCCCTCCTCCAGGCCGAGGACCTCGACGAAGAAGTCGCGGGTCTCGGCCAGCTTCTCGGTGGCGATGTTCACGTGATCGATCAGGCGGATCATGCGGCCGTCCTCCCTGTCGGAAACCAATGATCTCAGAGCAGGGTTCCGCCGTCGACCTGGAAGACCTGGCCGGTGACGAAGGCGGCGCGATCCGAGGCGAGATAGACCACCGCCGCGGCGATCTCCTCCGGCTTGGCGATGCCGCGGGTGAGCACGCCCTTGCGCGACCGCTTGGCGTTCTCCGCCGGGTCCAGCCCCTTGAAGGCCGTCGCCAGGAAGCCGGTCTCGCGGTTGAAGCGGCTGCCGCTGCTGAAGGCCTCCGGGTCGTCCGAGACCGTGCCGTAGGGCGCCACGCAATTGACCGTGATCCCGTGCTGGCCGACCTCCTTGGCCAGCACCCGGGTGAAGCCGTGCACGGCGCTCTTCGCCGCCGAATAGACCGGCAGCATGTAATCGCCGACCAAGCCGGCGGTGGAGCCGATGTTGACGATCCGCCCCGCCCCGCGCGCGACCATGCGCTTCACCACCGGATGGGTCATCCTGAGCGTGGTCATGAAGTTGAGGTCCACGTCGCCGGCCCAGGTCTCGGGATCGGAATCGACGAAGAGGCCCGAGCCGACGTTGCCGCCGACATTGTTGACCAGCACCGCCACCGGCCCGAGCGCCTCGGCCGCATCAAGGATCCGCGCCGGCGACTGATGATCGAGCAGATCGGCGCGGACGAACACCGCCTGGTCGGCGCCGCGCGCCCTGGCCTGCTCGACCACCCGCGCGCCGGCGGCCTCGTCTCGCCCGACCGCGACCACCCGCGCGCCCTCGGCGGCGAACTCCAGCGCCACCGCGCGGCCGATGTTGGCCGTCGCCCCGGTCACGATCACCACCTTGCCCGCCAGTCCGAAGTCCATCGTCCATCCTCCCGATCGTTCTTGCGCGGCGGCCGGCCCGGCCTCTCCACAACTCTGTGGAAAGATTGTGGGCTCACCCCTGGGGTGGACGCAAGTGTCTCACCCGGCCATGCCTAGGGATCGGGACAAATGCGGGCGTCGCGCTCAAGCCGACAGGCGCCGCTTTCCGCCCGCACGGCGCTGTGCATCATGACCAACCTGTGCGGGAGAGTGAGCATGCGCGTACTGGCGGCGGCGGCGGCGAGCCTGGGTCTTCTGGCGGGGAGCGCTGCGGCCCAGGCGCCGCCCCTGCGGCCGGACCAGGTCCAGTTCCGGGCCGTCTATAAGGAGCTGGTCGAGACCAACACCACCCTCTCCGCCGGCAGCTGCACCGAGGCCGCGCAGAAGATGGGAGCCCGCCTGGCCCAGGCCGGCTTCGCAGCCTCCGACCTGACCTATTTCGCCGACCCCGCCCATCCCAAGGATGGCGGGCTGGTGGCGGTGCTGAAAGGCTCCGATCCCAAGGCCGGCGCCATCCTGCTGCTCGGCCACATCGACGTGGTCGAGGCGCGTCGCGAGGACTGGACCCGCGACCCCTTCGTGCTGGTGGAGGAGAACGGCCACTTCTTCGGGCGCGGGACGGCCGACATGAAGGGCCTCGACGCCATCTGGGTCGACAGCCTGATCCGCCTGAAGCAGGCGCCGCGGCCGCCGCGCCGAACGCTGAAGATGGCCCTGACCTGCGGCGAGGAGACGGACGGGGCCTTCAACGGCGCCCGCTGGCTGGCGACCCAGCGGCCCGACCTGGTGGCGGCGGACTTCGGGCTGAACGAAGGCGGCGGCGGGCGGCTGGACGAACAGGGCCGGCGCGAGATGCTCACCGTCCAGGTCGGACAGAAGGCCTATCAGGACTATCGGCTGACCGTGACCAATCCGGGCGGCCACTCCTCGCGGCCCCGGCCCGACAACGCCATCTACCAGCTGGCCGACGCGCTGGAGAAGGTCAGGCCCTACGTCTTCCCGGTGAAGCTCACCGAGACGACGCGCGCCTCCCTGGCGCCGCGAGCGGCGCGCGGCGATGCGGTCGGCCAGGCGCTCTCCCGCCTATTCGCCGATCCGGCCGACGCGGAGGCCGCGCGCGTCGCCATGACCGACGCGGACGTCAACGCCATCCTGCACACCAACTGCGTCGCCACCCAGCTCGCGGCCGGCCACGCGCCCAACGCCCTGCCCCAGCGCGCCACGGCCAACATCAACTGCCGCATCTTCCCCGGCGAGACCGTCGAGGAGACCCGCCAGACCCTGGTCCGCCTGGTCGCCGACCCAGGCGTGAAGGTGGAGGCCACCGATCCCGACAAGCCGCTGGCCGCCGTGACCGCCCTGGACCCGAAGGTGATCGGCCCGATGCGCACCCTGGCCGCCAAGCATTTCCCCGGCGTCCCCCTGGTCCCCAGCATTTCGGCCGGCGCCACCGACGCGGTCTATCTCGGCCCGGCCAAGGTCCCGATCTACGGCGTCCCCGGCGTCTTCCGCGACGCCGACGGCGGCGGCGTCCACGGCCTCAACGAACGCATGCAGGTCCGCGCCCTTTACGAGGGGCGGGATTATCTGTTCGAGCTGTTGAAGGTCTATGTCGGCGGGTGATGGCCGCGAGCCCGGCGCCCACACTCCAAACGGCGGTGGGCGCTGGACCGGGCGTGACGCGTATGCTTGTGAATCTACGGTGAGCACGAAACCGGTAAGATCCACAATCGACGCCGCGGCCGCCAAGCTCAGGGCGATGTCCTTGGCGGGCGAGCCGGGCGCTCTCCTGGGCAGCGAAGATCATCTTGTGGCCGCGCTCGGGGTCTCGCGCGCGACTGTGCGGCAAGTCGCGCGCCTGCTTGAACGGGAGGGGCTGCTTCGCGTCCGTCGCGGGCTGAATGGCGGATACTTCGTCGCGCGTCCGGGCCTGAGCACGATCGAGGCGGCGGTCAGCGCCTATCTCGACACGCTCGACATGGACGCCCAGGACGTGACGGTGATCGCTTCGGTGCTCTGGGTCGAAGTGCTCCGCAAGGCGGCGAGCGTGCGCACCGACGCCGCCAGGGCGATGGCCGCCAAGTTCCGCAAGCGCGTGGCCGCGCTAAAGGCCGATGTCCGGTTTGGGCAGATTGCCGAACTGGAACAGGAGAGCCGCACTGAAATATTCGCGCTCACCAAATCGCCCTACATCGAGCTGATCTTCCAGATCAACATGGCCTTCGCCCAGAAGCATTTCTCACCCTCCAGCCTGCAGGACGACACCGAGGAGCACCGCGAGTTTGTCGACGCCTGGCGAAAGGCGAAGCTCATGGAGCTGGACGCCATTTTCGACGGCGACCCGGAGCTCGGGATGATGGCCGCCCGGCATATCCGCAACCTCTGGCACCAGCGGATCTGGGCCAGGTCCGGCGGCGAGCGCCCGGCGCGGTCGGCGCCCCTGGCAGACCTGCCGGCCGCCTGAGCCGTCGCGGCCGCGCCCTGCGCGGTCAGGTCTCCGACAAGGCGCCCGCCCTACTTCGGCCAAGCCCCTGCCCCATCCAGCACCATCAGGGCATAATCGTTCCTCGGACGGCCCAGCAGCACAGGAGAGCGAGCGTGAGCACGAGAGTATGGGCGATCGGGAGCGCGCTGACGGCGGCGCTTGTGGCGACCTCGGCCGGCGCCGCTTCCTTGGACCTCAGCCGGGACGTCGTCGCCCAGGGCGCGAAGCCAACCTGGAGCCTGAAGGTGACGCGCGGAACTCAGTTCAATCTGACCCGTCCCGGAAAGCCGGCCCTGCTCGCCACGGCGCCCGGCGCGGCGATCTCCCCCGCGGGCGCCAGCTGGTCTGCGAAGGCCGCCGACGGCCAGCTGATGAAGGTGACCCTGCAGACCCGGTCCTGCGCCATCGGCGCGACCCAGTATCCCCTGAGCGCGCAAGTCGAGACCGGGGCGGAGATCCTGTCCGGCTGCGCGGGCTACGCGCGCTAGCGGCGACAGATCCAAGCCGCGCCTGAAGCGGACACCCCCGCTCCAGGCGCGGGACATCTGCCGGCTGGGCGGAAGCCCGCCCGGCAACGGACCCAAGGTCTGCACAGATCGGCGGCGGACACTGGTCCCCGGCCGCCCGACGCGCGCGCTTCGCGCCCCGAACCGACCTTCCAACCCGGCCTGAAAGACCCCCGATCGGGCGCCGCCTGCGGCCGGCCAGCGTCAGGCGAGCACCATGTAGCAAGCGATTGGTATTTTCCCGACCTCCCGACCCTGACGCCTTGACCACCCCAGGGTCGCACGATACGAAGCAATCGCTTGCTTCATAGATCGACGGCCAGAGCAAACAGGGCCGCGCGCAGGGGGAAACATGCAACCACGAGCTTCAGTCCTGTCCGCTGGCGTGAGCCTGCTGGTGCTTGCCGCGGCGACGGGTGCGTCCGCCCAATCCGCCGTCGAGGCGCCCGTTCCCGCAGCGACCGAGGACACCACGCTCGGCGAGATCGTCGTGACCGCCCGCCGTCGGTCGGAAAGCCTTCAGGAGGTGCCGCAGGTCGTCAACGCCATCCCGGCCGACACCCTGCAGAAGCTGAACATCCAGCGCTTCCAGGACATCCAGACCGTGGTGCCGGGCCTCACCCTGCAGGCGAACGCCACCGGCTATCAGGCCAGCGCCTCGCTGCGCGGGGTGAGCTTCGATGTGGTGACGAGCGGACAGCCGACGGTCGCCCTCTACCTCAACGACGCGCCGATGCAGGCCGCCTTCCTCTTCCAGACCATGTTCGACGTCGGCCAGATCGAGGTGCTGCGCGGTCCCCAGGGCACGACCCGCGGCGTCTCGGCGCCGTCCGGCGCCATCACGGTCACGACGAAGAAGCCGAGGCTGTCGGAATTCGGCGGCTATATCGACGTGACCGCCACGGACCGTCAGGCGCGCAACCTCAACGGCGCGATCAACGTGCCACTGATCCAGGACGTCCTGGCCATGCGGGTCGCGGCCCTTGTGGAAGAGAACGACGGCGACGGCGTGCGGAGCATCAACAATCCGCTGCGGCCGCGCCAGGTCACCGAGGCCGTGCGGGCGAGCCTGAGCTTCGAGCCCAGCGACCTCTTCAACGGCGGCCTCACCTACACCGTGCTGGACAGGGACCTGTCGAGCTTCAACCAGGTGTCCGGCCCCGGGAACGCCACGGGAAATCCGGCGATCTCGCCGGACCAGCGCCTGTCAGCGCAAGCCAACCCCAACAGCATCAAGATGCACATGGAGGTGGCCACGGCGCAGATCGACTCGCGGATCTTCGGTCAGCACCTGAGCTACGTCGGCTCCTACCAGCACCAGGGCATCACCAGCTTCCTCTCCGAGGATAACGGGAACGTCATCCCGGGGATCAGGACGCTGCAGTTCAACGATCTCTTCCAGGAGCAGACGAGCCAGGAGATCCGCATCGCCTCCGATCCGGCGCCGAACCGGCTCTTCGACTACACCGCCGGCGTCTTCTACAACTGGGCCCGGACGGGCGGTGTTGTCCGGCGCACGGCGACCTTCCTGCCAGGCGCGTTCGGCTCGCCCGCCGGGCCGCCCAACACCGCGACCCAGGATACGCGCTTCATTACGCCGCTGTTCGTCGACGTTCCCAAGACCCAGCAGGAGACCTCGTTCTTCGGCAGCCTGACGCTGCACCTGGGCTCGAAGACGGAGCTCAGCGGGGGCGTTCGCCACATCATCGCGATCAACAACAGCGCCGCGATTCTGCGGACCGGCAACGGCCTGATCGCCCGGGCGCCCAGTACGCTCGGCGCGCCGTCCTGCGCCGCGGCGGGGCTGCCGAGCACCTATGCCGGATATTGCGACGTCACCATTCCCGGCGGCGCGATCGTGCAGAACCTTCGCCTGCGCACCTCCGAGCGCCCGACGATCTACAACCTGTCGCTGTCGCACCGTTTCACCCGCGACCTGATGGCCTATGCGAGCACCGGAACCGCCTACCGTCCGCCGGTCGCCAGCACCGGGGTCTTCAACGCCACCGGGGATGCGGTCCTGAACGCGCTGATCCTCCACCCGTCGGAGAAGTCCCGTTCCTACGAAGTCGGCGTGAAGTCGACCTTCCTCGGCGGTCGCGCCTGGGTGAACCTCGCGGCCTACCGCCAGACCTTCGACAACCTGCTGGTCTACGCCCCGGGGGTTCCCTACATCAGCAACAACGGCACGGGGCCGGCGCTCGCGACCTTCAACTTCACCGCCAGCGTCGACGCGGTGGTGGAAGGCGTCGACCTCGACACCGCCTTCCAAATCACCCGCGACTGGAACATTGCGGCCCAGGTCAGCTATTCCGACGGCCGGGTGAGCGGCGGCAAGCTTCCCTGCAACGACTCCAACTTCGACGGGACGCCCGACACCGGGGCGGTGACCAGCCTCGCGCAATTCCCGGCCGGCGTCCTGGTCGCCCAATGCGCGGGCGGCTCGGTCTCTCGCAACCCCTACTGGAGCGGCTCGGTGCAGTCGGAATACACCCGGCCAATCTCGGATAAGGTCAACGGTTTCGTCCGCGGACTGGTGAGCTACTCGCCGAAGAACGCGGACCGGGTGCAGCCTGGCTTCACCGTCCCGGCCTACAGCCTGGTCAACCTCTATGCCGGCGTGCGCGCAGCCGACGGCGCCTGGGAAGTCTCGCTGTTCGCCCGCAACGCCTTCAACACCGAGGAAACGACGGATCTCGGCCGCCAGCAGGTGAACAACGCCACGAGCACCGTCGCCCGCACCTTCCCCTCGCTGGTGCGCAACTCGGGCTATTTCGAAACCACCATGACCCCGCGCCGCGAAGTGGGCGTGACGGCCCGCTACGCCTTCGGCTCGCGCTGAGGCCGACAACCTCCCAGCGGCCGGGCGGAGGGAGCCGCCCGGCCGTTCTTTTTTTGGGAAGCGGCGCCGCGGTCGCCCTCACTGGGCCGCTTGCCTCACCACGGGTCATTGACCGGATCGAGCGGGCCACGCCCGCACGGCGTGCGACCCTGCATCATATATACTTTTGCGTGCGACTCCCTCAGGCTCCCGGCCACTGGGTTAGGGACCTGACGCGCATGTCGGACACCGAGCGCAAGCGCCTTCAGTCGCTCCGCTCCTATCGCATTCTCGACACCGCACCGGTGCCGGCGTTCGACGAGATCGTGGAGCTTGCAGCCCACACCTTGCAGGCGCCGGCCGCGCTCGTTTCGCTGCTGGATGGCGAGCGTCAATGGTTCAAGGAAGGCCTGGAGGCCCCGGCCACGCCGCGCGACGCCTTCTTCGCCCACGTGCTGGACCTGCCGCCCAACGGCGTCTTTGTCGTCGAGGACGCGCGCGAGGATCCGCACTTCGCGGTCAATCCGCTGGTCACCGGCCCACCCTTTGTCCGCTTCTATGCCGGCGCCATGATGACGAGCCCTCAGGGACGGCATCTGGGAGTGCTCGGCGTCATCGACACGGCGCCCAGAGCGCGGCCATCGAACGCGGACCTGGGCCGCCTGCAGAGCCTGGCGCGGTTGGCGGTCGACCGGTTGGAGCGCGGGCGCGCCGAGCGCGAGCTCGCCGAGCAGCGACGGCTCCTGGCCATGACCGAAGCCATGTCGGCGGTCGGTCACTGGCGGACCGACCTGAAATCCGGATCGGTCACCTGGTCGGAAGAGATCTATCGGATCACCGGCCATTCTCCCGACTCTCCACTCAGCGCGGAGACCCTGCTCACCCTGCTTGCGAGCTCGGCTTCCGAGGCGCTTGCGGACTTCGATCAGGCCGTGCGCGATCACGGGCGCTACGATCAACACCGGCAGTTGCGCCGCCCGGACGGCGAGGTGCGGGAGGTGCATTCGGTCGGCGCGTGCGAAGTCGACGAACGCGGCGAGCCGGTCGCCTTCCTGGGCGTGGTGCAGGACGTGACGGAGAGCCAGCGTGCGCTCGAAACGCTGCGGAAGAGCCAGGCGCACTACAAGCTGTTGGCCGAGAACATGGCTGACGTGGTCACCAGCATCCAGCTGGACGGATCTACAGACTATGTGTCACCTGCCGTCCACGACCTGCTCGGCTATCGCCCGCACGAATTGAGCGGCCGGCCCGTTCAGGATTTCGTCTATCCGGAAGACCGGCCGCCGTTCTCCGCCACCATCGCCGAACTGGCGGCGGGCCGGGAAGAAGCCACCGTGCAGCATCG
Source organism: Phenylobacterium sp. LjRoot225 (assembly GCF_964252855.1). Lineage (NCBI taxonomy): Bacteria > Pseudomonadati > Pseudomonadota > Alphaproteobacteria > Caulobacterales > Caulobacteraceae > Phenylobacterium > Phenylobacterium sp. LjRoot225. The sequence goes on along the minus strand of NZ_CAXUPL020000003.1, from coordinate 788,897 downwards.
CGCCCAGCACCACGATGGCCAGGTGGTGTGGGTGGAGACCCGGTTCCGGCTGGTCCGCGACGAGGCTGGACGGCCGCGCGAAATGATCGCCGTAATCCGCGATATTTCCGAGCGACGCGCCCTCGAAGAGCAACTGGCCGCAACCGAGGCGCGCGCACGCAGCATCATCGCCAACGCCAACCAGGCGATCATCTGCATGGACGCCTTCGGGCGAGTGCTGGACTGGAATCATTTCGCCGAGGTGATGTTCGGTTGGCGCGCCGATGAGGTGATCGGAAACAGCCTCTATGACTTCATCTTCCCGGCGCGGGATCGCGCGACCCACGTCGAGGGACTCGAGCAGTTCCGCAAGACCGGCGAGGGCGCAGGGATCGATCACAGGCTCGAGCTCACCGCTCTGCGCAAGGCCGGCGACGAATTTCCGGTGGAGGCGGCGATCAGCGCCATGCGCACGCCTGACGGATGGATCTTCACCTTGCTGATGCACGACATCAGTGAGCGCCGGGCCCAGATGGAGGTGTTCGAGACGGCTTTCCACCATGCCTCCATCGGCATGGCGCTGGTCAGCATGGAGGGCCGGCTCCAGATGATGAATCAGGCGTTCTGCGGCATCGTCGGCTACACGGAAGACGAACTTCTGGATCTCGCCTATCCCCGTCCCGACGATCTGGAGCCTGGCGAGGCCCAGCTGGCGCGGCTGATCGCTGGCGAAATCCAGAGTTACAGCCGCGACAAACGCTACCTGAGGAAGGATGGCCGAACGGTGCGGGCGCGCGTGTCCATATCGCTCGCGCGGGGCCAGGACGGCGAACCGCGCCACCTCATCGCCCAGGTCCAGGATCAGACGGCGAGCATCGAGGCGCGGGAGGCGCTCGCCGCCATGGCGAAGCAGTTGACGACCGCGCGGGACGCCGCCGAGGCCGCCAACCGGGCGAAGTCGGAATTCCTCGCCAACATGAGCCACGAGCTGCGCACGCCGCTGAACGGCGTCATCGGCTTCTCGCGCCTGCTGGCGGAAAGCAAGGACCTGACCGCCGAGGACCGGCGGCGGATCCTGCTGGTGCGCGGAGCCGGCGAGGCGCTGAACAGTCTGATCAACGACGTGCTCGACTTCTCCAAGCTGGAGGTGGGCGCGGTCCAGCTCGAAGCGCGCCCGTTCAGCATCGGGGACATGGTCTCCGAGGCGCTCTCGATGGTCGAGCCGCAGGCGACGGACAAGGGCCTGGAGCTGAAGATCACCGGGGAGGATCCCGGCGTCCTGGTGGGCGACAAATACCGCCTGCGCCAGGTGCTGCTGAACTTCCTGTCGAACGCGGTGAAGTTCGCCGGCAGGGGCGCCATCACCGTCCATCTCGCGACCGAGCCTCGGCCCGACGACCGCCTCTGGCTGAAGGTGAAGGTCGTCGACCAGGGCATCGGCATCGAGCCGGAGAAGATCCCCAACCTGTTCCGGCGCTTCTCCCAGGCCGACGGGTCCATCACCCGGAACTTTGGCGGCAGCGGCCTTGGCCTCGCCATCTCCCGCGAGCTGGTCGAGCTGATGGGCGGCGAGGTCGGGGTGGAGAGCGCGCCCGGCCGGGGCGCGACCTTCTGGTTCCAGCTGGAGCTTCCGCGCGGGCGGATGGCGCCGCGCCGCGAAAAGGCCGCCCAGGGGCGCGCCAGCTTCCTCGGCCGTCGGGTGCTGGTCGTCGACGACGTCGCGCTGAACCGCGAGCTGTTCCAGGAGATGCTGCAGCGGCACGGCTGCGAGGTGCATCTCGCCTGCGACGGCCAGGAGGCCGTCGAGGCGGTGACGGGCGGGCGCTACGACCTCGTGCTGATGGACGTCCACATGCCGGTGATGGACGGGCTGGCCGCCACCCAGGCGATCCGGGCGGCCGGCTTCATGTCGCTGCCGGTGCTGGCCCTCACCGCCAGCGGCACGCCGGAGCAGGTGGACGCCTGTCTCGCGGCGGGCATGAACAGTCATCTCCTCAAGCCGCTCGCGCCCCAGGACCTGGAGCGCGCCCTGGTCCGCATCTTCGACGGCGTCGCAGGGCCGCCGGTCCAGCCCTCGTCCCCCGACCGGCGCGACGAGGAGCGGCAGGCCCGGGAGGCCTTCGAGACCTCCATGGGCCCGGCGACCACGCTCAAGCTCGTTCGTCTGTTCCAAGAGCAGCTGGCGCAGCGTTTCCTCGACGAGCAGCGGCCCGCGCTGCTGGAGGACGCGCACAAGGTCGCCGGCACAGCCGGCGCCCTGGGCCTGTTGACCCTGGGCGCGGCGGCGCGGCGCCTCGAAGAGACCTGTCGCGACGGCCGGCCGTTCGACGCCGACCTCGTGCGGATGCGGGCGGCCGTGCAGGAAGCCGCCTGCGTCCTCCATCCCTGGGCGGAGCGACTGAGCAGCCTTGTCGAGGGCTGACTCTTCGCCCGACCCTCAGAGCCTGATGTTGTAGACCTTGGCGGCGTTGCCGGAGAGGACCTTGACCTTCTCCTCTTCGGTGAGGCCGGCCATGGCCTTGTCCATGTCGTCGACCGGATAGAGGCAGACCGGGTGCGGGAAATCGGTCTCGAAGAGGACGTTGTCGACGCCGACCGCCTTGATGGTGTGGGTGAGGTCGCGCCGCTCGAACCAGAAGCAGGCGTGGAAGTTGGACTTGAAGTACTCGCTGGGCAGACGCTGCAGCTTGGCGACGTTGGCCCCGGTCTCCTTGTACTCGTAGTCGATCGCCTCGAGCAGGAAGGGGATCCAGCCGATGCCGCTTTCGACCGAGACGAACTTCAGCTTCGGGAACCGGTCGAGCAGGCCCGAGAGGATCAGGTTGCCCATCACCCGGCCGTTGTTGATGAACAGCATCGCCCCGCCGAGCGCCGCGCGCATGTCGTAGTGCAGGCCCGGCCAGCCCTGCGCGCCGACGAAGTCCATCGACTGCTCCGAGGCGCCGATGTGGAAGTTGACCGGCATGTCGAGGCTGACGCAGGCCTCCCACATCGGGTTCCAGTGCTCGTCGCCGAGGTCCGGCAGCCGCGAGCCGTCGGCGCGGATCAGGTAGTGCGGGTCGGAGTTGATGTTGATGCCCTTGAGCCCCATCGCGTGGCTGCGCTCGATCTCCTTCACCGACAGGTCGACGTCCCACCAGGGGATCAGCGCCATCGGGAAAATCCGCTCGCCGCTCTCGCGCTGGATGTCGGCCATGGCGTCGTTGAAGATCTGCACGCTGACCAGCCGCAGCTCCTCGTCGACCTGCACGGCGTTCTGGCCGCCGAAGCCGAGAATGTTCGGATAGAGGATCTGGGCGGTGATCCCCATGGCGTCCATCATCTCGACCCGCTCACGGGTCGAGTAGGACGCCGGGTGCACCTCCTCGATCTGGTGGTTGAGGAACTCCAGCCCCGGCCACTTGGTGTTTTCCTTCGTCACCGTCGACGACGGGATCGCCCCCTTCAGCAGGATCTTGTCGCCGTCGATCACCCAGGAGCGGACCCCGTCCACCACCTTCACCTGCGGCACCCGATCCAGGTACTTCGCCGGGGCCAACCTGGTCCAAAGGTCGTGCGGCTCGACCAGGTGGGTGTCGACGTCGATCACCTTGCGGCCGCCGAAGACGGCGGGGTTGTTCAGCACCGGCTTGTTCATGGCGGGTTCCTCCGAACTCTAGGATTTGTGGCCGCGGGCGTGCGGCGAGACGGACACGGGCACGTCCATGCGCCCGACGCGGGGGATTTCGAGGGTCATGACGTCGCCAGGCGCGACGGGACCCACATCGGCGGCGCCGGAGAAGATCACGTCGCCGGGGTAGAGGGTCATCACCGTCGAGGCGAAGGCCACCAGCTGGGCCGGGCTGCCGGTTAGGTCGCGGAAGGACCGCTCGCCCTTCAGCTCGCCGTTGATCCAGAACTGGTAGCCGAGCTCGGAAGGGTCGGCGATCTCGTCGGCGGTGACCAGGCAGGGGCCCAAGACGCCGTAGGTGTCGAACGACTTGCAGAAGGAGAAGAACTCCTTCTCCTCCTTCATCGTCATGTCCAAGGCGCAGGTGTAACCTGCGACATAGTCCAGGGCCTCGGCCTCGCTGACATTGGTGCATTCGCGGCCGATGACCATGGCCAGCTCCGGCTCATGCAATGTGGTGCGGTCGGTCCAGCGGATCTGCACCCCGTCCCCCTCGCCGGCCGAGGCGCTGGTCATCTTGAACAGGAAACCCATCATCCCCAGCGGCGCGCCGTGGTGCGACCAGTTGCCGACGCCGCAGACGAACTTGCCGGGATTGGCCACCGGCGACAGCAGGCGGACCGCCTCGCGCGGGATCAGCGGGGCGTCCGAGGCCAGCGCCGCCATCCGCGGGGCCAGCTCGGCAAGGTTGGCGATCAGCTGATCGCCCGGCGGCAGCGGCCAGCGCAGCGCCGGCAGGGCGTCGGTCGCCCCGGTGACGTCGCGCACCCCGCCCTCCTCCAGGAGACCGAGACGCGGCTGGGCGGCGGCGTCCGACGTCAAGCTGAACCGGCAGATCTTCATGCTTCCTCCTGACCGCCCCTTGTTTTTCGCCTCCCGCCTGGCGGTGCATGGGCTTGGAGGCTCGTGGAGTCAGCAGCGGCGCCGAAAGCCCAGGGCCGGCCATGGACCAAGCGCCTCGACACGGCGGCGTCGATATGTAGCAATCGCTTGGTTCAGTAACTCTCGGCACTATGTGGGTCAAGCGTGATCGCCGCGCGATGAGCGAACAATGGCCGTCGCCAGTAAAGCAGCGGCTTGCTTCGGCTCGCAATCACGCCATGGCCTTGCTAAGGGAAGGTCTAGCTTAGGCGTAGTAACCGAAGGGCGACCGTCCCAGGCTCGAGTTCGTAAAAGGGCGTACTGCAATGGCCTCGAATATTCCCCGACGCCGCAAGGCCGCCAAGGCGAGTGCTCTTCGCGACGCATCGCGTCCGGCGGCGCGGCCGGCCGCCAAGCCCAAGGGGAAACAACCTCAGCCGGATCGGCGCGGCCTCATCTTGAGCGCGGCGACCAGTTTGTTCGCGAAACTTGGCTTCGAGGCGACGAGCGTCCGGCAAATCGCCGATGAAGTGAACATCCTTTCTGGAAGTCTGTATCACCACTTCGAGACCAAGGACGAAATGCTGCATGAGATCGTCCGCGACGCGGTCGAGCAGATGCGGGACAACGCCATCCGGATCGCTGAAGCGCCCGTGGATGCAGAACACCGGCTGATCGCGCTCATCCTGCTGGACCTTGGCGAACTGACCCGCAATCAGGAGGTCCACGCCATCCTCTCGAACGAGCGGCGGTTGTTCCGGCAGCGCGAGGAATTCGCCTACATCGTCGAGGCCAAACGCGGCGCCTATCACGCGTGGCGTTCGGTGCTGCAGGACGGGATCGCCGACAAGCTGTTCAGGCCGGACCTCGACATCTTCCTGGCCATCTCGACCGTGGTCCGGATGCTCAACACGGCGGCGGATTGGTACGTCAACGAGGAGGCGTCCATCGCGGATTCCGCCGGCGCCTACGGCCTTGACGACATCATCGACTTCTACCTCGGCTTCATCCTAGGGGCCGTCCGCACCCCGGCGCGCGCGGCCGAGCCGATCCCGCGGGAGGCCTGCGAAGGCCTGGCGACCTTTCGCAACTGAGGGCAAGGCCGACGAGGCCCGCATGAGGCCTCGCCGCCCTCAACGCCTCGGCTAGCTAGCCGAGGCCGTAGAACTTCTCGGCGCAGCCGGCGATGATCCAGTCCCGCTCGGCCGGCGGCACGCCCTTGAAGTTCTGGGCGATCACCTCGTGCGAGTGCGGGAAGGTGGTCTCCGAGTGCGGATAGTCGGACGACCACATGATGTTCTTGCCGCCCGGATGATGGCGCAGCTCCACCCCGATGGGGTCGCTGATGAAGGAGGCGTAGACGTTGCGGTCGAAGTAGTAGCTGGGCGGGTGCTTGATGTCGCACTCGGTCCAATGCCGCTGCATGTCCCAGGTGCGGTCCATGTAGTTGGCCGCCCAGGGGATCCAGCCGACGCCGGACTCGATCAGGCCGATGCGAAGGTCGGGGAAGCGGTCGAACACCCCGCCGTAGATCATGATCCCGACCATCTCGAGCATGGCGGGCTTGCCCATGACGATGTCCGGCAGGAAGTTGATCTTGTCGCTGAACCGCGACACGCGCGCGCCGAGATGGAAGGTCACCGCCACGTCCAGCTCGCTCGCCGCCGCCCAGAACGGATCGAACTCGGGATCGCGGTACTGGCGAACCGAATTGGCGTCACCCGTGAGCGCCTGAAACTGCGAGTCCTTCTTGTTGAACGCCGAGGCCGACTGCGGGAAGGCCGGGATGTTCACCGCCACCGCGCCGGCCTTGCGGGCCTCGCGCATCATCGCGATCGCCAGGTCGACATCCAGCATCGGAATGAAGGCGGCCCACTTCAGCCGCTGCGGGTCGTGGGTGCAGAAGTCGGCGACCCAGCGGTTGTAGCCGCCATAGCTGTCCACCCAGAGATCGTAGTTGGCGGTCTGCAGCGGCCCGCCGCCGAAGATCACGCCCACGTCCATCCCGTCGCGGTCCATGTCCTTCAGGCGCTGGGGCGCCATCCAGCCGCCGACCCGCATGTCGGAGAGTTTGCCGGTGTTCTTGTACTTGTCGACCGACCGGCCGGCCTGCGACTGCATCAGGTTGACCTTGCGCCGGTTCCCTTCGAAGACGACGTAGTCGGCCTCGCCGTCCGACTCGACCGTCGGCGCCAGCTGGCGAAACGGCGGCGAGAGATATTGCGCCCACATGCCCGGCGGCGGCGTCACATGGACATCGGAATCCACGACGTAGTCCGCCACCCGCGGCGCGGCTTCAATTTCCCGGTTAACGTCAAGGTCTTCGGCGACACTCATCCTGTTCTCTCCCTAGGCTGACCCGTTCACCCCGCGCTTGGCGCGTCCGACACGTCCGGCAGGACTGGCAAGCCGCGTTGCGCCGCCGGGCCGCGCTCATCAAAACTCTGGAAAACTCCAGGAGCCCGCACGCCCGAGGGGCGCAATCGGCGTTCACGCTAAGCCCGAACGGGCATCCTAGCAAGCGCTTGGTAATTTTCGCGGCGCGCCTTGCGACGGCGCGAAAATCCGAGCTATTGCTTGCGGGGTTGGCGCGCATCGCCGTCGCGCCCTCGAGGCCGAACCTGCGAGGCGTCGCCGTCCTCCGGGCCCGTTCAGAACCGGCGGTTTGGGAGGCGCGCTCGGATGGACACGCTCGACAATTCCACCTTCGCCGGCGTGCGCGTCGTCGAGCTGGCGCAGTTCGTCTTCGTGCCCGGCGGCGGGGCCATCCTCGCCGATCTCGGCGCCGAAGTGATCAAGATCGAGGAGCCGAAGGGCGGCGATCCCTACCGGTCGCTGAAGATCAACGACGGCCGCCAGACGGCGTCGGCCAACCTCGCCATGGAGCAGAACAACCGCGGCAAGAAAAGCCTGGCGGTCGACCTCAAGACGCCGGAGGGACGCGAGGTCTTCCTCCGGCTGATCGCCACGGCGGACGTCTTCCTCACCAGCATCCGGCCCGACGCCATCGAGCGGCTGGGCCTCGGCGTCGAGGCGCTGCGCGCGCACAATCCCAAGCTCATCTACGTCCGCGGCAACGGCACCGGCTTCCGCGGCCCGCAGGCGAACCGCGCCGGCTATGACGCCTCCTGCTTCTGGGCCCGGGGCGGCTTCGCCGAAGCCCTGCGCCCGCAGGGCGCGGCCCAGCCGATCAGCCCGCGGCCGGCGCTGGGCGACCACGCCGGCTCGACCAATATCGCGCTCGGCATCGCCGCAGCCCTGTTCCGCCGCGAACGCACGGGCGAGCCCTCCCTGATCGAGGTCTCCCTGCTGTCGACGGCGACCTGGATCCTCTCGGCCGACATCGTCATGTCGAAGGTCCCCGGGTATAATGAGCGGGTGGCGAACTCCAACGTCACCCGCCAGCCCCTGACCCGCGCCTACCGCTGCGCCGACGATCGCTGGATCCAGTTGATGTTCCTGGACCCCGACCGCTACTGGCCGGGACTGTGCCAGCGCCTGGGCCGCCCCGAGCTGGCGCAGGATCCACGCTACGCTTCGGTGGACCTGCGCTCCGAGCACGGCCTCGAGCTCCACGCCGTCCTGGCCGAGATCTTCGCCGAGCAGCCGGCGCGCAGCTGGGGCGAGGCCTTCGCCGGTTGGGACGCCCCCTGGGAATTCATCCAGTCGATCAGCGAGGTGGCCGAGGACCCGGAGGTCATCGCCAACGGCCACTTCTTCGATGTCGAGGTCAGCGACGGGACCAAGGTCCAGCTCGTCACCGGCCCGGTCTCGGTGGACGGCTCGGCCCGGCCCGCCCATCCGCGCCGCGCGCCGCTCAAGGGCGAGCATACGATGGAGCTGCTAGGCGACGCCGGCGTCGACCGGGCGACCCTCGAACAGCTGCAGAAGACGGGCGTCCTCGGCTAGAACGCGCCGCGACGGGGCCTCAGCACGCGCCCCTGCGCAACAGGATCGCCGGAACGGTCCGCAGCATGATCGACGTATCGAGCCCCAGCGAGCGGGTGCGCGCATAGAGGACGTCAAGCGCTACGCGCCGGCGATAGGAAAGGTCGTTGCGGCCGCTCACCTGCCACAGGCCGGTGATGCCGGGCCGCACCGCACAATAGTAGGCGTAGGCGCGGCCGTAACGAACGACCTCCGCCCGCACGATGGGCCGCGGGCCGACCATGCTCATCTCGCCGCGCAGCACGTTGAACAGCTGGGGCAACTCGTCGATGCTCGCCTTCCGCAGCAGGGCCCCGAAAGGGGTGACCCGCGGATCGACCCGCATCTTCTGGTTCGCCGCCCATTCCCGACGCGCCACCGGATCGCGATCCAGGATGCCGGAAAGCCGCGCCTGCGCATCGACGACCATGGAGCGGAACTTGAAGCATTTGAATGTGCGGCCGCCGCGCCCGACGCGGGTGTGACCGAAGAAGATCGGCCCGCCATCCTGCAGACAGATTACCAGCGCGGTCAGCAAGATGAGTGGCGAAAAGAAGATCAACATCATCACGGCGATCAATACGTCGATAATACGCGTGATCGAACTATCCTTCACATCCCGATCAAAGGCCTCCGATCGCGATTCATTTCGATCATAGCTTGAGACAACCAGGTACAAGGCTACACCTCCCGGCGAGCAACTCTAATAATCTAAGAAATCCGGCCTTCCCCCGCGGAACGACCGTGAGCAGACCTGATAGCGCCCTCGCACATCCGCCAAGTTGTCGAATGACATTCCATGCGCGCGCCGCGCTGGGTCATCTGGTCACACGAGGGCCTGCGGTCGAGGTGATCATCCGCTTCGTCAGCCCGACCGCCTCGGCCCATCCTGCGCCCTCAAGCAGTCTGCGGCCGCTTTGTCAGGCGACGCCGAAAACGTGAATCAGCATGAGCAAGGCGATGACGGACTGGGCGCTGATCGACAGCGTGCGCGGCCAGTTGAAGCGAACCAACTCGGCGATGGTCGCGTTGTTCTTGCCGCCCTTCTCCAGCCGGGCATGGCGTGGAATCTCGAGCAGCACCGTGACCAGCAGGCCGACGACGCCCGTGGCGATATTCGCCGCGGACATCCAGAACGGGACGGCCGGGCCGAACAAGGCCAGCGCGACCGGCAGGATGAAGCTGGAAAACCCAGGGATGATCACCGGCAGCGGGATGCGCCGCGAATAGAAGCGATGATAACCCACATACTCCGCCTCGCCGACCTGGGCGAAGAGCGGATAGACAACGATCTGGACCAACCAGATCTGGCCCAGCACCCAGAATACGAGTCCCGCCCACAGCAACAGAAAGAGTTGAGAGAGTTCCATAGAAAGACCCTTGGATGCCGTATCAAGAGAATGGGCAGGTCAGCCGGCGAGCGCCGCGGCCTGGTCCAGGTCGATGCCCTGACGAGAGGATCGGCATGCCGATGAGCCAGCCTCCACTCAGACCCGTCGCGACGATAGACGAGAGTCACGCGTAGCCACCAGTCTTGGGCCGGCAGGCCGCCGACCTCGCCGTGGCCGCGCTCGATGATCGCCAGAACCACCATGTCGGCCGAGCCATAGGCCTGGACCACCTCCTGTTCCAGCGCGCCGTTCTTGAAGAACCGCCCCATCGCTTGCCAGCGTTCGCGCGTCATGTCCGAGCCGCGCGTGGGCGTTCCGCCGAACGGCGACATCAGCGTGAAGTCGTCGGCGAGCGTGACCAAAGCCCGATATCTGTCGATGTCGCCACGCATGAGCGCGGCATTCGAGTCCGCGGATCGCCGCACGAGTTCGGCGACCGCCTGGTCAACTACGGAGCTTTCGTCCGCCTGGACTGAAACGCCGGTCGTAAGCGATGCGAGGCCGGCCGCGCCGGCTGCGGCGAGAACTGAACGTCGTGAGGTTGGCATTGGTCGTTCCCGACAATCTGGCTTCCAGAGAGCGCGAAGCCGCTGTCGGCGGCCTCGCTTTGACCCTGGAGATCGCAATCCCTTCATGCTGAATCTAGTGATATGATTTCATCGATATGCTGAATAACATTGATCTATCCCGCATCGACCTCAATCTCCTCGTCCTCTTCGAGGTGGTGCTGGAGGAGCGCCATGTCGGCCGCGCGGCCGATCGGCTGAACCTTTCGCCGTCGGCGGTCAGCCACGGCCTTGGCCGGCTGCGCCGGCTGCTCAACGACCCGATGTTCGTGAGAACCCCGAAGGGCGTCGTCCCGACCGACCGCGCGACGGAGCTGGCCGCGCCGGTCGCTGACATCCTGGCGCGGGTGAGGGGCGTGATCTCGACCGCCGAGCCGTTCGATCCCGCCACGTCCACGCGCCGATTCACCATCAGCGCCCCGGACGGCGTCTCGGCCGTGTTCCTGCCTCCGCTGCTCGAAGCGCTGCGCCAGAACGCCCCCGGCATCGACATCGGCCTACGCCAGTTGTCGCCCACACAGGGGGAAACCGCACCCGAGCGCGCCTGGCGCGCCGTCTTCGCCGACCTGGAAGCCCGCGCGATGGACATCGCGATCATTCCCAGCGACGACATTCCGGCCCGCTTCCACCAGCGAACCCTCTACGAAGAGGACTTCGTCGTCGCCATGCGCGCCGGACATCCGTTCGCGGACGCCCTCACGCTCGAACGCTATTGCGAAATGCAACACCTGGTCGTCTCGCTCGCCGGCGATCCTCATGGCTTCGTGGACGAGGTTCTCGCGAAGCAGGGTTATTCGCGGCGGATCGCGCTGACCGTCCCCAACTTCATGTTCGCGATAGCGGTCATTGCCGAGACCGATCTGATTGCCGCTCTGCCGAGGCGGTTCGCCGCCGCGCACGCGCCGCGTTTCGGGGTGGTGGGCGTGGACCCGCCGCTGTTGCTGGGCGACTTCAGGCTCAACGCCGTCGCTCCGGCGGCCGCCATGCCGGACGCCGGCCTGGCTTGGCTCTTCGACAAGCTTGCAGGCGCCGAGCAGGCTGCGCGGAAGCCCCACTAGGTCGATCTAGAAGTTCGTCGCTCAGGCGTTACGGCGATCGGCGATGCATAGGCAGCCATCCCGCAGAATTTTGCACAATCGGCGGCTATGGCGGAGAGGGTGGGATTCGAACCCACGGTACCCTTGCGAGTACGCCGCATTTCGAGTGCGGTGCTTTCGACCACTCAGCCACCTCTCCGAGCCGGGTGCGGGGCCACCTTTGAGGGGGGCCCGCTGAGCGAGGCGCGGAACCTACTCATACGGCCCCGCCTGCGCAAGCACCTCTAACGCGGATAAAGGACCATCTGTGTGCAGCGGAACACGGCCATGGTCTTGCCGCTGGCGCGGTTGACCGCTTCGGCGTCCCAGACCTGGGTCTGGCGGCCGCCGTGGACCAGGCGGGCCTCGCAGCCGACGACGTCGCCGGGCCTGGCGCTGGCCAGGAAGTTGGACTTGAGCTCCAGCGTGGTGAAGCCGCTGGCGCCGTCCGGCAGGCTGGCCCGGCAGCCGTAGCCGCAGGCGGTGTCGACCAGGGCGATCACCGAGGCGGCGTGCAGGAAGCCGTTGGGCGCCATGTGGCGGGCTTCGACCACCAGATGGCCCTGCACCCGGCCGGTCTCGACCGCCTCCCAGACCATCCCCAGCTCGCCCGGCAGGGTCCCCCGCTGCATCTCGGTGAATTGGCGGGCAAGGTCTTCGGGCGTCATCGGGCGGCTCTTCCTGGCGGGCGTCGCATCCTTCGATGTGGCCTCGTCGGCCGATCGGGGCAAGTCGTGCGTCAAGGGAGTGTCATCGAGGGCCGCCATAGATCGGCCGTTGCGCGACGACAGCTTTCGTCGCCGGCCATTGCCGAGGGAGAGCGAATTGCGCGGGTGGGAAGACGACGGTGAGCTGCTGACGCGTCTGGCGCCGGGCGAGCGCGCCGGGCTGGAGCGGCTCGTCGACACCTTCATCCGCGAGCAGTTGCCGTCGGACCGGCCGGGCTGCATCGCCTATGCGGCGGGTCGTTTCGAGGAACGGGCGGCCGACCTGCCCGAAGCCAAGCAGATGGTGGTGCTGCGCTTCGCCGCCGTTTTGCGCGAACGGCTGGTCGGGATGCGCAGCCACTAGAGGCGTCTTGCCGCCCGGCCCGGCCGGCTCGTAAGACTGCGGCGCCGAACAGGGAGCGCCGCCGCCGATGACCCAAGCCACAGACCACCTCGCCGTCGACCGGATCGGCCATGTGGCGGTGCTGACCTTCGCCCGGCCGCCCGCCAACCATGTCTCGGTCGACCTGCTGCGCGACATCGCCGACGTGCTGGAGGGGCTGGACCTCGACGCCAACTGCCGGGCCGTGGTGCTGCAGGCCGAGGGCAAGGTGTTCTGCGCCGGCGCCGACCTGGCCAATCCGCAGGGCGTCTCCGGCATGGACTCGATCGCCGCCCTCTACGAACAGGCGCTGCGCCTGTTCGCCGCCGAGCTGCCGATCGTGGCGGCGATCCAGGGGGCGGCCGTTGGCGCGGGCCTTGGCCTGTCGCTGGTGGCGGACTTCCGCGTGGCGAGCCCTGAGGCGCGGTTCAGCGCCAACTTCGTCAAGCTCGGCTTCCATCCGGGCTTTGGCCTGACCCACACCCTGCCCCGGCTGATCGGCGCCCAGCGGGCCAGCCTGATGGCGCTGACCGGGCGGCGGATCAAGGCCGAGGAGGCGCTGGCCTGGGGCCTGGCCGACGCAATCGCGCCGGCGGCGGACCTGCGCGGCGCCGCCCTGCGGCTGGCGGAAGAGATCGCCGAGAACGCGCCGCTGGCCGTCGCCGCGACCCGCAAGAGCCTGCGCGCCGGCCTCGTCGAGGCCTTCCGCGCCGCCACCCAGCGCGAACACGCCCAGCAGTCGATCCTGCGCGACACCGAGGACTTCGCCGAGGGCGTCAAGGCGGTGGGCGAGCGCCGGGCCGGGGTGTTCGTCGGGCGGTGATCCGACCCTCCCCGCGAAAGCCCTACCCCTCCGTGGGCGCCGCCGCCGGCTGGGCGAGCGCGGACGCCTCGCGGGCGAGCTGGGCGATGCGGTCCCAGTCGCCGGCCTTCACAGCGTCGACGGGCGCGACCCAGCTGCCGCCGACGCAGATCACGTTCGGCAGGGCCAGGTAGTCGGCGGCGTTCTTGGCGTTGACCCCGCCGGTGGGGCAGAACCTGGCCTGGGCGAAGGGGCTGGCGAAGGCCTTCAACGCGTCGATCCCGCCCGCCACATTGGCCGGGAACAGCTTGAAGCGCTCATAGCCCAGGGCCAGGCCGGCCATCAGCTCGGTCGCAGTGGCGACGCCCGGCAGCAGGGGGACGGGACCGTCGGCGGGCGAGTCGGCGATCAGGCCGGGGCTGACGCAGAAGGCCGCCCCGATGTCGGCGCAGGCCTGCCGCTGGGCCGCGGTCAGCACGGTGCCGACGCCGACCACCGCGCCCTCGACCTCGCCGATCATCCGTTCGACGCATGCCATCGCCACGGGGGTGCGCAGGGTGATCTCCAGCACCGAGAGCCCGCCGGCGACCAGGGCGCGGGCGAGCGGAACGGCGTCGGCCACCTCGTCGATGATCAAGACCGGGACGACGGGCGCCCGCACGAGGATCTGGTCGAGGGTCATAGCCGCTCCATCTGGGCGAGCTCGCGCGCAGCTCCGACGATCGCCGGATAGGGGTGCAGCACGAGCGAGGTGGGGATCTGGGCGACGTAGCTGCTGAGCCGGCCCTTGTCCTCGAAGCGGGCGCGGAACGGGCCGGAGGCCAGCCGCTCGGCGATGCGCGGCGCCAGGCCGCCGGAGACGAACACGCCGCCGCGGGCGCCGAAGGTCAGCGCCAGGTCGCCCGCCACCGAGCCGAGGATGCCGCAGAACCGGTCGACCGTCGCCGCGGCCCGTAGATCGCCGGCGTTGCATGCTTCGATCACCGCCTTGTCGTCCGCCAGCTCGGCGTTGGCGCCCTCGATGTCGGCGAGCGCGCGATAGAGATCGAACAGACCTGGACCGGACAGCAGCCGCTCGATGGAGACCCGGCCGTGGCGCGTCTTCAGCTGCTTCCAGACCTCCGCCTCGACGTCGTCAAAGGGGGCGAAGCCGGCGTGTCCGCCTTCGGTGGCGATGGCGATGTCCCCGCGGTCCCCGCGCGCCAGGCCGGCGACGCCGAAGCCCGTGCCGGCGCCCAGCACCACCAGCGGGCAATCCGAGCCCGGCCGCAGCGTCGGGCCCAGCGCGCGCAGGTCGTCCGGCTCCAGCAGGGTGCAGGCCATGGCCTGGGCGCAGAAGTCGTTGATCAGCTTGACCGCCTCGAACTCGAAGTGGGCCAGCAGGTCGCCCTCGGAAATCTGCCAGTCGAGGTTGGTGAACTCGATCTCGCCGTCCATCACCGGACCGGCGACCGCGATCACCGCCCGGGGCGGGCGCCGGCGGCCGGCGGTCTGCTCCAGGTATTCGGCCATGACGTCGCCGAGACTGGAATAGTTGCGGGCCGGAAAGCTGCGCGGATGGCGGATGTGGCCCTGGTTGTCGACCAGGGCGAAGCGGGCGTTGGTGCCGCCCACGTCGCCGACCAGGCCTTCAAACTGCGGTTTCAAATCAAGCGGCCTCGAAAAGGGTGCAGGCGCCGGCGTCCGCCGGGCCCGCGACCCGGCGCATCCAGCCGAACAGCTCGCGGCCGTAGCCGAAACCAGCCGGCTTGGCCACCGCCGGCGTGCGCGACTTGAGCTCCCGCTCGTCGACCTTGATCTCGAGGCGGCCGGTGACGGCGTCGAGCCGCAGGATGTCGCCGTCGCGCACATAGGCCAGCGGGCCGCCGGCGGCGGCTTCCGGGGTCATGTGGATCGCCGCCGGCACCTTGCCGCTGGCGCCGCTCATCCGGCCGTCGGTGACCAGCGCCACCTTGAAGCCCTTGTCGAGCTGGACGCCCAGGGGCGGCGTCAGCGAGTGCAGCTCCGGCATCCCGTTGGCCTGCGGCCCCTGGAAGCGCACCACGGCGATGAAGTCGCGGTTCAGCTCGCCGCGGGCGTGAGCGGCCAAGAGGTCGTCCTGGTCCTCGAACACCAGGGCCGGCGCCTCGATCACCAGGTGTTCGGCCTTGACCGCCGAGGTCTTGATCACCGAGCGGCCGAGCGGTCCGGTCAGCAGGCGAAGCCCGCCCTCGGCGTGGAAGGGATCGTCGACCGGCCGCAGGATGTCGCGGTCGAGCGAGGCGGCCGCGCCGTCGCGCCAGACCAGCTGGTCGCCGTCGAGGAAGGGCTCCTGCTGGTAGCGGCGCAGGCCCTGGCCGGCGACCGTCACCACGTCGTCGTGGGCGAGACCGGCGTCGAGCAGCTGGCGAATGACATAGGCCATGCCGCCGGCGGCGTGGAAAGCGTTCACGTCCTCGGACCCGTTCGGATAGACCCGGGCGATCAGCGGGGTCACGCGGGAGAGATCGTCGAAATCCTCCCAGGTGAGCAGCACGCCCGCCGCCCGCGCCATGGCGACCAGGTGCAGGGTGTGGTTGGTCGAGCCGCCGGTGGCCAGCAGGCCGGCCAAGGCGTTGACGATGCTCTTGGCGTCGACCACCGCCGAGAAGGGAATGTACTCGTTGCCGCCGTCGCGGATCTCCACCGCCCGCTTCGGCGCGGCCGCCACCAGGGCGTCGCGCAGCGGGGTGTTCGGGCTGACGAAGGCCGAGCCCGGCAGATGGAGCCCAATCATCTCCATCATCATCTGGTTGGAATTTGCGGTGCCGTAGAAGGTGCAGGTGCCGGGCCCGTGGTAGGACTTCATCTCGGAGTCCAGCAGCTCCTCGCGGGTCGCCTTGCCCTGGGCGTAGAGGGCGCGGGTGCGGGCCTTCTGGGCGTTGGAGATCCCCGAGCTCATCGGCCCGCCGGGCACGAAGATGGTCGGCAGGTGGCCGAAGGCGGCCGCGCCGATGAACAGGCCGGGCACGATCTTGTCGCAGATGCCCAGCATCAGGGCCGCGTCGAAGGCGTCGTGGGTGAGGGCCACCGCCGTCGACATGGCGATCACGTCGCGGCTGAACAGCGACAGCTCCATGCCCGGCCGGCCCTGGGTCACCCCATCGCACATGGCGGGCACGCCGCCGGCGTACTGGGCGGTCGCGCCGGCCTCGCGCGCGGCGCGCTTGATGATCTCCGGGTAACGCTCCAGCGGCTGGTGAGCCGAGAGCATGTCGTTATAGGCCGAGACGATGGCGACGTTGGGCGCGGTCGGGTCGCGCATCCGCGACTTGGCGCTGTCGTCCTCCGCGGCGAAGGCGTGGGCCCAGTTGGCGCAGGAGAGCTTGGCGCGGCCGGGGCCGGAATGGCGGGCGGCCTGCATCCGCTCCAGATAGTCGGCGCGAACCTCGCGGCTGCGCTCGACGATGCGCTCAGTAACTTCGGCGGTGACCGGATGCATGGATTAAACCTCGTGAGCCGGGGACCAGAGGACCCTGACAGGAACGCGTGTCTGAGCGATTAGCGCCGCGACCGGCAGGTCGGCGCCAAGCTGGGCCCGCGCGATTATTTCGCGCTTCGCCTCGCCGGCCACCAGAAGGAAGACGGCGCGGGCCTGCAGCAGGGCCGAAAGTGTCAGGCTGATGCGCGGCAAAGGCGGCTTGCCCAGCCCCGCAGGCACGGAAACGGTCAAAGCGGAGGATGCGGGGTCCATTGCGGCGGCGAGCCCTGGGTCGCCGGGAATCAGCGAGGCGATGTGGCCGTCCTCGCCCATGCCCAGCATCACCGCGTCGAACGGCAGAAGAACGGCGAGCGCGGCCGGGTCCGGCTCGGGCCACAGCGGCAGGAAGTGGGCCTTGGTCCCCTCGCCGACCAGCAGCCGCTCGCGCACGGCGCGCGCGTTGGAGGCCGGATCGTCCTCGCCGACGCAACGCTCGTCCGAAAGGGTCACCACCACCCGCGCCCAGTCGATCTCCGGCGCCTGGCGAAGCTGGTCGAACACCGGCCCCGGCGAGCGCCCGCCGGTGACGACCAGGCCGGCCCGGCCGCGGGTCTTGAGGCCCTCGGACAGCTGGCGCGCAATCCCATGGGCGGCGGCCTCCGCCGCGGCGGCCGTGGTGGGGAAGATCTCGATCATCGGGTCAGTCCTGCCGTCAGCCTCATGCGCCGAACGCCCCCTCAGTCGGCTTCGCCGACAGCTCCCCCGCAAGCGGTGGAGCATCTAACGGCCAGCTCCTCCACCGCGCAGCGGGGGAGGTGGCTCGCGCAGCGAGACGGAGGGGGCGTTCGGAGCACCCGCCATCAGCCTCAACGCCTGGGGGCGTGGGTCAGGCGCAGGATGTTGGCGGCGCCGGGGGAGCCCATCGGCACGCCGGCCAGGATCATCACCCGGTCGCCCGGATTGGCCAGGCCGATCGACAGCGCCATCTCGCCGGCGAGCTTGGGCATGTCCTCGGGATTGAGGATGTCCGGCACCACCCGGGGCTCGACGCCCCAGGCCAGCGCCAGGCGGCGCGCGGTCGCCAGGTTGGGCGTCAGCGCCAGGGTGGTGGTCAGCGGCCGCTCGCGCGACAACCGCAACGCGGTCTGGCCGGTCGCGGTGAAGGCCGCGACGCAGGCGGTGTGGGCGATGTCGGCGGCCTGGGTGGCGGCGGCGACCAGGGCGTCGGAGGCCTCCACATAGTGTTCGGCGGCCATCAGCTCGGGCCAGCGGGGATCCTTCTCCACACGGACGATGATGCGGTCCATGATCGCGACCGCTTCGAAGGGATAGGATCCCGCCGCGGTCTCGGCCGAAAGCATCAGGGCGTCGGCGCCTTCGTAGACCGCGCCCGCCACGTCGGAGGCCTCGGCGCGGGTGGGCGCGGGCGAGGTGATCATCGACTCCAGCATCTGGGTCGCGACGATGATCGGGATGCCGCGGTCGCGCGCCGCGCGGATCAGCTGCTTCTGAACCACCGGCACGTCCTCGGGGTTCAGCTCGACGCCCAGATCGCCCCGCGCCACCATGACGGCTTCGGAGAGGTCGAGGATCTCGTCGAGCACCTCGAGCGCGGCGGGCTTCTCGATCTTGGCCAGCACGCCGGCCCGGCCCTGCACCAGCTGGCGCAGTTCGGCCATGTCGGCGGCCCGCTGCACGAAGGACAAGGCCACCCAGTCGACGCCCTGGTTGAGCGCGAAGGCCAGGTCCTTGCGGTCCTTGTCGGTCAGCGCCGGAATCGGGATGGCGTTGCCGGGAAGGTTGAGGCCCTTGTGGTTGGAGAGCTTCTCGCCGGCCTCGACCACCGTCTCGGCGAAATCCGGGCCATGGGCGGTGACGCGCAGGCGCACCTTGCCGTCGTCCAGCAGGATGAGGGCGCCTTCGCGCAACGCAGCGAAGACCTCCGGATGCGGCACGCCGATCCGGGTGGCGTCGCCGAGCTCGCCGCTCATGTCGATGCGGAAGGTCTGGCCGGCGTGCAGCGCGGCCTTGTCCTCCTTGAACTTGCCCAGCCGCAGCTTCGGCCCCTGCAGGTCGGCCAGCACGGCCAGCGGCCGATCGACGGCCGCCTCGGCCTCGCGGACGGCCCGAATGGTCCGGGCGTGGGTCTCGTGACTTCCGTGGCTGAAGTTCACCCGGAAGACGTCAGCGCCCGCCATGGCGAGCTGGCGCACCTGCTCCGGCGTCGAGCTGGCGGGGCCCAGGGTGGCGACAATGCGTGCGCGGCGGGCGCGGATCATCCGGGTCCTCGTCGGTTCATGTGTTGGCGGCGACGTGCGAACGCGCAAGGGTCTCGCACAGCTTCGGAGCCAAGCATAGCCAATGAACGTTTAACGGGGCGTCAGCGGGAAATCGGGGGGGCCCGCGGCTCGTCCCCATCCACACGAAAACCGGAAAGTCCGTCATTGCAGCAGACGCTCGACCTGTTTCCGATCGGAAATTGCACCGCCAGCGCCCTCATCGACCGCGAGGGCCGCTTCGTCTGGGCCTGCGTGCCGCGCGTCGACGGCGATCCCTTCTTCTCGGCCCTGCTCAGCGGCCGCGAGCCGGGGTCGGCCGAGGCCCAGGGCCTGTGGGACATCCAGGTCGAAGACGCCCAGCGCATCGACCAGGCCTATGACCGCAACACCCCGGTGCTGCGAACGGTGATCACCACCCGCTCCGACGCCGCGGTGGAGATCACCGACTTCTGCCCGCGCTACCGCCATCAGGGCCGGACCTACCGGCCGCTGGCCTTCATCCGCATCATCCGCCCGCTCAGGGGCGCGCCGAGGATCACCATCCGGCTGCGGCCCACGGATGACTACGGCGCCAAGCCGACCGCCCAGACCGTGGGCTCCAACCACATCCGCTACGTAGGCCGCGAGGCGACGCTCCGGCTCACCACAGACGCTCCGGTCAGCCACATCCAGGCCGAGCGCACCTTCCGGCTGGAAGAGCCGATCGCGATGTTCCTGGGGCCGGACGAGAGCTTCGACGGCGACGTCGCCCACACCTGCCAGCGCATGCTGGCCCAGACCCTCGACGAATGGCGCGGCTGGGTGCGCACCCTCTCCGTGCCGCTCGAATGGCAGGAGGCGGTGATCCGCGCCGCCATCACCCTGAAGCTCTGCGCCTATGAAGAGACTGGGGCGATCGTCGCAGCCCTGACCACCTCCATCCCCGAGCACGCCGACGAGGACGGCAAGGCGCGCAACTGGGACTACCGGTATTGCTGGCTTCGCGACGCCTACTACGTCGTCCAGGCGCTGAACCGGCTGGGCGCGGCGGACATGCTGGAGAACTACCTGGTCTACCTGCGCAACCTGGTGGACCAGGCCTGCCGGGGCGACGCCCAGGCGCCCGCGCCCTCGCCGGCCGGGACGATCGAGACCTCGACGGCCCCCGAGCTCGCCGCGGCGAACGGCAAGGCCGGCCATGTCCAGCCGGTCTACGGCGTCGGCCTGGAGCCGGTGCTGACGGAATCCATCGCCCCGCACCTGGCCGGCTATCGCGGCATGGGGCCGGTGCGGGTCGGCAACCAGGCGCACGAGCACCTTCAGCACGACGTCTACGGCCAGATCGTGCTGTCCACCGTCCAGGCCTTCTTCGACGAGCGACTGTTCCGGCCGGCGACGAAGGACGACTTCCGCGCCCTGGAGCCGATCGGCGAACGGGCCTTCGAGCTGCACGACAAGCCCGACGCCAGCCTCTGGGAGTTCCGCGGCCGCGAGGCGGTGCACACCTATTCCTCGGTGATGTGCTGGGCGGCGTGCGACCGGCTCGCCAACGCCGCGACCAAGCTCGGCCTCGACGACCGAGCCGCCTACTGGTCGCAACGCGCCGCCACGGTGCGCGACACCATCGAGACCCGGGCGTGGAACAAGGACCTCGGCCGCTATGCGGCGACCTTCGAGGGCGACGGGCTGGACGCGAGCCTGCTCCAGTTCGTCGACGTGCGCTTCTGCTCGCCCGACCATCCACGGATGCAGGCCACGATGCGTGCGGTCGAGGAAGGCCTGAGGCGCGGGACCTTCATGCTGCGCTACGCCATGCCCGACGACTTCGGCGTGCCGGAGACCGCTTTCAACTTCTGCACCTTCTGGCTGATCGAGGCCCTGCACCTCTCCGGCCGCGGCGGCGAGGCGCGCACTCTGTTCGAGGAGATGCTGGGGCGGCGCACGGCCGCGGGCCTGCTGTCGGAGGACATCTCCTTCGACGGCGACGAGCTCTGGGGCAACTATCCACAGACCTACTCCCTGGTCGGCCTGATCAACTGCGCCGCCCTGCTCTCCGAGCCCTGGTCGAGCGTCCGGTAGGGCCTCTCACTCCAGGACGCTGCTAGGCGTCGACGAGGCCGCTCAACCGCGCCGTCCAGGAATGCAGGACGCCGCCGGCGTCCTGCACGGCCGCGCGCATGCGCACGAGCTCGGCGCCGAACGACTGGCCGTCGCGGCAGGCTTCTTCGAGGCGCCGCGCCGCCTCGCCCAGGGTCAACAGGCCGAGCGTGCCGGCCGTGCCCGCGACCTTGTGCGCGTCTTCCAGCAAGGTCGTCCGCTGCTCTATGAGGAAGCGCTGCGTCAACTGCTCCTGGAACATGCGAACGAGCTTGAGCGTCATCGCGGGGCCCATGGAGGTTTCGAAAGCCTCCTGGACCTGCCGCTCCTCGTCGCGGCGCTCGGCAGACTCGCCCTGCCCCAACCCTGCCGACACGCCCTCGAAGATGCGCGCCAGCGCGCGCTCCAGGTCCTGGGGCGCGAGCGGCTTGAGGAGATGGCCGTCCATGCCCGCCGCGAAGCAGCTCTCCACCTGTTCAGGCGTCCCGCTGGCGGTCAGGGCGAGGATCGGCAGCTGCGTATGTCCCGCCGCCCGGATCGCCTGGGTCGCCGCCAGCCCGTCGGTGACCGGCATGTGGACGTCCATCAGCACCAGGTCGAAGTGCTCGCGCGCCACGGCCGCCACGGCTTCCTGACCATCGCAGGCGAGATGCACCTCGCAGGCGTGCTGCTGCAGCATCTCGTGGAACAGCTCGCGGTTCAGCGCGACGTCGTCCACCACGAGGACGCGATGTCCAGGGTAGGTGGCGCGCCCTTGCGCGGCCTTTTCGCGGCGCGGCGCCATCCGCCCGCGCTGGAGCTCGACTTCGAACCAGAAGGTCGCGCCCTCCCCCAGCGCGCTCGACGCTCCGATGCGGCCGCCCATCAACTCCATCAGTTCGCGGGAGATGGCGAGGCCCAGACCCGTGCCGCCGAAGGTGCGCGTGACGGATCCGTCCGCCTGGGAGAAGCGTCGGAACAGGTGGGGGATCTTCTCCGGCTCCACCCCGATGCCCTGGTCGACCACCTCCACCTTCAGCCAGAGGCGGTCGTCTGGCCGAGGCTCGGTTGCGAGATGGACGGTGATGGCGCCCCTGTCGGTGAACTTCACCGCGTTCGACAGGAAGTTCAGCAGCACCTGGCGCAGGCGGTATTTGTCGCCCACCAGGACGCCGGGGTCCTCTCCGAGGATATTCAGCTCGAGCGTCTTTTCCGTCGCCTGCGGCTCGACCATCGAAAGCGCTTCGGAGATCATGTCTCCCACGCTGAACGGCCGCGCCTCCAGCTGGACCGCGCCGGCCTCCAGCTTGGAGAAGTCGAGCACGTCGTTGATCAGGCTGTTCAGCGCCTCGCCGGCTCCACGCACCAGCAGGATCCGCCGCCGGTCCTCGTCGGTCAGGTCCTTGCTCTCCGCCAGCAGGCGCGAGAAGCCGATGACGCCGTTCAGCGGCGTGCGCAGCTCGTGGCTCATATTGGCGAGGAATTCCGACTTCGCGCGGTTGGCGGCTTCCGCCGCGTCCTTCGCTGTCGCCAGTTGATCCGTTATGGCGGCGAGCGCCTGCCTCTGGCGCTCCAGCGCCTCCTGAGCCTCGACTCGCTCCGTCTGATCCTGGACCTGGGCGATGAAGTGCCGTGGTTCGCCGGTCTGCGAGCGCACGATCGAGGTGGACAGATGCACCCAGACGACGCGCCCGTCCTTCCTGATGTAGCGCTTGTCGAGGTTATAGCTCTGGACCTCGCCCCTGAGCAGGCGGTCCACCAGAGCGAGATCCTCGTCCAGGTCGTCGGGGTGCGTGATCTGCTGGAACGTCATCTCCAGCAACTCTTCCTCCGAATAGCCCAAGATCCCGCAGTAGGCCTGATTGACCTTGTTGAAGCCCCCGTCCAGCCTGACCAAGGCCATGCCGATGGAGGCGTGGGTGAAGGCGGTCTCGAAGACCTCCATCTGGGCCTTGCGCTCGCTGATGTCATACATCAGCGAGGTGTATCGCCAGCCCTTCGCCGTGCAGGTGGCGCTCACGGCGGCTTCGACGGGGATCTCCGGGCCGTACTTCCGCAGCGCCATGAATTCGAAGCGTTGATTGAGGGAGGTGGGTTTGCCTGTCGCCTTGAATTGCTCGAGCCTCGCGGCGTAGGCGCCTCGATCCCGCAGCGGAACGAGGATGTCGTGCAGGACCTGTCCGACGACTTCGTCCAGGCGCCAGCCGAAGGTCAGCTCAGCGGAGCGATTCCACTCCACGACGCGTCCCGCTTCGTCGAGGCTGACGACCGCCATGTGGGCGTCGGCGATGATGCTGCTGGCGCGCGCCTCGGTGGCCGCCAGCTGCTCTTCGAGGCCGCGTCGTTCGGAAATGTCGCGGATGACGGCGATCATTTCGTGCGGCCGTCCCGCCTCGTCGCGAACCAGCCGGAAGCGGGTCTCCACCCACACCACATGGCCATCGTGATGCAGGGCGCGGTGCTGCAGGGTGGCTTCCTCCCGGCCCGCCGCCAGCTCGGCGATGGTGGCCAGGATCAGCGGCCGGTCGTCCGGATAGACGAAATCCTGCACGTGGCCGCCGGCCATTTCGTACGGACGATAGCCGAGGAGGGCATGAACGGCGGGCGAGACATAGTCTGAAGATCCGTCGAACCGGATGCTGGTGATCACGTCGGCCATGTTCTCGGCCAGCAGCTTGTAGCGCGCCTTGCTCTTCTGCAGCGTTTCGAACGCGCGCTGGCTGTCCGTGATGTCCTGCACCACGCCCAGGAAGCCGATCACCTCCCCGCGTTCGTCGAATTCGCAGACGCCGCGCGTATGCACCTCCCGGAACTCGCCGTTCGGGCGCCGCACCCGCCGGTGCTCGTCGTAGCTCGTGCGGGCGTTCACGGCCTTATGGAAATCCGTGAGCGCTTCGGGCGCCGAGGTCTCAAACAGGGCCTGCAGGTTTCCCGTGTCCAGCCCCTCGGGGCGACAGCCCATGATCCGATAGATTTCGTCCGACCAGGTGATCGCCCCGGATTTCAGGTCGAGGCGCCAGTGACCGACCGCCGACATCGCCTCGGTCATGGTCAGGAGCCGGCGCTGCTCCGCCAGGTCGCGCTCGGCGCGCCCGCCCTCGAGTTGATCGACCACCCGCCGGGCCAGGCTCTGCAGGCAGTCCAGCTCGGCGTCCGACGGCCGCGCTCTGGGTACGGTGTCGATGACGCCGAGCATCCCCAGATGGCGTCCCTCGCGGCTGGTGATCATGGCGCCGGCGTAGAAGCGGACAAAGGGCGCGCCGGTGACGAGGGGACTGACCGCGAAGTGCGGATCCTGGCGGGCGTCCTCAACGACCATGACGCCGTTGGGCGGCAGCTCCAGCACGTGGCTGAAGAAGGCGTCGGGCGGGGCCGCCGTGATCTCCAGGCCGATGCGGGCCTTGAACCACTGACGTTCGCCGTCCAGCAGCGAAACGATGGCGATCGGCGCCTGGAAGATATGGGCCGCAAGCTTGGTGATCTCGTCGAACGCCGGCTCGGGTTCCGTATCGAGAATGCGATAGGACAGCAGCGCCTCAAGGCGCTTGCGCTCGGTGTCGGACATCCGCCTCAGGTCCCTACCTTGGGCTTGAGTCTGATCGAGCCGCACGCAAAAGTATATATGTCACGGGGTCGCACGACCTTTGCGAGCAATGCCCGCGTCGCCGCCGGGCAGGTGGAAGAGATTGACCGGCGCGGAACCATCTCGGCCTACGGGCGTCCCTTCGGCATGACCGACACATCCCAAGGCGAGGCGCTCGTCGCCGCCAACGCCCTGATCAGCCGCCTCGAGGACCTGGTCGCCGACCATCTGTCCAAGGGCGACGCCCTCGACGAGAAGGAGGCCTTCTACCAGCTTGTCGAGGCCTTGGAGACCGCGCCCGAGATCGGCAAGCTGCGCCTGGCGCTCGGCGACGACCCGCATCGGTTCGGCGAACCGACGCCCGTCGCCGCAGGCGACAATACTGGCTGAGCGGCCTCAGAGCTTCGACATGGCCATGCTGATCCGGCACACCAGCCCGCCGGGTTCGAAGCTAAGCGTGGCGGAGCCGCCCAGCTCGCGCGGCAGGTTGCGCTCGATCAGCCGCGAGCCAAAGCCCTTGCGGCTCGGCTGGACCACCGCCGGGCCGCCGGCTTCCCGCCAGGTGATCGTCAGCGTCTTCTCGGCGATGATCCAGAACACCTCCACGCGCCCCAGCTCGACGGAGAGCGCGCCGTACTTCACCGCATTGGTCGCCAGCTCATGGACGGCCAGCGAAAGCGCCACCGCCGCCTGCGGGGCCAGCCAGACCTCGGGGCCCGCACAACGCACGCGCTCCGGCGCATGCATGACGAAGGGCGCCAGCGTCCGCTCGACCACCTCCGCCAGCGTCGCCCCCTCCCAGTTGCGTTCGGTGAGGATGTTGTGCGCCGCCGACAGGCCGAGGAGCCGGCTCTCCAGCCGGGCGAACGCGTCCTCGGGATCGACCGCGCCGCGCAGGCTCTGGGCGGCCATCGACTGGACTGTCGCCAGGGTGTTTTTCACCCGGTGGTTCAGCTCGTTGATCAGCAGCTTCAGATGATCTTCGTGTTGCTGCTGGTCGGCGACATCGGTGCAGGAGGCGAACCAGCGCGTGATGCGGCCATCCGCGCCGCGGATCGGCACGATCCGGGTCAGGAAGGGGCGGAACACCCCGTCGTAACGCCTGAGCGGAAACGTCATCTCAAAGGGATCGCCGGTCGCCACCGAGCGGCTCCAGCGTTCGCGGACGATGGGAAGGAATTCTGGGTCGTGAACACCCTCCCCGGTCCCGCCGTCCAGCGTGTCCGGGCTGATGCCGGTGTATTCGTGCCAACGTCGGTTGCACCAATAGGCGTGACCGTCGGCGTAGGCCATCCAGCAAAGGATCGGGATGTTGTCAGCCAGGGCGTAGAATTCCTCGGCTCGCGCCCGATCCGACTCTTCGGCCGCCTTCCGTTCGGAGATGTCCTCGACGATGGCGATGAAATAGGCCGCGGCGCCGTCGGACTCGCGCGCCAGGGAGGCCGTGAGGTTGACCCAGACCGGCTCGCCGCTCCGGCGGATGTAGCGTTTCTCCGTCGAATAGGTCTGGATGGCGCCGGCGGCCAGGGCTGCGGCCTGCTCAAGGTCCCGCGCAAGGTCATCGGGATGGGTGATCTGGGCGAAGGTGAGGTCGCGCAGATCGGAGGCCTGATAGCCGGTGATCAGGCAGAAGCGCTCGTTGACCTCGAGGAAGCGGCCATCAAGCGCGGCTCGCGCCACGCCGACCGCCGCCTGGTTGAAGACCGCGCGATAACGCGCCTCGGCCGCCGCCGCCGCCAGCCGCGCCTCGGCCACTGGCGCAAGCTGCGCCACCGAGATCGCCAGGCCCGAGGCGTCGGCGATGGTCTGCAGCAGGTCGAGCTCGTCCGCGCTCGCCTTGTGCTTACGCGACCAGTAGGCGCCGATGGCCGCGAAGGGCTCGCCCCGGCGAACCGGAGCCAGCGCCAGGCTGCGCACGAAGGTCGGCCGGTAGGCGTCGTGCGGAATGCGATCGTCCGCATAGATGTCGGCTATCGCCACCGACTGGTTGTGGGTCATGCACCAGCCGGAAATGCAGGCGGTCATCGGGAAGCGCCGGCCCTTCCAGAGCGGGGTGACGGCGTCCTCGTCGGCGTAGTGGCAGAGGTTGCCGTCCCGCAGGACGAAGGTGGCGCCGTCGGCCTTCAGGAGCGACCGGACCGCCTGGGTGACGATCTCCGTGGTCTCGGTCAGGGTCGGAACGACGGCGAGCCGGCGGATCACGGCGACCAGTCCCGCCACGTCCGAACCGCTGTGCGGCGCATGGGAGGACCTCGCGCCCGGCGCCACCAGATTGTTGGAAAAGCTCACGCTTCTGCCCTCACAACCATTCCGAGCATCATTCGCGAACAACGCGTGAAGTAGCAAGGCGGTCAAGCGCCGCACAAAAAAGCCTGGCGCCGACGCCAGGATCTCCGCCTCGGCGCGCACAGGCGCCGAGGCGGGCGTCTATCCCATCGCCGTCAGAACTTCTGGCCGAAGCGGACGCCAAGCGTCATCGGCTGGATCGGCACCACATAGACCGCCTTCGGTATGCCCGGCACGTCGGCGGCGCAGACCTCCACGGTGCAGGGCGTGTAGCGGTTGACCTGGCCGTGCGAGTTGAAGACGTTCTTCACATAGACTTCGACGCTGGTGCGGTCCTTCTCGATCCCCGCCGACAGATCGGTGACAGCGTAGCCCGGCATGGAGCCGAGGAACTCCACGTCCGAGGTGCGAAGCCCGACCTGGGTGCGGTTCTGGTAGACGAAAGAGCCCTGGGCATGGGCGTTCCAGCCCATCAGCTCGAAGGTGTAGCGGGCGGTCACATTGCCCTTGAACGGCGGGGTGTAGGGCAGACGCGCTTTGTCGGGGGCGACGATGTCCGCCCCGGAGCAGGTCGGGATGATGTCGCCGGTGTCGGGGTCTGCGCCGCAGAAGTTCCGCGCCAGCCGAGCGTTGTTGTAGGCGAAGCCGCCGGACAGGGTGAGGTCGGAGGTGGCGCGCCATTCCACCGAACCCTCGACGCCCTTGATGGTGGCCGCCGGCGCGTTCTGCACGACGGTCAGGCTGTTGAGGCCCAGGAAGGAGAACTGGAAGGCGTTCCACTTCTCGTAATAGGCGGCGAGGTTGACGATCAGGCTGCGGTCGAACCAGGCCGACTTCAGGCCGATCTCGTAGTTCTTCAGCTTGTCCGCCGCGTAGGGACCAAGCAGGCCGTTGCGGTTGAGGCCGCCCGGCCGGTAGCCGGTGGAATAGGTCGCATAGACCAGCCGGTCGCGGTCGAACTTGTAGGTGCCGTTGAACCGGTAGGTCTCGCCCGAGCCTGTGACCACCTTGTTCAGGTTCACGCAGGGCAGGTCGTGATAGGTGGTGAGGAACTGGCAGTTGACCGAATTCGCGCCCATGCCCGAGCTGTAGCCGGTCAGTTCGTTGTAGCCGGCGCCGAAGCCGTAGAAGCCCGCCAGCGAGTTCCGGTACTTGTAGGTGCGGACCCCGGCGGACAGGCTGAGCTGTTCGGTGACGTCGAAAGTCGCCTGGCCGAAGGCGGCCTTGTCCTTGTCGACGCGCTGCTGGTTGGTCAGCCAGATGGTCCCCGGATAGCCGGTCGGCGAGAGCGCCGGGTTGAAGCCAGCGATCTGGTAGTTCTGGAGGATCCAGTGGTCCTGCTGCTCCCAGAACAGGCCGGCGATGAAGTGCAGCCGGTCGCTGGACGGCGAGACGATGCGCAGCTCGTGGCTCTGCTTGCTGAACCGGTCGCG
Organism: Phenylobacterium sp. LjRoot225; assembly: GCF_964252855.1. Classification (NCBI taxonomy): domain Bacteria; kingdom Pseudomonadati; phylum Pseudomonadota; class Alphaproteobacteria; order Caulobacterales; family Caulobacteraceae; genus Phenylobacterium; species Phenylobacterium sp. LjRoot225. Next base: position 760,461 of record NZ_CAXUPL020000003.1, on the reverse strand, counting down.
CCCGGTGATCGACTGCTGCGGCGTGGCCAAGGGCGCGCCGCTGGCGTCCTGCCAGTAGGCCCCTGAGCCGTAGGCCGCGTCGTAGAAGATCGAATAGTCCGTATAGTCGGTCGTCGAATCAACCCGGCGCTTGAAGTAGCCGCCGGAGTAGACGAGGTCGTACTTGCCGATCTTGCCGTTGATGGTCAGCGCGGCCTGGGCCCAGCGGTCTTTGAAGCGATCCGGCTGGAAGCGGTTGACCTGCAGGAAGCCGACGCTCGGCTGGTAGCCGAAGACCCCTTTGTACTTCTGCTCCTGGGCGATGATCGTGGGCGAGATCGTCCAGTTCTCGTCCAGGTCCACCTTCAGCGCGGCGCGGCCGCCGAAGGTGTCGGTGGGGTTGAAGTTCTTCTTCGCCACGGCGGCGTTGTCGATGGTCGCGCCGGAGGTCGGGAAGGTGCGCGTGGCGGGCGTGTTGTCGATGAAGCCGCCGTCGCGCTCGTACCAGCCGACCAGGCGCACGGCCGCCTTCTCGCCCAGCGGCTGGTTGACGAAGCCCTCCGCGATATAGCCGGCCTCGCCGTGATCGACGTAGGTCCCCTGCAGGTCATAGCCGGCGTGGAAGCCGTCGGTGGTCGGCTTGTTGGTGATGATCCGCAACGTCCCGGCCTGGGAGCTGGCGCCATAGAGGGTCCCCTGCGGCCCGGGGAGGACTTCGATCCGCTCCAGGTCGTAGGCGTGGACGTCGAGGACGCCGCCGATGGTGGTGATCGGCTGCTCGTCCAGATAGACGCCGACGCTCGGCAGCGGGCCGGAGTGGTTGGCGTTGTCGCCGCTGGAGACCCCGCGCATGTAGATGCTGGTCTGGCTGGGGGCCAGGGTCTGGAAGGTGACCGAGGGCGTGTACTTTATATAGTCCTGGAACTGGTTGACGTTCAGCCGCTCCAAGGCGACCGCGCCGAGCGCTTGGATGCTGGCCGGCACGTCCTGGATATTCTCCGAGCGCTTCTGCGCCGTGACGACCACCTCGGCGATGGTGTTGGCGTCGCCTTCGGCGGCGGCCCCGGCGGCCAAGGCCGGCAGCGGACTGAGCATGGTGCCCGCCAGCAGCGCCCCCACCATGGCCCTGCGGCGTCCGGCGCGCAGCATGCGCGCCGCTTCGAGATCGACGTTCATCTTAAACCCCCTCTTGGTCCTTCACGGAACGGCGTCTTCGCCGCTCGTCCCGCTTCGATAGGTCGTGAGCGCCGCCCCCAGCGCGGTTGCGAGCGGCGCGAGCCAGGGCTCGAAGCGCCGCCATTGGTCCAGGCCGTCGCGGAAGATCGGCCGGCGCACCTGCTCCGAGCTGGCGGTGCGCACCGCCCGCTCGTTCTCGTAGAAGCGCAGGCAGGCCGGATCGAAATCCAGGCCGCAGTAGTCGAGCAGCCGGCGGGTCTCGCCCTCCAGGTCCTCGACCATCTGTTCGTAGAAGACCCGATGGACCCGGCCCGGCAGCACCTCGTCGAAGTGCGCCATCAGCTCCACATAGTCGCGGTAGTAGAGGCCGAGGTCAGCGAGGCCGTAGGAGAAGTGCTGGCCGCGCGCGAAATGCTGTTTGAAGGCCGAGAAGCAGGCGCCCATCGGATGGCGCCGCGCATCGATGATCTTCGCCCGCGGAAGGATCAGCTGGATCAGGCCAGTGTGGACGAAGTTGTTCGGCATCTTGTCGATGAAGAAGGGTCGCGCCGACTTCCGCTGGACCCGGGTGCGCTCCAGGAACTGCTCGCCCAGTTCGCGCAGCCGGTCGGGGGAGAGGCCCTCGACGGCGGTCGGATAGCCGTCGATCTCCTTGGCCAGGGCCGCCAGGTCCGGCAGCTCCATCGTGCCTTCCACGTCCGGATGGCTCGATAGCACCTGCTCGATCAGGGTCGAGCCGGAGCGCGGCAGGCCGACGATGAAGATGGGATCGGCGGCGTCGCAGCCCTGGCCGGCGCGCCGGTCGAAGAGGTCCGGCGTGAACGCCGCCCGGATGCGATGCATCTGCTCGGTCGCCGCCGCCGCGTCATAGCCGACCTGCTCGCGGCGCAGGCGCGCGCCCTCGACATAGGCCGCGAAGGCCGGCGCGTCCTGGCCGGCGTCTTCCAGCGCCTTGCCGTCGGCGTAGTGCAGGTGGAGGCGGTCGTCGTCCGACAGCTCCGGCCGCGCCAGTTCGCGGCGCAGGACCGCCAGGTCGTCGTCCGAAAACCGATGGGTCTTGAGATTGGCCAGGCTCCACCAGGCCTCGCCCAGTCCGGGCTGCAGGGCGATCGCCCGGTGATAGGCCTCGACGCTCTCGGTCTGCCGGCCGAGCGTCCGCAGGGTATGGCCAAGGCTCAGCCACAGCTTCGACTGGTCGGGGTGGCGCGCCAGCACCGTCCTGTAGAAGGCGGCGGATTGCTCGTACTCGCCGACCAGGGTGAGGGCTGCGGCCTTCAGGCCGATGAAACCCATATTGTCGGGCTCGACGGCCAGCAGCCGCTCGACCTGCGCCAGCGCCTCGGCGCCCCGGTTCTGGCGCTGCAGGACGACGGCCAGGGTATGGCGCGCGCCGAGGAAGCTGGGCGCCAGCTCCAGGCAGCGGACCGCCAGCGCCTCGGCGTCGGCGTAGCGGCCGAGCCGGGTCGCCAGCTCCGCCAGCATCCGCATGGCCGCCACGTCGGTGGGGTGGGCCTTCAGCCGCTGCTTGAGCTGCTGCTCGGCCTCCGGAAGCCGGTCCTCGGCGAGGTCGCCGGCGGCGGCCATCAGCAGCGGATCATGCACCGCATATTCGATGTGCCGCAGATAGGCCTCGTCGGCGGTCTCGGGCTCGTCGGCGGCGACCGCCAGATCGCCCAGCGCCAGCCAGACCGCAGGCGATTGCGGGGCGAGGCCGAGGGCGTGCTGCAGGGCCGCGCGGGCGTGGTCGAGACGGCCGAGCGCCTGCTCGGCGGCGGCCAGGATCAGCAGGGCCTCGACGTGCCGAGGCGCGACCTTGAGGATCTCCAGGGCCTGCAGGAGGGCGGCCTGCGGACGCGGGCCCAACAGCCGGCGCGCGTAGTCCAGAGCCACGCCCAGCTCGCCGAAGTCCTCCCGCCGCTGCTGCAAGACCGCCGAATCCATCGCACCTCCGGGCTCGACCGGACGAGCGGGCGGGCGGGGTGTCAACGGAGTTGCGGGCGCGCCTCAGGCTACGGCGGTGCGGCGCCTAGGAACTAGGCGCGCGCCGAATTCATCGTCACACGAGGTCACGCGAGCCGCGAACCCGGCCCCAGGAAGAGATCTCGCCCTGCGCCGCATCAACGACAGCGCAACCGCCCCGAGAGAACCTGTCGCACTTGTAAGAATCCTTGCCTTGAAGCCGCCCCGATGGAGGAATAAATACCCTAGCGGTGTAGTCGGACATTCGGGCCGCCTCCCCCGCATCTAGCTCTACCGCAACCTCGTTCCTATCTGAGGGGTTGGGGGACATGGTGTGCTTGCGCAACCTCGCGCGACGGCCCGCGTCCGGAAATGAGGGGATAGTCCATGGCCGTGAACGCGCTCGCCGTGATGTCGCCGGAAGGCGGCCTGAGCCGGTATCTCTCGGAGATCCGGAAATTTCCCATGCTGGCCAAGGACGAGGAGTTCATGCTCGCCAAACGCTGGCAGGAGCATGAAGACCCGCAGGCGGCCCACCGCATGGTCACCAGCCACCTGCGCCTCGTGGCGAAGATCGCCATGGGCTACCGCGGCTACGGCCTGCCGATCGGCGAGGTGATCTCCGAGGGCAACGTCGGCCTGATGCAAGCGGTGAAGAAATTCGACCCGGACAAGGGCTTCCGCCTGGCGACCTACGCCATGTGGTGGATCCGCGCCTCGATCCAGGAATACATCCTGCGGTCCTGGAGCCTGGTGAAGATGGGCACCACCGCGGCGCAGAAGAAGCTGTTCTTCAACCTGCGCAAGGCGAAGTCCGAAATCGCCGCTCTGCAGGAAGGCGACCTGCGCCCCGACCAGGTGAGCCAGATCGCCACCAAGCTCGGCGTGCTCGACGAGGAGGTCATCTCGATGAACCGCCGCCTCGCCGGCGGCGACGCCTCGCTGAACTCGCCCCTGCGCGCGGACTCGGAATCGGAATGGCAGGACTGGCTGGTCGACGATACGACCCCCAGCCAGGAGACCGTGGTCGCCGACAGCGAGGAGCGGACCATCCGCATGAGCCTGCTCGAGGAGGCGATGACCGAGCTCTCCGACCGCGAGCGGCACATCCTCACCGAGCGGCGTCTGAAGGACGAGCCGACCACGCTCGAGGAGCTCGCCGCCCAGTACGGCGTCAGCCGCGAGCGGGTACGCCAGATCGAGGTCCGCGCCTTCGAGAAGCTGCAGAAGTCGATGCGGACGGCCGCTGTGGAACGGAACCTGGTGGACGCGTAGGGCGAGTAACGCCCCCTCCGGGGGAGAACTATCGCCTAAATGCCCGTCATCCCGGACGGCCGCAGGCCGATCCGGGACCCAGGGCCGCCGCACTGCAGGACCCCCTGGGTCCCGGATCGCCGCTTCGCTCCGGCCGGGATGACGGCTCAGGTTGAAAGCATATGCAACTGCCCTGCCTCACAGGGGGGCATCTGACCTAAGCCGCGTGGCGCGCATCGCGGCCGCCGTAGCCCAGCAGCGACTGGGCGCGGCGGCTGGCTTCGGCTGCGTTCAGTCCGCCGGCGCCAGCGACTTCGAACAGGTAGCGGTGCAGCTCGTTGGTGGCCATCGCCAGGCGATTGTCGGAAACCTCCGAGGCCGCGAGCGTCAGCTCGGTGGTCTGGGCGAGCAGGGCGCGCAGCGCTTGGGTCGGGTCACGGTCGATGGCCGACAGCGCCGAGCGGACGATCTTCAGGGCCTCGGCGATGCGCACCGCCTGCGGCGGCGCGGGCTGGTCGGAGAGCCGCTTCAGCGGCCCCTGGTACTCCGCCGAATTGAACCGGCGCCGGTCCGGGCCGACATAGTCCATCGCCTCCACCCAGCCGCGCGAATGCAGAGTCACGGCCTCCAGCCGGCGGGTCAGGTCCTTGACCGTATAGGGCCGGCGGACGAACTCGTGCGCGCCCGCGTCGCGGCCGGCGAGGATCGCCGCTGCGGGGGCCTGGTGGGTGACCAGGATCACCGGCGCTTGGCGGCAGGCCAGGCGCCCCCGCCGCAGGGCCCGCGTGAACGCCGCGCCGTCGACGGTGTCGGACGAAAGCTCGCAGAAGATCACCTGAGGATCGACCTTGTCGGCCATCTTCAGCGCCTTGGCGTTGGTCGGCGCCATCCACAGATCGGGCTGGCACATGTCGCGCAAAAGCTCGCCGAGCATCCGCGCGCTGTTGGGCTGCGGATCGACGATCAGCACCCGGCGCAGCATGGGCGACATGCGTTGGGTCGTCTTGGCGATTTGGTTGAACACGGCAGGCTCCAGGCGTCTGCCTGTCCTAGCGCGCGGTCTGTAAAGAACGCCTTGACGGACCCCTGTTCCGCGGCCCGAATTAGTCCTGGAACGGATCGCGCATCAGGATGGTGTCGTCGCGCTCCGGGCTGGTCGAAAGCAGGGCCACAGGCGCGCCGATCAGCTCCTCGATGCGGCGCACATATTTGATGGCGTTGGCCGGCAGGTCGCGGGTGTCGCGGGCGCCTGCTGTGGTCTCGCTCCAGCCGTCCAGTTCTTCGTAGACCGGCTCCAGCGACGCCTGCGCCTTCAGTCCGGCGGGGAAGTAGCTGAGGGTCTCGCCGTTCAGCTTGTAGCCCGTGCAGACCTTCAGCTTGGAGAAGCCGTCCAGCACGTCGAGCTTGGTCAGCGCAATGCCGCTGATGCCGTTCAGCGCCACCGACTGGCGGACCAGGGCGGCGTCGAACCAGCCGCAGCGCCGCGCCCGGCCGGTGACCGTGCCGAACTCGTGGCCGCGCTCGCCCAGCCGCTGGCCGACCTCGTCGAACAGCTCGGTCGGGAACGGCCCTTCGCCCACGCGGGTGGTGTAGGCCTTGACGATCCCCAGCACGAAGCCCGCGCCGCGCGGGCCGATGCCGGAACCCGCCGCCGCCTGGCCGGCCACGGTGTTGGAGGAGGTCACATAGGGATAGGTGCCGTGGTCGACGTCGAGCAGCGCGCCCTGGGCGCCTTCGAACAGCACCCGTTTGCCGGACTTGACGATCTCGTCGAGCAGCAGCCAGGCGGGACGGGCGAAGGCCAGGATCTGCGGCGCCAGCCTCTCCAGCTCAGTCAGCAGGGCGGCGGCGTCGACGTCCGGCAGGCCCAGGCCGCGGCGCAGTGGCGTGTGGTGGGCCAGCAGCCGGTCGATCTTGGCCTCCAGCGCCGAACGGTCGGCAAGGTCGGCGACGCGGATCGCCCGACGGCCGACCTTGTCCTCGTAGGCCGGGCCGATGCCGCGGCCGGTGGTGCCGATCTTGTTGGTCGCGACCGCCTCGCGCGCCTGGTCGAGGTCGCGATGCAGCGGCAGGATCAGGCAGGCGTTGTCGGCCAGCACCAGCAGGTCCGGGGTGATCGCCACGCCCTGGCCGGCCAGTTTCTCGATCTCCGACAGCAGGTGCCAGGGGTCGACCACGACGCCATTACCGATCACCGACAGCTTGCCCTGCACCACGCCGGAGGGCAGCAGCGACAGCTTGTAGGTCTTGCCGTCGACCACCAGGGTGTGGCCGGCGTTGTGGCCGCCCTGGAAGCGCACGACCACGTCGGCGCGGTTCGACAGCCAGTCGACCAGCTTGCCCTTGCCCTCGTCGCCCCACTGAGCGCCGATCACCGTCACATTGGCCATGGATATGTCTCTTCGACCCGCCTGGAGGGACCCAGCCGCCCTTCGACAGGTGCTCGGCGGATGGGCTTGGTCGGTTGTAGCGCACAAAAACCGGTTCGGCGGCGCGCGGGCGGTTTAGACGAGACCGAGGCCGGCCTCAAGAGGGCGCCGCGTCGGAGGGCTTCGCGGCCCCCGCGGGGCGCGGTATCTCTTCACCCATGCCCGCCCCCAGCGTCACCCTCGCCGACATCGAAGCCGCGGCCCGGCGTATCGCCGGCATCGCGGTGGAAACCCCGCTGATCGAGAGCCCGGCGCTCAACGAGCGGCTGGGGGCCCGGGTGCTGATAAAGCTCGAGACCCTGCAGCGCGTCGGCGCCTTCAAGTTCCGCGGGGCCTACAACCGCCTGTTCCAGCTGGACGTCGGGGCGCGCCGGCGCGGGGTCGTGGCCTTTTCCTCCGGCAACCATGCCCAGGGCGTGGCGCTGGCGGCCCGGCTGCTGGGGATTCCCGCCCTGATCGTCATGCCGTCCGACGCGCCCGAGGTGAAGGTGGCCGCCACCCTCGGCTACGGGGCGGAGGTGCATCGCTACGACCGGCTGACCGAGAGCCGCGAGGCGATCGCCGCCGCCATCGCCTCGGAGCGCGGGGCCGTCGTCGTCCCGGCCTTCGACGATCCGCACATCATCGCCGGCCAGGGGACGGTGGGGCTGGAGCTCGCCCGACAAGCCGCGGCGGTCGGCGCCCACCTGGACCTGGCGCTCGCGCCGGTCAGCGGCGGCGGCCTGCTCGCAGGATTGTCGATCGCACTGAAAGCGCAGGCGCCCGACGTCGAGATCTGGGGGGTCGAGCCCGCCGGCTTCGACGACCTGCGCCAGTCGCTGGAGGCCGGCCGGCGGGTCGCCATCACCCCGCCGGGCCGATCGCTGTGCGACGCGCTGGAAAGCCCCGTCCCCGGCGAGCTGACCTTCCCGATTCTCCAGCGAAACCTCGCCGGCGCGGTCGCGGTCACCGACGCCGAGGCCGCCGAGGCGATGCGCTACGCCTTCGGCGCGCTGAAGCTGGTGGTCGAGCCCGGCGGATCCGCCGGATTGGCCGCCCTGCTCGCCGGTCGCGTCGAGGTCGCCAGCCGCACCGTCGGCCTGGTGCTGTCCGGCGGCAATGTCGATCCCGAGCTTTTCGCCCGGGTGATAAGAGGCGAGCTCTAGCCCGCCTCCTCCGGCGTGGCGGCCGGAGCCGGCTCGCGCGGCGTCACCACCTTGGCGAGCTTGGGGCGCAGCCACTGTTCGAAGTCGTCGATGAACTCGTAGACGACCGGGACCAGGAACAGCGACAGGGCCGTCGAGGTGATCAGGCCGCCGATCACGGCCACCGCCATCGGTTGCCGGAACTCCGACCCCTTCTCCAGCGCGAGCGCCGTGGGGAGCATGCCGGCCGCCATGGCCAGCGTCGTCATGATGATCGGACGCGCGCGCTCGTGGCAGGCCTCCAGCAGGGCGGCGCGCTGGGTCATGCCCCGGCGCTCGCCCTCGATGGCGTACTCGACCAGCAGGATCGAGTTCTTCGCCGCCAGCCCCAGCAGCATCAGGAAGCCGATCAGCGAGGGGATCGACAGCGAGAGGTGGAAGATCAGCAGCCCGAGGAAGGCGCCGCCCACCGCCAGCGGCAGGGCCGAGAGGATCACGACCGGCTTGAAGAAGGACTTAAACAGCAGGATCAGCACGCCGTAGATCATGCCCACGCCGGCGAACACGGCCAGGCCGAAGCTGCCGAACAGCTCCTGCATGAACTTGGTGTCGCCGGTGGCCGCCGGGCGCACGCCCTTGGGCGGGCTCTTCATGATCGGCAGCGCCTGGACCGCCTTGGCGGCGTCGCCGAGCACGACCCCGGCGTTCAGCTCCGCCTGGACCCCCATCTGACGGGCGCGGTTGAGGCGGTTGATCTGGCCGGGCCCCGCCTGGAACTGGACATCGGCGACGGCGCCCAGCGTGGTCACGCCGCCGGCCGCGGTCGGCACGCGCAGATTGCGGATGCGCTCCAGGTTCGAGCGCGCATCGGCGGGCAGGCGCACGCGGATCGGGATCCGGCGCTCGCCCTCGTCGAACTTGGCGACATTGGCGTCGATGTCGCCGGTGGTGGCGATCCGGGCGATCGAGGCGAGGGTGTCGGTCGAGACGCCCAGGCGCGCGGCTTCGTCGAACCGCGGCCGGATCACCACCTCCGGCGAGGTCGGCGGCGTCGACGGGCGCGCGTCGTTGAGCACCTTCAGCGTCCGCATCTGGCGCTCGAGCTCGGCTGTCGCCGCCTCCAGCGCCTTGGGGTCGTCGCCGGTCAGCACCTGCTGGAAGCCGGCCTGGCCCTGGATATCGAGGAAGTTCAGCCGCGCGTCCGGGATGGCCAGCAGCCGCTCGTGCACGCGTGAGCGGAACGCGTCCCCGCTGACCGTCCGCTTCGGCTTCAACAGGACCGTGGCGGTGCCCGTCTGCAGGTCGGTGCCGCCGAGATTGAGGCCCGCGCCTCCGGTCGAGCCGATCTGGACGAAGACGTCGCTGACCTCCGGCTGATTCTGGAACAGGGCGCTGACGTTCGAGGCGGTGCGCTCCATGTCCTGGACAGTGGCGCCCGGCGGGCCCTTGATGCCGACGTAGAGGTAGTCGGGGTCGCCGACCGGCTGGAAGCCCTGCGGCAGCAGGGGCACGAGCGCCAGCGAGCCCAGGAAGATGACGCCGCCCGCCACGGAGGCCACGATCCGGTGGTCGAGCGCCCACTCCAGGACCCGGCGATAGCGGCCCTCGAACGGCTTCGGCACGTGCGGACGCACCGAGGGTTTCAGGAAATAGGCCGCCATCAGCGGGGTGAGCAGGCGCGCGGTCAGCAAGGAGAACAGCACCGCGACGGCCACCGTCAGTCCGAACTCGCGGAAGAACTGGCCGCCGATGCCCGGCATGAAGCTGACCGGGGTGAAGACCACGACGATGGCCATGGTCGTGGCCACCACCGCCAGGCCGATCGCGTCGGCGCCCAGCATGGCCGCGGCGTAGGGCCGAAGCCCCGCGGCGACGCGTTTCTCGATGTTCTCGATCTCGACGATGGCGTCGTCGACCAGGATGCCGATGACCAGTGTCAGGGCGAGCAGGGTGACCACGTTCAGCGAGAAGCCGACCGCCTGCATCACCAGAAAGGTCGGGATCAGCGAGATCGGCATGGCGAAGGCCGTAATGACCGTCGCGCGCCAGTCGCGCAGGAAGAAGAACACCACCAGGGCCGCCAGCAGCATGCCTTCGATCAGCACGTGCTGGGTGGCGCTGAAGCTGGTGCGGGTCTCGTCGACCGAGGAGAAGATCCGGGTGAACTTGACGCCCGGATGGCTCTTTTCCATCTGGGCGAGCTTGGCGATGACCGCGTCGTCCACCGCGACGTCGCTGGCCTCGCGCGTCTTCATCACCTGGAAGCCGACCACCGGCCGGCCGTTCAGGCGCGCGAAGCCGCGCACCTCCGAGGTTCCGTCGCCGATGTCGGCCACGTCGGTCAGCTTCACGAAGCCGCCCGTCCCGGTCGGGATGGTGAGGTCGCGCAGCTGGCGCAGGGTCTCGACGGAGCCGACGACCCGGAGCGTCTGCTCGCGGCCGCCGATGTCGAGCCGGCCGCCCGGCGCCTCGGTCTGCACCCCGCGCAGGGCGTTGTTGATCTGGTAGGCGGTGAGGCCGCGCGCGGCCAACCGGTCGGGATCGACCAGGACGTTGATTTCGCGGTTCACGCCGCCGACGCGCGACACCTGGGCCACGCCGTTGGCCGACTGCAGCTCGCGCGAGATGGTGTCGTCGACGAACCAGGAGAGGTCCGCGTCGCTCATGCCCGGCGAATAGACCGCATAGGTCAGGATCGGGGCGGAATCGATCTCCACCCGCTTGACGATGGGTTCGTCGATGTCGCGAGGCAGGTTGGCCCGGATCCCGTCCATGGCCGAACGGACCTCGTCGGTCTTCTTCTGCAGATCCTCGCCCATCTCGAACTGGATGGAGGTGGTCGACACGCCCTGGGTGACGGAGGACTGGATATCCTCGACATTGGAGATGCCCGCCATCGCGTCCTCGACCGGACGCGTGATCTGGGTCTCCATCTGGGCCGGCGCCGCGCCGCTCTCGGTCACGGTGACCGTCACCAGCGGGAAGGTGATGTTCGGGAACTGCTTCACCGGCAGGCCGCTGTAGGCGATCATCCCCGCCAGCATCAGCGCGAGGAAGAGCACCGCCACCGGCACCGGGTTGCGGATCGCCCAGGCGGAGATCTTGAAGCCGCCGTCCTGCGGGCCTTCGGGCTCGTGCGGGGCGTCGCTCATCAGCGGGTCACCGCCGTCTGAACCGCGCCTTCCACAGGCCGCACCAGATCCCCGTCAAGCAGGAAGCTCGCCGCGTTCGCCACGACGCGCGATCCCGCCGGCGGGCCGTCGGTCAGCTGGACCAGCCCCGAGCCGCGCAGACCGGCGCGCACCGGAACCTGCTTCACCCGGTTGTTGGTCTGCAAGACCATCACGCTGGCGCCGTTGGCGTCGTAGCGCACCGCCGTCTCGGGAACCGCCAGCGCCTTGCCGGCGGCGTCGGTGAACACCGCCCGGCCGTAGCCGCCGGCGCGGATGTCGTCGCGCACGGGCAGGGCGAGCCGCACGTAGCCGAGCTTGGTTTGCGGATCGATCTGCGGGCTGATCAGGCGGACCGACCCGGTCACCACCGCGCCGCTGGGCAGGGTGACCTGGGCCTGCTGGCCCGGACGGACCCGGGCCAGGTCGTCTTCCGAGAGCTGCGCCTGCAGCTCGACCTGGCCGTCGGCGGCGATCCGGAACCAGGCGTCCGTTCCGCCGGCGGACAGGTCGCCCGGACGCACGGTCTTCTCGAGCACCAGGCCGCTGACGGGCGCGACGACCTGCAACTTGGCCTGGCGGACGCGAAGGTCGCGCAGCGCCGCGGCCTGGGCGTTGGCGGTCGCGCGGGCGGCGCGGGCCTGGAAGCGGCGTTGGGCGATCTGCTCCTGACTGAGCACGCCTTGGTCATCGAGACCTTTCACCCGCGAGGCCTGGTCCTCGGCCTGGGCGGCCTGGGCCTCGGCCTGGGCGAGCTGGGCCTGTTGCTGGGCGACCTGGCTCTCGATCAGCGCCGGGTCGAGGCGGACCAGCACCTGGCCCCGGCGGACGTACTGGCCGACATCGGTCAGCACCGCGGCGACCCGGTAGCCGGTGACTTCCGGCAGGACGGCGGCTTCCTGGCGGGCGACCAGGTCGCCCGAGGCGGCCAGCGCGCCGGCGATGGCGCGCGGCTCGATGCGCACCACCGTCACCGTGCGCGCCTGGGCCGGCGCCGCTTTGGGCTCAGCTTTGTGGCAGCCGGACAGCGCCAAGGCGGCGCCGAGGGCGAGAAGGGCGGTCGTCGGTCGTCTCATCCGGTCAAGTCTCATTAGGCGCCGCGATCAGGGGCCGGCGTAAGGGTCGCCTGCGGTTTGGAAGGGGCCTCGCCGCCGGACCAGCCGCCGCCGATGGCCTTGTAGGCCTGCACGGCCCGACGCACGGCCTCCACCTGGGCGGAGGTGAGCTGGGTGCGCGTCGCGCGCCAGGACTGTTCGGCCGAAAGGGTGTCCTGCAGATCGTTCAGGCCCAGGCTGTAGCCCAGGCGCGCCGCCTTGAAGGCGCGCTGGGCGCGGGCTTCGCCGTCGGTCAGCAGGGCGACGCGGCGGCGGTCGGCGTCGAGCCGGACCAGCGCCCCCTCAGCCTCGCCGAAGGCGGTCTGCACCGCCTTCTCGTAGCCGGCCGCCGACTGTCGGGCGCGGGCGTCATAGACCTTGGCCTGCGCCAGCAGGCTCGGGATGTTGAGCACCGGCTGGCTGACGGCCCCGCCGAGGCTCCAGCTGGTCGAGGCGTTGGTCGAGTCGCCCTGGATGGTCTTGGACCACCCGTAGCCCGGCTTCAGGGTGAAGGTCGGCAGGAAGGCCAGCCGAGCCACCGTCACGCTGCCGATCGCCGCCCGCAGCTGCGCCTCCGCCTGGCGCACGTCGGGCCGACGGCGCAGAAGCTCGCTGGGGACCGCCGCCGGCACGACCGGCGCGGCGGCGACGAAGGGCTGCACGTCGATGCTGCTGGTGGGCTCCACGGTCCGTCCGGCGAGGATCAGCAGCGTGCGGCGCTGGACCTGCAGCTCCGCCTCGAGCGAGGCGACCTGGGCCTCCGACTGCGAGAGGTCGCCGGCGACGCGGTCCGCGTCCGCGGTCGTGGCGAGCCCGGCCTGGGCGCGCTTGGCGGCCAGCTCGTAGAGCTCGCGCTGGATGCGCGCCGTCTCGCGCGCGTCGGCCAGCTGGATGGCCAGGCCGCGCGCCTGGAAATAGGCGTCGGCGACCTGGGCCGCGAGACTGGTGCGCGTCCCCACATAGTCGAAGCCCGCGGCGGCGACATCGGCGTTCGCCACCTTGCGGGCCGCCAGGAAGCGCCCGAACAGGTCCACCTCCCAGCTCACGTCGAAATTGGCCGAATAGCTTTCGGTGGCCCCGCCGCTGGTCAGGCCGGGGATCTCGATGCCCGGAATGACCAGGCCGCCCCGGGTGTCGGTGCGCGTCGCCGAGCCCTTGGCGTCGCCCTGGGGCAGGAACTGGAAGAGGGAGCTCTGCCGGCTGGCGCGCGCCTCGAGCAGGCGCGCGGCGGCGCTCTTCACGTCGGGATTGGCGACCAGCGCCTGGTCGATCAGGGCGGTCAGTTGCGGATCGTCGAAGGTCGTCCACCAGCGGTCGAGCGCCACCGCGCCGGCGGGCGCCGGCTGGGGCGCCTCGTAGGCGACGGGCAGGCGCAGATCCGGCTTCGGCGCGGAGCCGCAAGCGGCGAGCGCAAAGCAAAGGGGCGCGGCGATGTAGACGACGGAACGCATGGATGTTGTTTTCAGGCCGGTTGACCCCGGCGGTTATCCCCCCGTCGGCGAAGATGCGCCGCCGGCTGGGCTAGTTGTTGGACGCACATCGTGACCGGCGCAAGAACCTCGCCGACACACCCCTCCCAAAACGCCCCTCCCCCGCGCGCATCGTCTGCGGACGCCTCGCAATCTCCGCTTACGCGGAAATGCTTCATGGTGTGAAGTGTATTGTCTGTAAGGTTAAGGCCGGGTTGTTTCGGGCGGGCTCGAGCCTCCGCGACGTCTGGCCCGCCAGCCTGCCTGCGACTAGGTTGCGGGCGGCGGTGGCGGTCGAGGAAAGAGCGTCGTGAAGAAGACGGGTGTCATCCGGGCGGGGATCGGCGGCTGGACCTTCGAGCCCTGGCGCGGGGTCTTCTATCCGAAGGGTCTGAAGCAGGCGCAGGAGCTGGAGTACGCCTCCCGGCGCCTCACCGTCATCGAGGTCAACGGCACCTACTACTCGACCTTCAAGCCGGACAGCTTCGCCAAGTGGCGCGCCGCCACGCCCGACGGTTTCAAGTTCTCGATCAAGGCCTCGCGCTTCTGCACCAACCGCAAGGTGCTGGCCGACATGGGCCAGTCGATGGAGGTCTTCCTGAACCAGGGCCTGGTCGAGCTGGGCGACCGGCTGGGACCGATCCTGTGGCAGTTCATGGGCACGAAGAAGTTCGAGCCGGCGGATTTCGAGGGCTTCCTCAAGCTGCTGCCGGATCGCCTCGAAGGCCTGCCGCTGCGCCATGTGGTCGAGGTGCGGCACGACAGCTTCAAGGATCCGGCCTTCCTCGCCCTGTGCCGCAAGTACAAGGTCGCCGTCTGTCTCGCCGACCACGAGACCTATCCGCTGATCCCGGACGTCACGGGCGACTTCGTCTATGCGCGGCTGCAGACCGGATCGGACGACATCGAGACCGCCTATCCGCCCGCCGAACTGGACCATTGGACCGAGCGGTTCCGCATCTTCGCCGCCGGCGGCCAGCCCGAGGACCTTGCCTGCATCGATCCCGCGACTGCACCGGAGCGGACTCCGCGCGACGTGTTCGCCTTCTTCATCCACGAGGGCAAGGTGCGCGCACCAGCCGCCGCCATGGCGCTACTGGAACGCGTCGGCGAGCGTCCGGCGGACTGACCCCAAGGTCGCGGCGGCGGGAGAACTCGCGCGCTCCCGCGCCGGACATCAGATCAGTGGCGCAGGTGCGGCATATGAAAGCCGCCTTTGGAGCCTTCCGCGTAGGGCTCACTGACGCTGAGCGACTTGAACCAGGGCAGGATCTGCCAAAGGGCCGACAGGCCCACCAAGCCGTAGACGACCCGGGCCCCGGCGGTCATGTCGCCGCCAAAGATACTCGCCACCACGTCCATGCCGTGGCCGCCCACGGCGACGAGGCCCCAGTTCAGCCCGCCAAGGATCGCCAGGGCGAGGGTGATCAAGTTCAGCCATCTCATCGGTCGTCTCCACATCAGGGAGAATATTGCAGCTGCAACACAAAATGCTCGACATGCTGCGATGTTCCTCAGGCGAGGCGACCTGGCCGGCAACGCAAAACGCCTCCGCGCGGGGTGCGCGGAGGCGTTTCGAAGGCCGACGTCATGGACGTCCGTAAGGACTAGCCGCCGCCCGGGAAGCGCAGCGGAACCTTCACCTGGCCGGTCCGCGAGCCGATCGGCAGAACTTCGGCCACGCAGAGCGCCGCCTTGTCAAAGCCCTTGCCCGGAGCGCTCTCCGAGAGAACCTTGCAGCCGGACAACTTGCCGGCGTCGGCATTACAGTCCAGCATCACGGTGGCCGCGTCCCTGGTGTTCGCATTCTTAGACAAACAGCGCGACATGCTTTCTTCAAAAGACGCCGCAGCAGTGGTGCTGACAAGAGCAAGGCTCAAGCCGACCCCACCCATCACAGCGATGACGTTCTTCATCTCTCCAACCTCGTCCTAACCTCGAAAAGTTGGGAAAGTATCGGGGACAGTCGTTAAAATAAGCTGTTCGGATCCGACCGTTATTACTAAGATCCCGTAAACCATGACGACGTCTGGTCGCAGCAGGGGGACGGCACAAGGATTCATAGTGAAAAGTCCGCCACGACAGATCGGTTTGGTCACGAACCGTTAGTGGGATCCGATCATCATCCCCGCAAATCGAGCTGTATGCAGGGGGAGTCAATGAAACGCGTCAGGCTTGAAGACCTGCCATTGGTCATCAAGATCGGCTTTGCGCCGGCGTTCGCGGTCGCGATGCTGGCCTTGCTGTCAGTGGGCGCAATCGTGCTCCAGAAGAACGAGCTGCGAGAGTTGCAGGGGGTGGTCCACACGGACATGCCCAACAGCATGCGCATGCAGAAGATCTCTGAGCGCATCACCGCGGTTCACGGCGAACTCTACTTCCTGCTGACGCACGCGGCGGCGAAGATCGACGCCGACCAGATCGAGAACAAGTCCAAGGCTCTGCTGGCCGAGGTCGACTCGATCCGCACCGAGGTCGGCGTCGCGCGCACCGCCGCGCCGCCGGAGATGCGCCCGCAGTACGACAAGCTGCTGAAGGACCTGAAGGAGACCCGCGAGGGTCTCGACGTGGTCTGCGCCATGATGACCGCCGATTTCGCGACCGCCGCCGGCTTCGCCGCGCCCTTCGAAGAGCAGTACTCGAAGATGAGCGGGACCCTGCGCGAGATCGTCACCAAGGCCCAGCAGCAGACGGATAAGCAGGCCCAGGCCAGCGAAGAACGCTCGCGGGTGGCGCAGACGATCACCATCGTCGCCTCCTTGAGCACCATGCTGGGCGCGGCCGTGATCGCCTGGTTCCTGACGATGAACATGAAGGGCGCCGTGCAGAAGATCGCCGGGGCCACCGAGAAGCTCGCCCGCGGCGACGCCCAGGTCGACCTGGACGCCATCGCCCGCAAGGACGAGCTCGGCGCGATCGTCAGCTCCCTGACCGTCTTCCGCGACAACCAGCTCCACCTGGAGCGGCTGCGCCAGGAGCAGGACGCCAACCGCACGGCGACCGAAGAGGATCGCCGCCGCGCCGAGGCCGCCCAGCTGGCCGTCGCCGAGGAGCAGAAGCTGGTGGTCACCTCGCTCGCCGAGGGGCTCGACCGGCTGGCGGCGGGCGACCTGACCATCCGCCTCGGGACCGCCTTCCCCGGCGACTACGAGAAGCTGCGCACCGACTTCAACGCCGCCGTCGAGAAGCTCGAGGAAGTTCTGCGGGCCATCGCCACCTCCACCGCCTCGATCAGCTCGGGCTCGGCGGAGATTTCCAACGGCTCCGAGGACCTGTCCCGCCGCACCGAACATCAGGCGGCGACGCTCGAGCAGACCGCCGCGGCGCTCGATGAGATCACCGCCACGGTCCAGAAGACCGCCAGCGGCGCGAGCGCCGGCCGCGAGGCCGTCAGCGCCGCCAAGGGCGACGCGGAACGCACCGGCGACGTGGTGGGCCGCGCCGTGGTGGCGATGAACGCCATCGAGAAGTCGGCCAAGGAGATCAGCCAGATCATCGGCGTGGTCGACGAGATCGCTTTCCAGACCAACCTGCTCGCCCTGAACGCCGGCGTCGAAGCCGCGCGCGCCGGGGACGCCGGCAAGGGCTTCGCCGTCGTCGCCTCCGAAGTCCGCGGCCTGGCCCAGCGCTCGGCCGATGCGGCCAAGGAGATCAAGAGCCTGATCTCGGCCTCCTCGCAGCAGGTCGGCGAGGGCGTGTCGTTGGTCGGCGAAGCGGGCGACGCGTTGCAGCGCATCGTGGCGCACGTCAACGAGATCTCGGGCCTGGTGGGCGAAATCGCCTCCTCGGCCCGTGAAGAAGCCCAGGGCCTCGCCGAGGTGAACACCGCCGTCAACCAGATGGACCAGGTCACCCAGCAGAACGCCGCCATGGTCGAACAGGCCACCGCCGCCAGCCGGATGCTGACCGAGGAGACCAAGGAGCTTTCGCGCCTAGTCGGCCGCTTCAGCATCAGCGGCATGGAGACGCTGCAGTACGCCAACGCCGGCCGCGCCGAGCCCGCCGCCCGGGCGCCGCGCGCGCCCGCCCCGGCTCCGGCCCGCGCCCCGGCCTACTCGGCGCCGATGAGCATCGGGGCCACCGCCCTGAAGGCCCAACCGGCGTCGCAGACCGTCGCGGACGATTGGGAAGAGTTCTAAAGCCGACCCCCTCGGCCAAAACCGCCTTCAGAGGAGCGCCGTTCTGCGGCGCTCCTTTTTCTTTGCCACGGAGGTCTTCCTAGCGCGGACGATCAATCCGGATGGACTTCCAGCGCCTCGGCCGGCGCCGACCTCGCCGGCCGCGGGATCAGGATCAGCGGGACCATGACGAGGCTGATCAGGGCCATCCAGGCGAAGACGGTGTCGTAGCCGATCATGGCGCCCTGCCGGCTAACTTCGGCGTTCAGGCCTTCGAGCCCGCCGCCCCCGCCGTCGAACGCATGGGGCAAAGACCAGCGGATCACCGGATCGCTGGGGACGATGCCCGCCGCCAGCCGCTCATGAGCCGTGGCGGTTTGCGCGATCAGACTGGCCTGCAAGAGGGCGATGCCCAGGCTGGAGCCCATGGTGCGGACGACATTGCCCAACACCGCCGCCTCCGTGCGGTGGGCCGGGTTCAGGGTGGCGAACCCGAGGACCGAAAGCGGGCCGAACATCATGCCCATCCCCATCCCCTGGATGAAGCCCGCGAGTTCGATCGGCTTGGCCGTCATCATGAGGTCGAAGTGGGCCATCTGCCAGAGCGACAAGAAGGCGACGGCCACGCCCATTCCCATCGTCAGACGCGGCCCCACCTTGCGCATCAGCAAGGGCGTGACGGCGAAGACGCAGATCGAGCCGAACCCTCGGTACATGCTGGTGACCCCGCTTTGGTAGGCGGAATAGCCGAGCAGGTTCTGCATGAAGGTCGGCAGCAGGGCGCTGGTCCCGAACAGCATCGCCGACATCAGGAAGCTGAAGGCCGAGGTCGTGATGAAGTTGCGGTCGGCGTAGAGGTCGCGGTGGAAGAAGGGATGATCCGACGTCAACGTCTGGATGACGAAGACGTAGACGCTGCAGCCCGCCAGGATCGCATAGAGCCAGATCTCGCTGGAATAGAACCAGTCCTGGCCGGGCCCGCGGTCCGCCAGCAGCTGGATCGCGCCGGTGGCCAGGACGAGGGCGCCGAAGCCGAGGAAGTCGAAGGGCCGCTCGCGCCCGCCGGAGTCCGGCTCCAGGGCCACATAGACCATCACGAAGGCCAGGATGCCGAAGGGCACGTTGATGTAGAAGACCCAGCGCCAGGAGAAGTTCTCGGTCAGGAAGCCGCCCAGCGTCGGCCCGAGGATCGGCCCGACCATGATCACGGCGCTCCACAGGGCCATGACCCGCGGCATCAGGCGCTGCGGCCACAGGTCGAGGACGGCCGCCTGCGAGATCGGCATCATGGCCGCGCCGGCGAAGCCCTGCAGCAGCCGGAAGGCGACCATCTCCGGCAGGTTGGTGGCGATCCCGCAGAGGATCGAGGCGGCGACGAAGCCCACGATGGAGATCAGGAACAGCGGCTTGCGGCCGATCTTCAGCGACAGCCAGCCCGACAGCGGCGTCATGATCGCGGTGGCCACGATGTAGGACGTCAGCACCCAGGTGATCTGGTCCTGCGACGCCGAGAGGCTGCCCTGGATATGCGGCAGGGCGACGTTGGCGATCGTCGAGTCCAACGAGTTCATCGTCGTGGCCAGCATCATTCCGCCGGTCGCGATCAGGCGCGGGGCCACGTCGTTCTTGGAACTCATTGCGGTCCAGGCTCCTCCCGGCGGGACCATAGTCCGCGGGCCTCGGCCTTGGCCAGTTTCCGGGCCGCCTACTCGACGTGGATCTCCTGCAGCTTCTCGCCCCGCGTCCGGGCGGGCCGCATCATCAGGACCAGCGGCACGATCAGCACCGTGCCGACGCCCATCCAGGCGAACACCGTGTCATAGGCCATCATGGAGGCCTGTCGGGAGACCTCGCCGTTGATCGCCTCCAGCCCGCTCAGGGCGCCGTCGAGGATCTGCGGCATGGTCCAGCGGATCACCGGGTCCGACGCGATGACGCCCCCCGCCAGCCGCTCATGGGCCGTGGCGCTCTGCTGGATATAGGCCCCCTGCAGGGCGGCGATCCCGAGGCTTCCGCCCAGGGTCCGGAACATGTTGGAGAAGACCGCCGCCTCGGTGCGGTGCTCGGTCTCCAGGGTGGCGAAGGCCAGCACCGTGAGCGGATTGAAGGCCAGCCCCTGGCCCAGGCCCAGCAGCATGCCGGCGGTCTCGATCGGCCGCACGTCCATGGACAGGTCGAACTGGCTCATGCGCCAGAGCGCCACCGCCGTCACCACGAGACCCAGCATGATCGTCCGGCGCGGCCCGAAGCGGGCGGCGATGAAGGGCGCCAGCGTGAAGGAGATCAGCGAGCCGATGCCGCGCGGCATCATCGCCATGCCGCTCTGCATCGCCGAATAGCCCATCAGGTTCTGCATGAAGCTCGGCAGCAGGGCCGTGGTCGACAACAGCAGGGCCGAGAGGAAGACGGCGAAGCCGACCGAGCTCATGAAGTTCCGATCGCGGAACAGGGCTAGGTGGAAGAAGGGGTGCTTGGCGGTGATGGTCTGGACGACGAAGACATAGGCGCCGCAGGCCGCCAGGACCGAATAGAGCCAGATCTCGCGCGAGTCGAACCAGTCGAGCGCCATGCCCCGGTCGGCCAGCAGCTGCACGCCGCCGGTGAAGAACACCAGCGCCAGGAAGCCCACCCAGTCGAATGGTCGCTCCCGTCCGCCGCGGTCGCGCTCGAGCGCCAGATAGGTCATGCCAAAGGCCAGGGCCCCGACGGGCAGGTTGATATAGAAGACCCAGCGCCAGGAGAGGTGCTCGGTCAGGAAGCCGCCGAGCGTCGGGCCCATGATCGGCGCCACCATGGTGACGGCGCTCCAGATGGCCATCACCTGCGGGATCGCCGGCTGCGGCCACATGTCAAGGATCGCCGCCTGCGACAGCGGCATCATGGCGGCGCCGGCGACGCCCTGCAGAAACCGGAAGAACACCATCTCCGGCAGGCTGGTCGCCATGCCGCACAGCATGGAGATCGCCACGAAGCCGACGATCGAGATCAGGAACAGCGGCTTGCGCCCCAGCTTCAGGGCGAGCCAGCCCGACAGCGGCGTCATCAGCGCCGTGCCGACGATGTAGGAGGTCAGCACCCAGGTGATCTGATCCTGGGCGGCCGAGAGGCTGCCCTGGACGTGGGGCAGGGCGACATTGGCGATGGTGGAGTCGAGCGCCACCATGAGCGTGGCGAGCATCAGCCCGCCGGTGGCGATGACGCGCGCGCCCTTCCCAGACTTCTCGTCGGATATCATGGACTGAGCACGCCTCCCTTTGAGAAACAGTAGTCTGCTTCGCGCCCTTGGCCAGTTTGCGGCCCGACCGTCATTGGTTTTATCGACGGGGCGATCCTATGCGCGATCGTCGCCCGATCCACACTCGAGGGCGCGGCTGAGCTGCTGCGGAACGCTATCGGGATGGTCCCCCGGACGAGCCCGGCTATGACGGATAGAGGGGATTGAGGGTCCGAATTTCATCCGACGCCGGCAAGAGAATCGGCGCTGGCCGTTGACTCCTCCCTGGGGTTCCACTATCCACCGCGCCTCGATTTTCGACCCGGAGCCTCACTGTGAAGCGGACCTTTCAGCCGTCGCGCCTCGTGCGTAAGCGCCGCCACGGCTTCCGCCTGCGCATGTCCACCAAAAATGGACAAAAAGTGCTCGCTCGCCGTCGCGCCAAGGGCCGTAAGCGCCTCAGCGCTTAATCCCACGGACCAAGCGTCATCTGCGCTATGGGTGTCGGCATGGCCGACCCCGCCTTCGCCATCGAACGCCTGAAAAAGCGCGCCGAGTTTCTGGCTTGCGCGCAGGCGCCGTCCTGCGCCCGCGGCGCGGTGGTGGTTCAGGCGCGGCCACGTGAAGACGATCAGCCGCTGGTGCGGGCCGGTTTCACCGCGACAAAACGCATCGGCGGCTCTGTCCAGCGCAATCGCGCCAAGCGGCGGATGCGCGAGGCCGCAAGGCTTCTGCTGCCCGATCTGGCCCGCCCAGGCGTCGACTATGTCTTCATCGCCCGGGGCGGGTTGATCACGCGCCCATGGCCGCGTCTGCTTGACGATGTGAAAAGCGCGCTGATAAGGCTCGCCGCCGAACGCGATGGCCGGCCCCGCGACCCTGCGCCCGCCCTGCCCGCAGATTGAGCTCTTCCCCGATGCAAGACGAATCCAACCGCAACACGATCATCTTCCTCGTGTGCGCGGTCTTCCTGTTCTTCATCTACCAGCACTTCGTGCTCGATCCCGCGGCCGCCCGCCGGCAGGCCGAGGTGCGCGCGCAGGCTGCGGCCCAGACCGCCGCCGCCCAGACCGGCGCCGCCCAGGCGGCGCGCCGGCGGCCGGCGCCGCGGCCCCGGTGACCCGTGCTCAGGCCGTGGCCGCCAGCCCGCGCGTGGTCATTGACACGCCCGCTCTGAAGGGCTCGATCGCGCTGAAGGGCGCGCGCATCGACGACCTCTACATGACCCAGTTCCGACAGACGGTGGACAAGAGCTCGCCGCCGGTCGAGCTGCTGCGTCCCGAAGGCGCCCCGCACGCCTGGTTCGCCGAGTTCGGCTGGACCGGCGCCAACGTCGCGGGCCTGCCCACCGGCGACACCCTCTGGACTGTGACGCAAGGCTCGACCCTGACGCCCGGCCATCCCCTGGTGCTCACCTCCGCCAACGGCCAGGGCCTGACCTTCACGCGCAAGATCGAGGTCGACGACCGCTTCATGTTCACGGTCACCGACACGGTGGCCAACGCCACGGCCCAGCCGGTGACGCTCGCCCCCTACGGCTCGATCCAACGCCAGGGCGTGCCCACGGGCAGCGAGAGCAGCCAGATCGTCCACGAAGGCGCGGTGGGCGCGCTCGGCATGGACAATCCGACCCTCAAGCTCATCAAGTACAAGAAGTGGGCGAAGGACGGCGCGACCGGCGAAATCCCCTCGAAGAGCGGCTGGGTCGGCATCACCGACAAATACTGGCTGGCGGCGCTGATCCCCACCCAGGGCCAACAGTTCGAAGGCCAGTTCCGCGACACCAAGATCGGCGACCTCGACGTCTTCGACGCCAACTTCGTCGGCAAGTCGCGCACGATCCAGCCCGGCCAGCAGACCACCGAAACCACCCGCTTCTTCAGCGGCGCCAAGGTCGTCCCCGTGCTGCGGGACTATCAGAAGACCCTCGGCATCCCCCGCTTCGACGCCGCCGTCGACTGGGGCCACTTCTGGTTCCTCACCCGGCCGATCTTCTCGTTCCTGGAATTCATCTTCCACTACGTGGGCAGCTTCGGCGTCGCCATCCTGCTGCTGACGGTGGCGGTGCGGGCGATCTTCTTCCCGATCGCCCACAAGCAGTACGAATCCATGGCCAAGATGCGCAAGGTGCAACCTTTGGTCGAGGAGATGCGCAAGAAGTTCAAGGACGACCCGGCCAAGCAGCAGCAGGAGCTGATGGCCCTCTATCAGCGCGAGAAGGTCAATCCGCTGGCGGGCTGCCTGCCGATCCTGCTGCAGATCCCCGTCTTCTATGCGCTCTACAAGGTGCTGACCGTCACCATTGAGATGCGCCACGCCCCCTTCATGGGCTGGATCAAGGACCTCTCGGCGCGCGACCCGACGACCCTTTGGAATCTCTTCGGCCTGATCCCCTGGGTCCCGGCGCATGCGCCGCTGGTCGGCGGCCTGCTGGACACCACCCTGCACGTGGGCATCCTGCCGCTGCTCTACGGCTTCACCCAGTGGCTCAGCATGGCCATGAGCCCGCCGGCGCCGGATCCCATGCAGCAGAAGATCATGCAGCTGATGCCGATCATCTTCACCTTCTTCATGGCGCCGTTCGCCGTCGGCCTGCTGATCTACTGGACCTGGAGCAACGTCATCACCGTCGTCCAGCAGTACATCCTGATGCGGCACTACAAGGTCGACACTCCGATCGACCGGCTGCTCAGCCGCTTCGGCGGCAAGAAGGCCGCAGGGTGAGCGACTCCACGCCCTCCAACGCTGGACCTTTCGACGACGACGCGCTCGAGGCGGCGCGCATCCTGTTCGCCCACGAGACCACCTTCCTGATGGGGGCGGCCGCCATCACCGGCCTGCCCGAGCCGGACCTGCCGGAGGTGGCCTTCGCCGGCCGCTCCAACGTCGGCAAGTCCTCGCTGATCAACGCGGTGGTCGGCCGCAAGGGGCTGGCGCGCGCGTCGAACGAACCCGGCCGGACGCGGGAAGTGAACTTCTTCGTGCTCGACGAGCGACTGCGGCTGGTCGACCTGCCCGGCTACGGCTTCGCCAAGGTGAGCCGCGACACCGCCCGCAAGTTCCAGAACCTCGGCCGATCCTACCTGCGCGGCCGACCGAATCTGAAGCGCGCCTATCTGCTGATCGACGCCCGGCACGGATTGAAGAGCGTCGACGACGAGGCGCTCGACGCCTTCGACCAGGCCGCAGTCTCCTACCAGATCGTCCTGACCAAGTCGGACAAGATCAAGCCGGCCGAGGTCGCCAAGGTGGTCGAAGACACCGCCAAGGCCATCGCCAAGCGCCCGGCCGCCTTCCCGCGCGTCCTCGCCACCTCCTCGGAGACCGGCCTGGGCATCGCCGAGCTGCGCGCCGAAATCGTCGCGGCCTGCATGCTTCAGCTTCCCTGAGCACCCGCCCTCTCCATCAAGGGGAGGGCGTTGTCGTCCTGCGTTGATGACACGGCCCCCGGGGTCCGCTATCGAGCCCAGCGAATTCAGAGCCTGGGGCGCGAGTTGAGCGACACCGAAAATCAGGGCTGGGCGACCGCCAAGACGCTCGCCGAGGCCCTCCCCTATATCCAGATCTATGACCGCGAGACCGTGGTCATCAAATACGGCGGCCACGCCATGGGCGAGGAGCAGGTGGCGAAGCTGTTCGCCGCCGACGCCGTGCTCTTGAAGATGCTGGGCGTGCACCCGGTGGTCGTCCACGGCGGCGGACCGCAGATCTCCGCCTGGCTCGCCAAGGCCGGCGTGAAGTCGACCTTCGTCGACGGCCTGCGGGTCACCGACGAGGCGACCATGGAAGTGGCCGAGATGGTCCTCTCCGGCGCGATCAACAAGGAGATCGCCAGCTGGATCACCCAGGCCGGCTCCGAGGCCGACGTGCGCGGCGTGGGCCTGTCCGGCAAGGACGCCCGGCTGATCACCGTCGAAAAGGTCCAGCGCACCCGCAAGGTCGCCGACTCCGACGAGGAGCAGATGGTCGACCTGGGGTTTGTCGGCGAGCCCAAGAAAATCGACCCGAAGCTGCTCCAGGCGCTGATCTTCGCCGAAGAGGACTACATCCCCGTCGTGGCGCCGATCGGCGTCTCCGAGACCGGCGAGACCTACAACATCAACGCCGACACGGCGGCCGGCGCCCTGGCCCGGGCGCTCGACGCCAAGCGCATGCTGCTTTTGACCGACGTGGCCGGCGTGCTCGACAAGAACGGCGAGCTGATGCGCCAGTTGACCGTCGCCGAGGCGCGCAAGGCGATCGAAGACGGCGTCGCCACCGGCGGCATGATCCCCAAGCTCGAGACCGCCATCGCCGCGGTCGAGGCCGGCGTCGAAGCCGTGGTCATCCTCGACGGCCGGCGGCCGCACGCCATGCTGGTGGAGCTGTTCACCGAACACGGGGCGGGCACGCTCGTCTGCAAATGAGCGGCGACCTCAGCCCAGACCTGAGGCCCGATCTAAGGCATGTGACGACCTGGCTCTTCGACCTGGACGACACCCTCTATCCGGCGGAGTCGGGCCTCATGGCCGAGGTGGTGCGGCGGATGACCCAGTATGTCATGCAGGTCACCGGTCTGCCGTACGACGAGGCCTTCCGGCTGCAGAAGACCTATCTGGCCGAACATGGGATCACGCTGCGCGGCCTGATGCTGAATCACGGCGTCGATCCCAACGCGTTCGCCGCCGTCTTCCACGACATCTCGCTCGACATCCTGGCCCACGACCCGGACCTGGTGGCGGCGATCGAGGCCCTGCCCGGCCGCCGCCTGATCTTCACCAACGCCGACCATCATCACGCCGAGCGGGTGCTGGAGCGGCTGGGGCTGACCCACCTGTTCGACGACGTCTTCCACATCGGCACCTTCGACTACACGCCCAAGCCCGATCCCGCGGCCTTCGCCCGGATGTGCGCCGAACATGCGATGGCGCCGGCCGAGGTCGCCTTCTTCGAGGATTCGGAGCGCAACCTGAAGCCCGCAGCCGAGCTCGGCATGACCACCGTGCTGGTGGGGGCGCACGCCCAGGCCTCCACCGCCCCCTTCGTTCACTTCCGCACCGAGCGCCTCACGCCGTTCCTGCGGGCTGCGCGCCTGCGCCCAGGTTCGTAAGACGACAAGACCCGTAAGAAGAGAAGACCATGACCACCATCACCGCCGACGACCTGAAGACCCAGATCGAGCAAGCCTGGGAAGCCCGCGACGGCGTCTCCACCGCCACCACCGGCCCGGTGCGCACGGCGGTCGAGGAGACGCTGGAGCGCCTCGATTCCGGCGCGCTCCGCGTCGCCGCGCGTCAGGCCGACGGCCGCTGGGAGGTCCAGCAGTGGGTCAAGCAGGCCATCCTGCTGTCCTTCCGGCTGAACCCCAACGCCGTGGTGCACAGCCATTCGCCCGGCCCCTTCTGGGACAAGGTCCCGACCAAGTTCGCCGGCTGGGACGTCCCGCAGTTCGAGGCCGCCGGCTTCCGAGCCGTCCCCGGCGCCATCGTCCGCAGGGGCGCCTACATCGCCAGGAACGTCGTCCTGATGCCGTCCTTCGTGAACATCGGCGCCTTCGTCGACGAAGGGACCATGATCGACACCTGGGCCACGGTCGGCTCCTGCGCCCAGGTCGGCAAGCACTGCCACATCTCCGGCGGTGCGGGCCTCGGCGGGGTTCTCGAGCCCCTGCAGGCCAACCCGACCATCATCGAGGACAACTGCTTCATCGGCGCCCGCTCGGAAGTCGCCGAGGGCGTGATCGTCCGCCAGGGCAGCGTGCTGTCGATGGGCGTCTACATCACCTCCACCACCCCGATCATCCACCGCCAGACCGGCGAGGTCATGTACGGCGAGGTCCCGCCCTATTCGGTGGTGGTCTCCGGTTCGCGGGCCAACAAGGACCCGTCGCTGCCGTCGACCTACTGCGCCGTGATCCTGAAGACCGTCGACGAGCGGACGCGCTCGAAGACCGGCGTCAACGAGCTGCTGCGGGACTGAACAGTCCCCTTTCCGTCATGGCCGGGCTTGTCCCGGCCACCCATGAACACGGCCCAGCATCGGTGTGCATGGGTTCCCGGCACAAGGCCGGGAATGACGGTGGGGGAGAGGGTAGAGAGAATCCCTCAGTACTTCGTGCCGTCGCGGTGCAGGTAGCCGTCCGATCCCGCCGGCGCGATCATGTCGATGTCGGGGTAGTCGCAAGCGTCCTCGGCGGGCCGTCGCGAGCCCACCTCCAGCAGCACCAGCTCCCGGTCCGAGCGGTTCTGGATGTGGTGGCCGTTCGGCGCGCCGGCCGGGAAACCCGCGCAGTCTCCCGCCTTCAGCGCCTGCTCGCCCTCGTCGGTGACCAGCACGCCCTCGCCCTCCAGCACATAGACGAACTCGTCCTCGGCCGTGTGCCAGTGGCGCTGGGCCGACCACTGGCCCGGCGGCAGGCGCAGCAGGTTGACGCCGAACTGGGTCAGACCGGCGGCGTCGCCGAGCTTCCGGCGCGTGCGGTCCCGGCAGGGCGCATCGTGCGGCGGCGGGTAGCCGGTCCCGCTGCGGGTCGGGGCCTTTTCGACGTCGATCTTGGGCATGCGGCGTTTCCGGTCTAGAGCACGACGGAATTCTAGAGTGCGACGAAACCGGGGGCGATCTTGATCGATGCCGTCAACCTGACGCGGGAGCTGATCCGCCGTCCTTCCGTGACCCCGGCCGACGCCGGTGCTATGGACGTCGTCGAGCAGACGCTGAAAGGCCTGGGCTTCGCCTGCCGCCGGATGCGCTTCGGCGAGATCGAGAACCTCTACGCCCGCTACGGCGCCGCCCGGCCGAACCTCTGCTTCGCCGGCCACACCGACGTGGTGCCGGTGGGCGACGCGGCGGCCTGGACGCAAGGCGCCTTCGCCGCCGAGATCATCGACGGGGTGTTGGTCGGCCGCGGGGCGGTCGACATGAAGGGCGCCATCGCCGCCTTCGCCGCCGCCGCCGCCAAGGCCATCGACGCGGGACAGGTGAAGGGCTCGCTCTCCTTCCTGATCACCGGCGACGAGGAGGGCGTGGCGCTCGACGGCACCAAGAAGGTGGTCGAGGCGCTGATCGCCGAGGGCGAGGCGGTCGACCACTGCGTGGTGGGCGAACCGACCTCGGCGCAGATCTTCGGCGACATGGTCAAGGTGGGGCGCAGAGGCTCGATCAACGCCGATATCCTGGTCGAGGGTGTCCAGGGCCACGTGGGCTATCCGCACCGCGCGGCCAATCCGGCGCGGGTGCTGATCCCCCTGCTCGCCAGGTTGCAGGCGCGTGTGCTGGATAATGGCTACCCGGAGTTCCAGCCGTCGAACCTGGAAATCACCCTGGTCGAGATGCCGAACACGGCGACCAACATCATCCCGGCCTCCGCCCGGGCCCGGCTCAACATCCGCTTCAACCCGAGCCACACCGGCCAGGCGCTGGCCGAGTGGATCGCCGCCGAAGCCGCGGCCGCCTCCGAGGGCACGAAGTGCAAGGTGACGGTGACGCCGCAGATCAGCGGCGAGGCCTTCCTGACCGAGCCCGGCCCTTTCACCGACGTGGTCGCCGCCGCCGTCGCCGAGGTCACCGGCCATCCGCCGGAGCTCTCCACCACCGGCGGCACCTCCGACGCCCGTTTCATCCGCGCGCTGTGTCCCGTGGTCGAGGTGGGCCTGGTCGGGACCACCATGCACCAGGTCGACGAGCGCACCCCGGTGGCGGAGATCGAGCGCCTGCAGACGGTCTACGAGCGGCTGATCGACCGGTACTTCGCAGCGTTTGGGTAATTTCAGATGTCATCCCGGTCTTTCGCTGCGCGAAAACCGGGATGACGTTGGTGTGGGCGGAACGCGCTACTCGCCCTCGTATCCCACGTACGTCAGATAGAGCCCCTCGGCCGGCGCCACCTGGCCGCAGGCTTTGCGGTCGCAAGCCTCGAGGGCGGCCTTCAGATCCGCAGCGGTCCAGCGCCCGACGCCCACCTCGGCCAGCGAGCCGGCCATCGAGCGCACCTGGCGGTGCAGGAAGGACCGCGAGGCGAAGTCGAGCAGCACCGCCTCGCCCTCGCGGCGCACCTTGGCGACGTCGAGCGTCTTCATCGGCGACTTCGCCTGGCAGCCCAGGTCGCGGAAGGTGGTGAAGTCGTGGTGGCCGACCAGGGCCTGGGCGGCCTCGTGCATGGCCTCGGCGTCGAGCGGCTTCTTCACATGCCAGACCCGGCCCTGATCGAGGGCCGGCGGGCTCTTGCGGTTGAGGATACGGTAGAGATAGCGGCGCTCGCGGGCGGAAAAGCGCGCGTGCCAGCCGCCCGGCGCGACGGAGGCGTCCAGCACCACGATCGGCTCGGGAACCAGGTGGGCGTTCAGGGCGTCGCGCACCACCTCCGGCTTCCAGTCCTTCTCCAAGTCGATGTGGATCACCTGGCCGGTGGCGTGGACGCCGGTGTCGGTGCGGCCCGCCGCGTGCAGCCGCAGGGTCTGGCCGCAGAAGCCCTGCACCGCCCGTTCGATCGAGCCCTGCACCGAGGCCAGTCCCGCCTGGGCCTGAAAGCCGTGATAGGGCCGCCCGTCGTACTCGATAACCAGCCGGTAGCGCGGCATCAGAGACACCTTGTCCCGGCGGCCACGGGCTGGCCGCGCAGGAAGACCTCGGCGTCCTGGGCGCCCTTGCCCTCGCGCTGGACCCTCAGGAGCCGCACAGCCCCCTCGCCGCAGGCGACCAGCAGGCGGTCGTCGAGAACCGTCCCCGGCTCTCCCTGGGCCTCCTCGAAGGCCGACAGCAGGGCCTTCACCCGGACTTCGCCCTTTTCGGTCGGCAGCAGGAACCAGGCGCCCGGGAAGGGCGACAAGCCGCGGATCTTGCGGTCGAGCTCGCGGCCGGACCTGGTCCAGTCGAGCCGCGCCTCCTTGGGGCGGATCTTCTTGGCGTAGGTGACGCCGTCATCGACCTGCGGCGTCGCCGTCGCGCGGCCGGCCTCGATCTCCGGCAGGGTGCGGACGATCAGGTCGGCGGCCGCAGCGGCCAGGCGGTCGTGGACCCCGCCGGCGGTGTCCAGCGGACCGATCCGCACGGTGGCGATCGCCAGCACCGGGCCTTCGTCGAGGCCCTCGGTCATGCGCATCACCTCGACGCCGGTCATCTCGTCCCCGGCCATCACCGCGCGCTGGATCGGGGCCGCGCCGCGCCAGCGCGGCAGCAGCGAGGCGTGCAGGTTGAAGCTGCCGAGCCGGGGCGCTTCGAGCACCTCCGCCGGCAGGATCTGGCCGAAGGCCACCACCACGGCCGCATCGGCGCCCAGGGCCGCGAAGGCTTCGATCTCGGCCGGGTCGCGCATGGAGGCCGGCGTGCGCACGGCAATGCCGCGGGCCTCGGCGAAGGCGTGGACGGCGGACGGCTTCAGGGCCTGGCCGCGGCCGCGCGGGGCCGGCGGCTGGGAGTAGGCGCAGACGATCTCGTGTCCGGCCTCCACCAGGGCGGCGAGGACGGCGACGGAAAATTCGGGAGTGCCGAGGAAGGCCAGACGCATGTGCAGCGTTTACCGTTCAGGGAACTCACAGGAAAGCTTGGCCGTTGATTGGCCGATCTTGGAGGAGACTTCCATGCGCACCCATGTCACCGCCTTCGTCCTGGGGTTCGGCCTGGCCGTCGCCGGCTGCAGCCCGGCCGAGCAGCAGAAGACCAAGGCCGACACCCAGGCCGCCGGCCAGGACGTCAAGGAGAGCGCCCAGAAGGTGGGCGACGAGATCAAGGAGGGCGTCAAGGACGTCGGCGTCGACCTGAAACAGGTCGCCAACGACCCTGACGTGAAGAAGGCCCAGGGCGAAGTGAAGTCGGCGCTCAAGGACCTCGGCGTCTCAGTCAAGAAGGCCGCCAAGGAAACCAAGGACGAGGCGAAAGACGCCGGGAGCAACGCCAAGGACGCGGCGAACGACGCCAAGGGCTGAGGCGGCGGCCTGTCAGCGGCGAAGCGAGCGGATAGGCCGCAACGCCCCTCCGTCTCGCCTTCGGCGATCCACCTCCCCCGCCGCGCGGTGGAGGATCTGGGCCGAAGATGCTCCACCGCGTAGCGGGGGAGCTGTCGCGAAGCGACTGAGGGGGCGTTCAGCTTCGGCCCCGGTCGCTCCCTAAGCCGCTCGCAGTTTCTTGACCTTCTTCACCGCCTGCTCGCGCTTCAGGCGCGAGAGGTGGTCGATGAAGAGGACGCCGTCGAGGTGGTCCATCTCGTGCTGGATACAGACGGCGAACAGGCCCTCGGCGTCTTCCTCGACCGTCTCGCCCTGGTAGTTCAGGTAGCGCAGCCGGACCTTCGACGGGCGCTGCACCTCGTCGAAATATTCCGGGACCGAGAGGCAGCCCTCTTCGTAGCCCAGGGTCTCTTCCGACGACCAGAGAATCTCCGGATTGACGAAGTAGCGCGGGGCCTTGGGCTCTTCCTCGCGGGCCAGGTCCATGACGATCACCCGATGGGGCTCGCCGATCTGGATGGCGGCCAGGCCGATGCCCGGGGCGTCGTACATGGTCTCCAGCATGTCATCCATCAGCGCCCGCAGGGCGTCGTCGACGCCGGCGACGGGCTGCGACACCTGCTTCAGGGCCGGATGGGGGACGGTGAGGATTTCGCGGATGGCCATGTCGCGGAGGTAGGTTGCCAATTCCCGAGCGTCAAGGTCGGCGATTATAGCCTCAAATCTCGTCGCCGGCGACAAGACGCATCGGCGCGGTCTCGGCGACGGAGAGCTTGGTCAGCGGACGCACCGTGCTCTCGATCGGTTCGAGGGCGGCGATCTCCTTGCCCTCGTGGTCGACCTTGAGGTCCTCGAAGCGCTTGGCCTGGGTCAGCACCTGACTTTCCAGGGAGGCGGCGAAGCGGTTGTAGCGATCGACCGCGGCGGTCAGCGCCTTGCCCACCGAGCCGGCGTGCTCGCCCATCACCGAAATGCGCTTGTAGAGCTCGCGCCCGAGCTCGGCGATCTTGCGGGCGTTGGCCGCCTGCTCCTCGACCCGCCAGCCATAGGCCACGGCCTTGCACAGGGCGAAGAGGGTGCTGGGGGTGACGATCACCACCCGCCGCTCCATGGCGTCGGTCATCAGGTCCGGGGCGCGGTCGAGGGCGGCGGCCAGCGCCGAGTCCAGCGGCACGAACATGGCCACGAAGTCCGGCGAGGCGTCGAACTGGTCCCAGTAGGCCTTGGCCGATAGCCCCTGGACGTGGGCTTTCACGCTCTGCACGTGGCGCAGGCCGCAGGCGTCACGGGTCAGCTCGTCGGTCGCGTCCTGCAGCTCCAGATAGGCGTTGAGCGAGCATTTGGCGTCGATCACGAACACCGCCCCGCCCGGCAGGCGCACGGTCACGTCCGGACGCCGGCGACCCTCTTCGGTGTCGGTGGAGGTCTGTTCCTGGAAGTCGAAACGGTGAGCCAGGCCCGCGGCCTCCAGCACATTGCGCAGGGTCTGCTCGCCCCAGCGGCCCTGGACGCCGGCCCCGCGGCGCAGCGCCTGGGACAGCTTGCGCGCCTCGTCCTGGGTCGCCGTCGAGGCGGCCAGCAGCTGGGCGATCTGTTCCTTCAGGCCGCCGTTCTCCTCGGCGCGGGTCTTCTCGACCGCCGCCACCTGCTCCTGGAACTTGGCCAGGGTGTCGGCGACCGGCTTCAGCTGGGCCTCGATGCGGGCCTGGGCGAGGACCTCGCGGTTGCGGAAGGTTTCCTCGGTCTGCTTGACCAGGGCCTCGGCGACCACCTGCGCCGATTGCGCCGCCTGGGCCTTGGAGAGCTCCGCCTGGGCCGCCTGCTGCTGCTCCAGCATGTTGGCCCGCGCCTCGGCGGCCGTAGCCCGCTCGGTCAGGGCGAAAGCCCGCAGGTCCGCGACCCCGGCGCGCCGGCGCTCCAGGAAGCCCCAGGCGATCGCCGCGGCGGCGACAAGGGCGCAGACCAGCGCCGCGAGAAGAGAGGCGTTCATGGTGCGTTCTTAGCGCACGCGGTGAGTCGAGGATAGCGCGGCCTCTGGACGCGCGCGGCGCCCTCGCTCTAGCGTGGTCGCAGAACACGAAAAGGAAACGCTCATGGTCGCCTACGTCATCTTCCTGCGCGAAAGCCCGATCCACACGCCGGCCGAAATGGCCGAGTACCAGCGCAAGGGCCAGCTGAACCCACGCGACCCGAAGATGATCCCGCTGGCGGTCTATGGCCCGCAGATCACCCTGGAGGGCGAGGCGCCCGACGGCGCGGTGATCCTGCAGTTCCCGACCGTCGAGGACGCCAAGGCCTGGTACAACGGCCCCTACAAGGAGACCGCCCTGCACCGGCAGGCCGCCGCCGACTACCGCGGCTTCATCATCGAGGGCTATCAGCCCTAGCTGCATCTTGGGGAGGACAAAGAGGGCGTCTAGGATCGTGGCGACTCATCCTCGCGACTAGATCCTCGATGTCGGACGTCTTCCCCGCCACGCCTGAAGATTGTCTTCGCGCCGCCGCCGGCGACGGCGCCTACGGCCGCGGGCTCGCCTACTTCGAGCAGGGCCGGGTGGAGCTTCTGGTGTCGAACGCCGCACGCGCGGTCGCCAGCGTCCACGGCACGGAGGTCTATCGTGTCGAGCTGCACCGCGTCTCAAGCCGCCTGGCCGGGCGCTGCGAGTGTCCAGCTCAGCCCCTTCTGCAAGCACATGGTGGCCGTGGCGCTGGCCGCGCCACAAGGCGCGGTCAACCGGTTCGGCGCCCTGCGCGAGCACCTCCTCGCCCAGCCGCCGGAGGCGCTCGTCGGCCGGCTGCTGGACCTTGCGGAACGGAACGAGACGCTGCGCCGGTCGCTCGAGCGGGAGATTGCCGACGCCTCCGAGGACGACGCGGCGCTCGTGCGGCGCTACCGGCGCGACCTCGAAGACGCGATTGAGGCGGCCCGCGATCCGGGCTCTTGGCGTTCGGCGAACGACTTCGCCGAGCTGAGCGCGGCGATCGACGCCTTGTCGCGCCTGGCCGACAGACGGCCAGGGCCGGCGCTGGAGCTGACCACCTATCTGCTCGACGAATTCCTGGAACTGAGCGGCGAGGTGGGCGATTCCGAGGGCGAGCTGTACGAGCTGGGCCGTCAGGCCTGCGAGATCCACCTCCGGCTCTGCGCCGCCCGGCGGCCTGACCCGGCGGAACTGGCCGAACGGCTGCTCGACTGGGAGCTGAACGCCGTCACCGACCTCTTCCACGCCATCCACGAAGACTATGTCGACATTCTCGGCGTCGAGGGGATCGCCGCGCTCACCCGGCAGGCGCAAGAGCTGTGGGCCGTCCTGCCGCCGCTGAAGCCCGCGACCTACGATCCGCGCCGCACGGTGCTGAAGGCGATCCTCGACCGGTTCGGCGCCCAAGATCTGGATGCGCGTATTGCGCTCCGCAAGGCGGAGTTGGCCGCACCCGCGGGCTATCTGGAAATCGCCGACATGCTGGAGGCCGCCGGGCGGGAAGCCGAGGCGCTCAAGTGG
Organism: Phenylobacterium sp. LjRoot225; assembly: GCF_964252855.1. Lineage (NCBI taxonomy): Bacteria > Pseudomonadati > Pseudomonadota > Alphaproteobacteria > Caulobacterales > Caulobacteraceae > Phenylobacterium > Phenylobacterium sp. LjRoot225. The sequence goes on along the minus strand of NZ_CAXUPL020000003.1, from coordinate 726,052 downwards.
CTGGAAGAGGCGCTCTGGGTGTTCGAGGATCGGCCGGACCGGGGTCTTCAGGGCCGCGCCGCGGATATGATGTTGAGGGCGGGGCGGGTGAAGGAAGCGCAGGCGCTGCTCTGGCGCGTGTTCGAGCGCGAGCCGGGTTTCCACACCTATGTGGCGTTGCGGAAGCCCCCCGATGCGCCTTCGCTGGCGGCGAAGGCGCAGGCGCACCTCCGCGCCCGGGCGGAGACGGCGAAAGCCGATCGCGCCTCGTGGTACAGCGCAGCGGCCACGCTGTTCGACATCCAGATGGAAGAGGGCGACTTCGACGCCGCCTGGGAGACGGCCGGGCGCTTCACCCTCGGCGACATGCGGCTGGGCCAACTTGCGACGGCGACCCTGCAGACCCACCGCGACCGCGCGCTCGCTGCCTTCCGCACCCTTGCCGAAGATTGCATCCGCCGGGGTGGGGCGGGGAACTACGACGCCGCGATCGGCTGGATCCGCCGCAGGGGCGAGGCCAAGCCCAACGCGGCCGAGCAGGCGGCCTGGATCGAGGATCTTCGGCTGCGGTACAAGGCCAAGCGCACCTTCATTCAGAGGTTGCCGCCAGCGCCCTGATCCCGATCGGGCGAGTGACCTTCAAGCGGTGCGAGCAGCAGTGCCTCGACGTCGACCGGAGCTTTCGCGCGACGCACCACCGTAGGCCACAGATCGAACGGCGGGGCCGCGACCAGCGCCGGCGCCAAGGTCACCAGATGCAGGTCGTCGTTCAGGTGGACGCGCTGGCCCCGCAAGCCACAATGATGCGCCTCGCACATCGTGCGTGGCCGGCATTCGCGGTAGCGGCAGATCCGGCCAATGTAACGACCCTCACCCTCCGCCAGAAAAACATCCGCCGCCAGATTGATCGCGTTGCACCGCCCCTTCAGCCGCCGGCCGATCGGCGCAAGCTCGGCGAGGTCGAGTCCCTCGTCCAGCAGGACGAGAACGTCCGTGTCCTTGGGCGCGGGCTTGAGCGTCGCGAGCGAGCCCAGCAGAGAGATGCGCCGCACGCCAACGCACTCGCTCGCCGCACGCACGAAAGCAAGCGTCTCGCTCAGCAGGACCTCGCGCGGATTGGCGACCGAAGGTCGAGGGCTGTCATCGTATTCGCGGCGCCGCCCTCTCCGCATGTCGCTCCGCCTCTAAGCCGGCCGGCGGGCGCGCATGGCCTGGGCGATGGTGCCGTCGTCCAGCCAGTCGAGTTCGCCGCCGACCGGCACGCCACGGGCCAGCATGGTGACCTCCACGCCGCTCGCGACCAGCCGGTCGGCGAGGTAGTGAGCGGTGGTCTGGCCGTCGACGGTGGCCGGCAGGGCCAGCACCACCTCGCGCACCACGCCGTCGGCGGCGCGGCTCAGCAGCGGCCCTACCCGCAAGGCCTCGGGGCCGACGCCGTCCAGGGCCGAGAGCAGGCCGCCCAGCACATGGTAGCGGCCGCGGAAGGCGCTCGCCCGCTCCATGGCCCAGAGCGCGCCGACTTCCTCGACCACGCAGAGCAAGGTGCGGTCGCGCTGCGGATCGGAGCAGATGGCGCAGGGGTCCTGGGTGTCGAGCGCGCCGCAGACCGAACAGACCTTCACCCGCGCCGCTGCTTCGGCGAGCGCGTCGGCGAGCGGGGTCAGCAGCTGGTCGCGCCGCTTCAGCAAGGCCAGCGCCGCGCGCCGCGCCGAGCGTGGCCCGAGGCCTGGCAGCTTGGCCAGGAGGCCGATCAGGCGTTCAATCTCGGGTCCGGCGGAGCTGGCCAAGGCGATTCCTTGCGGGGCTTTAGGCGGCATAGATGGAGGCGCGCGGTGCGGATTGTCGAGATCGCCGACGACGATATCGAAGCTGTGGTCGCGCTATGGGAGCGCTGCGGCCTGACCCGGCCGTGGAACGATCCGCGCGCGGACATCGCGCTCGCCCGCCGCACGCCGACCTCGACCGTGCTGGTGGGCAGGGCGGATGGCGCGATCGTCGCCACCGCCATGGCAGGGTCGGACGGCCACCGGGGCTGGGTCTACTACCTCGGTGTCGATCCCGCCGCGCAGGGCGGCGGCCGGGGCCGCGAGATCATGCAGGCGTCCGAGGACTGGCTGCGCGCCCAGGGCGTACCGAAGATGCAGTTGATGGTCCGCGGCGAGAATGTCGGGGCGCGGGGGTTCTATCAGCGGATCGGCTACGAGCTTCAGGACACCTTGGTGTTCGGCAAGCGGTTCTGAGGCGGCGGCGCCGAACGCCCCCTCAGTCGCTTCGCGACAGCTCCCCCGCTGCGCGGTGGAGCATCTACGGCCCAGATCCTCCACCGCACCGCGGGGGAGGTGGCTCGCGTAGCGAGACGGAGGGGGCGTTCGGCCCCGCCGTCAGAACTTCGGCATCCCCGGAATGCCCATGGCCGCCAGAGGACCTGCGGCCTCGCGCATCACCTCGGCCTGCTGGGCGTCGAGCTTGCGCTTGGCGTCGGCGTGGGCGGCGACCACCAGGTCGGAGACCACCTCGGCCTCGCCAGGCTGCATCAGGCTTTCGTCGAGGTCGACGCGGGCGAGCTCGCCCGAGCCCTTCAGCGTCACCTTGACCATGCCGCCGCCGGAGGTGCCCTCGATCGAGAGTTCCGCCAGCCTCGCCTGGGCGTCGGCCAGCTTCTGCTGCATGGCCTGGGCCTGTTTCATCAGGGAGCCAAGGTCTTTCATGGCCTAGTCCTCGTCGCTATCGGCTTCGTCCACCGGGGCCACATCGGCCGCCTCCGGCTGCGGCAGGTTGCGGATGCTGACGATCTCCGTCCCCGGAAACGCGGTCATCACCGACATGATGAAGGGGTCCTGCTCGATCCGCGCGCGCTCTTCGCGACCCTGGCGCTTCTGGCGCTCCCAGGCGCTCTCGGCGCCGCCGCCGCCCTGGGCGGCGATCAGCCAGCGTTCGCCGGTCCATTCCTTCAGCCGCGCGACCAGGCGCTGGGCCAGGTTGTTGGGCGCGCCGGGGGCCGGCTCGTACTCGATCGCGCCGGGCCGGAAGCTGATCGGCCGCACATAGCGTTCGACGTCGAGCTTCAGGGTGATGTCGCGCTTCTTGTCGATCAGGGCGAGCACGTCGTCGAAGCTCTTCAACGCCGCGCTGGCGATCGGCTCGTTCGACGGTTGCGACTGGGGCTGGGCGAAGCTGCGGGCCACGGCGGTCGCGCCGCCGCCGCCGCTGGCCGCCGATCCACCGCCGCCGCCCGAGGGACCCGCGCCCCCGCCGAGCGAGTCGCCGTTCTGCAGCCGCTTCAGCGCCTCTTCCGGCCCCGGCAGGTCGGCGGCGTAGGCCAGCCGCACCAAGGCCATGTCGACGGCGGCCGCGGCGTCCGGCGCGCGGCGCACCTCGTCATAGGCCTTCAGCATCAGCTGCCAGAGGCGCGACAGGACGCCCGCCGAGACCGCCGCGCCGATCGCCGCCAGCCGGCCGGCCTGTTCCTTGGGCATGATCAGGGCGTGCGCCCCCACCGCCTTGGCGACGGTCGCGCCATGGCAATGGTCGAGCAGGTCCAGCATCACCTGGTCCGGATTGGCCCCGAAGCCGTAGAGGGTGCGGAAGGTCTCGATGGCCGGCCCGGCCTCGCCGCGCATAAGCTGTTCGAAGAGGGTGATGGTCTGGGCCCGGTCGGCCAGGCCCAGCATGTCGCGGATCGAGGCGGCGGAAACCGTCATGCCGGACTCGGCCTGGACGATGGCCTGGTCGAGCATCGACTGGCCGTCCCGGACCGAACCCTCTGCAGCGCGCGCAATGAGCATCAGTCCCTCGGCCTCGACGCGGGCGCCCTCGTTCTCGCAGATCATTTCAAGATTCTTGACGAGGACGTCGGGTTCCACCCGGCGCAGGTCGAAGCGCTGGGTGCGCGACAGGATGGTCACCGGAACCTTGCGGATCTCGGTGGTGGCGAAGATGAACTTGGCGTGCGGCGGCGGCTCTTCCAGCGTCTTCAGCAGCGCGTTGAACGCCCCCGTCGACAGCATGTGCACTTCGTCGATGATGTAGACCTTGTAGCGGGCCTCGACGGGAGCGTAGCGCACGCCCTCCAGCAGTTCGCGCATGTCGGCCACGCCGGTGCGGCTGGCGGCGTCCAGCTCCAGGACGTCCATGTGCCGGCCCTCGATGATCGAGCGGCAATGCCGGCCCTCGTCCTTGAAGTCGATGGTCGGCTCGTGGACCGTCTCGGTCTCGTAGTTCAGGGCGCGGGCGAGCAGGCGCGCGGTGGTGGTCTTGCCGACCCCGCGGACGCCGGTGAGCATGAAGGCGTGGGCGATCCGGCCGCTGGAGAAGGCGTTGCGCAGGGTGCGCACCATCGCTTCCTGGCCGTAGAGGTGCTCGAAGGTGCGGGGCCGGTATTTGCGCGCGATGACGGTGTAGGCGGCGGAGTCGGCGTCGGACCCGGAGTCCGCCGGAAGCGCCGGGGGCGCGGCATCGCCGAACATGTCGCCCGTATTGGGGTCACGTTCCGGCGGCTCGTCTTCTGGCAGGAAGTCTTCGGCCATTGAGCCCCTTGCCGACCCAAGGGTGGCGGAATGAGGTGGAGATCACGACCCGAGCGTAACTCGTTACGGCTGCTTCCTTCCGGACCTGACCGGGTTGGCGAGGCGATCGCCCGTGATCTCCGCCCCCTATATCGCTGTTGAGGCCCGCTCGCGCAAGCCGGGGACGTAGCTTGCGCGCGCACATGACGCGCAAGCCGCCGCGGCGTAAGACTCAGGCCATGGCCCTCGACCTCTTCCTGAACACCTTCGCCGGCAATCCCCTGGACCGCGCGAGCGACCGCCGCGCCGACCCGGACTGGCTGGCGCGACAGCTCGCTTCGCAGGACAGCCTCGGCGTGGCGCTGTGGAACGGACGCCCTCTGGTCGAGGACGGCCCGGACGGGCTGCAGCTCAGCTACCTGCCGGCGAAACTGATCGGCGAGCTGGCGGGCGGGACCGAACGGCTGCTGTTCCTGGGTCTTTCGAAGGAGCGGGCGGTGTTCGCGGTCGATCTGGAGGGCCAGGCCGACCCCACCGCCCAGACGCTCGAGGGGCTGGGCCGGTTCGAGGACCTGCGGCCGCTGGCGATGACCCTGCCAGCGGCGGACGCCGCCATCATCGCGACCGCCAAGGCGATGTTCGAATGGCGCCGGCGCCATCGCCGCTGCGCGGTCTGCGGCGAGCCCTCCCATCCGGCGGACGGCGGCTGGAAGCGGGTCTGCGAGGCCTGCGAGGCCGAGCACTTCCCGCGCACCGATCCCGTGGTGATCATGCTGCCCCATCACGGCGACCGCTGCATGCTGGGCCGCCAGGAGGTCTGGCCGCCCGGCATGTTCTCGGCGCTGGCCGGCTTCCTGGAGCCCGGCGAAGCGATCGAGGAGGCCTGCGCCCGCGAGGTCAGCGAGGAAGCCGGCCTGCGCGCGGTCAAAGTCCGCTACCACTCCAGCCAGCCCTGGCCCTATCCGTCGTCCCTGATGATCGGCCTCCTGGCCGAGGTCGAGGACGATGAAGGCCAGCCGGACCAGACGGAGCTGTCGGAAGTCCGCTGGTTCACCAAGGCCGAGGCCCGCGACCTGCTCGCCGGCAAGATCGAGGGCCTGTTCGCCCCGCCGCCGAGCGCCATCGCCCACCAGCTGATCAAGGCCTGGGCGGAGGAGGCCTAAGCACGCAGGGCGAGCGAAGGCCGCGAAATTCATGCTAGCGTGGCGCTTCACGGGAGGCGTCGATGGCTTCGCGCGTTCGGATGGCTTGGGCCGTGTTCGCGGTCGTCGCGCTCCTGCTCCTGGGCGGACTGCAGATCTGGGGCGCCTATGCGACGCGCGGCCTGGTGATCGAGGCGACCCATGCCGTGGATTCGACGACCGACATCGAAGGTGAGAAGGCGCGCCAGGAAGTCATCGGCAAGCGCATCGAAAACTGAGGCGACACTCCCGCATTGCCGCCTCGATGCGGTGAAGGTCCTGAACCTCGACCTCGAGGGCGCGGACTTGCGGCGTATCGGCTCGGGCTGGCGCGGCGTGCCGTGGGAGGCGACGCGCAACTGGCGTCGCGCGACCTTCGATCCGCAGGTCGCCGCCGACCTGGCTGATCGCTACGGCGCCGAAGCCGTTGACATCGATATCCTGATGCTGATGTGGGAGGCGCCGCCGTACGTGGCCGGCGGCACCTGGACCGCCTGTTATCACCTGATCCGGCGCCTGCGCCGACGCGGCGCCAAGGTGACGGTGGTCGTGCCGTGGGAGCGCGAAAAGATCGCCGACAACCCATTCGGTCTGGATGTCCCTATCCTGGCGCTGGGCATTCGTCCGCCGCCATCAAACGCTTCCGCCTACGGCGCGCCCGCCTGGTCCAGCTACGGCGGGGCGGGATACAGCCCGTACAACGCCTACGGTCCTTACAGCGCCTACGACGGCGCGGGGCTCTCCGGATCGGCGCTGTTCGGCCTGATCGAAGAGTTCCGCCGCCGGCTCGAAATCCTGGCGGCCAATCTCAAGCCCGACGTGATCCACGCCCACGACTGGGTCACCTTCGAAGCCGCCCGCTTCGCCTCCGAGCTCACCGGCGCGCCCTGGGTCGCCCATTTCCATTCGACCGAGCGCGACCGTCGGCCGGACGCGCCGGACGAGCTGACGCTGCGGATCGAGCGGATGGGCGTGGACTCCGCCGCCGCGCTCGTGACGCCGGGCGCCGGGACGCGCCGTCAGCTCGTCGCCGACCACGGTCCCAAGGCCCAGGCCGCCGTCGCCATTCCGAACCTGCTTTCAGATGATCCTGTTTCGACCCGCGAGATGGGCCGCTTCGAGACGCGCCGGGTCGTCTTTGTCGGCCGACTGAGCGCGCAAAAGGGCCTGGACCGCTTCGGCGAACTGGCCCGCGCGGTGCGCGCGACCACGCCCAACGTCGCCTTCGAGGTCTTCGGGGAGGGCGAACAACAGTATCTTGGCAGGAGCTACGGCCTGACCATGCGCGGCGCCCTGCCCTGGGACCGGCGCGGCGAAGCCTTCGCCGGGGCCAGCGTCCTTGTCGCGCCGTCGCGGTCCGAACCTTTCGGCATGGTGGTGCTCGAAGGGATGCAGCATCGCACGCCGGTGATCTATCCGGCGGCTTCAGGGGCGGCTGAAGCGCTGGAGAACGGCGTGAAGGTCGATCCCGCCGACATTGCGGCGATGGCCCGCGAGGTCACGCGCCTCCTCGGCAGTCTGTCGGATTGGGAAGCCGTCGTCCGCAGCCAGGCGACGGAGATCGACGCCTATCCGACCCGACCGGACGACGACCTGCTGATCGCGCTCTGGCGGCGCCTGGCCCCCGCCCCGCCCGAGGCTCACCCCCGCGCCCGGAACGGGTCGGCCGGATAGACGCCGAGGATCTCGAACTTCTCGGAGAAGAAGTGCAGCTCGTCGAAGGCCCGGGCGACCGAACGGTCCTCGGGACGGCCCTCGACCTCGACATAGAAGAAGGTCGCCGTGAAGCTGCCTTCCTCCATGTAGCTCTCGAGCTTGATCATGTTCACGCCGTTGGTCGCGAACCCGCCGAGCGCCTTGTAGAGCGCCGCCGGCAGGTTCTTCACCCGGAACACGAAGCTGGTGATGCAGGGCGCGGTGAAGGGCGGCGGGGCCGGGTCCGGCTCGGCCGTCATCACCAGGAAGCGGGTGGTGTTGTTGTGCTCGTCCTCGACGTCGCGGACCAGGATCTCCAGCCCGTACATGTCCGCCGCCAGCTCCGGCGAGACCGCCGCCCGGGTCGGATCGGGATGTTCGGCCAGCATCTTGGCGGCGAGCGCGGTGTCGCCGACCGGCTCGGTCTTCAGGCCCAGCTTGCGCAGGGTCTTGCGGCACTGGCCGAGCGCGATCGGCATGGAGGAGGCGTACTTGACCTGCTCCAGCTTCACGCCCGGATTGACCATCAGGTGGAAGTGGATCGGCTTGAACCGTTCGCCGATGATCCTGAGCCCCGAGTCCGGCAGCAGGTGGTGCACGTCGGCGACGCGGCCGGCGATCGAATTCTCCACCGGGATCATGCCCAGTTGGCAGTCGCCGGAGCGCACCGCCTCGAAGGCGTCCTCGAAACTGGGGTGCGGGATCGGATCGTATTCCGGATAGGCCGCCTGGCAGATCTCGTGGCTGTTGGCGCCCAGCTCGCCCTGGAAGGCGATGCGTCGCTGGCTCATCGAAGACCTCTTGCATGCGCCCGCGCCTGTTCGAGATCGGCGGGAGTGTCGACGGAGATAGGGGCGGCCTCGGCGACCGCGGCCCAGATCGAGAGCCCGAGTTCCAGGGCGCGAAGCTGTTCCAGCTTCTCCCGGAGTTCCAGGGGCGAAGGCGGGGCGGCGTTGAAACGTTCCAGGGCCGCGCGGCGATAGCCGTAGATGCCGATATGGCGCCAGACCGGCGCCTCGCCGTAGAGGGTCGAACGGGTGAAGTAGAGCGCCCGGCCGCTCCGGCCATCCGGCTGCAGGGCCAGCACCGCCTTGACCACGTCCGGATTGGCCCGGTCGGCGAGCGAGCTTTCCGGCGCGACCACGGTTGCGATGTCACATCCTGCCTCGCGACCGAGCAGGGCGACGCAGTGGGCGAGCACCGACGGTTCGACGAAGGGCATATCGCCCTGCAGGTTGACCACCAGATCGTGGCGGCCCTCGGGATCCAGCTCGGCCAGGGCGGCGAGGATGCGGTCCGACCCCGATGGCAAGGCCGGATCGGTCAGAACCGCCCGGCCGCCGGCGTCCTGCACCGCCTCGACGATTTCCGCGTCGCCGGCCGCCACCGCCACCGGCCCGGCGCCCGCCGCTTCGGCCTGGCGCAGAACCCGGACGATCATCGGAATCCCCTCGATATCCGCAAGCGGCTTCCCCGGCAGACGGGTCGCGGCCATGCGCGCGGGGATGAGGACGATCGGGTTCATGGTATCGCTTGGGCGGTTGCGCCCGCGGCGGTAGCGTGTAAGAGAGCCGGGCGCAATAAGGGGCGGGATTCCCGCGCTTTCGCCGAGCGTAAAGCCGGCCGTGAGAGGGCACGAAAACAAGACTATGAGCGACCTTACCTTCAACAAGGTCGCCGGCGCAGTGCTGGCGACGGGTCTGGCCATCTTCGGCCTTCGCGAGCTCTCCAGCGGCATCTTCGCCGACGAAAAGGTCGAGAAGCCCGGCTACGCCGTCGAAGTCGCGGCCGAGACGGGCGGCGCAGCCGCCGCGGCCGACGTTCCGCCCGACTGGGGCACGGTCCTGCCGAAGGCCGACGTGGCCGCCGGCGAGGCTGTTTTCGCCAAGTGCCAGTCCTGCCACAACTTCACTGCAAACGGCACCGGCCCGGACCTGTTGGCCGTCGTCGGCCGCAAGCCGGGCTCGGAAGCGGGCTTCGCCTATTCGCCGGCCATGGAAGCCTTCGCCGCCAAGCAGCCGATCTGGGATTACGAGCACGTCTACGAGTTCGTGAAGAACCCGCAGGCCTATATCCCGGGCACGAAGATGACCTTCGTCGGACTGAAGAAACAGGAAGACCGGATCAACCTCATCGCCTTCCTGCACACCAAGGGCTCGACCCTGCCGATCCCGGCGCCGAACCCGGCGGCGGCGGCTCCGGCGGCTGGTAACGCCACGGCCGCTGCGGCGGGCAATGCGACCGCTCCGGCCGCCGGCACCGCCGAGGTCGCCGCGGCCGGCAATGCTCAGGCGACCGCCGCCAAGTAAGGCGATCTTCTAGACTACGGTCTGCGAAAGGCGGTGGGCTCTCCAGAGCCCGCCGCCATTATGCGTTCTATGGCCCTGTCGAGCGACTCGACCGCCACGGCCATATGGTGGGCGTTGGCGTGCAGGATGCGCTGGGCGTCCAGCCCGATCGCCACATGGCCCCTCCAGAAGACCAGGTCGTTGCGGGCGAACGCGCTGCGGTCGATCGGCCGGCCGAGGGCGGCTTGCATGTCGGCGTCGCGCGGACAGGCCTGGCCGCAGGCCAGGAGCGCCTGTTGCACCAGCCCGGAGCAGTCGAGCCCCAGGCTCTCGCGCCCGCCCCACAGATAGGGGGCGCCGAGATAGCGCTCGGCCACGCCCGCGGGATCGCGCGCGAAGACGCCGATCGGCGCCAGGTGCTCCACGGCCATCCAGCCTGCGCCTGCGACCCGCGCCAGTCGGCCCTCGACGGCCTCGACGGTCGCAAGCGCGTTCAGCGAGTAGGGTCCGCCGGCCTTCGACTTGATGCTGGGTTCGGCGAAGGCGTAGGTGCGGATCGCCGAGATCCGGTGGGTCGGAACGAGGTCCGCCGGCGCCAGCGCCGCAGCCGCGACGAAGCCTACATAGCCGTCGCGACGCGCCTGGCCCCAGAGGAAGGCGCCCTCCTCTTCGATCGCCTCGAAGACCTCGCCGAACAGCAGCTGGTCCATCTGCTCCGACGCGGCGTCGGGCGCGCGATACAGCCCCGCGGCCGGGACGATGCAGCGCAGCGGCTTCGGATCGAGATAGACCTCGGCGGCGAGCACGCCCTCCAGCCCGCGGGCGGCGATTCCGTCCCGCAGCGGTGTGACCCGCGGATCGAAGCTCACGCGAAACGCTCGCGAACCATGGCGTAGAGCGCGCGGATCGCCTGGGCCTCGCCCCCGGCGGGCCGGCCGGGCGAGCCCTTCGAATTCCAGCCGAAGATGTCGAAGTGCGCCCAGGGCCCGGCGGGCGCGAAGCGCTGCAGGAAGAGCGCCGCCGTCACCGCGCCCGCCTGGGCCCAGGCGTCGGGATCGTTCTTCAGGTCGGCGATATCGGAGTCGAGCGCCTCGGCGTAGCCCTTCCACAGCGGCAGGCGCCACAGCGGGTCGTTCTCGGCGTCGGCATGGCGGCCGATGGCGGCGGCGAGGTCCTCGTCGTCGGTGAAGAAGGGCGGGAGGTGCGGGCCCAGCGCCGCGCGCGCCGCCCCGGTCAGCGTCGCGAGGTCCAGCGTCAGGGCCGGCTCCAACTCGGCGGCGCGGGTCAGGGCGTCAGCCAGGATCAGCCTTCCTTCCGCGTCCGTGTTGCCGATCTCGATCGACAGGCCCTTGCGCGAACCGATCACGTCGCCGGGCCGCATGGCGTCGCCGGAGATGGCGTTCTCGACCACAGGCACGAGCACGACCAGACGCACCGGCAGGCGCGCAGCCATGATCATCCGGCCAAGCGCCAAGGCGTGCGCCGCCCCGCCCATGTCCTTCTTCATCAGCCGCATGCCGGAGGAGGGCTTGATGTCGAGGCCGCCGGTGTCGAACACCACGCCCTTGCCGATCACCGCGACCAGCGGCCGGCCGGCCTCGCCCCAGGCGATCTCGATCATCCGCGGCGCGCGCTCAGGCGTGGCGGCCCGGCCGACCGCATGAACGGCAGGATAGTTGGCCTCCAGCAGCCCCTCGCCCTCGATCACCGTGATCTGGGCGGCGTACTGCTCGGCGATCTCCCGGGCGATGGTCTCGATCTGCAGCGGCCCCAGGTCGTTGGCCGGGGTGTTGATCATGTCGCGGGCGAGCGCGCAGGCGTGGGCCACCTGACGCACCTCCTCGAGGTCGACGCCTTCGACGACGAGGCGAGGTCGTTCGCCGGCCGGCTTCTTGTAACGGTCGAACCGGTAGCTCCCCAGCGCGAAGGCCAGCGCGGCCTGGTCGCGAGCCACCTCGGCCGGCGCCTGGGCGAGACGATAGATCCCCGGCGCAAGCTTCGCCGGCAGGGCGCGGAAGGCCATCGGGTCGCAAACCCCGCCGAGGCCGACCAGCACGAGCTCCAGCACGCCCTCGGCGTCGGGAACGCTGAGCACCTGACCGGCCCGGCCCTTGAATTCGGCGAAGCGCGCCATGGCCTGGACGAACGGCGGCTGGGTCTCCAGGAAGGCCTGAGCCTCGTGGTCGGCGACGGCGTGAAGGGGAACGACGGCGCCTTCGGACGCGGCGAGAATGACTTCGGACATCGGTCTCTCAGGCGAGGAACGTCAGGGAACGGCCGCGCGCAGGACGCGGTCCCGATCTCTTCACACTAGTGAGCCGTCGCCGCCTGCACCAGGGTCGAGGCGGGGAAGGCGGCCAGGGCGCCCACCGCAATCGCCACCCCGTAGGGCACGCTTTCGCCGGGCTCGGCGAGGCGGGCGAACCAGGCCGGGCCGGCGAGCACGAACGTCCGCGCCGCGGGCGCGCGCAGGCTGAGCAGCAGGAGCGACAGCGCGCCGCCCGACAGGGCCGTGACCGCCAGATAGCTCTCCACCGACGGCCAGCCGATCCACAGCGCCGCAGCGGCGAACAGCTTGGCGTCGCCGCCGCCGATCCAACCGAGGGCGAACATGGCCACGCCGACCGCCAGGGCGCCCGCGCCCACCGCCAGGTTCAGGCCGACGGCGCCCAGCGACATGCCGGCCGCCAGGCCGGTTCCCGCCGCGAGCGCAAAGCCGGCGATCAGCGCCAGCGAGATCCAGTTGGGAATCCGATAGCTCACCAGGTCACGAACCCCGCCCAGGATGACGAGGGCGGGAAAGATCATCAGGACGACGGTCAGGACAGCGTGGATCATCGGGCCTCCGGAGCCTGCAGCATGGCGACAGCCCGTGAACAGACGGTTGCGCCAGACAGCAAAAAAGCCCCCGGAGCGGCGCTCCGGGGGCTCTCTGTCGCCAAATGTGCGGCGAGATTAGCCGGCTTTGACAGCGTCCTCGATGTCCTTGAACTTGGCGTTCAGGCTGGTCCCGACGGTGGTCAGGGTGCCGATGAGCACGGCGGCGATGAGCGCGGCGATCAGGCCGTATTCGATCGCCGTGGCGCCGGATTCGTCCGTCAGGAAGCGGGTCATGAACTTCGACATTGCTCGATCTCCTTTAGCTGCGAGCAGACTGTTGAGGGATCAAGCCATTGGCCTGCTCGCCCCGAATGCATGTACAAATTCGCCCCGCCCGCTTAAGTCGGAGTGAAACGTCAAGGTGTACGCATCGTTTACTATAGAATCCCGACTCAGGACGTCTGAGACACCTCTGGCGATGTCTTGTCGTTCGCATTCCGATCTAAAATGAGATGACCATCCAGACTCCTCTCAAAGAGGAGTCAGCGGGCGTCTACTGAGCGTCAAGGGCGCGGGCGAGGTCCGCGACCAGGGCGTGGGGCGAAAGGCTGCGGCCGTCCAGCGCCGCGACCGGCCGCAGGCCGATCAGGGCGTTGGTGAGGAAGACCGCCTCGGCGGTCGCCAGCGCTTGCGGTCCGGCCCGCGTCTCACCGACCGCCACGCCCAGCTCGCCCGCACAGGCCAGCACCCGCGCCCGCGTCACGCCGGCCAGCGCGCCGCACTCGAGGGCCGGCGTGAACAGCCGCCCCTCGGAGATCCAGAAGAGATTGGCCGCCGCCGCGCAGGCGAGCTCGCCGCGGGTGTTCACCATCACCGCCTCGTCGGCCCCGCTGCGCCGCGCCTCGGCGCGGGCCAGAACATTGTCGAGATAGCTGAGGGTCTTCAGCCGCGTCGCCGGCGACTGGTCGTTCCGGCGGACCTCGGCGGTGATCAGTCGGGCCGGGGTGGCGGCGACCGGGGCGGCGGCGGCCGTCGCGATCATCCGCGGCCGAAGCCCGTCTGGCCGGTCGAGCCCGCGGCCGCCGGAACCGGCCGTCAGGGTCAACCGCACGGCGGCGCGCGCGCCCTGCAGCTTCGCCTCGGCCAGGGCCTGGCGCATCCGCCGCCTGGCCTCCGCCGGGTCCGGCGCCGGCAGGCCGAGGGTCGCACAGCCCGACGCCAGGCGATCGAGATGGGCCTCGAGCCGCACCAGGGCGCCGTCCTGCGCCAGCACGGTCTCGAACAGGCCGTCGCCCAGGGTGAAGCCGCGGTCGTCTGGCGGGATCACCGGGCGACCCGCGTCACGCCGCCAGGCGCCGTTCGACCGCGGCGGTGGAAGCTCGGCATCATCACTCCGTGAAACACGTGCTGGTGATTAGGCGCCAAGGACGCCCCGGCGCAATCCTAGCCTCAGGCTTCTCCGAGAGGTCTGTCCCTGAGGCGCCCGTCGCGATTGGCGGAATCGCGGCGGGCGTATCGCGTCTGGCGTCCGGCCCTAGGCCAGAAGCCGTTCGTGCAGGCGCTCGCGCAGGGGGGCGTCGAGCCCCAGGGTCTGAGCCAGGTAGCCCTCGATCGAGCCGTCGCGCTCGGCGATCACCCCGAGCGCACGCTCCAGATAGTCCGGATGCACCGAGACCGCGACGCGCAGCGCCTCGTCCGTCGGCCGGCGTCCGATGGTGGATTCCAGCCAGGACCCAAGGAACTGCATCTTCGCCGTGAGCCGCGCCTCGTCGTTGGTCAGCAGATAGTCCTGCAGAATGTCGTCCCGGTGCACGCCGGCCACATGGTGGGTGAGCGCGCAGATCAGACCGGTGCGGTCCTTGCCCGCCGCGCAGTGCACCAGCACCGCCCCGTCCGCCTCGGCCAGGGCCTGAAAGTAGCGCCGGAAGAGATCCACGTGCCGCGGCTCGTAGGGCGCGCGGGCGTAGAAGTCGGCGGCATGGGCGAAGAACCATTCGGCCGAGAGGTCCGCTTCCCGCACCAGCGCCTCGAAATCCAGATGCTCCTCGGCGAGGTCGTTCTCGACCACCCGGCAGGCGAAGTCCTCCCAGCGCCGCGACGGCTCGCGCTGGCGCTCGTTCGGCTGGCGCAGGTCGACGATGACGGCGAGGCCCAGCTCGCGCAGGCGCGCAAGGTCCGCGTCGCTGGCCCAGTGATGATTGGCCGAGCGATAGAGCCGCCCGCGCTTCAGCGCCCGCCCGCTGGCCGTCGCATAGCCGCCGAAATCCCGGAAATTGTGGATGCCGTCGAAGTCGAAGTGCCGCGTCATGGCCCGACCCTAGCGTCGGCGCAGGCGGAAATCGAGACAGGCCCGCGCCCCCGCGGCCCTAGACCGGCGTCGAGCCGCCGTCTAACGAGGGTTTCGGGACTTGGCGCAGGGGGGTGTGATGAATCGGGACCGGCTGACGGCCTTCACCGACGGCGTGCTCGCCATCATCATCACCATCATGGTGCTGGAGCTCAAGCCGCCGCACGGGGCGACGCTGCACGCTCTGGCCGAGCTTTGGCCAGTCTTCCTCAGCTATGTGCTGAGCTTCGTCTACATCGGCATCTACTGGAACAACCACCACCACTTCTTCCAGCTGGTCAAGACGGTGGACGGGGCGGTGTTGTGGGCCAACATGCACTTGCTGTTCTGGCTGTCGCTGATCCCGTTCGCCACCGCCTGGACGGGCGAGAACCATTTCGCCGCCGCGCCCACCGCCCTCTACGGCGCCTCCCTGCTGATGGCGGCCGTCGCCTGGTTCATCATGCAGCTGGTGATCGTCCGCACCCAGGGGGCGGAATCGCCGCTTCGCCAAGCGCTCGGCCGCGACCTCAAGGGCAAGCTTTCGCCCCCCCTCTACCTGAGCGGCATGGCGCTGGCCTTCGTGAGCCCCTTGGCGGCCAACCTGATCTACGCTGCCGGCGCCGTCCTCTGGCTGATCCCCGACCGGCGCGTCGAGACCACCCTTCGCAGCTGACCGGATATCCCATGACCTTCGCTCGCTCGCTTCGCTTCGGCCCGTCGATCCCCGTGCTGCTGGGGCTCGCCGCCCTCGCCCACGCCGGCGGACCGGCGCGCGCCGATCCCCTGCCGCGGAGCGCGAAATATGTCGCCATGGGCAGCTCCTACGCCGCCGGCCCCGGGGTCACCTCCTCGGCGGATGCGCCGGCGAACCGCTGCCAGCGCTCGGCCGACAACTACGCCCATCAGCTGGCGCGCCGCCGCGGCCTGGCGCTGACCGACGTCAGCTGCAGCGGCGCCACCACCGCCAATCTGCTGGGTCCCTGGGGCGACCTTCCGTCGCAGCTCGACGCCGTCGACGGCGACACCCGCCTGGTGACGGTCACCATCGGCGGCAACGACCTCGGCTATATCGGAGGCCTGATGGCCGCCTCGTGCCGGAGCCTCGCCGTGGGCGCCGCCGTAAAATGTCCGACGGTCCCGGCTCCCACGGAACAGGCCTTCACGGACGTCGAGGCGAACATGGGTCGCATCGCCGCCGAGGTTCGGCGCCGCGCCCCTGACGCCCAGCTGGTCTTCGTGGAATATCTCACGGTGCTGCCGCCGGACGGGACCTGCAAAGCCACGCCGCTCACCGAGGCTCAGGCCGACGCGGCCCGCCAGGTGGCCCGGCGCCTGTCGCAGATCACTGCGCGGGCGGCGAAGGCCGGCGGAGCCGAACGGATCGCCGCCGCGACGCTCTCCAAGGGTCACGACGCCTGCGCCAAGGACGCCTGGACGAACGGCTACCCCCGGCCCGGCGCACCCGTGAAGGGGATGTTCTACCATCCGAACCTGGAAGGCATGACAGCGATCGCCGACGCCCTCGACCGTCGGTTGCGGTAGATGCGCTGAGGCGAACGGCGATGTACAAAGTATTCGCGTTTTACGGGATCGTAGGATTTAAGCGCCCGCAGATTGCGGCGCAGCAGGCCTCGTGATCTTTTCGACTTCCGACCAGCCAAAGACAGGCGCGGCGCTCGTGACTGCGAAGAGCCCTCCCCGCCCCACCAAACCGGGGCCGATCCTGAAGCAGCTCCTCCCGGGCGCCACGCGCGGACCGCTGGTTCGATGGACCGGCGCCCTGGCGGCCTTCCTGGCGAGTCTCAGCCTGCGCCTCTTGGTCAGCGACGTGATGCCGCCGGGTGTTCCCTTCGTCACCTTCTTCCCGGCCGTCATGGCCGCCGCCTTCTGGGCTGGGGCCGCGCCGGCGATCGTTGTCGCCGTCCTGTCCGGCCTGGCCGCCTGGTTCTTGATCCTCACGCCGGGCGCCGTGGCGGTCACGCCGGGCACGATGACGGCGATGGCCTTCTTCGCCTGTGTCTGCGCCATGCTGATCTGGCTGACCCATCGGCTCACCACCGAGCGGGGGGCGCACGCCGCCCGCGAGGCCCAACTGCGCGCCATCATGGACACAGTGCCCGTCGGCATCGCCCTCTACGACCTGCCCTCGGGCCGCATCCTTGACGGCAGCCGCTACATGGAGCGGATGGTTCAGCGCCCGGTGCTCAACTCGCCCGACATCCATGCCTATGCGGAGTGGGTCTGCTACCACGCCGATGGATCGCGGGTGGCGGTCTCCGAGTACCCGCTGGCGCGCATCATGCTGGAGAACGCCGAAGCGCCCGAGCTGGAAGCGCACTACCAGCGCGGCGACGGGGCGCGGATCTGGATCCGCATCATGGGCCGCCCGATCCGCGATGCGCACGGAGAGGTGACCGGCGGGGTCATCGCCATTGTCGATATCGACGCCGAACGCCGCGCCCAGCAGGAGGCGCAGCGGCTGGCGGACGAATTCCGGGCGCTGGCCGACAACATCCCGACCCTCTGCTGGATGGCCCGGCCGGACGGCCACATCTACTGGTATAATCAGCGCTGGCACGACTACACTGGCAGCTCGGCCACACGCCCCGAAGGGTGGCGGTGGGCGGAGGTCCACGACCCCGCCTTCCTGCCGTCGGTTCAGGCGCGCTGGGCGCGCTCGCTGGAGACCGGCGAGCCCTTTGAAATGACCTTCCCGCTGAAGGGCGTCGATGGGGTCTTTCGACCCTTCCTCACCCGGGTCGTGCCGATCCGCAACTCGGTCGGCCAGGTCACCCGCTGGTTCGGCGTCAACATCGAGGTCAGCGCGCAGCAGCGTCACGAACAGCAGCAGCAGGTGCTGATCAACGAGCTGAACCACCGGGTGAAGAACACCCTGGCGACCGTCCAGTCGATCGCCGCCCAGACGCTGCGCAGCGGCGCGGACCCCGGCGAGGTGTTCCAGAACTTCGAGGCCCGCCTGCTCAACCTCTCGGACGCCCACAACCTGTTGACCCAGCGGAGCTGGGAAGGCGCCAGCGTCGGCGAGCTCGTCGAGCGCGCCTCGCGTCCGTTCAAGGCCGCCGAGCGGACCGCCATCGAAGCGCACGGTCCGTCGGTCTGGCTGAAGTCGGAGAGCGCGCTCGGCCTGGCCATGGCGCTGCACGAGCTGGTGACCAATGCGGCGAAGCACGGCGCGCTTTCGACGGAGGCCGGACGGGTGGAGATCCGCTGGACCTGCGAGCCGCAGACCGGCGCCTTCCAGCTCAACTGGACGGAGCGCGGCGGGCCGGCCGTCGCGCGGCCCGGGCGCCGGGGCTTCGGGCTGCGCCTGATCGAGCGCGCGCTGGCCGGAGAGATCCGCGCCAGATCCCAGCTCGACTTCCGGTCCGAGGGCCTGGTCTGCACGATCAACGCGACGCTGCCCGCGACCGCCCTGCCGTCCGCGGCCTGATCCTACCTGAACGGCGGCTCGTCAAAGCTGCGCAGCTTGCGCGAATGCAGCCGCGCGCCCTCCTCGCGCAGCAGGTCGAGACTGGCCAGGCCGATCTGCAGATGCTGGCCGATGGCGCGCTCGTAGAAGGCGTTGGCCTGGCCCGGCAGCTTGATCTCGCCGTGCAGCGGCTTGTCGGAGACGCAGAGCAGGGTCCCGTAGGGGACGCGGAAGCGGAAGCCCTGGGCGGCGATGGTGGCGGACTCCATGTCGATGGCCACCGCCCGGCTCTGGTTGAAGCGCAGGGCGCTCTTCGAATAGCGCAGCTCCCAGTTCCGGTCGTCGGTGGTGATCACTGTGCCGGTGCGCAGGCGGCGCTTGAGGATCTCGCCCTCCTCGCCGGTGACGATCTCGGCGGCGCGGTTCAGCGCCACCTGGACCTCGGCGATCGCCGGGATCGGGATCTCCGGCGGCAGCAGCCCGTCCAGCACATGGTCGTCGCGCAGGTAGGCATGGGCCAGCACATAGTCGCCGATGGTCTGGGAGCCGCGCAGGCCGCCGCAGTGGCCGATCATCAGCCAGGCCTGGGGCCGCAGCACCGCCAGATGGTCGCAGATGGTCTTGGCGTTCGACGGCCCCACGCCGATGTTGACCAGGGTCACGCCCGCGCGGCCCTCGGCCATCAGGTGGTAGGCGGGCATCTGGTGCTTGCGCCAGGGCGCCGCCGCGACCATCGCCTCCGGATCCGGGGTCTCGGCGGTGACCATCACCTGGCCGGCGGCCGAGAGCGCCTGGTAGGGGCCGCCCGTCTTCAGCTGGGCGCAGGCCCAGCGGACGAACTCGTCGACGTAGCGGTGGTAGTTGGTGAACAGCACATACTGCTGGACGTGCTCGGCGGGCGTGCCGGTGTAGTGCGCGAGCCTGGCCAGCGAGAAGTCGGTGCGCAGGCCGTCGAACAGGGCCAGCGGCCGGGGCGCGTCGGGCGCGGCCAGCAGGGCGCCGTCCGCGACCTCGTCGCCGATGTTGGCGAGCTCGGTGGTCGGGAAGTAGCGGGCGATCTCGGCCGAGCCGTATTCCGCCAGCGCCTGGTCGGCGCTGCCTTCCAACACATAGGGGAAGGGGATCTCCTGCGTCGAGCGGCCGACCTCCAGCTCGATCTCGAAATCCTGCAGCAGCAGCGACAGCTGTTCGATCAGGTAGGGGCGGAACAGGTCCGGGCGGGTCACCGTCACCGCGTACCGGCCGGGGGCGGCGATGCGGGCGAAGGCGCGGCTGATCCGCGGGAAGGCCTGGCCCGCCGGCCAGGTCAGCCGCAGCTCCGGATAGGCGAAGGTCCCGTTGCGGCGGCTGTCGGCGGTCGGCGGCGGCCCGCCGTCGAGGAAGGTGCGCAGCGCGGCGCGCAGGGCGGCCACGCTGGCGCCGTACTCATGCTCAAGCTGGTCTACAATTCGGGCGGCGTCGGTCTTTGCGCTCATGTGGTCTTATACCTGCGGCTTGCGGACGCGACGAGACGCTGGGACAAGAACGGGATCGAGCTCCTCCTACGTCGGAGGGGTCGACGGGGGATCCCACGATGAACCGCCTCTTCACCACCCTCGTGGTGGCCGCCATGGTGCTGGGCGTTGTCGCCGGCTGGGGCATCCATGAGTGGTCGAGCCCGGCCCAGGCCAAGACCTGGGCCGAGAACCTGTCGATCATCACCGACGTCTTCCTACGGCTGATCAAGATGATCATCGCCCCGCTGGTCTTCTCCACCCTGGTGGCCGGCATCGCGCACATGGAAGACGCAGGAGCCGTGGGCCGGGTCGGGGTCAAGGCGCTGGGCTGGTTCATCTGCGCCTCGATCGTCTCCCTGACCATCGGCCTGATCATGGTCCACCTGCTGCAACCCGGCGTGGGCCTGCACCTGGCCATTCCGGACGCCGGCCAGGCCGCCGCCACGGTGGACGTCTCGAAGTTCACCCTGAAGGGCTTCATCACCCACGTGGTCCCCGCCTCCATCGTCGAGGCCATGGCCAACAACGAGATCCTGCAGATCGTCGTCTTCTCGGTCTTCGTCGGCACCGCCGTGGCGGCCATCGACGACCGCGCGCCGGCGGTCCTGGCCCTGGTCGAGCAGATCGCGGCCATCATGCTGAAGGTGACGGGCTATGTGATGCGCACCGCGCCGCTGGCCATCTTCGCGGCCTTGGCCGCCACCATCGCGACGCAGGGGATCGAGGTGCTGGGCGCCTACGCCCGCTTCGTCGGCGGCTTCTACCTGTCGCTGGGCCTTCTCTGGGCGGTCCTGATCGGCGCCCTGTTGCTGGCGGTGGGGCCCCGCGCGCTGAGCCTCGTGGCCGGGATCCGCGGCCCCGCCCTGCTGGCCTTTTCGACCGCCTCGTCGGAGGCCGCCTATCCGCGCACCCTGCAGGAGCTGCAGCGCTGGGGCGTCTCGAAACGGGTGGCGAGCTTCGTCCTGCCCCTCGGCTACTCGTTCAATCTGGACGGGTCGATGATGTACTGCACCTTCGCCACCCTGTTCATCGCCCAGGCCTATGGGGTGTCGATGTCGGTCGGCCAGCAGCTCACCATGCTGTTCCTGCTGATGGTGACGTCGAAGGGGATGGCCGGCGTGCCGCGCGCCTCGCTGGTGGTGATCGCCGCCACCCTCGCCTACTTCAAGCTTCCCGAGGCGGGCCTGCTGCTGATCCTGGCGGTCGACCACCTGCTCGACATGGGCCGTTCGGCGACCAATGTGGTCGGCAACACGGTGGCCGCCGCCGTGGTGGCGCGCTGGGAGAACCAGATCGAGGAGCCGGAGCCGGTCCCAGTCCCGGTGTAGGGGGGCGCAGTGTAGGGGAGGCGCGGCGTAGGGCGCTGCAACAGGGCTAACGCGGCTTAGCCATTTCCCTTTACCGGGGATTCGCCTCACGGGGCGAAGGTGCGGGCTTGTCCCACCGAGGCCCTTGCGTACCCGTCGTGCCGTCGCAGTCCACCATCATCGACGACCTGGCCGCGCGCGTCGCCGAGCTCGAAGCCGAGCGGGCGATGATGCTGGACCGGGTGCGCACCGACGGTCTGACCGGCCTGCTCAATCGCGGCGCCTTCACCGCCGCCCTGGCCCAGAGGGTCGCCGCGGCCAAGGCGGACGGCGAGCCCCTGGCGCTGTTCGTCATCGACCTGGACCGCTTCAAACAGGTCAACGACACCCTCGGCCACACCGGCGCGGACCTGCTGCTGGCCGAGGTGGGCGCGCGCCTCAAGGCCGATGCGGCGCTGGGCGAGCAGGTGGGCCGGCTGGGGGCCGACGAGTTCGCCCTGATCACCGCCGATCTCGACATCGCGCGGCGCGCCGAACGCCTGCTGGCGGTGCTCTCCCAGCCCTTCTCGATCCACGGCCGCGCGCTCGCGCCCGGCGTCAGCGTCGGCGTCGCGGCCTGCCCGACGGACGCGGCCGAGGCCTCCGACCTGCAATGTTTCGCCGACCGGGCGCTGCATCGCGCCAAGGACCTGGGCGGCCGCCGGTGGTCGCCCTTCGACACCGAGCTGAAGGCCGAGAACGAGCGGCGCCGCACCCTCGAGCAGGAGCTGCGCCGCGCCATTCCCGCCGGCGAGATCGAGCCCTGGTTCCAGCCGGTGGTGGACTCCGCCGACGGCCGCACCGTCGGCGTCGAGGTGCTGTGCCGCTGGCGTCACCCGCAGGAGGGCCTGCTGGCGCCTGCGGCCTTCATCCCGATCGCCGAGGAGCTGGGCCTGATCGGCCGGATCGACGAAGCCGTCTTCGAGGTCGCCTGCGCCCGGGCCGCCCCCTGGGTGGCCGAGGGCCTGATCTCCAGCGTCTCCTGCAACGTCTCGCCGCGGGATCTGATGGACCCGGCCTTCTCGCGCAAGCTGATCGGCCGGCTGGCGATGACCGACCTGCCGCCGACCGCGCTCACCGTCGAGATCACCGAGACCTTCCTCTTGCAGGACATGGCGCTGGCGCGCCGGCACATTGAAAGACTGGCGGCCCGCGGGGTGAACATCGCCCTCGACGACTTCGGCACCGGCTATTCCAACCTGCGCGCCCTGATGAACCTGCCGATCCAGACGGTGAAGCTGGACCGCAGCCTGATCGCCGACATCGCCCGCAACCCGCGGGTCTCCAAACTGGTCTCCTCGATGATGCACGCCGCGCGCGCCCTGGGCGTCTCGGTGGTCGCCGAAGGGGTCGAGGACGAGGCCCAGGCGATCATCCTGCGCGCCGCCGGCTGCAACCGGATGCAGGGCTACTGGTTCGCCCGGCCGATGGACGCCGAGGCTATGGACGCCCGCCTCGCCGACCAGCGTGACACCGTGCGCGACCCGCTCATCGACCTGGCCCGGCGGATGTCGGCGCGCTAGGCGCCGCAACGCCCCTTCAAGCGCCGCCGCGCCTCCCCATATTTCCAGCGGGACACAGACCCCCCACGGAACCATGCGCAACCACCTTCGCACCTTCATGCTGCTGGCGGCCCTGACCGCCGTCTTCGTCGCCGCTGGCTATATGGTCGGCGGGCCCACCGGCATGCTGATCGCCTTCGTCCTGGCGGCGGCCATGAACCTGGTCAGCTACTGGAACGCCGACAAGATCGTGCTCTCCATGTACCGGGCCCAGCCGGCGGACGAGAACGACCCCGACCCGCTGATTCGCAACTACGCCGTCGACGTGCGCGAGCTGGCGACGCGGGCCGGCCTGCCGCCGCCGCGGGTCTTCATCATCGACCAGGACCAGCCCAACGCCTTCGCCACCGGCAGAGACCCGGCCCACGCCGCCGTCGCCGCCACCCGCGGCCTCTTGGCGATGCTCGACCGGCGCGAGATCCGCGGCGTCATGGCCCATGAGCTGGCGCACGTGAAGAACCGCGACACCCTGACCATGACCGTCACCGCGACCATCGCCGGCGCGGTCTCGGCCCTGGCCAACTTCGGGGTCTTCTTCGGCGGCCGCGACGAGAACGGCCGACCGGCCGGCATGCTGGGCGCCATCCTGGTCGCCGTCCTCGCCCCGCTGGCCGCCGCCCTGGTGCAGATGGCCATCAGCCGCGGCCGCGAATACGAGGCCGACCGCGAAGGCGCCGCCATCAGCGGCGATCCCCAAGCCCTGGCCTCGGCCCTGCGCAAGATCGACGCCTACGCCCGCGGCGGCGTCTACAACCCCGACGCCGAGGCCCACCCGGCCACCGCCCACATGTTCATCATCAACCCGCTGGCGGGCAAGGGCGGCGACAACCTCTTCTCCACCCACCCGGCCACCGAGAACCGCGTCGAGGCCCTGCTGGGCATGGCCGGCGAGGCCGCGCGCGCGCCGCTGCGGCGGAGCCGTGGGGATGGCACGGCTGTGCCGGTGACGGATGCCCGGCGCGGGCCTTGGGGGTAGTCGGCGGGGATCAGGGCGAGGCGGCGTCCGGGCGAGGCGGCCTGGGGGGCGGCCTGCGGACCGGACCTGCGGCGCAGATCGCGGCGGGCGGCGGCGGGTCCGCCCATGTCAGCGCCATCAGCGGCGAGGCCGCCACGCCGGCGTCGATCTCCGCCTGCGCCCAGGCCTCCTCGGCCAGCCGGCTCCAGTCGGGCGAGAGGCCCAGGTCCCGGCAGATCCGGGCGATGGTCTCGCTGACCGGCCGCGCCATCAGGTCGCCGTAGATGTCGTCGTCGTCGAGGCGCTCATAGGCCTCGTCGGCCAGCCGGTCGACCTCGTCCGCGTCCGCCAGCTCGGCCTTGATCACCCGCTCGACGATGCGCTCCACCCGCGCCTTGCGCGCGGCCTCGAGCTGCTGGCGCGCGGCGCGCGCCCCGGACTGACGGCGGCCTTCGCACTCGTCCAGCGCCTGCAGGTCCTTGATCACCCTCGCCTGCAGGGCGAGCGTCAGGCGCACGGCCCGCGCTGCACGCCCGTAGGCGAGCGCGAGGTCGCCCTGCACCACCTGAACCGGCTGCGGCCGGACCGTCTCCGGCGTCGAATCTTCCGGCCCCGATCCTTCGTCCGCCGCCGCCATCGCCTGCCGCTCGATCGCCAGGGCGACGTTGAGCCCCGCCTCGGCCAACCGCCCCAGAACCCACAGCTGCCGCTCGATCAGGGCGCGCGCCGTCTCCGCGGCCCTGGCGGGCGCCTGGTCTTCGGCCTGGATTGAGACTGTGGTCGGCTCGGTCATGAGCGAACAAATCAAGAACGAAAAGCTTTGATTTGTCAAGCCGCCACTGGCGGTCGGGGCGGATCGCAGATCATGGGCTGTCGCCGAATTCGCCGGTGACGGAGGACGACCGGCGAGGATGGCCGGGGAAAGATCAGAACCGATAGCCGATCGTGCCCATGACGTTGCGCGGGGCGCCCATGAAGCAGTCGCCGCGGTCGAGGCAGGAGGCGTAGTAGCTATCGTTGAACAGGTTCGTCGCATTGACCGTGAAGCGCCACTTGTCCCAGGTGACTTCCGCCAGGGCGTCGACGGTGGTGTTGCTGGGCGTGACGATGGTCCAGGCCGGGCCGACGGAGCTGCGCTTGCCGGTATGGACGACACCCGCACCGAGGCGCAGTTGCGCGCCTTGGCCGATCCCGAACGTCTTGGTCGTCCAGGCCGAGGCGGTGTGCCGCGGCATGTAGATGAAGTACGGGCTGTCGCTGGATGTGAGCTTGTTATAGCCGTAGTTCGCCAGCAGCTCGAAATCGCCGGGCAGGGTGCGGCTCGCCTCCACCTCGACGCCCTTGGTGATGAGCTCGCCTGACTGGAGGCGGACGCCCGGCGTCGGGCCGTCGATCGGGCGACCGGATTCCTTGATGCGGAAAGCGGTGATGGTGACCAGCGTGTTGACGTCGGGCTGCCATTTGACGCCGGCTTCGTATTGCGCGCCGGTCTGTGGCTTCAGCCGTATCAGGTCGGTCGCGGCGGGCGTGATGGGCAGGAAGGATTCGGCGTAGCTGAAGAAGGGAGAGAAGCCCGCGCCGAGTTCGCCGATGATGCCGGCGCGGAAGGTCGTGGCCTCGTCGGTGGCGTTGGCGCCGTTGGAATAGTGCGATCTCACCCGATCGCGGCGAGCTCCCAGGACGACCGAGACCCGGTCCCAGACGCGAATCTGGTCCTGGACGTAGAAGCCCAGCTGCTTCTGTGTATCGGTAGACCAGTTGGGGCTGATGGTCGGGATCGTTAGTGCGTCGTAGTCGATATTGTAGATGTCGACCACTTCATAGCCAAATCCTCCGCGCTTCTTGACCTTGTTCCAGCTATAGTCGGCGCCAACCAACAGCGTGTGCTCGACTGCTGAACCGGTTCCGAACTTGAACTGGAGATTGTTGTCGGTCGAGAAGACGTTCGTGCCCGCGATGCTGCCCTCGCTGTAGAGGCCGATCGTGCGCCCCGCCGGATCGAGATAGGGGTTGGTCGGGTTGGAGTAACTGTCGGGATAGTGGGTGAAATAGGAAAGGTCGCTGTCGATGTAGCGCGCCTTGACGCTGAGCTGGATGTTCTCGCTGAAGCGATGCGTAACGCTGCCCCCGCCCTGGAGCGTGCGGCCGTCGTAGCGGTCCCAGCCGGGCTTGCCGATGAAGAGATAGCGGTCGAGCTGTTCAGGATTGTTCGGATTGTCCCGGAAGGTTCCGATGATGGGCAGGAATTGCGGAGTCGAGCCGCCGTCATCCTCCTGATAGAGGCCCAGCAGGGTCACGTCCGTGTCGGGCGTCGGCCGCCAGCGGAGCGAGGGCGCGAACATCACGCGGTCGTCGGGGACATGCTTGACATAGGTGTCGGCGTCGCGGACGCGGCCAACGGCGCGGATCGCTAAAGTGTCGGACAGGGCCAGGTTGACGTCGCCCATCAACTCCTTGCGATCGTGGCTGCCATAGGTGGCGCTAAGTTCGCCGTGCGTATCGAAGGCGGGGGTTTTCGACACCAGGTTGACAAGGCCGCCGATCGAACCTTGGCCGAAGAGCACGGAAGCTGGGCCGCGCACGACCTCCACCCGGGAGAAGTTGTACGGGTCGGAAGTGATGCTGGCGTAGTAGCTGAAGATGTCCCGCATGCCGTCGCGAAACTGCAGCGCGTCGATGCCGCGGATGACGAAGCTGTCGACGCGGGTGTCGCGGCCGTACGGATTGGCGGTGATGCCGGCGGTGTAGCGAACCGTGTCGCTGATGTTGACCGCGCCTTGCGAGAGGAACTGGTCCGCAGTGACGACGGTGATCGGCTGTGGCGTTTCGATTAGCGGCGTTTCGGTCTTTGTGCCGGCGAACTTCTCGTTGCGGGCGGCGGTGACGATGACGGTGTTTTTTTCGTCGCCGTCGCGCGAGGTGCTGGCGTCCACCGCATCATCGGCTCGGGCGCCGGTGGCCGAAAGGGCTATGGCCGCGGCGCTGCACAATGCGATCGTTCGGACAAAGCCCATGATATCCCCACTTTTGCGAGCCAGTCTCAACTACCGGAGATGGTTAGAGATAATGACAGTCATTCGCAATAGTGGATGTGGACAGCACGGCGGTGGGTGCGGTGACGGGAATTCGGCGACAGGTTATCCTGTCATCGGAAGGCTCAAGAGCCTCTACTGCGTTTTTGCCGCGAGCTCGGCCGCCGCTTCGGCGCAGGTTTTTCCTTCGCCGACGGGCAGGTCCGCCGGTAGCTGAAAACGCATCTTAAACCTGAACTCTCGCCCCACGATTGTCTGGCCGGACCGTTTGCGGGGGTTTAGTTCAAGGTCGCTGGCGAACCTTACGATGGCGTCTCCGAAGCGGCAGTCTAGTGGCGTTTCCGAGATGACGCGGCAGGCCTCCAGGGTGTGCTTGGCGGAGATCTGGCAGATGACCTCCGCGGCTCCTTCGACGCCCGCTTTCTGTGCGACCTCCGGGTAATGGCGGCCGCCGAGCGTTCCGCGCTCTCTGACTACAACGTCACGGCTCGTCAGCTCATCCGCCGCGGAGGCCGGTAAAGCAGGCAGGAGCACACTCGCCACGGTGACAAGCATCGAGCGCCTGAAGCGCAGCTTCATGGAGATCCCCTGGCGGCGTAGAGGCGTTGGAACGACGGCATCCGCAACACCGATCATCGACTTGAGCATGGCGCCCTCCCATCACCATGTGAAGTTGACCCTCTGAAAACCCCCGCTCCTAAGAGAGTCGTCGATTGCCCCGAACGTCCGGATTCCGGACTCACTCGAGGGTCCGCTCCAGGCGCCCAGTCGGACAATCACAGACGGGCGGTGGACTTGGTGTCCGTCGGGACACCAGGAGCCATAGATCTCATGGCGGCCATGATGCCCGCCGGTATCGGCAACTCAAGGACGACGGCGAACGCCGCCGCCGCGTCGCGGCGCGCCCGCAGGGCGCGTCCTTGACTTGCCGATACCGGCGGGCTCGCATCTACCGTGAGATTTAAGGCGGGGAAGCATCTTCGCGATGCCAGCCCCCATCACGTCTCGCCCACCAATTTCCCGGAGGTCGGCAGTTACACGCCGAGCCACTCAAGCCCTCCGGGCAAGCTCCCGCAGGCGTAGTCGACCTGGAGCACGCGCCGGCGCATCGGTTCCGACGCGCGCTCGGAGGCGTGGACGATCGGCGTGGCGTACAGCCAGACGTCGCCGCAGGCGGCGATGAACCAGGCGACCCCACATCGTTCGACGGCGGCCGGAACATCCGTCTCCGCGATCCGCCCTAACCGATGGGATCCCGGCGCAATCAGCAGCGGAGCGTTGGACTCCGGCACGGGATCGAGATGGACGCGAAGAGTGGTCATCGACGACAGGATTTCGAAGGGCGGCGCCACGTGCAGGGCGCCGTGCTTGCGGGTCCATGGGCCGAATCCTTCCAGGTCCACCCGCCCTCGCACCGCGATAACCCGGTCCTGGCGCCAGGCCAGCGACCAGTTCGTCGCTGGCGTCTTGTCGAAGAGGATCGCCCGGACCGGCTGCGGCGGCCCCGCCATTGTGGAGGTGGCGATCGCGCCGACAGGACCGCTCGGATCCAGGAAGGGCCGAAGCCCCTCGACCTCGAACAGCCTCACGCCCGCCAGATCCGCCGGCTGGTCCGCGAGGATCGCGCGGAGGGTGGCGAGCGCCGCCTCGTCCAGGGCGGCGGGAAACAGCTGAGCGCCGTCCGCCTGCAACTGAAACCTGTCCGGCGACGTGTGCACGAGGGGAGCCATGGAAATACGTAACGTTTCGGCTCCGGCTGCTCAACGGCGCTCGCGAGCGCCGTCCACACCATCACCGAATTTGATGGCAAGGCGCATTGACGGGCGCAGTCCGGCCGCCCTCGCGCTAATCTGCAACTCATGAGCCAAATTGACCTGAACCTTCCACCCATCTCGGACGGCGGGGCAGCCGTGATCACCGGCGCGGCGAGCGGCATCGGGCTGGCCGCCGCGCGGCGGTTCGCAGCGCTCCGAATGCCCGTCGTCCTGGCCGACTTGTCAGGCGAAAAACTGCGCGCCGCAGAGATCGCGATCCGCGATGCCGGCGGCCGCGTCGCCGCCGTGCCGACCGATGTGTCGAAGCCTTCCGACCTGGAGCGGCTGCGTGACCTGACGCACAGTCAGTTCGGCCATGTGGGCGTCCTGATGCTGAATGCCGGGATCGGCGCCAATCCGGGGGGGACCTGGCAGAACCTCGACGCCTGGCGGGCCTTGATGGAGGTCAACCTCTGGGGCGTGATCAACGGTGCTCAGGCGTTCTTGCCGGCGATGGTCGAGGGCGGCCGTCCGGCGTACGTGATCGCCACAGGATCCAAGCAAGGCATCACCACCCCGCCGGGCAATCCCGCCTACAATGTTTCGAAGGCCGCCCTGAAAACCTACACGGAGGCCCTGCAGCACGAATTGCGGAACACCGTAGGCGGCAGGATCAGCGCGCACCTTCTCATTCCCGGCTTCACCTTCACAGGCCTGACTGGCGGGGGTGGGCTCAATGAGAAGCCGCCGGCGGCCTGGACCGCCGAGCAGGTGGTCGAGTTCATGTTGGAGAGTCTCGGGCGGGGCGACTTCTACATCCTCTGCCCCGACAATGACGTGGCGCGAGCGTTGGACGAGAAGCGCATGTCCTGGGCGATGGGTGACCTGATCGAGAATCGCCCAGCTCTCTCGCGTTGGCATCCCGATTGGCAGGAGCAGTTCGAGGCGTTCATCTCGGGGCGAGACGACTAGTTTTCAACTGCGCTCCCGGTTTTCGCAAACTGCTCGTCTCCGAAGGGGTTCGGAAGGTCCCTGTGTGGTGTTCGCCAGGATACCAGGGGCCATAGATCTCATGGCGGCCAGGATGCCCGCCGGTATCTGCCGTGAGATTTAAGGCGGGGAGGCATCCCGCGATGCCTGGCCCCCAATCGAAGACATGGGGATAGCTATCCTGTCCCCACCAACCAAACCGGCAGCGAGGAATAGAGGCCTGCCAGGGACAGGAAGGCCACGAACGTCAGGAGCTGTTGAAACCGGCCGTCCGGCCGTTGCACGGCGACCAGTCCCCGCTCCCTATCCCAAGGCGCCGACTCCCGCGCCAGCAACATCCACCAGTTCATCCCCATCGGGATCAGACTGATGACCGGCAGGAAAAACCAGCACCCTGCGAATACCACCGCGGCCTCCCGCCTGATCGCCTGCGAATTACGGAATTACGGTGACAGTGTACCAATTGACCGCTTCCGTCGTGGCCGAGGCAGGACCGACGCAAACCGCGATCACAGGCGCGGTGGCTCAGGTGTTCGCCAGGACACCAGGAGCCATAGATCTCATGGCGGCCATGATGCCCGCCGGTATCGACAACTCAAGGACGGCGGCGAACGCCGCCGCCGCGGCGCGGCGCGCCCGCAGGGCGCGTCCTTGACTTGCCGAGACCGGCGGGCTCGCAACTGCCGTGAGATTTAAGGCGGGGAAGCGTCCCGCGCCGCCAGTCCCCGAGATGGCGGGGAGGTATTCCGAGGACACGATGCCTAACTACCCTGCGTGATCGCGAAAAACGGAGGCGCTACCCCCGTCGCCCAGCAAAGCAGCCAGAAATAGGCGCCTGCCGATCGCAAAGCGTCAAGAACGAAAGCGGAACGGAGAGCGCTGGAGCCGTCCCGAATGATGGCCGACCTCTTCCGCAAGAAGCTCAAGCCGCGCCAAGACGAAAAGAGCCGGGCGGTTGCTGCCGCCCGGCTCGTCTTCGCGACCTTCAGTTCAGGTCAGCGCGATCCGAAGGCGTAGCGGACGTTGAGCCCGAACTCCCGCGGCGCGGTCATGCTGAGGCCGGCGGGGGCGAGCCCGCCGCTGTAGGTGGTGACGCCGGTGTTGGAGGCGCCCAGGATGTTGAAGGGCGTCGTCAGCGGCGTGCTGCTGCGGCTCAGCACCCGTTCGGTCTTGGTGATGTTCTTGCCGTAGAGCGACACCTCCCAGGCGCCGCCGTGGTCGCGGACGCCGAGGAAGATGTTCAGCAGCGCATAGCCCTTGTAGTCGTCGACGGCGTTCGACGGGTCGTTCTGCGACTTGCCGTAGAGCGAGAGCAGGCCGCGGACATAGCCGTCCATGTTGCCCGACAGGGGCCTGTAGTATTCGGACATGACGGTGCCGGCCCACTTCGGCGCCAGCGAGGCGCTGAAGGCGACGTCGCAGGCGCTGATGGTGCCGCCGCCGGTCGCCGCCTGGATCTGGGCGACCGTCGGGATGGAGGACCCGGTGTCCGGAACGCCGTCGCGCGGGAAGTAGTCGTTGCAGGGCACCGAGCCGTTCTTGATCTTGCTCTTGGCGTAGCTGCCGTTGGCGGAGATGTTCCAGTTGTCGAGGATCTGGTAGCTCACCTCCCCTTCCAGGCCGTCCACCTTCACCGGCACCGCGGCGACGAAGTTGAAGGGCGCCGGCACCCGCTGGAACAGGGTCGGCGGGGTCGTGGTGGTGTTCGCCGCGGTCTCGACGAAGAAGACTCCCGACGAGGACCGGTAGGGATAGTTCTTGAAGTCCTGGTGGAAGGCGGAGACGTTCACGCGCAGGCGCTTCTCCATGAGGGTCGACTTGAAGCCGACTTCATAGGACTTCGACCGTTCCGGGCCGAGCAGCAGGAACGAGTTCTCCAGCGGGGACCGCGCCAGGCTGAAGTCGCCGATGACGGTGATCGGCGGACGCCAGGAACTGCCCGTGCTGGCATAGACCATCAGGTCGTCGCCGAACTTATGCTTGGCCGAGACCGAATAGATGATCGGATTGTCGTGCTTGTCCTCGTTGGCGGCGGCCAGGACGTTGCCGGCGACGCGCAGGGAGCCGTTCGACCGGAAGTCGATGTAGCGCAGGCCGCCGGAGATTTCGGTCGCGTCGTCCAGGTGGAACGTCAGGTTGCCGAAGATCGACTCTTCCCGGCTCCCGCCAAGCCGCTGGATCGGCGTGAGGACGACCGTTCCGAACGTGGCGGCCGACGGCTGGCCGAAGAGGACCACCGTCGGGGTGAACAGGTTCGTCGGCGCGGTCTGCTGCTGGTAGAAGGCGCCGACGATGTAGTCGAACCTGCCGAACACCGGCTGTTCCGACGAGAGGCGGATCTCGTGCGCCCAGGTTTTCGAGTAGGTGTGGGTGGCCTGGCCGTAGCCCTTGGTGAAGGCCTGGAAGTTCGGCGGGAAGAAGTCGCCGACGTCGTTGATCTGCAGCGAATTGAACACCTGCCGGTTCATCTCGCCCACATAGTTCAGGCGCTGTCCGGCGAAGGACCACTGGCTCTGCAGGTTGAGGTTGTCGAAGCGCTGGCGGATGCGACGCGGGGCGTCCTCGACCGACAGCCGGTCGTCGGCCTCGATGAACACCGGGCTGGCCGCCGCCGTCGGGTCGACGATGCTGCGGGACTCGACCTGGTCGAACGAGCGGATCTTCTGGTGCAACTGCTGGTAGGTGACGCCGAAGGTGAGATCGGCGGTCGGGTCGAACCGGACGCTGATCCGCCCGCCCCGAGTCGCCGAATGAGGCTCCTGGCTGCTGCGGATGCTGTTGACCAGGGTCCCGTCGTTCTCGTCCCAGACGCCGGCGAGGCGGACCGCCAGCATGTCCTTGATGATCGGCAGGTTCACCGCGCCCTGCGCATTGAAGCCGCCGATGTCGGTGGCCGTCGAGCTCACATAGCCGCCGACCTCGCTGAGGTGCGGCGCATGCGTGGTGACCGTCATGGAGCCGGATGGCGAGGCGCGGCCGCGCAGCGTGCCCTGCGGGCCGCGCAGCAGCTCGACCTGGCCGACGTCGAACATCGCCTGGAACAGGTTGCCGGCCGAGATCGGCGCGTCGTTGAAATAGAACTCGACCGTGCCGTTGTTGCCGCTGGCGTTCACGTCGTAGTTGACGCCGCGCACCGAGGCGGTGGCGCCGATGCCGTTGGCGTTGTTCGACATGCTGAGACCCGGGATCACTGCCGCGATCTCGTCGAACCGGCGGATGTTCAGCTTGTCCAGGGTCGCGGACGTCACCGCGTTGATCGACACCGGAACGTCCTGCAGGACTTCGTTGCGACGGCGTGCGGTCACGATGACTTCGCCAAGCGTAGCCGATTCCGCCGGCCCGGCGGCGGGCGCCGCCCCGGTCGTCGGCTGGGCGCTGGCGGCGGACGCCAGGGCCAGGAAGCTCGACCCTGCGAGCGCCATAAACATGCGTGTTTTCATCTAGTCCTCCCCGAATGGTCTTTTTTTGATGTCGTGGTCGCCTTGCCCGGGCGGCCGACGCCTGAGCCGTCGCCGCCTGCCCGATCGCAGCATGCCTAGCTGGCGGACCTGCTCTTGAGAGCCTTGTCCGTAAGCGTTTTGATCTTCAGAACTCGCCCCGCGGGCCCGAGATCAGGTCTTCTCCGGCCCGGCGCCACGCGTACGTGGCGGCGTGCGGCGCGGAGACATGAGACCCGCAATTCCCGGCGAAAAGCGTTCCACCCCCTTGAGTTCTTATCGGTCGCGCCGTGAGCGGTGCGACATCCATTGCGCGGAAATAGGCGCACGTTTCCTCGCGCGGTCAATTCGTTTCCGTCCGGTAGCGATCGCGCCGCGGCGACCGTAGCGCGGATGCACCAGTTGGCGGTTTGACGGCTTCGCGGAGAACCGCCCTGACGCGTCTCGAACGGTGGTTGCAGGATGCTCCATTGCGGCTCTTAACTCCTGCTCCGGCCGTCAGCGAAGGCGTCGACCATGCACCTTGATCTGCACGTGATGCGCTTCGACTGGGCTGGCGGGCCGACGGGCATCGGTCCTGGCGTCGAGCGGCTCGCGCGTACGGCCGAAGCCGCCGGCGTTCGGGCGCTCTCGTTCATGGACCACTATTTCCAGATGGAAGCCGTGGCGCCCGCGGAGGACCCGATGCTTGAGGGATACACAGCCCTCGGCTTCGTGGCGGCCCTCACCCAGCGCCTGCGCCTGCGTTTGCTCGTCACGGGGGTGACCTACCGGCATCCCGGTCTCCTGGCCAAGATCGTCACGACGCTCGACGTGCTGTCTGGCGGACGCGCCGAGCTTGGGTTGGGCGCGGCGTGGTACGAACGGGAACATCGGGGGCTGGGCGTCCCATTCCCGCCGATCCGCGAGCGCTTCGAGCAACTCGAGGAGACGCTGCAGATCTGCCTGCAGATGTGGAGCGACGACAACGGCCCCTTCGAGGGCAAACATTACCAGTTGGCCGAGACCCTCTGCTCGCCGGCCCCTGTGTCCTCGCCGCGTCCGCGGATCATGATCGGCGGCGGGGGCGAACGGAAGACGCTGCGGCTGGTCGCCCAATACGCCGACGCCTGCAACTTCTTCGGGCCTCCCGAGGAGGTCGCCCATAAGGTCGGCGTGCTTCGACGGCACTGCGAGACTGTCGGGCGCGACATCCGCGAGATCGAGGTCACGGCCCTGCTCCAGGCGCAGGACGGCTGGACCGCCGACGATGTGGTTCGCAGCGCGGAAGCCTATGCGGCCGTCGGCGTCGCCACCGTCATGACCTCCGCTCCCGGGCCCGATCCGGCGGCGGCGCTCGAGTCGGTGTACGGGCCTGCGGTGGAACGCCTCGCAACGCTCCATCCAAGGCCGCTCTGAAGGGGACAATTGCGCTCAAGCGAACGCAATCAGAGACAGGCGCCCTCACCGCACCCCCGCCCGCGGCAGAACCACCCGCTCCACCGCGTCCGGCGGCGTGCGGTCGACCATAGCAAAGCCACGCCACGTCCGGATGACGTCAGGGCGTCCGTCTGGCGGAAATCGCCGGCATTGCGCCAGGGCCCGCCCGCGCCGAAACTCCCGGCAACAAGAACAAGAGGGAGGAAACGGCCTGTGACACGCGCCGCCGGACGCAGCCGCGCCTCGGAGCTGATCGACCGGGCGAAGGCTGCGGTCTCGCTGGAGGACTTCGGCGACGACGGCTTTCGCGAGGGCCTCGAGATCCTGGTCGCCTCGGCCGACGCCGAGGCCCGGTTCACCGAGACCGGCCGCGCGGCCTTCGACGGCCAGATCATCGGCTTCC
The DNA here is from genome assembly GCF_964252855.1 of Phenylobacterium sp. LjRoot225. Taxonomy (NCBI): domain Bacteria; kingdom Pseudomonadati; phylum Pseudomonadota; class Alphaproteobacteria; order Caulobacterales; family Caulobacteraceae; genus Phenylobacterium; species Phenylobacterium sp. LjRoot225. The sequence continues at coordinate 691,431 of NZ_CAXUPL020000003.1, read as the reverse complement.
TGGGCCAGCGGCTGCAGGTCGAGGACTGGTACGCCCGCCACCCGGAGATCGACGAGCAGGAGATCACCGCCCCGCTGATCGGCCTGGGCCTGCCGCGCACCGGCTCGACGGCGCTGAGCTGCCTCCTGGCCGAGGACCCGGCCGTGCGCTTCATCCGCACCTGGGAAGGGATCACCCCCTGCCCGCCGCCGCGCAAGGAGACGGAGCACACCGACCCGCGCATCGCCATCGCCGAAGAGTCGATGGCCCGGCGCAACGTCCTCTTTCCGCGGATGAAGATCATGCTGCCCTCGACCGCCACCGGGCCGACCGAGTGCCAGACCTTCATGGGCCACGACTTCAAGTCCCAGCTCTTCCAGGCCTTCGCCCGCATCCCGACCTATACGGATTGGCTGAACTACCGGGCCGACCTGGTCCCCACCTACCGTTACGTGAAGCGGGTGCTGAAGCTCCTGCAATGGCGCTGCCCGCCGACCCGCTGGCGGCTGAAGAACCCCTCGCACTCGATGTTCATCACCGCGCTCGACGAGGTCTTCCCCGACGCTCGCTACTGGATGACCCACCGCGACATCGGCGCGGTCGTGCCCTCGGTGTGCGACGTCTACTACGAGCTGTCGAAGGCCTATTCGGACGAGGTCGACACCAGGTTCCTCGGCGAGCAGAACTCCGCCTGGACCGAGCTCGGCCTGCGCCGGGTGATCGCCTTCCGCGACGCCGGAAATGACGACCGCTTCTTCGACATCCACTTCGCGCCCTTCCAGAAGGACCCGTTCCCGATCCTGGAGAAGCTCTACGCCTTCCTCGGCGAGGGGCTGACGGCGGAGACCCGTGCGCGGATGCAGGCCTGGCGCGAGGCCATGCCGCGCGACAAGCACGGCGCCGCGCCCCACGATCCGGCCGCCTTCGGCATCGACCTCGCCGCCTTGCGCCAACGGTTCGGCTTCTACGCCGAGCGCTTCGACGTCGCGCCCGCGGCCTGAAAATGGGAGATTTGACCATGGCGGACGACCTCTGGACCGGCGGTCTGGACCCTCAGCTCGACTACATGTTCCCGACCAAGCCCGAGGATCCGGAGATGCGCGAAAGCGCCTCGATCTGGCTGTTCGAGGAGAACGGCGCCTTCGGCTTCCCGCGCATCGGCATCGAGGCCCAGGGCGCGGTCTGGGAGAACCACCGCTACGACGCCAATTTCGCCTTCGCCGACGGCCGGGTGCTGCGCGAGAGCACGCGCGCGCCGACGCTGTCGCCTCGGGGATCCGACGGCAAGGCTTCGGTCCTGGGGGCCCAGGGCCTGCAGTTCCGCTGCATCGAGCCGTTCCGCAAATGGGCGGTCAGCTTCGACGGAACGCCCTATGACGGCACGGTCCAGGAGCAGATCCGCAGCGAGTTCGACGTCTACGCCGACGGCGATCGCAGCCATGGCCTGGAGGGCCGCAAGCGCCCGCCGCTGTCCTTCGACGTCGAGCTGACCATGGTCACCCCGTCCTGGGTGCAGGACTACCGGCCCGAAAATCTCGCCCGCATGTCGGAGCAGGAACAGATCGACGCCGGCCTGATGGGCTTCGGCTACCGCATCGAGCACCTGTTCCGCGGCGAGGGCGTCCTGCGGCTCGACGGCGAGACTCGCGCGTTCAAGTGCCTCGGCTCGCGGATCCACCGCCAGAGCGTCCGGCCTATGGGCGCATTCCGCGGCCATTGCTGGCAGTCCGCCGTCTTCCCGGACGGCCGGGCCTTCGGCTACATCGCCTATCCGCCGCGCGCGGACGGTTCGACCTACAATAACGGCTACGTCTATCAGAACGGCCGGATGTATCCGGCGCGGGCCACCAAGATCCCCTTCCTGCGCAACATCATGCCGCGCGGCGACGACGTTTCGCTGGAGCTGGAGTCGGAGCTGGGCGTCGCCCGGATCGAAGGCGCCACCACCCTGGCCACCTTCCACATCGGCAATCCCGGGGTGAACGGCCTGAGCAACCAGCAGAGCGGCGTCCGCTACAGCTGGGACGGGCTGACGACCTTTGGGATGATCGAGCGGTCCTCGCCGGCGGATCTGACGAAGATCGTGCTGTAGGGCGGAGAGCGCCGAACGCCCCCTCAGTCGCTTCGCGACAGCTCCCCCGCAAGCGGTGGAGCATCTACGGCCCAGATCCTCCACCGCGCAGCGGGGGAGGTGTCGGCGAAGCCGACGGAGGGGGCGTTCGGCGGCGCCCCCCTGCCCACGCCCGCCATTGCGCGCTAGGCTCGGCCTCCACTTCTGGCGACCAAGAGCCTGCCCATGGACCTGATGACGGTCGACGCCGAGCTTCGCGTGCCCGACGCGACGGCCCGGCTCGCCCAGTTTCACCACGACGGCCCCAGCGACTACGTCTTCAACCAGGACGCCTGGTGGATCGACCTCGGCCTGACGCCGCGGCCGACCAATACGCGGGCGCGCTACGTCGACGGCTGGAGCCCGCACCGCTATGTCCGGGTGGGGACCATGATGCTGGTCCCCGCCGGCCACGCCCTGCAGTTCCGCACTGACGGCGGCAGCATGGCCTCGATCGTCTGCCTGATCCGCCCGGAGCTGGTCCGCAAATGGACTGAGGACGAGCTCGACTGGACCGACCGCCTGCTGGAAGCCAACCTCGACGTCGCCTCTTCCGCCCTGCGCGCGCCCCTGCTGCGGCTGGCCGACGAGCTGCGCCATCCGGGCCTCGCCGGCGCGGCCATGGCCGAGCTGCTGATGGGCCAGGTGACGATCGAGCTGGCGCGCCACTGCGCCGCCCTGAAGGACGCTCCCGCCTCCGGCGGCCTCGCCGCCTGGCGCCTGCGGCTGATCGACGAGCGCCTGGCCCAGGTCGGGCCGCCCCCCGGCCTCGACGAGCTGGCGGGGCTCTGCGCCCTCTCGGTCCGCCAGCTGACCCGCGGCTTCCGCGCCAGTCGCGGCCGGCCACTGGGCGAGCACATCGCCTGCCAGCGCGCCGAGCTCGCCAAACGCCGCCTCGTCGGCGACGAGAGCCTGAAAGAAATCGCCCACGCCCTGGGCTTCGCCAGCCACTCCAGCTTCACCTCGGCCTTCCGCCGGGCGACCGGCGTCACCCCACGGGAGTTCCGGCTGCGAGTGCGGTAGGACCTCGCGTCAGGGCTTCGGCTTGAGATCGGGGCGGGCGGCCAGGAAGGCCTCGCGCTCCGCGGCCGTCAGGACCTTGGCGGGCTTGCGGCGCGACACCTTCGGCGTCGGCGGCTCGTAGACCCGGCTCGGCGCGGACGGGCGCTTCAGGTCGGAGAGCTTTTTCGGCGGCGGTTTCATCGGCGTCTCCCCGCGATCCGCCCCTTGGCGCGACGCCCCATCTCTATGGCACATCCCGATGGGAGAGATTGGCGCGAAGCGCAGCGTCGGGCGCGCATCAGCCTTTGATCGTTCCGTAGACGTCCGGCACGAACATTTCGGCCGGCACCGGGACGCGGAAGTAGTCCTCATGGCGCACGCGGTCGGGCAGCTGCACCGGCGGATGCTCCACGGGATTGTAGGGGATCTGCGTCAACAGGTGGCTGATGCAGTTCAGCCGGGCGCGCTTCTTGTCCACGGCTTCGACCACCCACCAGGGCGCCTCCGCAATGTGGGTGCGCTCGAGCATGACTTCCTTGGCCTTGGTGTAGGCTTCCCAGCGACGCCGGGATTCCACGTCCATCGGGCTCAGCTTCCACTGTTTCAGCGGATCGTGGATCCGCATGTTGAAGCGGAATTCCTGCTCCTCGTCGGTGATCGAGAACCAGTATTTGATGAGGATGATGCCGGATCGAACCAGCATCCGTTCGAACTCCGGCGCCGAACGAAAGAATTCCTCGTATTCCGCCTCGGTGCAGAACCCCATGACCCGTTCGACGCCGGCCCGGTTGTACCAGCTGCGGTCGAACAGGACGATTTCGCCGCCCGCCGGCAGATGGGCCGTATAGCGCTGGAAATACCATTGGGTGCGTTCACGTTCGTTGGGAGCCGGCAGGGCCGCCACACGACAGACGCGAGGGTTCAGGCGCTGGGTGATGCGCTTGATCGCGCCCCCCTTGCCGGCCGAGTCGCGGCCTTCGAAGATCACCACCACCTTGAGCTTCTGAGTCTGCACCCAGTCCTGCAGCTTCACCAATTCGCCCTGCAGGCGGAACAGCTCCTTGAAGTAGACCCGCCGGTCGAATTGCTCGCGCTCGGGATGGTCCTCCAGGTCGGCAATGATGTTCTCCAGCCGCTGGTCTTCCATTTCCAGTTCCAGCTCTTCGTCGAAATCGTCGGCGATCGCCTGCTGGATCCGCTGCAGGGCGGTCTGGCGGTCGAGGGTCATGGCTCGCTCCGTGGTGTGCGTCTCAGCACAAAGCGCCGGCGCATGACATCCGTGCGAACACTGCGGGCAGACGGACGATAAACATCCCGCCGCCCCGGCGACGAGCAGGCCTAGACGGTCAGCGGATGGCCGGCGTCGCGCCAGCCCTTCAGACCGCCCTCGAGCGCCGTGGCGCGGAGATAGCCCAGCTCGCGCAAGGTCGCCGCCGCCAGGGTCGAGATCTTGCCGAACTCGCAGCAGGTCAGGATCTTCGCCGTGGGATCCGGCAGCTCGGAATTGACCCGCAGCTCCAGCTGGCCGCGCGGCAGATGGATCGCGCCCGGGATATGGCCGGCCTCGAACGCGTCCTTTTCCCGAACATCCAGGATCACCAGGTCGCGACTGTTGCCGCCCACCCGCAACGCCAGTTCGGCGAGCGACATGAAGGGCAACTTGGCCGCGGCCTCGGCGAGCAGCTGCGAGACCGGCTTGGCGCCGGTCATGTTCGTCCGCAGCGCCTCGGTCAGGTGGGTCGGCGCCGACAGGTCCAGGCTCTGCATCATCGCCACGAAGTCCGCACGGTCCCGCTTCTGCAGACGCGGGTTGTCCGCGATCTCCGCGCCGATCGTCGAATGCGACCGGCCCTTGTAGTCGTGGGCCGGGAAGACCAGGGTTTCGGGCGGCAGGGTGAGGAGCTTCTCGAACAGGCTCTCGTAGAGCTCGTGCGGATCGCCCGTCGGCAGGTCGGACCGTCCGGTCCCGCCGATCAGCAGGGTGTCGCCGGTGAAGACCCGGTCGCTCATCACCAGGCACATGGAGTCGCGCGTGTGCCCCGGCGTGTGGAGGGCCTGCAGCCGCAGCTCGCCGACGATCAGCATATCCCCGTCGTCGAGCCGGAGGGCGGCGTGCGGCGCCGGGCTCAGCCGATGCATGACCACCGGCGCGTCGAGCGCCTTGCCGAGCTCGCGGCCGCCGGAGAAATGGTCGGCGTGGGTGTGGGTGTCGATGACGTAGCGCAGGTCCAGGCCCAGCTGGTTGATATGCCCGCGATACTCCCGCACCCGCGACAGCTCGGGATCGATCAGCACCGCCGCCCGCGTCGAGCTGCAGCCCACCAGGTAGGACTGGCACCCCCCGGTCGCGATCTGCTCGAACAGCATGGCGCTTCCTCCGCGCGTGACAGGTTGAACATTCCGCCGGAACAGCCCGGTCGGCAACTCCCCAACGGGCCATGTGAGCGCCGGCGGGCGACGCAGTTTGTGACGTGGAGCAAGCGCTCCAAGCCGCCTTCGGCGACGACCTTCGCCGCCGGGTCCGACAAGAAATTCTACGGAGACGAAGGTTTCGCTAGCTTTGCGCCGTCGGGTGTGGGATAAGTCCGTCATCGACTTGCGCTGGGCTTCGGTTGCTCTCCGCGCTTGATCTTCGGATCGAGCTCCAGGCCTACCAAAAACCTCTCCGACAATTTGATCTCACGCCTCACAAGAGGCGCGCGAATATTTATACTTCTAAGAGAGATAATCTCATGACGACCGGCACCGTGAAGTGGTTCAACCCGACCAAGGGCTTTGGCTTCATTCAACCCGACGACGGCGGCGCGGACGTTTTCGTCCACGTCTCGGCGGTCGAGCGCTCGAGCCTCGGCTCGCTGCATGAAGGCCAGAAGCTCAGCTTCGAGCTGGAACGCGATCAGCGCAGCGGCAAGATGTCCGCTGGCCAGCTGCAAGCTGTCTAAGACGCGCCCTGTCGGCTTGCCGATAGGATCTAGGATGGGCGGTCGGCGCGAGCCGGCCGCCTTTTCAGCTCACTGATTGACGTTATGACCATGTCCACCATCGAACGCGCATTCACCCTGGCCCGCACTGGCAAGTACGCCACCCTGGCCCAGCTTCAGCTTCAGCTGAAGGAGGACGGCTGCCGCGCCGTTGAGACGCTGCTGTCGCCGCGCTCCATCAAAGATCACTTGGTCGCCATCTGCGCTGCATCGTCAAAGGCGATGCGGGTCGACGGCTGACCGCCGAAAGCGAGTATGAACGACAAACTCAAGACCGGCTTCGCTGACCGGCTGAAGACGTCTGCCGCCGCCAAACAGGCGCTGCTCGACAAGCTGCGCCCCAAGCCGACCCAGATCGACCCGCAGCATGCCGAACGCGCCAAGCTGCGGGCAGCCGAACTGGAGGCCGTGCGTGAAGAACGCGCCGCCGCTAAGGCCGCCAAGAAGCAGGCGGCCGCAGATGCGGAACTCGAGATCCAACGCGCCCAAGCCGCCGCCGAAGAGGCCGCGCTCGAGCTCAAGCGCGGTGAACGCAAGCAGCGCAAGGCGCTGTCCGCGGCTGAGGCCAAGGCTGCGCGCGACGCAAAGTACGCCGCCCGCAAGGCCCGGAAATAGCCCACAGGTAAGGACAAGCCATGGCTCGTAAGCCGAACTACCAGTTCGAGCGGATGGAACGCGATCGGGCCAAGGCCGCCAAAGCCGCCGAGAAGGCTGCTGAAAAGGCCAGCCAACGCGAGCGCGATCAGGCCGCGGGCGACGGCCAGGCCGGCGTGACGTCGCCGAAGACAGAGAACTAACTATGCAAGACGGCGTCGCCTACAACCACCAGACCGTGATCCTGGATGGCGAGACCTTCACCGACTGCGAATTCGCGGCCTGCCGCCTGGTCTACGCCGGCGGCGAGCCGCCGCGGTTCAAGGGCTGCCGCTTCGACGACTGCGAATGGAAGTTCGAAGACGCTGCGGCGCACACCCTCTCCTACCTGAAGCTGATGTGGAACGTCGGCGCCAAGGCCGCGGTTCAGACGACGATCAAGGAGATCACCGTCGCCGGACGCTGATCGCCGCCGCTAGCTAGAGCGCGATCCGGTAGGCCTCCGCCGCTGTCCGGCGGAACAGGCGCTCCTTCTCATCCTCCGAACAGCCCCGGGCGATAATCTTGAAGGCGTTCCAGGTCGCGCCGTAGCCGCCGGACGCCTTGTCCGGCGGGAAATTGCTCTCGAACATGCAACGCCGCGGCGTGAAGGCCTCGATGCAGGTCTCGATGTAGGGCCGCCAGTTGGCGGCGAGAGCCGCCGACGACGCCTCCCCGATCTCGCCGCCGATCGGCTGCGACAGATCCATGCCGAGCCCGCCCAGCTTGACGAGGACATTGGGATGGCGCGCGAGCGCGGCGATCTTCTGCGCCCACTCGGCGCGGACCTCCGCCGCGCGCCCGGCATAGGCGCCCTGGGCCTCCGGGGTCCCGACATGGTCGAGGATGATGGTCAGGTCCGGAAGCGCCGCGGCGAGGTCGATCACCTCGTCGAGCTGGGTATGGAAACACCAGACGTCGAGGCTGAGGCCCATGCGGGCGAGCACGCGCGCGCCGTCGACAAATTGCGGGCGCCGCATCGCCTCGCGGGCGCGCGGATCGCAGGGCGCGCCGAACATCCCGGCCTCGCTGAAGCCTGTGGCGCCGCGCACGCCGCGGAATCTTTCCCCGGCCCTCGACACATGCGCCTCGAGCACCGCCGCCACGCCGGCGCCGAGCAGGAGGTCCGCGCCGCCCACGATGCGGTGCGCGACCCGGCAGGAGCCATAGCCGCCGCTGGCGCTCATCGCGGCGACGCCATTGGCGAATTCGGTCTCGCCCAGCGACCTGAGCTCAGGGGGGCCGTCCTGCCGGTACATGGCGCGGCATTCGACGAAAACCGTGTGGGTGATGTTGTGGCCGCTGCTGGCGACCGTCCGGAGCAGCTCGGGCAGGAGGAAGGTCTGCGGGACCTGCAGGGCGCCCGGCGCCGGCTGGATGTCCCAGAGGTGGAGGTGCGGATCGATGATCGGCCGCAGGGGATCGAGCGGCTGTTCCTCGGGTCTCATGCGCAGGCCCTCCCATCGTCCGTCAGGACGCGTTGTCGCCGTGCGGCCGGGTCAGCGGCCAAAACCGTTGGGCGAGAGGCGAACCCGCCCCCCGCCTCATGGGCCGGCCGACCGCGTCAGCGATAGGTGAGGCCGGGGTTGTCGGAGGCCAAACGCATACGCAGGGCGTTCTGCACCAAGGCGGTGGCGACGTACTGGCCGACCATCATCGGAAGTTCGATCAGCTGTTGCTCATTCCAGCTCTTGGCGAGGGTGGCCCAGGTCGCGTCCGAGATCGCCTGTTCTGACAGCAGCTCCTCCACGGCGCGCAGAAGCGCGGCGTCGTGCTCGCTCCAACCCGGTGCGGCGGCCCCCAGGATCACCCGCTCGATCTCCTCCGGCGTCACGCCATAGCGTTGGCTGATGTCGACGTGCTCGCCCCATTCATAGGGCGCGCGCATCAGCCAGCCGACGCGCAGCACGGCCAGTTCACGCTCGCGCGGCGACAGCGCGCCTTTGAAGATGGCGGCGCCCATTTCCATCTGGCAGCGGAAGATCTCCGGATGCTTGACCATGGTCAGGCAATATTCGGGAATGTCGGCGCTAGGGGCGAGACCGACCGCAGCGCGGATGCGGTGGACCAGATCCTTGGCGTCCCCGCTCAACTCTTCGGCCCTGAGCGGTTCGATCCGTTGCGGCTTGCCGGTGATCTCGGCTTCGCGCGCGGCGATCGCCTCCGGATCGTAGCCGCTCCGCTGCGCAATAAGCGATCCGTCCATCCATCTCCCCTTTGTGGTCTTCTGGCGACACGTCCCGGATGAGAGCGCGTTCCACCGCCGGTTTCTCCCAACATAGCCTCCCCCTGGCTGGACGGGACAGCCCATTTGTCGGGCTCGGGCAGGACCGGTGTTGACCGCCAGGGCGCAACCCCTCCAAACCTGGGCGGTGTCGCCGCCCGCCCATCCCCACGCTCCGGTCCACCGTCCCCTCTTGGGGATCGTGCTCCGCGTCTCGGCCATGGCCTGCCTGGCGCTGATGTTCGCGCTGGTGAAGTGGTGCGGCGACCAGAGCGTGCCGGTCTTCGAAATCATCCTCTTCCGCAACCTCTTCGCCTTCGTTCCCCTCGGCCTCTACATCTGGCGGACCACCGGCTTCGAGGTGCTGAGGACGCAACGTCCGTTCGGTCATCTCGCCCGCTCGGCCGTGGGGCTGGCCGGCATGGTCTGCGGCTTCTCGGCGGTCCAGTATCTCCCGCTCTCCGAAGCCACGGCGCTCCAGTTCGCCTCGCCGCTGTTCATGACGGCGCTGTCGGCGCTGCTGCTGGCCGAGCCGGTCGGGCGACACCGGTGGGCGGCCGTCATCCTGGGCTTCATCGGGGTGATGATCATGGCCCGCCCCCTGCCTGGCCAGATGAACCTGGTCGGCGTGACCTTCGGCCTGCTCAGCGCGCTGGGAGTCGCGGGCGCCATGGTCGCCATCCGCCAGATCGCCGACACCGAGCGGGGACCAACGATCGTCTTCTATTTCACGCTCGCCGGCACGGTGCTGGGCCTGATCGGATCCCTGCTGTTCGGCTGGACCATCCCGGACGCCAGGACCCTCGGCCTCCTGGTCCTGGCCGGGCTCGTCGGCGGGGTCGGCCAGCTCTTCCTGACCGAGGCGCTGCGGGTCGCCCCCATCGGCGTGGTGGCGCCCTTCGACTACACCCAGCTGATCTGGGCGGCCCTGCTGGGCCTGGTGATCTGGGACGAGTTCCCGCACCCCGCCACGCTTGTCGGCGCCGCGATCGTGACCGCCAGCGGGATCTACATCCTGCACCGGGAACTGCAGCGCCTGCGGAGCGCCACGCCGGCGGGCGAGGCGATCTAACGAGTAGGCGGCTTCAGTCGGACCAGGCCCGGCCCGCCCGCTCGATCAGGGCGAAGGCGCCGGCGGGACCCCAGCTGCCGGCGGCATAGGGCTTGGGCGTCAGGTTGGCCTCGCGCCAGGCCTCGGCCACGCCGTCGATCCAGCGCCAGGCCTCCTCCACCTCGTCCCGGCGGACGAAGAGGGTCGAATTGCCCCGGATGACGTCGAGCAGCAGGCGCTCATAGGCGATCGGCCGGCGCGCGCCCGGGCCTTCGTAGGTGCTCAGCAGGGACAGCGACAGCGGCATGGACTGCAGGCGCATGCCGCCGGCGCTGACGCCGGGGGCCTTGTTCATCAGGGTGAGCTTGATGTCCTCGTCCGGCTGCAGGTCGATGACCAGGCGGTTGGCGACGAGGTCGTCCCGGGCCTGGGCGCCGAAGATGGAATGGGGCACGGGCTTGAACTGGATGGCGATCTGGGTGCGCCGTTCCGGCAGGCGCTTGCCGGTGCGCAGGAAGAAGGGCACGCCGGCCCAGCGCCAGTTGTCGATGTCGGCGCGCAGGGCCACGAAGGTGTCGATGCCGCTCGCCTGGCCGCGCTCGGCCTCGTAACCCTTGACCTGTTTGCCGCCGACGACGCCCGGGGTGTACTGGCCGCGGATGGAGTTGTTCTGGGCGTCGAGGCGGGTGAAGCGGCGCAGGGATCGCAGCACCTTGACCTTCTCGTTGCGCACGGAGTTCGGCTCCATGTCCGCCGGCGGCTCCATGGCCACCAGGCAGAGCAGCTGCAGCATGTGGTTCTGCAGCATGTCCCGCAGCGCGCCGTACTCGTCGTAGTAGGGCCAGCGCTCGCCCACCCCTTCGGTCTCGGCCACGGTGATCTGCACGTGGTCGATGGTCAGGTTGTTCCAGAGCGGCTCGAACAGGGTGTTGGCGAAGCGCAGGGCGATCAGGTTCTGCACCGTCTCCTTGCCCAGGTAGTGGTCGATCCGGAAGATCCGCTTCTCGGCGAACACCGCGCCGACGGCGACGTTGATCTCGTCCGAGGTCGCCAGGTCGCGGCCGATCGGCTTCTCCAGCACGATGCGCGTCTGGTCATGGGCGAGGCCGGCGGCGGCCAGCGCCACGCAGACCCGGCCATAGAGGCTGGGCGACAGCGAGAAATAAAACATGGGCGCCTGTACGCCCTCCAGCATCGGCGCCAGCTCGCGCGCGCCGGCCTCCGTGGTGGCGTCGGCGGCGGTGAACTCGAGGCGAGGCTCGAAGCGTTTCCAGACCGCCTCGTCGAGGCCTTCGGAGCGCGCCAGGAGCAGCTCGCGCACCTGGGCGACGAACTCCTCCCGGGTCAGGTGGGCGCGCGCGGTGCACAGCACCTTGAAACCGTCGGGCAGGAAGCCGTCGGCGTCGAGGAAGTAGAGCGAAGGCAGCAGCATGCGCCGGGACAGGTCGCCGGTGGCGCCGAAGAGGAGGATGGCGTCCGCCTGCCAAGTCTCAATCATGCCGCACGCCTTTTCGCGAATACAGGGCCCGGGATGCGCGGATTGCGCGGGGGCCGTCAAGCCCGGGCGGGGGATTGGGAGAGGACCGCGCGGACGAAGTCTAGCGCGTGCCCGTTAACGCTCTCTCAGCCGCCTTCGCAGGTGCGAAAAAACCGCGAGACGCAGACATCATCGTCCTCCCCGGACGGTTTCAAGGCCGATCCGAGGCAGCGCCACGGCCCTGGGCTCCCGCCCTGCGCCACGCTTCGGCCGGGATGGCGGTCGAGGATGACAGCGACGTTCCGACCCGCCCCCGGTCAACTTCACCGTGACCTGGGGGATCGCTCCGGGTCGTTTGCGCGTTTGCCAAATGTTTCGAGGGACCGAAACTGTTCATGACGACCCAAGGGATCACGGCTGCCCTGCCGGCGCCTACAGCGTTGCGCCTCGACGAGATCGCGCTGTTTCTCGATCTCGACGGCACGCTTGCGCCCATCGCCGCGCGTCCTCAGGACGTGCGCCCCGATCCACGGCGCACCAGTCTGCTGGAACGGCTCAGCCGGGCGCTGGGCGGGCGGCTGGCGGTGGTCAGCGGCCGCACCCTGGCTGACATCGACCGCATCCTCGAGGGGCGCGTGAGAGCCGTGGCGGCGGTCCACGGGCTGATCCTGCGGGATTCCGAGGGTCGGGTGACCCAGGCCGAGCCGCATCCGGCGGTGGGCGAGGCCAGCCGTCGTTTTCGCGACTTCGCCGCCCGCGACTCCGGCCTGCTCGTCGAGGAGAAGGGGTTGAGCGTCGCCCTGCACTACCGTCTGGCCCACGCTGAAGGCCCGGCCGCCCGGGCCTGCTCCCAGGCTTTGGCCGAGGAGACCGGCCTCTACCGGCAGACCGGCGACATGGTCGAGGAGCTGCGCACGCCGGGCCCCACCAAGGGCGACAGCGTGGCCGCCTTCCTGCAGCTGGCGCCCTTCGCCGGCGCGCGGCCGGTGTTCGTCGGCGACGACGCCACCGACGAGCACGGCTTCGAGGCGGTCCAGGCGGTGGGCGGGATGGGCGTGCTGGTCGGCCCCGGCCGTCAGACGGCGGCGCGCTTCCGCCTTTCCGGGGTCGAGGCGGCGCTAGCCTGGCTGGAAGCCGCCCTATGAGCCGGCTGATCGTCGTCTCCAACCGCGTCACCCCGCCGAGCGCCGCCGGCGAGGAGAGCGTCGGCGGCCTGGCCATGGCGCTGGCCGCGGCGCTGCGCGAATACTCCGGCCTGTGGTTCGGCTGGAGCGGCAAGACCACGCCCGAATTCACCGGCCAGCTGGCGATGCAGAAGATCGACGGGGTGACGGTCGCCACCGTCGACCTCGAGGACGCCGACGTCGACGAGTACTACAACGGCTACGCCAACAAGACGCTCTGGCCGCTGTTCCACTATCGCCAGGACCTGACCGCCTACGACCGCGCCTATGGCGAGGGCTACGAGCGGGTCAACAGCCGGTTCGCCGAGACGCTGCGCCCGCTGATCGAGCCGGACGACCTTGTCTGGATCCACGACTACCACCTGATCCCGCTGGCCCGCGAGCTGCGCCAGCTGGGGGTGAAGAACCGGATCGGCTTCTTCCTGCACGTGCCCTGGCCGGCCTACCAGCTGATCACCACCCTGCCCGGTCACAAGCAGCTGGTGCAGGCGATGTTCGACTACGACCTGGTCGGCTTCCAGACCGCCGAGTACCAGCAGGCCTTCGAGGAATATGTGCAGAACGAGGCCAGCGGCGAACAGACCAGCCCGGGCCTCTGGAAGGCCTATGGCCGCACGGTGCAGGTGGGCGCCTATCCGATCGGCATCGACGCGGCCGACTTCGCCAAGCTGGTGCGTTCGTCGCGCGCGGTGCGGATGAACGACCTGATGAGGGCCTGCACCGTGTTTCGCCGGCTGATCGTCGGCGTCGACCGGCTGGACTATTCCAAGGGGCTGGAAGAACGGTTCATGGGCTTCGAGCGCCTGCTGGCCGACAGCCCGGACATCCGGCGCGAAGTGCTGATGCTGCAGATCGCCCCGGTCAGCCGCGAAGGCGTCGAGGCCTATCAGGAGATCCGCGCCCGGCTCGACGCCCTCTCCGGCCGGATCAACGGCGAGTTCGCCGACATCGACTGGGCGCCCTTCCGCTATGTGAACAAGAACTACCGGCGCGACGAGCTGGCCGGCATCTACCGCGCCGCCAGCGTCGGCCTCGTCACGCCTCTGCGCGACGGCATGAACCTGGTGGCCAAGGAGTTCGTCGCCGCCCAGGACCCGGAAGACCCCGGCGTTCTGATCCTCTCGCGCTTCGCCGGCGCCGCGCGTCAGCTGACCGAGGCCCTGCTGGTCAATCCGAACAGCCCGGAAGAGCTGGCCGAGGCGCTGAAGCGGGCGCTGGCGATGGAGCGGCCGGAGCGAATCCGCCGCTGGAGCGCTCTGTTCGATAACGTCCAGCGCGAGGACGTCACCGCCTGGCGCGACGCCTTCGTCGCCGATCTGTCGGAGATGGGGGCACAGGCGACCGCGCTGGCGAGTGGAAGAATGGCCAGTTGAAGGAGGCCCGATGGCCGTCGAACCGAAGCTCGACCGCTACCGCGCCAAGCGCGACTTCTCGAAGACCGCCGAGCCGGCCGGGGCTGAGAAGACCAAGCCGTCGAACCGGCTGCGGTTCGTCATCCAGAAGCATGCGGCCAGCCGGCTGCACTACGACTTCCGCCTGGAGCTGGACGGCGTGTTCAAGTCCTGGGCGGTGACCAAGGGCCCCTCCCTTGATCCGCACGACCGCAGGCTGGCGGTCGAGGTCGAGGACCATCCCCTCGACTACGGCGATTTCGAAGGGACCATCCCCCAGGGCCAGTACGGCGGCGGCGTGGTGATGCTGTGGGACCGCGGCTACTGGGATCCCGAGCCCGGGACCGATCCGCACCGGGGCCTGAAGGCTGGCGACCTCAAGATCGTGCTTGACGGCGAGCGGCTGAAGGGCGGTTTCGTCCTTGTACGGATGACGCGCCGCGAGCGCGAGAAGACCGACAACTGGCTGCTGATCAAACACCACGACGGCTACTCGGTCGAAGAGAACGGCGAGCGGCTGATCGACGAGGCGGTGACCTCCATCGCCTCCGGCCGGACCATGGAGGAGATCGCCGCCGGCAAGGGCAGGGGCGCCAAGCCCTTCATGACCGGCGGCCGGGCGCGGGCCTCGGCCAAGGCGGTCTGGGGCTCGAACCGCGCCCAGGATCCGCCGCCTGCCGCAGCGCCCCTGAAGACCGCGCCGCCCCCGAAGCTGAGGAAGGAGTCCGGCCTGCCGGGCTTCGTCCCCCCGCAGCTGGCCAAGTCGGTCGACCGGCCGCCGCAAGGGTCCGGCTGGGGTCATGAGATCAAGTTCGACGGCTACCGGCTGCAGCTGCGGGTGGAGGACGGCGAGGCGCGCCTGAAGACCCGCACCGGCCTCGACTGGACGCCGAAGTTCAAGGAGATCGCCAAGGACGCCGAGGTCCTGCCCGACGGCATCATCGATGGCGAGGCCTGCGCCCTGGACGCCAACGGCGCGCCGGACTTCCCGGCCCTGCAGGCGGCCTTGTCCGACGGCAAGACCTCCGACCTCGCCTTCTTCGCCTTCGACCTGCTGTTCGCTGAGGGCGAGGACCTGCGCGGCCTGCCGCTGCGCGAACGCAAGGCGCGGCTGAAGGCCCTGATCGACAAGGCGGGCAAGCGGCTGGGGCCGCGCATCCGTTTCGTCGACCATTTCGAAGCCCCGGGCGACGCCGTCCTGCAGTCGGCCTGCCGGATGGCCCTGGAGGGCATCGTCTCCAAGCGGCTCGACGCCGCCTACCGCTCGGACCGCGGCGAGACCTGGGTCAAGTCCAAGTGTCGCGCCGGCCATGAGGTGGTGATCGGCGGCTGGACGGGCGAGGCTGGCCAGCTGCGCTCTCTGCTGGTCGGCGTCAATCGCGGCGACAAGCTGGTCTATGTCGGCCGGGTGGGAACCGGCTTCGGCCGCGACACCGTCGCCCGGGTGCTGCCCAGGCTGGAGCCGCTGGAGATCGCCCAAAGCCCCTTCACCGGCCCGGGCGCGCCGAAGAAGGAGGCGAACGTCCATTGGGCCTCGCCCGAGCTGGTCGCCGAGATCGAGTTCGCCGGCTTCACCGGCGGCGGCATGGTCCGCCAGAGCGCCTTCAAGGGCCTGCGCGAGGACAAGCGGGCCGACCAGGTGGTCGCCGAAACGCCGGCCCCTGTGGAGGAGGTCGAGGTCGCCGAGCCGGATCCTGCGGCGAAATCCAAGGCCCCCCAGAAGGCAAAGGCCGGCGACAACGTCGTCCTCGGCGTGACCATCTCCAGCCCGGACAAGGCGCTCTGGCCTGACGGGGGCGACGGCCGGCCCGTCGCCAAGCTGGACCTCGCCCGCTATCTGGAAGCCGTCGGGCCCTGGATGATCGAGCACGTGAAGGGCCGGCCCTGCTCCATCGTCCGCACGCCGGACGGCATCCTCGGCGACCAGCGCTTCTTCCAGCGCCACGCCGGCAAGGGCTCCTCGTCGCTGATCGGCGAGGTGCAGGTCTTCGGCGACCACAAGCCCTACCTGCAGGCTGACCGCATCGAGGCGCTGATCGCGCTCGCCCAGGTCGCCGCCGTCGAATTCCACCCCTGGAACTGCCAGCCCTTCCAGCCCGAGGTTCCCGGCCGCCTGGTCTTCGACCTCGACCCCGACGAGGAGATCCCCTTTGATCGGGTGATCGAGGCGGCGCTGGAGGTGAAGGCGCGGCTGGAGGCGGTGGGCCTGGTCGCCTTCTGCAAGACCACCGGCGGCAAGGGACTGCACGTCGTCACGCCGTTGAAAAGCGGCAAGGGAGAAATGGACTGGCCGACCGCCAAGACCTTCGCCCAGGACGTCTGCCTGGCGATCGCCGCCGACGCGCCGGACCGCTACGTGGTCAACATGGCAAAGGCCAAGCGGGTCGGCCGGATCTTCCTCGACTATCTGCGCAACGACCGCCTTTCGACGGCGGTGGCCCCGCTCTCACCCCGGGCGCGGCCCGGCGCGCCGGTCTCCTTCCCGCTGGTGTGGAAGGAGGTGAGGCCCGGGCTGAACCCGAAGGCCTTCACCCTGCGCACGGCGCCTGCCCTGCTGAAGAAGACCAAGGCCTGGGCCGACTATTGCGACGCCGAACGCCCGCTGGCCGAGGCGATCGCGAAGTTGAAGCGCTAGCGCCGAACGCCCCCTCCGTCTCGCCTTCGGCGATCCACCTCCCCCGCTGCGCGGTGGAGGATCTGGGCTGAAGATGCTCCACCGCGTAGCGGGGGAGCTGTCGCGTAGCGACTGAGGGGGCGTTACGGCGCTGACGTCAGAGGGTGCGGCCGACGCCGTGCTGGCGGATCGGAAAGGCGGCGACGGCGGAGCGCTCCGCGCGCTTGCGCACGAAGGTCTCGACGTCGGCCCGTAGCCGGGCCAGCTGCGCCCGCGAGTCCGCGCCCTCCGCCAATCCCGCGAGGCCCACATAGGCCGGCGGAAAGGCGGCGATGCGGTGCAGCAGGACGTCGAGCCGCTCGTCGTCAGGCGAGGCTCGCCGCGGACTTCGGCCGATCAGCGTCGTCGCCTCCTCGAGAGCCGCCAGATATTCGCCCAACTGCAGATAGTCGGACATGCGGGAACCTCCAGGCTTGGCCTCCCCGTCCCTGTCCATAGATAGGTTCTCGCCAAGCTCGGCGAAAGCGGCGCCGCGGGATATCGCATATGCGCCGAGCGTCCCCGCCGTCCGCTTCGGGGGACAGCTGCCTTGATTAGGCCCGCTTTTTCGCCGCCGGCTTCCTGGCTGCGGGCTTCTTGGCCGGCGCCGCGCCCTCGCGCGCCGGCTTGCGCCGTTCGCCGCCGCCCTGGCCCAGGCTGCGTCGCAGCGCCTCCATGAGGTCGATGACCTCGGCCTCCTTCGGCTCGGCCGGCGCGGTGACGGTGGATCCCTTCTCCTTCTCCTTGATCAGGGCCCGGAGCGCGTCCTCGTAGCGGTCGTTGAACTGGCTGGGGTCGAAGGGCCCTTCCTGCTGCTCGATGATCTTGGCGGCGATCTCGATCATCTGCGGATTGGGCTTGATGTCCGGGATGCGGTCGAAGACCTCCGCCGCGTCCTTCACCTCGCCTTTGGTGCGCAGGGAATAGGCGAGGATGCCCTTCCCTCGCGGCTCGAGCGCCATCAGCCGCTCGCGCTGGTGCATGACCAGCCGGCCGAGCGCGACCTGGCCGGCCTTGGTCATGGCTTCGCGGATGACCGTGAAGGCCTCGACCGCCATGTCGCCGTCAGGAACCAGGAAGTAGGGGTCGTTCCAGTAGAGCCGATCGATGTCCTCCTCATCGACGAAGCGCTCGATGTCGAGGGTGCGGGTGGTCTCCAGCCGGACGTTCTTGATCTCGTCGTCGGTGATGACGACGTAGCGGCCCTTCTCGATCTCATAGCCCTTGACGATCTCCGAGCGCTCGACCGGCCCCGTCTCCGGGTCCGTCGGGATCATCTTGATGCGGTTGTGGGTGGTCCCGTGCAACATGTTGAAGTGCACCTCGCCGGTGCGGGCGGTGGCGGTGTAGAGCGCCACCGGGCAGCTCACGAGGCTCAGGCGCAGGTAGCCCTGCCAGGTCGGACGCGCAGCCATGCCGGTCTCCGGAAGAAATCCAGAGTCGGAAACGCGGGTGTAGGGGAGAAAGTTCGGGGTCGGGGGCGGACGTCTCAGCCATGGCGATCGCTGGAGATGCGCGGCGCAGCGGGGGTAAGTCGCGCCGTTGGCGTCAAGCTCCCGCGGGCGGAGCATCGTCCACCGTCTGGAGCCTGACGCAGGGGATGTCGCTAAAGGCGCCGCTGGGGCGGTTTGCGCCCGCGCGCTCCGAGAGAATTTCGTCTTCGTGGAACCAGCCGACATCGTGGAACCGCGGGTCTGCGGCGAGCGCGTCGCCAAATCGGCTCATGAGTTCGACAAAGTCGCGGTGGTCCCCGCCGAAAATCCGCCAACGCGCGGACAAGTCCTGAATGATCACCAGATACCCCTCGATCAAGGACACCTGGCACCAGAGCCGCAGTTTCCCGCACCGGAAGCGGAAATCCCAACCGCGATGAGCAGCGGATTCCACGGCCCTTACCTGGCACCCCAGGCCCGCGAAGATGCTGCTTAAGGCGGCGGCGACGGGCCTGCCGCCCAGCTGGACAAAGTCCGTCTCGCTCTCAATCTGCTCCGTGGGGAGGTCGGAGGTGAACTCCGCATAGGTGCGGAGGGTCATCGCTGACCGTCGTCCGGACCGAAGGAATCGATGGGCCAGCCAAGGCCCCCCAAGGTCCCAAGGGCGGCGGCCTTGGTCTGCCACGGCGTTCCGTACCAGGCGCGGGCAGCCGGGCCATATTTAGTCCAGCCCAGCTTCTTGCCACTCCAACCACCGCCGCCGAACGCCGCCTTCACTGGACCGCCATGGTACTTGGGATCGATCGCATAGTGATACTGGTAGAACACTCCTCTGGGCGTCCCAGGCGGGGGTAGCTTTCGGTTGAAGACACTCTCACTGATGATCGCCGGAATGGGTCTGCCGCCGGGAAGCTTCGTGGCCCGCGGTAGCGGGGCATGGCTCCCCATCGTCTTTGGATCGGGCGTGGCCATGTAGTTGACGACACGATCGGGAGTGCCGGGCGGCAGGTCTGGGATCGCGGCGCGGCCCTTCGAGAGCGCTCGAAGCTCCGGGATGCTCCTGAGTTCGGCGGCCGCACCGATCAGTCCCGCGACATTGAACAGGCCCTCGCCGACATTCATACCGGTATTGAACTGGTTGCGAAATTCGCCCGCGGGCGTTGGGGCCAAGAGCGCAGGCTTCGCGTGGAGATACACATTCGAACCGACGCCAGTCCGGTTAAGGTCGCTGAGGATCTTATGTGGATTTGAGCTCCGGTTGGCCACATAATCCAACGCGCCTTTACCCGCCCGGAACACGTCATCCCACGCGGCTTGGCCCTTCGGTGAGCTCTCGGCGTCCGTCGGATCGAAGAGCCGGCTGACAAAGTTCAGGCCCGCAAACGCGTCTTGCCCTGCGTGGAATGCGCCACGGGGCACCCCCGTCGCCAGGCCAGCAATTGATCCGGCTTCACCAGCCAGCCTCTTGGCGACCTCACTTCGAGTGGGCCAGCCTACTCTAGGCTGGGCAGCCTCCTCGGCTTCGATCCGCCGTCGGTAGTCTTCGTGCTCACGTTGCTTGCGCGCGACATACTGCTTTCTGGATTCCGCCACCACTGCCATTACACCGGCAGAAGCCGGCGCCCCTTACCAGCCAATCGTAGAGCACGGCCAGCGCGCCCACTCGCCTCATGATGGCGTGGTTCGGCCCGACGTCAAGAACATATCAAGAACTCCGGTGTCTGAAGTCTGCTCTCGAAAGGCATTCTAGCGATGGGATTGCCCATCCCAGCGATCGCCTGTCCGCGAACGTCACGTGGTCGTGGCTAGGTGTTCGTCAGGACACTAGGAGCCATAGATCTCATGGCGGCCATAATGCCCGCCGGTTTCGGCAACTCAAGGACGGCGGCGAACGCCGCCGCCGCGTCGCGGCGCGCCCACAGGGCGCGTCCTTGACTTGCCGAAACCGGCGGGCTCGCATCTGCCGTGAGATTTAGCGCGGGGACGCGTCCGAAGACGCGCGCCCTCCAATATGTGTCATCCCGGTTTCGCGAAGCGAACACCGGGACCCATGAACACGGCGTGTCGATTTGAAGCGGGACCGTTGTGCGCGAGCGGGCTCGTCCGGTGTTCATGGTTCCCGGACAGCCGCTGCGCGGCTTCCGGGATGACATGTGAGAAAGGGACTCACTCCGCCGGTAGGGTGCTCTCCGAGCGCTTCGACAGCATCTTGTCGAACTCGGACCAGACGCCGTCCTGGCCATGCCATTGGCCGCGGGTGGCGGCCTTGGAGTATTCGGTCGAGCGGGCTTCGAAGAAGTTGGCGTGCTCGACGCCCGACAGCATGGCCTGCAGCCAGGGCAGCGGGTTTTCCTTGGCGCCGTAGACCTCCGGCAGGTCCAGCTGGCGCAGGCGCCAGTCGGCGATGAAGCGGATGTATTTCTTGATGTCGTCCGGGGTCATGCCCTGGATCTCGCCGGCCTCGAAGGCCAGGTCGATGAACTTGTCTTCCAGGCCCACCACCGTCTTGCAGCAGTCGACGATGTCGTCGGCGACCGACTTGGTGACCGCGCCGGTCTCCTTGTTGAAGGCGTGGTAGAGTTTGACGATCCCCTCGCAGTGCAGGCTCTCGTCGCGCACCGACCAGGAGACGATCTGGCCCATGCCCTTCATCTTGTTGTGGCGCGGGAAGTTCATCAGCATGGCGAAGCTGGCGAACAACTGCAGCCCCTCGGTGAAGCCGCCGAACATGGCCAGGGTGCGGGCGATGTCGGCGTCGGAGTCGACGCCGAAGGTCTGCATGTAGTCGTGCTTGTCGCGCATCGCCTGGTAGTCGAGGAAGGCCGTGAACTCGGCCTCGGGCATGCCGATGGTCTCGAGCAGCAGGGCGTAGGCGGCGATGTGGATCGTCTCCATGTTGGAGAACGAGGCCAGCATCATCTTCACCTCTGTGGGTTTGAAGACGCGGCTGTAGCGCTCCATGTAGTTGTCGTTCACCTCGACGTCCGACTGGGTGAAGAATCGGAAAATCTGGGTGAGCAGATTGCGCTCTCGATCGTTCAGCTTGGTGGCCCAGTCTTTCAGGTCCTCGCCGAGCGGGACCTCTTCGGGCATCCAGTGGACCTGCTGCTGCTTCTTCCAGAAGTCGTAGGCCCACGGATAGCGGAACGGCTTGTAGGCGAACGAGGGCGTGAGCAGGCCGGACAGCTGGCGGGTTTTAGGCTTGGTCACGGACATCTTACCTCGGACGGAATCGCTCGGCGGCGGAACGACCAGATGAGGGTAGCAGCAGATACTTCAACATCTAGCGCCAAGTTAACGCACCCTCCCAACATGTTGTGAACAGCCTGGGGATAACACCATGCCTGGCTACATCGTCTACGGAGCCCGCGGCTCCGGCTCCACAGCGGTCGAAGCGGCCCTGACGCTGGCCGGCGCGCCCTATGAGGTCGTCGAACTGGCGCCCTTCGACAGCGCCTCCGACGCCGCGGCGCTCGCCCCCATCAATCCGATGCGCCAGGTGCCGGCGCTGGTCCTGCCATCAGGCGAGTTGATGACCGAGAGCGCCGCCATCCTGATCCATCTGGCGGAGCGGCATCCGGACGCAGGCCTGGCCCCCGACGCCGCCTCGCCGCTGCGGCCGCGCTTCCTGCGCTGGATGAATTTCATCTCCGCCCAGATCTACGCCCTCTACTGGGTCCGCGACGACCCCAGCCGGTTGGCGGCGGACAAGGCCCATGAGGCGGTGCTGCTGGAGCGCACGGCCGCGCGCATCCGCCAGTCCTGGGCGACGATGGACGCCGGGATCGAGCCCGCCGGACGCTTCCTGCTGGGCGACGGGATCTCGATGCTGGACCTCTATCTGACCGTGGTCTCGCGCTGGGGTCCGCGGCGGGCCGCCTTCTACGCCGCCGCCCCGCGCCTGGCGCCCATCGTGCGGGCGGTGGACGTCGAGCCCCGGCTCGCCAGCTTCTGGGCCGAGCGGTTTCCCTTCGACGACGGCCGGGAGGTCGAGGCTTTGCCTGGGTGACGCCTGGCGCTAGGTCTCCCGTCATGAACGATCGCGCAGATCGCGCCCAGGCGCTCGCCGAGGAGGGCCGCGCCCTGCAGCGCCAGGGCCGGCTGGAAGCCGCCGAAACGCGCTTGCGCGAGGCCGTCGCGCTCGCGCCGACCGCCGGCCGGCTGCACGATATCGCCGTCATCCGCCAACTGCTCGGCGACCACGCCCAGGCCGAGGCCGGCTTTCGCCAGGCCCTGGCGCTCGATCCCGCGGCCCCGCGGATGCGCGCCTCGCTCGGCCTGTCGCTGCTGGCGCAAGGCCGGCTGGCCGAGGGCTTCGTCCTCTACGACGCCTGGCGCCAGATCGCCGACAGCGAGACGCGTCCGGCGCCGGACCTCGGCGCGCCGCTCTGGTCGGGCGAGGAGCTGGCGGGCAAGAACGTCCTGGTCTGGGGCGAAGAGGGCTTCGGCGACCAGATCATGTACGCCCGCTTCGCGCCCCTGCTGCGCGAGGCCGGGGCCGAGGTGATCTGGGTCTGCCACCCGGCGCTGGTGCGCCTGGTCCGCGAAGGGCTGGGCATGCCGGCGATGGCGGCCCAGGGCGCGCTCGCCATCGAGGGTCTGGACTATGCGGTCCCGACCAGCCGCCTGCCGGTGGTCTTCATGCAGCGGCTTCAGGCGCCGCCGCCCGCCCCCTATCTGCGGCCCCCGCGGCCGAACGCGATCGAGGGCCTGAGGGTGGGGGTGGTCGCCCGCGGCAACCCGGATCACGACAACGACCGCAACCGCTCCCTGCCGCCGCCGGCGGCTGAGGCGTTGATGGCCCTGCCCGGCGCGGTCAGCCTGCTGCCGCAGGACACCGGCGCGCGCGACTTCTGGGACACCGCCGGGATCATCGCCGGCCTCGACCTGGTGATCTCGGTCGACACCTCGGTCGCCCATCTCGCCGGTGCGCTCGGCAAGCCCGTCTGGCTGCTGCTGCCGGCGATCGGCTGCGACTGGCGCTGGGGAACGGGGCGCAGCGATTGTTCCTGGTACGGCGCGATGCGGCTGTTCCGCCAGACGACGGCTGGCGACTGGGCCGGCGTGCTGGACGAGGTGCGCGCGGCGCTGGGCGGCTAAGCCTCGCCTATTGCCCCGGCCTGACGGCGAAGGAGAAGGCGACGAGGGTGTCGGGCTTGGATTCGTAGCCGTAGTAGGTGTGCTCGGCCTTCACCTCGCGATGGAGGACGCCCAGCGACGTCTGCGTCGCGCCCTTGCGCCAGCCGACGCCGACCTGGGCGTCGCCGACAAGCTTCGAGCTCTGGTCGGTGGTCCAGCCGGCGCGATCCCAGCCGCCCTCGCCGTGCAGCATGTTGAGGCCGACGGCGCGACCGCTGGCGGCGGCGAACAAGTACCAGCGGCCCGTGTCACCGAACCGCGCGCCGTCGCTGACGCCAATCGCATTGAACCCGGCCAGAACCGCGCGATCCTTCTTTTTGCTCAGCTCCAGCCGGGCGCCGGCTTCGGCCAAGCCGCCCTGCGGGGTGACGCCCACCGCCGCGTGCGGCGAAAGGTCGACGCCGAAGCGCCGGGTTTCGAACGACACCGCGCCTGGCCAGTCGCGCACCAGGCTGACCTCATAGGCCTGGGCCTCAGCGGCGCGGGCGAGCGCCAGGCCGCCCGGACCGGCGAGCGGATCGGCGACGCTGACGCGCAGCCGGGATTTGGGGGTCAATTGAACATGGGTGGAGCGCCAGGCGTACGAGGCGGCGTCGGCGTCCGGCGTGGCCTGGTCGAACAGGGCGGTGAGCGAATCCTGAGGGGCGAGCGTGAGGGACGGTCCACGTCCCGGCTCAGCCGCATCAACGGCGCCCGCAGCGGCGAGCCCGCAAATTCCAACCCCGCAAATTCCGACGAGGTGCAGCCCAGCCCAGCGCCGCATATGCGCCTCCCAGCCCGCAGTAAACCGCGGATGAAGTTAGCTTTTCATACCTGAGTTAGAACGTCGACATCAAAAGAGTTCCAGCAAGTTCGGCGCCAACGGCGGACCGATCTGAATAGCGCGCAATCACTGAGCAGCCGATTGGCGTCGAGGCGCCGAAACGCAAAGGGCCGGAGCAGGGTTCCCCTGTCCGGCCCGTCCGTCGCCTCGAAAGGCGGCGATTGCGATGCGGTCAGCCGCCTATTGGCAGGCGAGGCATTCCTCGTAGTCGGTCTTGCCTTCGTCCGGGATTTCGATGTGCACGATGCCCTCGCCCCCGGCGTGGGCCGCGCGCTGCACCGATTTGGAACGCAGGTAGTAGAGCGACTTGCAGCCCCGCTCCCACGCCTGCCAGTGCAGCATGTGCAGGTCCCACTTATCGACGTCGCCGGGCAGGAAGATGTTGACCGACTGCGACTGGCAGACGTCCGGCGTGCGGTCGGCGGCCAGCTCGATCACCCAGCGCTGGTCGATCTCGAAGGCGGTCTTGAAGATGTCCTTCTCGTCCTGGTTGAGGAACTCGAGGTGCTGCACCGAGCCCTCGTTCTCCAGGATCGAGTCCCAGACGCCCGCGGTGTTCTGGCCCTTCTCGTCGAGCACGCGCTCCAGATAGGGGTTCTTCACCGCGAACGAGCCCGACAGGGTCTTGTGGGTGTAGATGTTGGCCGGGATCGGCTCGATGCCGGCGCTGGTGCCGCCGCAGATGATCGAGATCGACGCCGTCGGCGCGATCGCGATCTTGTGGCTGAACCGCTCCATCACGCCGCGTTCGGCCGCGTCCGGGCAGGGGCCGCGCTCGGCCGCCAGCTTGCGCGAGGCCGCGTCGCAACCCCGGCGCAGGGTCTTGAACAGCCGCATGTTCCAGGACTTCGCCAGCGCGCTCTCGAAGGGCACGTTCTGGCCCTGCAGGAAGGAGTGGAAGCCCATCAGGCCCAGGCCGACCGAGCGCTCGCGCTGGGCGGCGTAGACCGCGTGCCTCATCTCCGGCGGGGCGCGGACGATGAAGTCCTGCAGCACGTTGTCGAGGAACCGCATGATGTCCTCGAGGAAGGTCGGATGGTCGCGCCACTCGAGGAACTTCTCGGCGTTGACCGACGACAGGCAGCAGACCGCGGTGCGCTCCTCGCCCAGGTGGTCCTTGCCGGTATGCAGCATGATCTCGGAGCAGAGGTTCGACTGGCGCACGCTCAGGCCCAGCTCGCGCTGGTGCTGCGGCATGGCCCGGTTCACCGTGTCGGCGAAGATCAGGTAGGGCTCGCCGGTCTGCAGGCGGATCTCGAGGATCTTCTGCCAGAGGCTGCGGGCGTCGACCTCGCGGATCACCTCGCCGGTCTTCGGCGAGCGCAGGCCGAACATGGCGCCCTCGCGGACGGCCTCCATGAACTCGTCGGTGATCGAGATACCGTGGTGCAGGTTCAGGGACTTGCGGTTGAAGTCGCCCGAGGGCTTCCGGATCTCCAGGAACTCCTCGATCTCCGGGTGGTGGACGTCGAGGTAGACCGCCGCCGAGCCGCGGCGGAGCGAGCCCTGGCTGATGGCCAGCGTCAGCGAGTCCATCACGCGGATGAAAGGGATGATGCCGCTGGTCTGGCCCGCGCCCTTCACCTTCTCGCCGATCGAGCGCACGCCGCCCCAGTAGGTGCCGATGCCGCCGCCGTTGGAGGCCAGCGCCACGTTCTCGTTCCAGACGCTGACGATGCCTTCCAGATTGTCCGGCACGGCGTTCAGGAAGCAGGAGATCGGCAGGCCGCGCGCCGCGCCGCCGTTCGACAGCACCGGGGTGGCGGGCATGAACCAGAGGTTCGAAATATAGTCGTAGATGCGCTGGGCGTGCTCGGCGTCGTCGGCGAAGGCCGTGGCCACGCGGGCGAACATGTCCTGATAGGACTCGCCGGCCAGCAGGTAACGGTCCTCAAGCGTGGTCTTGCCGAAATCGGTCAGCTGGTCGTCCCGGCTGCGGTCGACTTCGACCTTCCGAACGAGCTGCAGTTGCGGCCGCTCGGCGCGCTTATCGCCCCGCTCCGGACCGCCTGCGATCTCAACCTTGGCCGCTTCGCTGCTGCTCATGTCCCAAAACCCATTACAATCAGGAGCTTCGGCGCGGATCGCCTAGAACCCCTGGTCCCCCTACATCTTGTGGGCCCAACACCCACGTGACCCATATATGGGGACCACGTTGGCTAAGGAGTCGTCAATGCGGCGAACCATCCGCCCCCAGCCTTTTTTACTAACGAGCCCTTAAGCACGAGGTTTCTCCCTCGGGAGATGGCGTCTGCCGGGCTGGGCGGCGAGGGCGGCTTCACGAGACTGTGAACGGTTTTTGGGCGCTTGCCAGGTCAGCGGCCACGCCGCGGCGATCAGCATCCGGCCGCCCGGCGCCGCCCGCAGCGAGAGGCGCGCGCCGAGTCGCGGGGCGTCGGCGAATCGATAGCCGTCCCTCCGCCACCATCATTCCCGGCCCTGTGCCGGGAACCGATGCACACGGAGAGACTGAGACCGTCCTGCGCCGTCGACGTTCATGGGTGGCCGGGACGGGCCCGGCCATGACGGAAAGACGGCTTAGCCCCCGTCCATGGCCCCTAAGGCTGGAAACGCAAGAAGCCCGGCCTTTCGGCCGGGCTTCCGCTAGAGCATCCGACGAACCGTCGGCGATCGAAATCAGAAGTTGATGTCGATCGTCGAACGACGGTTCAGCGGTTCCTTCACGCCGTCGCCGGTCTGCACGGCCGGCAGGGTCTCGCCCTTCCAGTCGACCGACAGGGCGGTCTGGGCGACGCCCGAACCGACCAGAGCATCGGCGACCGCCTTGGCGCGGCGTTCCGACAGACGCGTGTTGTAGGCCGGCGAACCCGAGGTGTCGGTGTGGCCGACAACCACGACGCGGGTGGCGTTGCCGCCGCTGGCGTAGTTGGCCGCTTCGGTGACCACCGCCTGGGCTTCCGGCGTCAGGATGTACTGATCAAACGGGAAGTAGACGATGAACTGCTTGGCCTCGTAGGCCGGCGCCGGCGGCGGGGGCGGGGGAGGCGGCGGGGGAGGCGGAGGCGGGGGCGGCGGGGGCGGAGGCGGCGGGGGCGGCGGCGGCGCGAACGAGTAACGCACGCCGACGGTCACCGAGGAATCCCGCAGCTCGCCTTGGAAGGTGCCCGGCTGGATGCCGCCGGAGGCGACGTTGGTCGAGCGGAAGTTCATGTCGGACGTACCCAGGTAGCGGTACGTCAGGTCGACGTTCAGACGGTCGGTGGCCTTCCACGCAACACCGGCGATCGCCTGCCAGGCGAAGGCGGTGTCGTCGTCGTCGATCACCAGGTTCTGGATCGCCGGATTGGTCGCGGAGATCACGCCCGGGATGTTGGAGAACTGGCCGGTCGTCTTCAGCTTGGAGCGGGCCGCACCGACGCCGACGCCGATGAACGGGTTGATCGCGGAGTTCGGCAGCACGTCGTAAATGACGTTGGCCATCAGGGTCCACGTCTTGTTGTCGCCGTCCGGCGAACCGCAAGACGGCGCCGCCGTCGAGCGCGACACGCCGGGCGTGCAGAGCGCCGCGAAGCTGGTCGTGCCCGGATTGCGGGTGATCGCCGACTCGATGTCGCCCTGGCGATAGCCAAGCTCGCCTTCGATGCGCCAGTGGTCGTTCAGCTGGTAGCCGAGACGGCCGAAGCCGGCCCAGTCGTCCTGCGTCCGCAGGTCGACCGCAACGCCCGAGGACGTGTCGAAGTTGGTCGTTTCAGGCCAGTGGTAGCCCAGGTCGACAGCGCCGTACCAGCCGACTTGCGCGGCTGCGCCGGAGGCGGCGAACACCGCTGCCAGGGCTGCGCCCGCCAGGAGTTTGAACTTCATTCTCAGAGCCCTCTCGTTGCCCTCAATGCTGCGGCCAATTGACCCAGCATCCTTATAACAAGGCCGCCGATTCACGTAAGTGTCACCGAAGCCACACTTGGAACGCAAAGTTCGCCAGCCACGCGAACCGATGCCAGGACTTTAGGTGCAGTTCCCCTCATCAATCAACTGTGGGGAGAGGAAAGATCCTCTGCGTGACCGATACGACGCACCTGGCTTGCGCCGGAAGGCCACTTGTTTGCTTGAGACACTCGCAAACAACTATTCACCGCTCGAGTGGAGCGGCGCCAAAGACACTCGAAAAGCTTATCTTTTCTTGTAAAGCGGTAAGGACGCCGCAGCGCGGGAACTTCCGAAGATGGCGGCGTCGCCGCCAGCCCCCAATCACGCACCCGCGGTTCGCGTCCCCCCTCATTCCGCCCCTTTCGAGCCCTATCCAGGCCCCCAAACGCCCATAGCGGCGCTTTGTTCCCCACCCGCCTTGGGGCGGCTGTTTCTTGCTCGCCGCATTTCCGGCGCCAAACCGGCAACATCGCCTTAACGCGCGACCATGTCGAAGCTTGGGCGTTGTCTAGCGGCTGGACAGCCGGCTCACCAAACCCGAGAGGGGCCCGACAGACACCGCGCACGCCCCCGAATTCGCCCTATTCCCGATGGAGCTTCGCCTCATGAAAGCAGCCCTCGCCGCCCTCGCCCTGTTCGCCGCCGGCGCCCAGCCCGTCGCCGCCCTCGCCGCCTCCATCGAGGCGGTTCAACCCTGGAGCCGCCCCGCCGCCGCCGGGACGACCGGCGCCGGCTACATGACGCTCGTCAACCACGGCAAGGCGGACGCCCTGATCGGCGCCGAGACCCCTCTGGCGCAAAAGGTCGAGATGCACACCTCGACCATGGCCGGCGGGGTGATGGGCATGGTGCAGGAGACCCGCGTCCCGCTGGCCGCCAGCGGCGCGGTCAGTTTCGCGCCCGGCGGCCGCCACCTGATGTTCGTCGGCCTGAAGCGCGCCCTGCGCGTCGGCGACCTTGTTCCGGCGACCCTCAGCTTCGCCAGCGGCGAGAAGCTGAAGGTCGATTTCATCGTCGGGACCAGCGCCGCGACGATGCCGATGGAGCACGCCGATCATATGAACATGCCGGGCATGTGAGGAGCCCGGCGCCCGGCCGGGATCCTGACGAAAATGTAACGTGTGACACGACCCGGACGCGTCAAGCTGCGCGAAAGCTGAAGTGACAGAGACCAAGCCGATGAAGACTTTCTGGCTCGCCGCCACCGCCGCGGCGGCCCTGACCAGCGCTGCGCCCGCTTTCGCCGAAGATGCGGGCCCCGCGACGGTCGCCGCCTCGCCGGCCGCCGCCGCCCTCACCGAAGCCCCGCGCATGGGTTCGTGGGGGTTCGACCTGGCGGGCCGCGACCCCGGCGTCGCGCCCGGCCAGGACTTTTTCAAATACGCCAACGGCGCGTACGTCGAACGCCTGGTGATCCCGGCCGACCGCTCCCGCTACGGCGCCTTCGACCTGCTGCAGGAGCTGTCGCAGAACCGTATGCGCGCGGTTCTCGACAAGGCCGCCGCCGAGCCGCACGCGACCGGCGAGCGCGGCCAGGTCGGCGCCCTCTACCGCAGCTTCATGAACGAGGCGCAGCTCGAGGCCCTGGGCGCCAAGCCGCTGCAGGCCGAGCTCGACGCGGTGCGCGCCGCGCGCAGCAAGAGCGATGTCGCCCGGCTGATGGGCCACGGCCAGCTCGGCTTCGGCGGCAGCTTCTTCGGACCCGGGATCGCCGACGACGCCAAGGCGCCGATGCGCTACGCCGTCTATCTCGGACAGGCGGGCCTGGGCCTGCCCAACCGCGACTACTATCTCAAGCCGGAGTTTGCGGCGAAGAAGGCCGCCTACGAGGCCTATGTCGCCCAGATCCTGACGCTGGCGGGCTGGACCGATCCGCCGGGCGCGGCCAAGGCCATCGTCGCCATGGAGACCGAGATCGCCGAGGCCTCCTGGACGCTGGAGGACCGCCGCGACGACTCCAAGACCTACAACCCGATCGCCACGGCCGAACTCGCGACCTTCGCCCCGGGCTTCGACTGGAGCGCCTTCCTGGCCGGCGCCGAGCTCGCCAAGGTCGACCGTGTCGTGCTGGCGGAAAATACGGCGATCCCGAAGATCGCCGCCATCTTCGCCAAGACCCCGCTCGACACCCTCAAGGCCTGGCAGGCCTTCAACATCGCCGACCAGGCCGCCCCCTATCTGTCGAGCCCCTTCGACCAGGCGCACTTCGCCTTCCGCGAGAAGACCCTGCAGGGCCAGCCGGCGCAGAAGGCGCGCTGGAAGCGCGGCGTGGGACTGGTCGACAGCCAGATCGGCGAAGCGCTCGGCAAGCTCTACGTCGCCGAATATTTCCCGCCCGAGAGCAAGGCCAAGATGGTGGAGCTGGTCTCCGGCATCCGCGGGGCGATGAAGGGACGCATCGAGAAGCTCGACTGGATGAGCCCCGAGACCAAGACCAAGGCGCTCGAGAAGCTGGCCAAGTTCACGGTCAAGATCGGCTACCCCGACAAGTGGCGCGACTATTCCGGCCTGACGATGAAGGACGACGACCTCTACGGCAACGTCGAGCGCGCGGTCAGTTTCGAGTGGCGCCGCGAGGTGAACCGGCTGGACCAGCCGGTCGATCGCACCGAGTGGGGCATGACCCCGCCCACCGTCAACGCCTACTACCAGCCGACCCGCAACGAGATCGTCTTCCCGGCGGCCATCCTGCAGCCGCCCTTCTTCGATGCGAACGGCGACCCGGCGGTGAACTACGGCGGCATCGGCGGGGTGATCGGCCACGAGCTGACCCACGGCTTCGACGACCAGGGCCGCAAGTCCGACGGCGACGGCAAGCTGACCGACTGGTGGACGGCGCAGGACGCCGCCAAGTTCGACGCCCGCGCCGAAGTGCTCGGCAAACAGTACTCGGCCTTCCAAGTGCTGCCCGGCGCCTTCGTCAACGGCAAGCAGACCATGGGCGAGAACATCGCCGACCTCGGCGGCCTGCTGCTGGCGCTCGACGCCTACCACGCCTCGCTGAACGGCAAGCCCGCCCCGGTGATCGACGGCCTGACCGGCGACCAGCGCGTCTTCCTCGGCTGGGCCCAGGTGTGGCGCGGCAAGCTGCGGGAGGAGCGCGAGCGTCAGCTGCTGGTGGTCGACGTGCACGCCCCCATCCAGGCCCGCGTGGACATTCCCGTGCGCAACATCGACGCCTTCTACGCCGCCTTCGGCGTCAAGCCGGGCGACGCCATGTACGTCCCGCCGGCGGGCCGCGCCCGGATCTGGTGAGGGGGCGCGATCCCCTTCTCCACCCTCCTCACCGTCATTCCCGGCCTTGTGCCGGGAACCCATCCACACGGAGTGACGGAGACGATCCTGCGCCTTCGACGTTCATGGATGGCCGGGACGGAGCCCGGCCATGACGGAAGGACGGGGGCTTGGTCCCCTACTGGGTGATGACGAGCTGGATAGGGGAGAGTTTTGCCGATCCCCGCCATTTTTGACATGAGAGTCAGAAAATGATCGGGGCAAAAAATTGGCCCGCCGCGAGGGTGAGCGGCGGGCCTCTTTCCGAGCTTACGCTCTGATTTAGAGGGCGTTTCCTCCCCGAAACGCCGGAGACTTCAGGCCTTGGTAGCCCTCATGTCTCTCGCAAGGAGGAGGAAACGGCAAAATCTGACGGGTGTCAACGCCCCCAAAGGGCAGACAGGCAGATCAATGTCAGAAAGTCGTGTTTTTTGGGTTCACAGGATGTTTATTTTTGACGAATGCGTCAGATACGGGCGCGCAACGCCTCAAATGAGGGCGACGCAACCTCATAAACGAAGTCCGGGCGCGCGGCGGTGACCGGACCGAGGCCCGCCTGGGTCAGGGCGGCGGCGGCGGCGGCGACGTCAGCGGCGTCCAGCAGCAGGCCATGCGGCCGGCGCGAAGCTCCGCTGGCCACCAGGGCGTCGACCACCGCGGCTTCCCGGGCATCGCCGGCGGCGGGCCAGGTCAGGGTCGCGCTGCGCAAGGCGTTGGCCCGCGCCTCCACCACCCGAAGCAGGCGTTCCGCCTGGGCGAGCCGCGCCTGATCCCAGTCAGCGGTGAGGCTGGCGGCGAGCTGGGCCTGGCTCTTCAGGATCAGACCGTCGGACAGCACCTTCAGTCCGTTGGCCGCGAGCGTGGCGCCGGTGGTGGTGATGTCCACCACCAGTTCGGCCGCGCCGGTCGCCGGCGCGCCCTCGGTCGCCCCGCTGGATTCGGTGATCCGGTAGTCGGCGACGCCATGCCTGGCGAAAAAGGTTCGGGTCTGAACGACATATTTGGTCGCGACCCGCATGCGCCGGCCGGTGCGGGCGAGATGCTCGTGCGCCACGTCCTCCAGATCGACCATGGTGTCCACGTCGAGCCAGCTCTTCGGCGCGGCGACCACCAGGTCGGCGCGGCCGAAGCCCAGCGGGCGCAGCAGCATGACGCGGCGATCCACATCCGGCCCGCGCTCGCGCAACAGGTCCTCGCCGGTGACGCCGAGGTGGACCTCGCCGCCGTCCAGCGCCTCGGCGATGTCGCCGGCCGACAGCAGCCTCACCTGGACGCCGGGCAGGCCCCGGATATCCGCCACATAACCGCGCGCGCCGCCGCTGACCTGCAGCGGAATCCCGCAGTCGCCGAGCCAGCCGTCGACCTGTTCCTTGAGCCGCCCCTTGGAGGGGACGGCGATGATCAGCGGACCGCTCATGCCTCGCCTCCCGTGAAGGCGCGCGCCGGTCGCACCATGCAGCCCACCGCCCGCGCGCCGACCGCGCCGCCCAGTCGGGCCAACAGGCCGTCATAGCGGCCGCCGACCGCCACCGCCCGCTCGGGCCCGAGGCCTGCGCTGCGCACCTCGAAGGTGAGGCCGTCGTAGTAGTCGAAGGCGTGCCCGAGCGCCGGCGCGAAGCCGAGCGCCGCGCCGGGCGCCAGGGCGTCGAGACGCTCCAGCCGCCGAGCCCAGTCGTCGAGCGCCTGATCCAGGGCCAGGCCCGCGCCGGCGAGCTCGCGCACGCGGGCGAGACCCGCCTCGGGCTGGTCGGAAATCGCCATGAACTCGCGGATCGCGCTGGCCTGGGCCTCGGTCAGGGCCGGGGCGTCGGCGGCTTCGGCGCGGCGCACCAGGCGCGCGGCGATCTCGGCGGGCCCGCGCCCGCCGACCGGCTCGACGCCGGCCAGGGACCAGACCTCTTCCAGCAGGTTCGCCGCTTCCGCCTCGCCGAGCCCCGCCAGCAGGGCCGCGAGGCGTCCGCGCGCGGCGGGTTCGGCGGGCTCGCCGGCCCGCGCCAGCTCGGCGTTCAGTAGCCGCGGCCGACCGGCGACGCGCTGCAGCCGCGCGCCCAGGGCCTGGGGCAGGGACAGGCTTTCGATGAAGGTCGCGAACAGGCCCACGTCGCCCAGCCAGAGCGACAGGTCCCCTCGGCCGCCGGCCGCGGCCGCCCGCCAGGCCAGGGCGGCGATCTCGGCGTCGGCTTCGACGCAGGGCGCGCCGGCCGGCTCGAACCGCTCGACGCCCAGCTGCAGGAACTCCTCGGCCAGTTCGGCGCCTTGCGAGGCGCGGAAGGCCGAGCCCTCGTAATAGTAGCGGCCCTCGCCCGCCCCCCCGTCGACGTGCTGGCGCGCCACGGCCACGGTGAAGTCCGGGCGCAGACAAGCCTCGGCCCCGCCCTCGGCCTGGACCACGAAGAGCCGCTCGCGCATCGCCTCCCCGGCGAGGTCGAGGATCAGCGACAGGGGCTGCAGCAGCGGCGGCTCGACGCGCGTCGCGCCCGCGGCCAGCAGGGGCTCGCGGATCTGCGCCAAGGCCTCGGCGGGGATCGGGGCCTCGCTTCTCACGGCTGGGCGTCCACGATCTTGCGGATGGTCGCCACCAGCTCGGCGCGCGGCACCGTGGCCTGGCCAGGACGCTGCTCGCGCCAGGCGGCGTTGTCGGTGACCCCGGCGGAGAGCGCCCGCCCGAGGTCGAGGTCCTTCACCGTCGCCGTGCCCGCCGCCAGCTCGTCCTCGCCGATGATGATCGCCGCGGGCGCCAGCCGGCGGTCGGCGTACTTCATCTGCGCCTTCATGCCCGAGCTTCCGAGGTAGACCTCGGCGGCGACGCCGGCGGCCCTCAGCTCTCCGGCGACTTCGAAATAGTCGCTCATCCGGGTCTGGTCGAAGGCGATCACCACCACCGGCCCGCGGGCCTGGGCGGCCACATCCCGCCCCGCCGCCCTAAGGGCGCTCGCCAGCCTCGAGACGCCGAAGGAGAAGCCGGTGGCCGGAACCTGCTGACCGGTGAAACGGGCCACCAGATCGTCGTAGCGGCCGCCGCCGCCGATCGAACCGAAGCGCACGGCATTGCCTTTCTCGTCTGCGGTCTGGAGGAGGAGCTCGGCCTCGAAGACCGTGCCCGTGTAGTATTCGAGCCCGCGCACCACCGTGGTGTCGATCCGCGCGACGTCGTCGGGCACGTTCATGCCGGCCAGGGCCGCGGCGATCAGCTCCAGCTCGTTCAGCGCCTCCTCGCCCTTCGCCCCCATCTTCAGGGTTCCAAGCGCGTGGACGACCTCGATCCGGCCGAGGTCCGGGGCGGCTTCGATGGCCAGGAAGGACTGGATCGCGGCGGTCGCCTCGGCGTTCAGCTCCGCGCCCTTGGTGAAGTCGCCCGACTCGTCGAGCCGGCCGGGGCCCAGCAGGTCGCGCACGCCCGGCCAGCCCAGGCGATCGAACTTGTCGATGGCCCTGAGCGCCGTCAGCCGCTGGCGCACGTCGACCACCCCGTGGAAGTCGAACAGGCCGTCGAGCAGCTTGCGGTTGTTGATCTTGATCACCGCCGAGCCGACCGGCAGGCCGGCGGCCTCCAGGCCTTCGGCGGCCATGGCGATAATCTCGGCGTCGGCCTCGGGGCGGGCCGAGCCCACCGTGTCGGCGTCGCATTGCCAGAATTCGCGGAAGCGGCCGGGGCCCGGCTTCTCGTTGCGCCAGACCGGGCCGTAGGCGTAGCGCCGGAACGGCTTGGGCAGGGTCTCCCAGTTCTGGGCGGCGAACCGGGCGAGCGGGGCGGTCAGGTCGTAGCGCAGCGCCATCCACTGCCCATTTCCCTCGGAGTCCGCGTCGTCCTGCAGGGCGAAGACGCCCTCGTTCGGACGGTCGGCGTCGGGCAGGAACTTGCCGAGCGCGTCGGCGTACTCGAAGGCCCCGGTGTCGAACGGCTCGAAGCCGTAGCGCTCGTAGACCTCCGACACGGCGGCCAGGATCCGGCGCTCGGCGGTCAGGTCGCGGGCTCGGCGATCGACGAAGCCGCGGGGACTACGCGCTTCGGGGCGGGAGGGGTCGGTGGTCATGGTCGCGCGATTAGCCGAGGCGGCGCCATCACTCAAGAAAGGAAGGTTTTCCATCGTCGTATCCTGGAGAAATCGGAGGCGACGGAGGGGACTTCGAAAGACCGAGCCCCGTCCGCTTCGGCGGGGCTTCGGAAGGGTCGCGTCAGGCCACGCGATCCCATGCCGAACCCGCCAGGGTCGGATGGTGATGCGAGCCGTGATGATGCGCGACGAAGGTCATCGGGGGCGGCCTATAGCCGAGGGATGTGAAGAAAGCGAGTCGGAGAGACCCGCGCCCCTCGCCCGCTTTTCCCCCGTGAAAGCGGGGATCCAGGCTTTTCTTGTCCACGAAATACACGAAATACACGAAAGGGCCGGCGCTGAGAGCGGGCCACGGTGAAGCCCGTGAGAAGAAAGGACCGGCCACAGGCCGGTCAATCAAGCCGCCCCGTCTCGAACCCGTTCGTGTGGTTCGTGGACAGACTTTCTTTCGTGTATTTCGTGTATTTCGTGGTTCTACAAAAGAGCCTGGGTCCCCGCTTCCGCGAGGATGACCGGGTTTAGCTGCGGCCTCAGACCTTCAGCTTCCCGATCAGCGCCTCGGTCGACGGGTCGTGGCCGCCGGCGGGGCCGCCTTCCAGTTCGCCCAGCACCCGGGTCGCCAGGGTCTTGCCGAGCTCGACGCCCCACTGGTCGAAGCTGTTGATGCCCCAGAGCACGCCCTCGACGAAGGTCTTGTGCTCATAGAGCGCGATCAGGGCGCCCAGCCGCTCGGGGTCGAGGCGGTCAAGCAGCAGGAAGCTGGACGGCCGGTCGCCGGGGAAGGTGCGCTGGGGGGCGAGCATGTCGATCTCGGCGGGATCGAGGCCCTTGGCGGTCAGCTCCGCGCGGACCTCGGCTTCGCCGCGGCCGACCAGCAGGGCCTCGGCCTGGGCGATGGCGTTGGCCAGCAGCTTACGCTGCATCGCCGGATCGCCCTCGGAGCCTTCGCGCACCGCCACGATGTCGACGGGGATGATGTCGGTCCCCTGGTGCAGCAGCTGGAAGAAGGCGTGCTGGCCGTTGGTGCCGGCGTCGCCGAACACCGAAGCCGCCGTGCCGCGCGTCAGCGGCCGCCCCTGGGCGTCGACCCGCTTGCCGTTCGACTCCATCTCCAGCTGCTGGAGGAAGGGCGCGAAGAGGCGCAGCCGCTGGGCGTAGGGCACCACCGCCCGCATCGGCCGGCCCAGGCCGTTGCGGTTGAACACATGGGCCAGGGCCAGGAGCACGGGCGCGTTGCGCTCCAAGGGCGCCTCGGCGAAATGGACGTCCATGGCGTGGGCGCCGGCGAGCATCCGCTCGAAGGCCGCGAAGCCCAGCGCCGTCGCGCACGACAGGCCCACCGCCGACCACAGCGAATAGCGGCCGCCGACCCAGTCCCAGAAGGCGAACACCCGGTCCGGCGCGACGCCGAAGGCCTGGGCCCGGTCGGGCGCGGCGGAGACGGCGGCGAGATGGCCGTCGGCGCCGGCCTCGCCCAGCGCCGCGCGCAGCCAGGCGCGGGCGATCTCGGCGTTGGCCAGGGTCTCCAGCGTGGTGAAGGTCTTGGAGACCACGACGACCAGAGTCTCGGCCGGATCGAGGCCGGCGAGCGCCTGGGCGAGCTCGGCCGGGTCGACGTTGGCGACGAAACGCAGGTCGATCCGCGGCTCGAGCGGCTTCAGCGCCTCCCAGATCAGCCGGGGGCCCAGGTCAGAGCCGCCGATGCCGATATGGACGATGGCGCGGAAGGGCTTTCCGGTCGCCCCTCGGATCGTGTCCGAGCGGACGCCGTCGGCGAACCGCTTCATCGCCGCGCGGGTCGCGTCGACCTCGCTGGAGACCTCGACACCGGCGGCCTTCAGTCCGGCGCCGGCCGGGGCGCGCAGCGCCACGTGCAGGGCCGGGCGTTGCTCCGAGCGATTGACGATCTCGCCGGCCAGCAGCCGGGCGCGCGCCGCCTCGACGCCGGCCGCGCGGGCGAGGTCGAGCAGCTCGGCCAGGTCGGGCAGCGACCAGGGCTGTTTGGAGAGGTCCAGGGTCAGGCCCGCGGCCTCCAGCGTCAGCCGGGCCAGTCGTCCGGGTTCAGCATCGAACAGGCTGGCGATCCGGCGGACGCGGGCCCGGTCGGCGGCGGCGTTCAGCGCGGCCCATGCGGCGTCGAGTTCAGACAATCGGTCAACCCCTTGGAGGCATGCAACGTCAGCTTGCGTCAGAGTCCGCAAAGCTCAGATTAACGCCGCAGGCAAGGCAAACGATCATGCGCCGGCGACAAGCGCGCTACGCGCCTGGACCGAGCCTGCCCCACCCGGGGCGCGCGCGGCTGCCAGCGCTTTGAGCACGGTTCCCTCCGTGAGGATGGTCGGCAGCACAACCGGGGCGCCGCCGCCGCTGGGATAGACCAGGTAGAGCGGCACGCCGACGCGGCCGAATCGCGCCAGGTCCGCGGCGATCACCGGATCGCGCAGGGTCCAGTCGGCCTTGAGATAGGCGACGCCCTCGCGCCGGAAGGCCTCGGCGACGCGCGGGGTGGAGAGCGCCACCCGGTCGTTGACCTGGCAGCTGACGCACCAGGCGGCGGTGTAGTTGACGAAGACCGGCGCACCGCGCGCCCGCAGGTCGGCGAGCCTGGCCGGGGTGTAGGGTTGTTCGGCGAGCGCTGCGGACTCCGGTCCCTGCCCCGCCGTGGCCGATCCGGCCGTCGCATAGGGCGCCAGGACGGCTGCGCCCGCGGCCAGCACGGCGATCGCCGCCGCCGCCCCGCCCAGCACCAGCGCGCGGCCGCCCGCCGCATGCCGCCGCTGGGCGGCGCCGCCCAGCCAGGCGGCGAGCCCGACCGCCACCGCGGCGGCCAGCAGCCGCGCCAGCGCCGACGAGCCGGCCTGCACCGTCAGCACCCAGGCGAGCCAGGCCGCAGCGGCGTACATCGGAAAGGCCAGCGCCTTCTTGAAGGCGTCCATCCACGGACCGGGTCTGGGCAGTCGGGCGATCAGGCCGGGCGCATGGGAGACCAGGACGAACGGCAGGGCGAAGCCGAGGCCGAGGGCTGCGAACACCACCATCGCCGCCGCCGGCGACTGGGTCAGCGCCCAGCCGAGCGCCGGGCCCATGAAGGGCGCCGTGCAGGGCGCGGCCACCACCACCGAGAGCGCGCCGGTGAAGAAGGCGCCCGCCAGGCCCTGGCGGGTGGCCAGGCCCGAGCCTGCGCCCTGCAGCGAGGTCCCGACCTCGAACAGGCCGGAGAGGTTGAGCGCCACGCCGAGGATCAGCAGGGCCAGGCCTGCGACCACCGGCGGCGACTGCAGCTGGAAGCCCCAGCCCACCGCCGCGCCGGCGGCCTGCAAGGCGATCAGCAGGCCGGCCAGGCCGAGGAAGGTGAGCATCACCCCGGCCCCGAAGGCCAGGCCTTGGCGGCGCACCCCGGTCTGCTCGCGCGCATGTCCGGCGAGCGCCGCGGCCTTCATCGCCAGCACCGGGAAGACGCAGGGCATCAGGTTGAGGATCAGCCCGCCCAGGAAGGCGAATACCGCGGCCGGCGCCAGGCTGAAGCCCGCCCCGTCGCCCTTGGCCGGCGGCGGTCCGAGACCCGCGGCGCTTGCGGGCGGAGCGCCCGGAGCGGCGGCGACCTCATAGGCCTTGCCGTCCGTGACCAGCACGCCGGCGAGACTGGACGGGGGCTTGCCCTGGGTGAAATCGTAGCCAGGCTGCAGGGTCAGCGTCAGGCCGGCGGGCCCGCGCTCGACGGTCTGCGGCTTGGCGTGTTCGATCACCGTCGAGGCGAAGGGATAGAAGTAGGCGTCGCGCCCCTCGG
This sequence comes from Phenylobacterium sp. LjRoot225, assembly GCF_964252855.1. Lineage (NCBI taxonomy): Bacteria > Pseudomonadati > Pseudomonadota > Alphaproteobacteria > Caulobacterales > Caulobacteraceae > Phenylobacterium > Phenylobacterium sp. LjRoot225. The sequence goes on along the minus strand of NZ_CAXUPL020000003.1, from coordinate 652,351 downwards.
GCGCTGTCAGAGCCGGGCCGGTGACGGCGAGCGCCAGGCCCGTGGGGCGGCGCTCGAACACCGCCTGCAGACCCGCCGATTTCGGCGCTTCGGCGAGCGCCTTGGTCACGGCGCGCCCCCACTTGTCGTCGACCGGCGCGGTCGTGGCGACGACCGGCAGGTCGAGCGTCAGCAGGGCGTCTTCCGGAACGCAGGTCTCGGCGCAGACCAGGAAGGAGGCCGCCAGCTTGACCGGGATCGTGTCGCCCGGCCGGGCGGTCGGCGGCGCGGTCACCGGAACCGGCAGCAGCACCTCGCCCTCGTAGCCGAAGTCCATCAGCGGCCCGACCGGCAACCGATGCGGCGTCGCCCAGACGATCTCGCCCGCGCGCCAGCCGGCCGGCAGGGTCCAGCCAAGCTTCATCGGCTCACCCGCGTCGCCGGGATTGCGCCAATAGGTGTGCCAGCCCTTCTGGATCTTCTGACGCACGGCCAGCCAAACGGTCTGACCCGGGACGACGCCCTGCGACTGCGCCACCAGTTCGGCGGTGAGGTGGCCGGTGTCGACCGGCCCCGAGCCAGAAGGGGCCGCCGCCGCGCCCGCGCTCAGCGTCAGAGCCAGGATGAGGCCCGCCAAAAGTCGCATCATCTTCTCGCGCGCCCCCCGGTCCGGAGACTATATGGTCGCCCGGGGCGATTTCCGCAAAGCCGCGCTCGACTTCGCAGGCGACGCCGCCGCATCATCCGCGAATCCCTTCGCGCCAAAGGAGCCGCTCGCCCGTGCCCGCTGCGTTCGACGATATCGAGATCGGCCAAGTCGTGTCCCTCGGCGCCTGCGCCGTCCAACCAGAAGCCCTGCAGGTCTTCGTCGACGCCTTCACCCCCGGCTGGGCCGTGGAGCGCGGCGCGCCCGACGCCATGGTCTTCGCCCTTTGGGCCCGGCTGGACGCCGTGGCCCACACCGACTGGCCGCAGACCAAGCGGCTGGGGGTCGACGCCCTGCGCTGGCTGCGCAACCCGCCGGCCGGCGAGCTGCTGCGCGGCCGCATGACGGTGATGGCCAAGGACCCGGTCGGCGAAGGCAAGGGCATCGTCATCTGCCAGCACGACCTCCTCGACGAGGCCGGGCGGCTGGTCTTCTCCTGCCTGACGCGGGGCGTTTTCGCGCGCTGAAGCAGATCCCTTCTCCCCTTGTGGGAGAAGGGGCGTTCGGCGCGACGGCCCCTACGCGTTCGCCGCCTGCGGAGCCTGCTGGGCGCGGACCAGGGCCAGCGAGATCAGCCTGTCCCAGCCGACCAGCGACAGCAGGTGGGCGTAGATCTGGGCGAGCGCGCCATTGTCGCGCAGTTCGATGAATTTCTCGATCGGCAGCTTGCCCAGCTTCTCCTCGGAGACGCCGAAATACTCCGCGATCTTCTGCGGCTCCTGGGCGGGCTGGCCTTCGGGAACCGGCGGGGTGAAGGTCGCGGTCTTCAGTTCGAACAGGTCGAGCTCCTGCAGCAGCTTCACGAAGCTCATCGTGCGCTGACGCTCCATCTCGAAGTTGTTGCAGAACTCCATGCAGGCCTTGGTGTAGTCGCTGGGCTGGCCCTTCTCGTCGAAGAAGGGCAGGTCGCCGCCTTCCACCACGAACTCGGCGTCGCGATCGACGCAGAGCACCATCTGCTGGTTGCTGTCGTCGTTGGCGAAGACGAACGGATAGCGGCGCACATAGGCCGGGATGTAGACGCCCGGCTCGAACAGGCCGTCGGGGCGCAGGAACATGTTGTCCCCGGCGTTCAGACCCATCACCGAGAGCGGCAGCTTCTCGTCGCCGACGAAGATGATCGGCCCCGTCACCGCCGCCAGCGGGAACTCGCCGACGGTCAGCGGAATGGCGTGGCCGGACTTGGCGAACTTGAACGGCGCGTCGAGGCGCTTGACCCCCATCTTGCCGTGCAGTTCGGGGCTCAGCGGCTCGGGCCGCGAGTAGAAGAGGACGGTGCCGGAGATCTCGCCGGCGGGGGTCTGGGACGTGGTCATAGAGGGCCTTCGATCAGGGGGCGCGGCGCTTTTCGGAGCGCGCGGGCGCAACATGTAGGTCCGCTTCTAACGGATCGGGCTTGGAGCGGCAATTCAGTGTCCCAGGTCCTCCACCGAGGGCCGGGCGATCGCATATGGCGCGCCGGGCGAAACACCCCACGACTGTCATCCCGGTTTTTCGCGGAGCGAAACCGGGATGACAGTCGTGGGGAACCGCTCACCTGACCCGCCAGCATCCGATATGCGATCGCCCTGCCCCCGAGGGGGAGCATCCATCAGACCGGACGCCCCTGCGCCAGCGCGCCGTAGAGGTCGGGGCGGCGGTCGCGGAAGAAGCCCCAGGCGGCGCGGTGCGCGGTCAGGAAGTCGAGGTCGAACTCGGCGCTCAGCACGCCTTCGTCCTCCCGCCCGAAGGCGGCGACCAGATCCCCGCGGTGATCGGCGATGAAGCTCGAGCCGTAGAACTGCTGGCCGCCGTTCGGATAGCCGGCCCAGGGCTCGAATCCGGTGCGGTTGGCGCCCACCACCGGGATCACGTTGGAGACCGCGTGCCCCTGCATGGCGCGGCGCCAGGGCGCAGCCGTGTCGAGCGTCGCGTCATGCGGCTCCGAGCCGATGGCGGTCGGATAGAGCAGCACCTCGGCGCCCATCAGCGTCATCGCCCGCGCGCACTCCGGATACCACTGGTCCCAGCAGATGCCGACGCCGATCCGGCCGAAGCGGGTGTCCCAGACCTTGAAGCCCGTGTCGCCCGGCCGGAAGTAATACTTCTCCATATAGCCGGGACCGTCGGGGATGTGGCTCTTGCGGTAGACGCCCATCAGCGAGCCGTCGGCGTCGACCATCACCAGGCTGTTGAAATAGTGCGGCCCCTCGCGCTCGAAGATCGAGATCGGCAGCACCACGCCCAGTTCCTGGGCCAGCGGCGCCAGCGCGGTGACGCAAGGATGCTCGCGCCACGGATGGGCGGTGGCGAACCAGCGCTCCTCCTGGGCGACGCAGAAATAGGGCCCCTGGAACAGCTCCGACGGCAGGATCACCTGGGCGCCCTGGGCGGCGGCCTCGCGGATGAAGCCGGCGGTCTTGGCGATGTTCGCGCCCAGGTCCTCGCCATAGGCGGTCTGGATGGCGGCGACGGTCAGGCTGCGCGTCATCAGGCGGGCTCCTGCTGGGTGATGCAGTGGAACGAACCGCCGCCGGTGAGGATGGCCAGCGACGGCAGGCCGATCACCGTGCGGTCGGGGAAGATCGCCTTCAACGCCTCGATCGCCATCGCGCCCGGCCGCTCCTCGTAGAGGGGCACGATCACCGCCCGGTTGGCGATCAGGAAGTTCATGTGCGAGGCCGGGATCGGGCCGCCCTCCGGACCCTCGACGAAGCCCGGCGAGGGAATGCGCATCACCTGCAGCTTGCGCCCCGCCGCATCGCTCATGCCGGCGAGCCTGCGGGCGGCGTCGTCATAGGCGTCGGCGTTCGGGTCGCCGCGGCCCCAGGCGATCGGACAGGCGACCACGCCCGGCGCGACGAAGCGGGCCAGGTTGTCGACGTGGCCGTCGGTGTGGTCGTTGAGCAGGCCTTCGCCCAGCCACAGCACCTTCCGGGCGCCCAGGCTCTCGGCGAAGGCGCGCTCGGCCTGTTCGACGTCCCAGCCCGGATTGCGGTTGGCGTTCAGCACGCACTGGCCGGTGGTCAGCACGGTGCCCTCGCCGTCGTGGTCGACCGCCCCGCCCTCCAGGATGAAGTCGTGACGCGCGAGCGGCGCGCCCGAGGCCGCGGCGATCTGTTCGGCGACGGTGTCGTCGTGCTCCAGCTCGTACTTGCCGCCCCACCCGTTGAAGCGGAAGCCCTGGGCCTGCGGTCCCTTTTCGGTCCGGGCGAAGATCGGGCCCGTGTCGCGCAGCCAGATGTCGCCGAAGGCGCCCGACACGATCTCGACGCCGTCGACCTCGCCCAGCAGCCGGCGGGCGTCCGCCTCGCCCTGCGCCGAGCCGGTCAACAGCCGCACCCGCTCGCCGCCGGGACCCGCCAGGGCGCGCGCCAAGGCCGCCACCTCGGCCTGAGCTTCGGGCAGATCCTCCTGCCACAGCTCCTCATGGCTGGGAAAACCCAGCCACATGGCGCGGTGCAGCGCCCATTCGGCAGGAACCATGACCTTCATTCGACCCTCGACGACCCAAGCCGCGCGCAGATGGCCCCAGGGGGCCCCCACGTCAAGAATGCGCGCGCCGCGCGACGATAAAGCAAAGGGCGGCCGCATCGCTGCGGCCGCCCTCCTTGTTCAAACCGTAGCGCGCCGGATCAGATCTCGGCGTGCAGGGTCACGATGAAGGTCCGACGGTAGCCGGGCTGGAATTGGCCGTTCCCGTTGGTGTTGGTGGTGATGTCGCCGAGATAGCGCTCGTCGAACAGGTTCTTGATGTTGAGCTGCAGGTAGGTGTTCTTCAGGCCGAAGGCGGTGACCATATAGCGCGCGTCGAGGTCCCAGAGGGTGTAGCTCGGCGCCTTCTCGGTATTGGTGAGGTTGGACCAGCGCTCGCCGACGTACTTGCCCTGCACCCCGACCGAGACGTTGTCCGTCACACTGTAGGTCAGGCGGGTCGCCCCCTGCCACTTCGGCGTCTCGTAGAGCTCCTTGCCCTTGGTAGCCAGGATCGCGCCGCCAGCGCCGTTCGGGAAATCGTTCTTGATCTCGGAGTCGACGTAGGACAGCGAGCCGTAGAGGTTGAGCGCGTCGGTGGGTTGCCAGCCGATCTCGCCGTTGAAGCCCTTGAGCTGCACCTCGCCGACGTTCACCGAGAAGAAGATCTGCGCGTTCTCGTCGAACTGGCGTTCGATCCGGTTCTCGAACTTGTTGTAGAAGGCGGTCAGCGTGGCCATGAGGGTCGGCGTCTGGTAGCGCCAACCGATATCGTAGGCATGGTTGAGCTCGGCCTTCGGGCTCACCGCGTTACGGTCGTAGAGATCGTCCGTACGCGGCGCCGACAAAACCTCTGCGTAGCTGGCGTAGACCGACATCTGGTCGGTCACGTCATAGCGCACGCCGGCGCTCGGCAGAGCGCGGTGGTAATTGCGCTCGAAGCTGCGGGGCTGGCCGAAATAGACGCTGGGATTGGCCGTCGCCCCATAGACCGCCCGGAAGGCGGCGAGCTGCGCCGCGGTCAAGACGCCGGAGCCAGCCGGAGCATTGGCGCTCGTCGGGAAGACCACGAAGGGTACGCCGGCTCCATCATTGGTGCCGGTCACCGTGAACGGCGTCTGCGTGGTGCAGAAGGCGTTGAAGGTGTCGCGCTGATAGCAGTAGTTGTTCAGCTCACGGTGGAAGTAGGGCAGACGAACGCCCACGTTCACCAGCAGCTTGTCCTCGAGCCAGCGGCTCTGATACTCGGCGGAATACTGGTTGAGCTCGGCGACCGAGTAGCGGTCGCGGCGGCGGAAGCTCGTGCCGTCCGACAGAAGAACCTTTTCGCCGTAGCCGTTCTTGCCGCCGAACACGTTCTCGGGGTTGCCGCTCTGGTCGAAGTAGCCGGCGTCGCCGGTCTGACGGTGACGGCCCTTGTCGTAGGTGTAGGCCAACCGGAAGGTATGGTCTTTGGCGACGTTCCAGATCAGCGACGAGGTCACGAGGTAACGCCGCGTGTTGCTGGTGTTCGGCCAGTAGAGCAGCACGCGGTCCAGGGCGTCGCCGTCGCCGTTCAGGTCGGTCGCGGTGCGCAACTGCAGGTCGGACTCCGGCATGATCGTCCGCCCACCGCCGTTGGCCAGCGTGTACTGGAACGAGGGGTCGACCGTCAGGATCAGGTTGTCGAGCAGGTGGAACCTGCTCTGCCCACGGATGTTGCCGGTGTTCGAGGGGTTGATGTTGTTATTGTAGTAGTTGCCGCAGGCGGCAGTGAAGCCGCTGGCGGTGGTCGCTTCGTTCTGCGCCGTGCCCGCCGCCGGCGTCGGGCGCGTGCAGGTCGCATCATAGACCCAGGCGGTGTCCGGCCGGTTCGCCGCGGTCACGCCCTGCATGTTGTACTGGGTGAGGCTGATCCGGCGGATGAAGTTGTTCCGGTTCACGTTATAGTGGGCGATCAGGCTGACGAAGTCGCCGTTGTCGCCCAGATCCTGGTAAATCCGCGCGTTGAACTGCTTTTTCTCGATCTTGCCGGGTGCGTCGATCGGCGAATTCTTCGGCCGGAAGAGGTCGTTGCGGGTGTAGGTGGCGCTGAGCCAGGCCTTGGTCCCCCACGGGCCGAACTTGCCGGTTTCGAAGGTGCCGTAATAGCGCTGGAAATTGTCCGAACCGCCGCCGATCTCGGCGCGCATGCCCATGACGTCGGACGGCACCTTGCTGATGTAGTTGATGGTGCCGCCGGCGGCCGCGGCCGTGGGGCTGTCCACATCGGTGGTGCCCTGGTTCACGTCGACCCGGGCGATCAGCTCAGGATCCAGCTGCTGGTTCGAATAGAGCGCGTAGTTGCCGGTGTCGTTCAGCGGCATGCCGTCTTCGAGAAGGGCCACGCGCTGGGAGTCGAAGCCGCGCAGCGTGATGTCGCCGCCAGCCGAACCGTAGGGGTCGTTGTTGGTGAAGTTGACCGCCGGGAGGAGGTTGATCGTCTCCAGCACCGTCGCGCCGGGCTGCTGCCGCGAGATGAACTCCTGAGTGATGGTGGAGCGGGACTTGGGCGCCTCCACGGCGACGATCCCGCCCTGGTTGAGCGGGCCCCGTGCGCCCGTGATCACCAGCTCTTCCACGACAGCGGTGCCGGAGGATTGTGCAAAGGCGCCGCCCGCCATAAGCAGGCCGGTGGCAAGCGCCGTCGACGCGCAAAGTGCGCGGTTCAAGTTGATTCTCACGATTTTACCCCTCTCGAACGTCCGCTAAGCGGCGCCCCCAAGCATCCGCGAGGCCCCGAGAGGAGCCGCCACGTTCCCTAACTTTGGCGGGAACAAATGACCCCGATCGGCAACACTTTTGTTACAGAAAACTCAGCCCGGTACGGGGTAGTGACAAGATTGCCACAAGCTTGATCAGCGGCCGCCCCAGACCGCTTTCAGCCGCGCATCCCGGCGGCAGCCGATACGATAGGCCTGGTAGTTGACCGGATTCTTGCGCGCGTAGTCCTGGTGATAGGCCTCGGCCGGCCAGAAGGTCGCCGCCGGCAGCACCTTGGTGGCCACCGGCTTGCCGAGCGCCTTGGCGACCTGGGCCTTCACCGCCTCGGCCTGGGCGCGCTCTTCCGGCGAGCCCACGAATACTGCGGTCCGGTACGACGGCCCCTGGTCGCAGATCTGGCCGTTCGGATCGGTCGGGTCGATGTGGTGGAAGAAGGCGTCCACCAGCTGCGGATAGCTGATCTTCGCCGGGTCGTAGGCCACCTGGATCGATTCCAGATGCCCCTCGTGGTCGCGGTAGGTCGGATTGCGCAAGGACCCGCCGGAGTAGCCTGCCACCACCTTGGCCACGCCGGGCGTGTGCTCGATGTCGTGCTCGGCCGACCAGAAGCAGCCGCCGGCGAAGACGGCGGTCTTCAGCGCCGCGGCGGCGGGCGCAGCTTGCGCGGTCAGCAGGGCGAAGGCGGCGGCGGCCGCGGCCGCGGCGGGGATGCGGGTCATGGGAAGGCTCCGGTTGTCGCCCTGAGGATACGCCAATTCCGGCCGCGCAGATGCAGCGCCGGCCGCAGCTTCAGCGTGTCGCGGACTCCAATCTGGTCTCGAAAAAACCGGCTTGAGTGTCGTTATATTATAACATATCAGACGGCGGACAAGCTGGCATGAGGCCCACCCGTGAGCGTCAAAACCCTTCTCTTCGCGGCGGGCGCCGTGGCCGCCCTGTCCACCGGCCGAGCCTATGCCGAGGACGCTCCGAAATCGGTTTCGGAAGTGGTGGTGACCGCCTCCCCGATCGCCGGTGATCCGGACCGGTTCGCGACCATCGTCGACCAGGTCAACCGCGACGACGTCCTGACCAATGGAGGTTCGAGCCTCGCCGATTCCTTGCGCGACATCCCTGGCGTCGCCGGCACCGGTTTCGCCACGGGCGCGAGCCGCCCGGTGATCCGCGGCATGGACGCCCAGCGGGTGAAGATCGTCGAGAACGGCCAGTCCAGCGCCGACGTCTCCGATGTCGGCCCCGACCACGGCGTGCCGATCGATCCCCTGGCGGCCCAGACCGTCGAGGTCGTCAGAGGCGCGGCGACCCTTCGCTACGGCAGCCAGGCGATCGGCGGGGTCGTCAACGCCATCAACAACCGGATCCCCCGGAAACCGATCTCGGGCGTCGAAGGTGAAGCCTCGGCCGCCTACAACTCGGTGGCCGGCGGCGGCGAAGGATCGTTGATGCTCGACGCCGGCGGCGGTCCGTTCGCCATGCACATCGACGGCTTCGGCCGCCGCGCGAGCGACTACGACACCCCGATCGGCAAGCAGCAGAATTCCTTCTTCCGCGGCAATGGCCAATCGGTGGGCGCGTCCTACTTCTTCGGCGACGACGACGACAGCCGCGTGGGGGCGTCGGGAACCCACTACGAGGCGCGCTACGGCATCCCCTCGGACGACACCTTCATCCGGATGCGCCAGGACAAGGGCGCCTTTGGATCATCGCTCCAGGTGGACGCAGGCCCGCTGCAGACGATCAATCTCGACCTGAGCTACGCGGACTACACCCACAGCGAGATCGATCCGGAAGGAAACCTCGTCCTTTCGACCTTCAACAACAAGGAGTGGGACAGCCGCGCCGAAGCCTTGTTCGGCCCCATGGGACCGCTGTCGGCCGCAGCCCTCGGCGTGCAGTGGCAGGACCGCAAGTTCGAGGCGCTCGGCGAAGGCGCCGACTATCTGCTGCCCACCCACACCCAGTCCGCGGCGGGCTTCGCCTTCGTCGAGGCGCCTCTCGGCGCCTTCCAGTTTCAGGGCGCCCTGCGCGTGGAGCGCTCCCGGATCGACGGCACGCCGGCGTCCGGCGTCTCGATGCGCCGGACCTTCACCCCGATCAGCGTCTCGGCCGGCTTCACCTATGAGGTGTCCGACGACCTGCGCCTGGGCCTGACGGCGTCGAGCGCCGGACGGGCGCCCGCGCAGACCGAGCTCTTCGCCCGGGGCCCCCATGACGGCCCGCAGACCTTCGAAACCGGCGATCCTTCGCTGAAGATCGAGCGGGCCAACTCCCTGGAAGCGACGGCGAGGTATCGTGTCGGTTCCGGCGGCAAGATCGAGGCTTCGGCCTGGGGCACGCGCTTCAACGGCTATATCTACGGCGCGCTCACCGGCCGGACCTGCGACGAGGCCGGGGTCTGCGCCTTCGACAGTCCCGAAGAGCTGAAGGAACTGAACTACAGCCAGCGCGACGCCAACTTCTGGGGCGTCGAGCTCAAGGGCGCCTTCCCCGTCGCCAAGACCCTGGGCGGCGACCTGTCCGTCAACGTGCTGGCCGACTATGTGCGGGCGAAATTCACCGGCGGCGGCGGCGATGTTCCGCGCATCCAGCCTGGGCGCATCGGCGGCGGCCTGAGCTGGGCCAGCAAGTCGCTGGACGCCGGCTTCATGGTGCTCGCCGTGGACTCGCAGGACCACGTCGGGGTCGCCGATTCCCCGACCGACGGCTACACCTCGGTCGATGCGCAGATCGCCTGGCGGCCGCTGGACGGATCGCGCCGCCTCGAGGTGCTGTTGGTGGGCCACAACCTCGCCGACGAGACCATCCGCAACGCCACGGCGCTCAACAAGGACAACGTGGTCATGCCGGGCCGGGATGTGCGGGTCGTGCTCGTCTCCCACTTCTGAGCGACCGCGGCAGGCGCGAGCCAACTACCGATTCCATACGATCACCGGTTGTGCCGCCGCGGAATCTGATGGACCATCAAGCGTAGCCGAGGCGGCGCAATCCGCCGCGTCGATGTCCGGCATGACTTTCAGTATTGGGAAGTAACTCCCAGCGCTTCAGTCCGCGTCAGTCGCAGTTCCCCGATCTCAATCGACGAAACAGGAGCGGAAGGGGAGTTGCCCCGGCCGCTCGCAGTATCTCTGAGACATTATTGATTGGGCTTTTGGACGCCGCGTCCTGACGTCACCGTCTGTTCGCAATGGCGGAGCAATAATGACAGGACGCAGGCAGGTCGACCGAGGATGCGGCAATGGCGATTAGTGATCGAGGTCGTGTCAGCTCTGTCGCGCAGCAGATCCGGGAGGCCAGCAATCCCGATGTCCAGGCGGATATCGACGCGCTCCTGACCCAGCCGAAAGCGCGGCCCGCCTGGCTCAAGGAAGCCCAACCGGCGATGGAGCGGCGGCTGAGCAATCGGCCCGCGAGCCGCGCCCACCTCGGTCCGCTGGCGGTGAACGAGGGCATGGCGCCGTCGGAGGAGATCGGCGTTCGCGAGACCATCGTCTTCGCGATCGGCACGCCGGTCTATGTGGTTCGGGACGGCCGGGTCGATCTCGACAGCGCGCGGGCCGAGGCGAAAGCCTGGCGAACGCTGCTCGCCAAGCATGATGCGTCCATGACAAGCGCCCTGCTTTCGGTCGGCCGCATCGATGTCGACAATTTCGTCGACGACAGCCCCTATGTCGGCACCGCCTGGGTCATCGACGACGGTCTCATCGTCACCAATCGGCATGTCGCCAGCCTGTTCGCCGAGGCGAGCGGCGCCCACTTCAAGTTCCGCCTCGGCTTCGACGCGCGGACCCCGATCGGCGTGCGCGTCGACTTCCTCGAAGAGTTCGGCAACACGGCCGCCGCCGAGGTCGCGGTCGAGCGGATCGTCTGGGTCGCCCCTGAGGCCGGACCGGATGTCGCCTTCCTGAAGCTTGCGGAGTCCTCGACGCTGGTCGGCAGGAAGCCGCTGATCCGATCGACCGAGGCGCTGCGGCCGAAAAGCCCCGTGGCGGTCGTCGGCTACCCGGCGCGCGACACGCGCTTCTCCGACCGCGCCCTGGCCGAGAAGGTGTTCGGCGGCGTCTTCGACAAGAAGCGGGTCGCGGTCGGCCAGATCCTTGGCGTCGGCGGCGATCAAGTGACCCACGGATGTTCGACGCTCGGCGGCAATTCCGGATCGCCGGTGATCGATATCGCCACCGGCGAGGTGGTGGCGCTGCACTACCGTGGCGTCGAATTCGTCGAGAACGACGCCGTGCCCGTCTCCGTGCTGGGCCGGTGCCTCGAACGGGCGCGCGCATTGCTGGGATCGGGAGGATCAGCCTTGTCGGACAACGAAGGCCAGAACGCCGGAACGACGACCGGAACGGTGCAAATCGGGACGGGGGCGGGAAGCGTCACCGTCACCATTCCGCTGAGGATCACCGTGGAGCTCGGCGGCCCGATCGCTCTGCCGATCGCGGCCGGCGCCACGCCCGCGGTCACGACGACCGCCGCCTCGGTCGCCGGGGGCGATGTCGACAAGCCGCGCCTGGCGCAGGCGGTGGCCAAGGCCAAGACGCTGCTGGCGAACCGCGCCGACGTGGTGGCGATCAAGCCCGGCTACCGCTTCGAGAACGGCATGATCACCAACGAACGCGCGGTCGTGGTCTCCGTCCGTCGCAAGATCGACAAGTCGTCGCTCGAGTCCCGCGGCGTGCTCGCTCTGCCCCAGGACATCGACGGCGTGCGGGTGGACGTGACGGTGGCTTCCACCGCGGACCTGTCGGGCGAAGGCGCCGGGCCCAGCGAGGAAGCGCGCACGCCAAGCTGGCGCACGTCCTACAAGGCGCGGCCGGACCTGCCGCTGACGCGCCGCAGCGCGGAGATGGGATTCGTCATCCATTCCGGCCCGGATTCCGGCTGGCCCCAGCTATCCAAGTTCCTGAAGGCGACGAGGACGTCGCTGGCGATCGCCATGTACGAGTTCGGCGCGCCGCACGTCGTCAAGGGCGTCCTCGCCAGCGTCAAAGGCGCGAACGAGACGATCGACCTGGTGCTGCAGCTCGGCGGCGATGTGGGGCGCGGCACGAAGAAGGACGACTTCACCGACGTGGAGACGGTCGATCACATCCGCGAGGCTAAGGCATCGAAATTCACCTTCGCCCCCGCGAGCGTCGGCAAGGCGGGCATTTTCGACTCCGCCTATCACATCAAGGTCGCCGTCCGCGACAACCGCGCCCTCTGGCTCTCCAGCGGCTCATGGCAGACCTCCAACCAGCCGGACGTCGATCCGTTCACCGCGGACACCAAGCCGGCGGCGCTCCGTCAGTTCAATCGCGAATGGCACGTCATTCTCGACGATCCCGATATCGCCGGGCTGTTCGCGAAACATATCGAGCGCGACCTGAAGGAGGCGCAGGCGGCCGAGGAGGCTCCGGCGCTGGAAGAGCCGCTGGTCTTCGTGCCCACCGGCATGATGGGCGATCTGGAGACGGCGGCGAAACCGCGCTATTTCGAGCCGCTCGAAGGCCGCCGTACGCTCGACGTGCACCCCATCCTGACGCCCGACAACTACATCGCGACCGTCCTGCCCTTCATCCAGTCGGCGAAGCGCTCGGTGCTGTTCCAGAACCAGAGCTTCAACACCAAGACGGTCGGCGGCGACTACGGCAAGCTCCTGGACGCCCTGCTCGCCAAGCAGCAGCAGGACCTTGATGTGCGCATCATCTTCCGAAGCTTCGGCCCCGACGACCGCGACACGATCTCCTTTGCGAAGGACTATGGCTTCGACACCGACAGGGTCCGGATCCAGAAAAATTGCCATACCAAGGGGATCGTCATCGACGGCGCGGCGGTGCTGATCGGCAGCCACAACTGGACGACGGCCGGGACGGGCTTCAACCGCGACGCCAGCCTCATCTTCTACGATCCGGAGATCGCGAAATTTTACGGCGCGCTCTTCGAATATGACTGGGAGCGCGTCGGCCCGGCGAAGATCGACGAGTCGCTTCCCCCGCCGATCCTCGTGCCGCCCGGCGATGAAACGCCGCCTCCGCCCGGCTATGTGGCCGTCCCGCAATCCCTGCTGCTGGGCCGATAGACAGCCGTCATCAGGCTGATGAGGGTTCCAGCGGCGCACCGGTCGCCAGCCACGCGCGGCGACGGCGGCCGGGGTAAAAAACGCGTGCAAGCGGCCGCAAGGCGCCGTCCATTGCGCCCATGCCGCCGCCCCTGCAAAGACCACGAGCTCGATGAACGGCCTTCTGATTGAGGCCCTGGTCTATCTGGCCGCCGGCGTGATTTCGGTGCCGATCGCCAAGCGGCTCGGACTGGGCTCGGTGCTGGGCTATCTGGTCGCCGGCGTCATCGTCGGCCCCCACGTGCTCAGCCTGGCCGGCGAGCCGGAAGACGTCATGCACTTCGCCGAGTTCGGCGTGGTGATCCTGCTGTTCCTGATCGGGTTGGAGGTCCGTCCGGCCCTGCTCTGGCGGATGAAGACCGCCATCTTCGGGGTCGGCGCGGCGCAGATGGTCGGCACGGCCGCGCTGCTGGCCGCGGCGGCCGCGGCGCTGGGCCTGGACTGGCGCACGGCGCTCGCCGCCGGCCTGATCCTGGCCATGTCGTCCACCGCCATCGTGCTGCAGACCCTCGACGAGAAGGGACTGCGCCAGGGCCCCGTCGGCGAGGCGGCCTTCGGCGTGCTGCTGTTCCAGGACCTGTCGGTCATCCCGCTCTTCGCGCTGCTGCCCCTGCTGGGCCCGGGCGGCGGGGCGGCGACGGTGGAACACAACCTGCTGGGCGACCTGCCCGCCTGGCTGCGCGCGCTGGCGATCATGGGCGCGGTGACTGCGGTGATCGTCGGCGGCCGCTATCTGATCCAGCCGATGTTCCGGTTCATCGCCGCGGCCCGGCTGCGCGAGATCTTCACCGCCTCGGCCCTGCTGCTGGTGGTCGCCGTCGCCGCCCTGATGGAGGCGGTCGGCCTGTCCCCGGCGCTCGGCGCCTTCCTGGCGGGCGTGGTGCTGGCGGAGAGCGAGTTCCGTCGCGAGCTGGAGACCGACATCGAGCCGTTCCGCGGCCTGCTGCTCGGCCTCTTCTTCATCACCGTCGGCGCCGGCCTCGACCTCAAGCTGGTCGCCGCCAAGCCCCTGCTGGTGATCGGTCTGGTGGGCGGGCTGATGGCGCTGAAGATGTTCGCCATCTATGGCGCGGCGCGCCTCTTCCGCACGCCCAAGCGGGCCGCCGCCACCGTCGGCGTATCCCTGGCCCAGGGCGGGGAGTTCGCCTTCGTCCTGCTGGGCTTCGCCGTCGGCGCCCAGGTGCTGCCGCCGGACCTGTCGCGCCTGTTCACCGCCATCATCGCCGTCTCCATGGCGGCGACGCCCCTGATGATGGTGATGTTCGACCGGCTGGTGCTGAGCCGCGAGCGGCCGCTGGACGAGCCGGAGCGGCTGCCCTTCGACGAGGGCGCCCCTGACGCGATCATCGCCGGCTTCGGCCGCTTCGGCCAGATCGCCGCCCGCCTGCTGATCGCCAACAACTTCAAGGTCGTGACGCTGGAATCCAGCATCGAGCAGATCGACATCCTGCGGCGGTTCGGCTGGCGCGTGCACTACGGCGACGCCAGCCGGCTGGACCTGCTGCGCTCCGCCGGCGCCGACAAGGCCAAGCTGCTGCTGGTGGCCATCGACGACCGCGACAAGGCCAGCGAGATGGTGGAGGCCGCCCGCGAGGCCTTCCCCAACCTGACCATCCTGGCCCGCGCCTACGACCGCCGCCACGCCTACGAGCTGCTCCGCCACGGCGCCGACACCGTGGAGCGCGAAACCTTCGAGGGCGCGCTCAACTTCGGCCGCCGCGCCCTGGTGCGGCTGGGCGTGTCGGAGCGCCGGGCGCTCAAGTCCGCGGTCCTGTTCCGCGACCACGACCGCGAGTTGTTCGAACAGCTCGCCCCCCTGGCCGGCGAGGAGGATCGCTACGTCATGGCCAGCCGCGATTCCCGCGAGACCACGGAGAGGCTGCTGCGGGCGGAGATGGCCCGCATGGCCGAGGAGGACGAAGACGACGACCCGCCGGCGACGCCGCCGCGTGTGGAGACTGGCCGGGAGCCGGTGTAGGACGAGCCGCCATGAGTCAAACACCCAACAGCCAGTCCCCGGCCCTCCCCGCCACCCTGGATCCCGTCTCCTTCGCCCAGGTCGACGGCGACTTCGCCGGGTTCGCGCAGGCCCTCGGCAGGTCCTTCGCCCGCTTTGGCTTCGCGGTGATCTCCGACCACGGCCTGCCGCAGGCGAAGATCGAGGCGGCGCTGGCGGCGGCGAAGACCTTCTTCGCCCTGCCGACGCCGGCCAAGCTCAAGTACAAGGTCGGCCTCGCCGGCCAGCGCGGCTACACGCCCTTCGGCGTCGAGACCGCCAAGGGTCAAGCCCACCACGACCTCAAGGAGTTCTGGCACGTCGGCCGCGACCTGCCGCCGGGGCATCCCTTCCGCGCCCTGATGGACGAGAACGTCTGGCCGGACGCCGACACGCCGGAGTTCCGCGAGGCTGTCGGCTGGCTCTATGGGGCGCTCGACGCCATGGGGTTGAAGGTGCTGGAGGCGATCGCCGTCTGGCTGGGGCTCGATCGGGGATTTTTCACGCCGACGGTCGACGCCGGAAATTCCGTGCTGCGGCTGCTGCACTATCCGCCGGTGTCTGAGGACGGGCCGCACATCCGCGCCGGGGCGCATGAAGACATCAACGTCATCACCCTGCTCCTGGGCGCGGAGGAAGCCGGGCTCGAGGTGCTCGACCGTTCCCTAGGCAATGACGGGGGCCGCTGGCTGCCGATCAATCCGCCGCCCGGCGCCCTGGTGGTCAATATCGGCGACATGCTGCAGCGGCTAACCAACCACCGCCTGCCCTCGACCACCCACCGCGTGGTCAATCCGGCGCCCGAGCGGCGCGGCTGTTCGCGCTATTCGACGCCCTTCTTCCTGCACTTCAATCCGGACTACGAGATCCGCACCCTGCCGGGATGCGTCGACGAGGCCCATCCGGACCGCTACCCGCAGCCGATCACCGCCGACGCCTACCTTCAGGAGCGGCTGCGCGAGATCAAGCTGGCGTAGGACCGGGCTCGGCCGATCGCTACAGGATCCGGTCGACGTCCTCGGGGCTGCCGACGGTGACGTTCAGGTCCCTGACCAGGCCGTCGGCGATCGAATAGACCCAGCCGTGGACGTTCAGCGACTGGCCGCTCGCCCAGGCGTCCTGCACGAAAATGTCCTGCGCCACGTTCTTGACCTGGCGAATGACGTTCAGCTCGACCAGCCGATCCCAGCGGGCCCGATCGTCGTCCAGCGCCGCCAGCTCGTGCTTGTGGTCGTGACACACTTCGCGGATCGGATGGAGCCAATGGTCCACCAGGCCGCGGCGCTTGCCGTCGACCGCCGCGGAGACCCCGCCGCAGCCGTAGTGGCCGACCACCATGATGTGCTCGACCTTCAGCACCTCGACCGAGAACTGCAGCACCGAGAGGTAGTTGGCGTCCTGCGGCGGGGCCAGGTTGGCGACGTTGCGGTGCACGAAGAGCTCGCCCGGATCGAGGCCGACGATCTCGTTGGCCGGCACCCGGCTGTCGGAACAGCCGATCCACAGGTATTTGGGCGCCTGCTGGTTTTCGAGCCGTTTGAAGAAGCCGGGATCGACCGCAATCTTGCCGGCCGCCCAGTTGCGGTTGTTGTTCTTCAGGTCTTCGAGCATGGCGCCGCTTTAGGCTTACGGGCCGAGGCCCGCAACCCGCAACGACGTCATTTCGCCGTGGCGTCGGGCTGCTGCTCGGGATGGGCCGCCACGAAGGCGGGATGCCCTGCGCAGCGCTCCGCCACGGCGCGGATCGCCGGATAGGCCCCCAGGTCCACCTCGTAGCGTTCGGCGGAATAGACCTGGGGGATCAACAGGCAGTCGGCCAGGGTCGGCGCGGCGCCGAAGGCGAAGCCGGCGGTATGGGCGGCGACCATCGGCTCCAGGGCGCGGAAGCCGTCGTGGATCCAGCGCTGGGTCCAGTCGAGGCGCGCATCGGCCTCGACGCCCATCCTGGTGAGCTGCTGCTGGACGCGCAGATTGTTCAGCGGATGGATGTCGCAGGCGACCAGGGCGGCCATGGCGCGGACGGCGGCGCGGTCGAAGGGATCCGCCGGCAGCAGCGGCGGGACCGGATGGACCTCCTCCAGCCATTCGAGAATGGCCAGGCTCTGGGTCAGGACCCGGCCGTCCTCGGTCTCCAGCGCCGGCGTCAGCCCCTGCGGGTTGAGACGCCGGTAGGCCTCTGCGTGCTGGTCGCCGGACAGCAGGTTCACCGGGGCGTAGTCGAAGGGCAGGCCCTTCAGGTTCAGGGCGATCCGCACCCGGTAGGGCGCGGTGGCCCGCCAATAGCTGTGCAGGACCAGGGTCATGGTCAGACCAGCTGGAAGGCGATTGCGCCCACGCCCGCCACCTCGCCCTCGACGCGGTCGCCGCGGACGATCGGGCCGACGCGCTCGGGCGTGCCGGTGAAGATCAGGTCGCCGGCCTCCAGCCGCCACAACTTCGAAGCCTCGGAGATGATCTCCGCCACGTTCCAGATCATGTCGTCCACCGTCGCGTCCTGGCGGACCTCGCCGTTGACGCCCAGCCAGATGCGGCCGGTCGGCGGCGCGCCGCTCCAGCGGCGGATGGCCGAGATCGGCGCCGAGGCGTCGAAGCCCTTGGCCGCGTCCCAGGGCTGGCCCTTGTCGCGCGCGGCCGACTGCAGGTCGCGCCGGGTCAGGTCGACGCCGACCGCGTAGCCGAGGATCAGGTCCAGCGCCCTTTCGACCGGGACGTCCACGCCGCCCGCCCCCAGGGCCGCCACCAGCTCGATCTCGTAGTGCAGGTTCTGGGTGGCCGGCGGATAGGCGATCTCGCCCCCGGGCGGTACGACCGCGTCGGCAGGCTTGGCGAAGAAGAACGGCGGATCGCGATCGTCGCCGCCCATCTCGCGCCGGTGGGCCGCATAGTTGCGGCCGACGCATAGGATGCGCCGCACGGGAAAGACGGCGGCTTCGCCCTCCACGGGGACGACGGGTCGGGCGGACGGTTCGAAGAGATAAGGGCTCATGCCCCTTCAGATAAGCGCGCCAGCGCTCGCCGCATCAACCGTCAATTCGAAGACCCTTCCGGCCTCCGGTTAGGGCATAGGTCTCGTCCGGATGATACGGCCGGTGCTCTGCAGCCGGATTGCCGGCCGCGGCCGAGCTGCGCTATAGGCGGTTAGTTCGATTATAGAAAATTGTAGAAACGCGAACCTCTGCAGCAAGGGGCCGCCGGCGCGCCCTGGCGCCGGCTTCATCGGAGATATTGAGCATGAGCCGGATGACCCGTCGGGGTTTCGGACTTTTGGCCGGAGCGGGAACGCTGGCGATCACATCGGGCGCAGCCGGCGCGGCGGTCCGCGCGCCCGCGGCAGGCGCCTTCGATCCGACCCCCTATGTGAATCCCGAGCTTCGGCCGATGCTCGATCGGATCCGCAAGTTCGCGTCCGCGCCGCTCAATGCGCAGACGCTTCCGGCGCAACGCAAGGCGACATTCTCCCGGCCTCCGCTGGCGCAGCCCGCCTGGGTCGAGCAGATGATTCCGGGGCCTGCAGGGGCGCCGGCCGTCCGCGTCTACGTCATCAACGCGGCCGCGGGTCGACCGCAGCGGCCGGCGATTCTGCATACCCACGGCGGCGGCTTCGTCTTGGGCGCGGCCAAGGCGGACATCCGCAATCTGCAGGAGATCGCGCTCGCGCTCGACTGCGTGATCGTCACCGTGGATTACCGGCTCGCCCCCGAGACCCGCTTTCCGGGTCCGCTCGAGGACAATTACGCGGGCCTGAAATGGCTGCACGCAAACGCCGCGGCGCTCGGCGTCGACCGCACCCGTATCGCCGTCATGGGCGAGAGCGCCGGCGGAGGTCACGCCGCCATGCTGGCGATCGCCGCGCGCGACCGTGGCGAAATCCCCCTGGTCTACCAGGCGCTCATCTATCCGATGCTGGACGACCGGACCGGCAGCACCCGCAAGACGCCGCCCTACATCGGCGCGCTGATCTGGACGCCCGAGCGCAATCGCTTCGGATGGACCTCCCTGCTCGGGGTTCCGGCCGGATCGGCCCGCGTTCCCCACGGCTCCGTTCCGGCGCGCGTGAAGGACCTGCGCGGATTGCCGCCGGCCTTCATCGGCGTGGGGTCGATCGACCTCTTCGTGGACGAGGACATCGAATACGCCCGCCGCCTCGTCGACGCCGGGATCCAGACCGAGCTGAATGTCGTGCCAGGCGCCTTCCATGGCTTCGACGCGATCGGGAACACCGCCATCGCCCGGCAATTCAAGGCCGCCCTGATCAATGGGCTGTCACAAGCCCTGAGGCCGACCGGCAGATAGTCGACCCCGCGCCTCAGCTCGGCGGCGGGCCGTCGCCGGACTTGGCGATGCTGTGGCCGCCGTCGACCTTGATGCAGGCGCCGGTGGTGAAGGCGGCCAGGTCGCTGACGAGGTAGAGCACGGCGCCGACGATCTCCCGCGGCTCGCCGGCGCGGCCGAGCGGCAGGACCCGCCGGGCGTAATCGGTGAACCCCTGGGTGCGCGACCAGGCCTTGGTGGCGTCGGTGTGGAAGGGGCCCGGCATGACGGTGTTGACCCGCACCTCCGGCCCGAACTCCTGGGCGAAGGTGGTGGTGTAGAGGCTGACCCCGGTCTTGGCCGCCGCGTAGGGGGCGAACGAGGGGTCGGGCCTCAGCGTGCCGGTCGAGGAGATGTTGACGATGGCGCCCGAGCCGGCCGCCTTCATCTGCGCCCCGAACAGGGCCGAGAGCCGAAAGACGCTCTTCAGGTTCACCGCGAAGACCATGTCGTAGAGCTCTTCGCTGGTCTCGACGGACGAGGGCGCGACCGGCGACTTGCCGGCGTTGTTGACCAGGATCTGCGCGCCGCCCCAGCGCTCCGTCACCTCGGCGAAGAGACGGTCGCAGTCGGCCCAGCGGCCGGCGTGGAAGGCGTGGGCGGAGGCCTGGCCGCCCGCCGCGACGATCTCCGCGGCGACCGCCTCGCAGGTCTCGATCTTGCGGCTGGCGATGGCGACCGAGGCGCCGGCCCGCGCCAGGCCCTGGCTGATCGCGAGCCCCAGGCCCCGGCTTCCGCCGGTGACGACCGCGACCTTGCCGCTCAGATCCATCGATATCATTCCGCTCGCCTCTCCCTGAACGTCCCTTGCGACGCCATCTGCGTGCCTTTGCTGGCCACGTGAGTCCATTTTTCGGCCGGCGCCCCGCCGTCGGGACGTTCTGGTGGTGCGTCGCATCCGCAGATCGGTCTAGACTGCGCAGAGAAACAGGCTCCGGTCCGCCTTTGTAGCGACCGGGCGCGCGTATGGGAGGATGATCTTTGGCTGCGCCTCAACTCACCGCACCCGCCGAATGGCGCAAGTACGGTCTCATGGTTCTGGCCGCATTCACCGGCTTCTCCTTCCACTCGATCACCACCTACTCCACCGGCCTGTTCATGCAGCCGCTGGCGGACGAGTTCGGCTGGAGCCGGACGCAGATCACCGCAGGGCTGTCCATCGCGGCCCTCATGACCATCCCGTTGGCGCCGGTGGTCGGCGCGATGATCGATCGCTGGGGCTCCCGGGTCCTGGCGATCGTCGGCCTGGTCATGACCGCCGGCGCGGTCAGCGCCTTCGGGCTGGCGAACGGATCCACGCTGCAGTGGCTCGCGCTCTGGACCTTCTATTCGATCGTCGCGACCGGGATTAAGTCGACGGTCTGGACGGCGGCGGTGACCGGCACCTTCAGCGCCGCGCGCGGCCTGGCGCTCGGCGTGATGATGTGCGGCGCGGCCGCGGCTCAGATCGTGGCGCCGCCGCTGACCCGCTGGCTGATCGAAACCCAGGGCTGGCGAATGGCCTACGTCTGGCTGGGCGCCGGCTGGGGCGGCCTGGCCTTGGTCATGGTCCTGCTGTTCCTGTACGACGCCCACGACCACATGCGGCGCCGGACGCCGGCGGAAAAGGCGATCGCGGACGCCGAGCCCATTGTGGTTCTGCCGGGGCTCAGCTTCGGTGACGCGCTGCGCAGTCCCGCCATCATCCGGATCGCGCTCTCGACCCTCATCACCATGTTCATGGGCGTGGCCCTGATCGTCCACCAGGTGCCGATCCTGGTCGAGACCGGGCTGACGCGCACCACCGCGGCCTATCTGGCGAGCTTGACCGGGCTGGCCGGATTCGCCGGCAAGCTCGCCACCGGCTGGATGTCGGATCACTGGAATGCCGGCCTGGTCGGCGGCATCACGCTCGCCGTGCCGATGATCGGCTTCGTCATGCTGCTCGAACCCTTCCGCAGCCCGGCCCTGATCGTCATCTCCATGTTCATCATCGGCTATTCGTCGGGCGCGAAGCTGCAGATCGCCGCCTATCTGACCAGCCGCTACGCCGGCATGCGCAACTTCGGCAAGATCTTCGGGATCATGGGCAGCCTGATCGCCGTCGGCTCGGGCCTCGGACCGGTCGCGGCAGGCGCGATCTACGACCTGGCCGGCAGCTATACGCCCTTCATCCTGGCCGGCATCCCGGCAAGCCTGATCTGCGGCCTGCTGATCCTCACCCTCGGCCCCTACCCCATCTGGGGGCCGAAGCCGCAGCCCGTCGACACGGCGGACACGCCCATCCCGGCCCGAGCCAAGTCGGCCCGGCCCAAGGCGGCCTGACCGGGCGTTGCCGCCGGGGGTTCGAGCAGGCCAGGGGCCGGCCGCGCGGTTGACAAGCCGGCGCGCCGGCCCAGGTTCTGCGACGCCTGCGCCGACGCGCCCCAAGGAGCCCAGATGTCCGAGCCCCTGTCTTCCGCCGCCAAGGCCCAAGGCCCGCTCGCGGACCTCACGGTCGTCGAGATGGGCACGCTGATCGCCGGGCCCTTCTGCGGCCAGATCCTCGGCGACTTCGGGGCGGAGGTGATCAAGATCGAGGATCCGCGCGCCGGCGATCCGATGCGCAAATGGGGCCGCACCCTGCCCAAGGGGCTGTCGCCCTGGTGGCCGGTGATCGCCCGCAACAAGAAGTCGGTGACCCTCGACCTGCGCACGCCCGAGGGCCAGGAGCTGGCCCGCGCCCTGATCGCCAAGGCCGATGTGCTGATCGAGAACTTCCGGCCGGGCGCGCTGGAAAAATGGGGGTTGGGCTACGAGGCGCTGTCGGCCCTGAACCCGCGGCTGATCATGGCCCGCATCTCCGGCTTCGGTCAGACCGGACCCTATTCCCAGCGCGCCGGCTTCGGCCTGATCGGCGAGGCCATGGGCGGCCTGCGCGAGGTCACCGGCGAACCGGACCGGCCGCCCTCGCGGGCCGGCATCTCCATCGGCGACAGCCTGACCGGCCTGCACGCGGCCATGGGCGTGATGATGGCGGTGCATGCCCGCCACCGCACCGGGCGCGGCCAGCTGGTCGATGCGGCCCTCTACGAAAGCGTCTTCGCGGTGATGGAGAACCTGGTCACCGAATACGACCTGACCGGCTACATGCGCGAACGCTCCGGCCCCATCCTGCCGGGGCTGGCGCCCTCGAACGTCTACCCCTGCGCGGACGGGCAGATGATCCTGATCGGCGCCAATGGCGACGGGGTGTTCGCGCGCCTGACCGAGGCCATGGGGCGGCCCGAGCTGAAGGCCGATCCGCGCTACCTCGACCATCCCAGCCGCGGCGAGAACCAGCACGAGCTCGACGCGCTGATCGCCGCCTGGACTCGGACCAGGCCGCTCGACGCGCTGCTCGAGCTGATGGAGACCCACGGCGTCCCGGCGAGCCGCCTCTATCGCGCGCCCGAGATGCTGGCGGACCCGCAGTTCGCCGCGCGCGAGGCGATCATCGAGACGGACCATCCGGCTTTCGGCCGGATAAAGATGCAGAACGTTTTTCCGAAGCTGGGCGACACCCCCGGCGGCGTCCGCTGGGCGGGGCCCGCCCTGGGCGAACACACCGAGGCGGTTCTGCGCGAGCGCGCCGGCCGCACGGCCGAGCAGATCCGGGCTCTGCGCGAAAAGGGTGTGATCTAAAATGCGTCGGGATCTGAAGTCCGCAGGCGCGCTTTCTCGCACGCCGGTGCAAACTTCAGATCCTTAACGCCTACTGTACGCTTGCACTTGCCAGCGCCCCTGACGATTGCGAAGCTCCTCGGAGCCCTCCACAGGCCCAATCGACTTCGAATCAGTGCGCCGGCTAAGCAATCTGGTCCGCGACCTATGCCGCGGACCGGAAAGCAGGAGCTAGGATCGCATGACGCGGGCGATGTCCCTGGCCGCCGGTCCGGCCTCTGCGAGCACTCCGCAGATCTCCTTGGCCTGAGTTTTAGGGCCTGGCTTTTCGGCCGGGTAGGTGACGCCTTGTCTCAGGATCCTTAAAGGCGAAATCGCAGCGCGGCTGCAACCCTACGATCACGCCCTCACCGAGACGCGACGGCCGTCTGAGCGTCGGCGACAGCGGGCCCGAGCGGCGTTTTTGCCGCAGGCGGCGGCGTCAGCGGGCGGCGAGCAGATCGGCGACGGCGGCGGCGACCTGGGTGACGTCATAGGGCTTGCGGATCACCGGGGCTTCGAAGCCGCCCGGCGCGCCGCCATTGTCGCCGTAGCCGGTGGCGAAGACGAAGGGCACGCCGCGCGCGAAGAGCGCCTCGGCCACCGGCATCACCGAGCGGCCGTTCAGGTTGGCGTCCAGAACCGCGGCGTCGATCGGCCGGTCCAGCAGCGCCATCGCCTCCTCCAGCTCGTAGGCGGGTCCGACGATCTCGGCGCCCGCGTCGGCGAGCCCGGTCTCCAGCTCCAGCGCCAGCAGCACCGCGTCCTCGACGATCAGCACCCGCGACCCCTTCAGACTGCGCGGCGCCCGGGCGGCGGCGACGGTCTCGACCACTCTCGCGGTCGTGACGTCCGGCACCGATTCCGGCCGCGGCGCGACGGCGGCCGCGCCGGCGGTCAGCCGCGCGCGCACGCCCGAGGGGCGGTATTCCACCACCGCCTCGCCATTCAGCTCCCGGCCGGTCACCTGCTCCAGCAGGGTGGTCCCGAAGCCGCGGCGCACCGGCTGGACCACTGTCGGTCCGCCGCTCTCGCTCCAGATCAGCTCGAAACCGCCGTTGCCGAGCCGCTTCCAGCGCAGATCGACGTGGCCGCTTTCGACAGCGAGCGCCCCGAATTTCACCGCATTGGTGGCGAGTTCATGCAGGGCCAGCGACAGCGCATTGGTCGCACGCGGCGTCAGGAAGAGCTCCGGCCCGTCCCAGCTGGTCTGGCCGGGCGCCAGGGCGCCGAGTTCCGCGGCGGCCACATGGTCCACCGCCGCGCCGCGCCAGCGGGCCGCGGTCAGCAGCTCGTTGGCCGATCCCAGCGCCTTCAGGCGGCCGGAGAAATTCTGCAGGAAGGCGTCGAGCGAGGTGGTCCGCTTGGCGGTCTGGTAGGCCAGCACCTGGACCGCGGCGAGCATGTTCTTCACCCGGTGGTCGAGCTCGGCCATCAGGGTGACGCGCTGCTCTTCCTCCAGCTTGAAGGCGGTGATGTCCGACATCAGGCCGGTGATGTAGATCAGCGTCCCGTCCGGCCCCAGCTCCGGCGCGCCGGAGATCCGCAGCCAGACGGTCCGGCCGTCGTCCGGGCGCACCGTCCGCACGTCGACCTGGAAGCGCTCGCCGCGCACCAACGGGTCGCGAAGCGCGGTCACCCGCGCCATGTCGTCGCCGTGGATGAGCTGGTCCCAGGTCCATCCGCCCTTCGTGGGAACGTCCCCGGCCGGAACCCCGACCAGGGCCGCCGCGCTCGGACTGATGCTTAGCACCTGCCGAACCTCGTCCCACTCGAACTGGCCGAGACCGGCTGCTTCCAGCGCTAGTTCGAGCCGCTTTTCGTTCACGCGTCGTCCGCCTGTTACACGCCGAGTTGCAGACAATAGGCGCAAGCCTTCGCTGGCGCGATAGGAACCGCTGCTTGGCCCCCACCTTTCCCAATTGCCCCCACCTTTCCCAATTGAAAGGTGAAGCTCTGCTTTTGCGATGACGCTGGAACTTGCCTATGCTGTTCCTCGTTGAGGCTAGCGCGCCCCGCTCGCCGCCGGGGCCCATCCCTTCGGAGACATCGAAATGCCCGCGAACGCCGTTGACTACGCTGACGAGAAACTCACCGCGGCGAGTGGCGCCGAGACCAAGCAGCTGGCGGCCGAGGCCCAGCGCGCCTTCACCGAGGCGCGCAGCAAGATCCAGCAGGCGGTCCAGGACGGACTGGAGCAGATCCGCGCCCAGTCGCGCACCTACGCCGACACCGCGGGCCAACAGGTCGAACAGGCTCAGCAATATGTGACCGAGCGCGTTCGCGAACGTCCGCTCGCCGCCACCGGCGCGGCGCTGGGCGTCGGCGTCCTCATCGGCCTGCTGCTCTCCTCCGGCCGCCGTTGATCCTCAGGAAGGCGTTCAGCCTGATCGTCGCCATCTCTGCGATGGCGGCGGCGGCGGCCGTCTGCGTGATCGCAGCGGCCTTCGCACTCTATGCGCTGTTGCGCGATCAGCTCACGCCTGCGGGCGCAGCTGCAGTGGTCGCCCTGCTGGCGGCGGCCGTGGCGGCGATCATCGCCCTGGTGGCGGTGCTGAAGGTCAGGTCCAAGCCTCGGGCCCACGAAGAGGAAAGCCTGACCAGCCGGCTCATCGATCTTGCGCGCGAGCGGCCGATCATCGCCGCGGGCGCGGCGGCCGCGGCCGGCCTTGTCATCCTGCGCAACCCCGCCGTGCTGACGACGCTCCTCACCGCCGCCGTAGCCGGCCGCGCGAGCCGACCACGCGCCTCCGACCGTGATCGGCGGCGCTAGAGGGCGTCTCCAGGCCGGGCCGCAGGACGATCAAATCACCTTGAGACATGCCGGCCGGGGAACGGCGGAGCTGTGCGCACGTTGATTTGGCGAGCGGACAAGGCGTCCGCGATCTCAACAAAGAGCGCCCTCGGGCGCGCATGGAGAACGCCACATGCTCGGCTGGGCCCTGACCTTTCTGGTGGTCGCTCTGATCGCCGCCGTGCTCGGTTTCACCACCATCGCCGGCGCGGCCATGGGAGTCGCCAAGATCCTATTCTATGTCTTCCTGGTTCTGTTCCTGGTCTCGATCGTCATGCACCTCGTGCGCGGGCGCGGCGTCCCATAGCAGGGCCACGCGGCCCTGACGCTCGACGAGGGCGTCAGCGGCGGTCGAGCGACCAGGTCCGGTAGGGCTCGAAATGCGAGCCTGTCCAAGCAAGGGCGGCGACACGGATCGCCGCCCTTTCTATGTCGACCAGGTTGAAGCCCGGCGGGACGCCCCGCTCCCGCACCGACAGCGTGCCGGCGCCCACGGCATAGGTGCGCCCGTCGGCGAAGGGGTAGGGCCAGGCGAAGGGCGCGTGGATGTGGCCGGAGAGCACCAGATCGACCCGCGCTTCCGAGAAGGCCCGGGCGGCGGCGGCGCCGCCCCAGACCCGGGCGGTCATCGGCCCGCCGATCATCTCCGCCAGCGGGTGATGGCAGACGACGATGCGGACGTCGTCCGCAGGGACCGACGCGAAGGCCTTGAGCGTGCGGGCGACCTGGCGGCGTGCGATCTGTCCCTTCGACCAGTTCATCCTCGGCTGCGCCCCGCGCGCGGTGTTCACGCCCCGCACCGCCAGGCCGGGCGCGACATAGCCCTGGGCGTCGGCCGGCCCGATCCGCGCCATGAACCGGCGGAAGGGGGCGAACAGCCGCTGCGGCACGGCGAAATAGGGCGCGTCGTGATTGCCGGGCGTGACCAGGCGCGGACCTCGAAGTCCCTCCAGCCAGGTGGCGGCCGCGACGAATTCCTCGGGCGCGCCATAGCGTGTGATGTCGCCGGAAATCACCGTCAGGTCGACGCCGCCGGCGTTGACGTACGCTCGAGCGGCGGCGACGGCCGCGCCGTTCTCCCCGCCGAAGTGCAGGTCCGACAGATGGGCCAGGCGAATCATGATTCCCGCAACGCCTTCGGCAGGCTCAACACCCGCACGATGTCCGGGCGGAAGCCGATCGTCGCCGAACTGCTCAACCGCACCGCCTCGCCGTCCAGAATGGCTGGGATATGTTCCGACGCCCAGATCCGCGCGACGCGGCAGGGCCTCGCATGCACCGCCGGGGCCTCGCGCCAGTCCCCTTTCAGCGCGTGAAAGCCGAGGCTGACCACGTCACGCAGCCCTTGCAGGTCGAGGATCGCCGCCTCGAGCGCCGGCGCCTCCTCGTCCAGCGCGCGCGAGATCAGCGGACAGAGGAAGCTCAGGCCCACCGCC
The DNA here is from genome assembly GCF_964252855.1 of Phenylobacterium sp. LjRoot225. Classification (NCBI taxonomy): domain Bacteria; kingdom Pseudomonadati; phylum Pseudomonadota; class Alphaproteobacteria; order Caulobacterales; family Caulobacteraceae; genus Phenylobacterium; species Phenylobacterium sp. LjRoot225. Next base: position 625,177 of record NZ_CAXUPL020000003.1, on the reverse strand, counting down.
TTGTCGCGCGGGCCGTCGTCCAGACTGTAGCGCAACCGGCCGGTGAAGGCCCGCCTCAGCGCCCGCTGGGCCCGCATCAGGGCGAGACGGGCCTTGCCATAGCGCGCCGCTTCGCGCGCGGGGCCCCAGAGCGCCGGCGATCCCAGGATGGCGGCCACCAGGAATTGGCGGCCTTCGACCTCGCCTCCGCCCAGCATCCGCGCCTCACCCTCGGCGAGCGCGACCGTGAGCGCGTCCTGCCAGGATCTGAGACCATAGATGGCGTGCGGCAGCATGTTCATCGTGCCGCCGGGCAAAGGCGCGATCATCGGCCCCTTGGGCCCGCAGAGCTCGGCGGCGGCGCGCACCGTTCCGTCCCCGGCCAGCACCACCAGCAGCTCGGGCCCGGCGTCCACCGCCGCGCGCAGGCAGTTGGTCAGATCCTCGGTCGACGGCGCGCAGACGTGCGCATTGATCCCGAAGTCCGCGAAGATTTTCTCGACCTCCGCCGGCGCATCAGGCGCCACGCTGCCGGAGGCGACGTTGACCACCACTTCCACACGCCGCAAGGTCGGCGCCGCCCCCCGCTTGCTCACCCGCTCAGCCGACCTTCTCGGCCCTGGACTTGGCCGATTGGCCGGCCTCGCGCAGGCTCTGGCCGGCGTTGCTGGCCGCCTCGTTGACCGCCGGCGCGGCGCGGTCGGCGGCGACGTTCAGCTGCTGGTCGACCACGTTGCCGCCGCGCATGAAGGAGCCGTTCACCGCCGCCATGGCCAGCAGGACGAGGCCGACCGCGGCCAGCAGGAAGGTCACCGTCATCAGCACGGGGTGGCGCTTGCGCCGCGAGCGCTCGTCGCTGCGCCCGCGCTCATAGGCTTCGCGCAAGTCCGCCTTGTCCAGGGCGTCCGGCGTTCGATCGTCTTTCTCCAAGCGTCCGCCAATCATGGGAAAGGGTCCTTCGCTAAGCAGTGTCCGCCGGCTGAACGGCGCGGGCTCGACGAGGGTTCCGGGAACTGTGAAGCTTTCCCCGCGTTGACCCCGCCGGGGACACACTAGGAGAGCTCTTCGATGCTCAAGCCATGGATCGCCCTCGCAGGGGCCGGCATGCTGGTCACCGCGTGCGCGAACGACCCTCACACGACAAACACCGCTCTCGGCGGCGCGGCGCTAGGCGCCGTCGCCGGCGCAGTCATCGGCAATAATGTCGGCGGCGGCAACGCCGCGACGGGGGCGCTGATCGGCGCAGGCGTGGGGGCCGCCGCGGGCGCGGCGAAAGGCTGCCACGACCAAGGCGGCTGCGGCGCCGCCGCCCCGGGCCGGCGGCAGTACTACGACGAACGCGCGGGCCGCTATTATTATTACGACTCCGCAACCGGGCGCTATTACTGGGAAGACGGCGCGCCCCGGTACTGAGGCGCGCGCGACCTCGGACTTCCAGAGGGCGGTCGGATCCCGGCCGCCCTTTCTCATGCCTTGCTCTTTCAGGCATCGCTTTCTCAGACACCTTTCGGGAGGCTGACATGAAGACCCTCGCAGTCGCGGCCCTGGCCGCCACGCTGGCGCTGAGCGGCTGCACCACCTTGCAGAACGCCCGGGCGCGGATCGTGCGCGCGCCCAGCACCTGCGTCGACCAGACGGTCCAGGTCTATTTCGACCCCCAGTCTGCCGAGCTGACGCCCGAGGGGCAGGCGGTGATCAACTCCGCGGCCGCCAGTCTGCGATCCTGCCGGGTGACCGCCATCGATGTGCTGGGTCTGGCGGACGCCGTCGGCGCGCCGCAGGCGAACTACGAGCTGTCGCAGCGACGGGCGCAGGCGGTCTCGCACGCCCTCGCCGCCTCCGGGCTGCCGACCGCGGAATTCCATATCGCGGCCGCCGGCCAGGCCGGGGCGCGGACCTCGGACGGTCAGGCCGCGCCGCTCCGACGCCGTGTCGACGTCATGCTGCACGTGCGCCGCTAAGGACCGGCAGGCCGCGCACATAAAATGGCGGGCCCTCTTGGGGCCCGCCGAGTCTGCATCATCGAGAAAAGGGGTGCGGAGACGGCAGACTGGCATGTTCGCCAGTCTCAAGTCGGGGGGGGCGTCGCCGCCTCCGCAGCCATAGAACACGCCTCGCATGTGACCGTTCCGAGGCGATCCAAGTTTTTTACGGATTTTTTCACCGCCGTCGGATCGGCGCCCAGAACGCCCTCTCCGCAACCGCGCGGGAACAGCTGAGCCGGCGCCTGCGTTAGCTCCTGAGGTCCGTGTGCGGGCCGGCAACGAGGATGGCGGCCGATGCCGGATGCGCTCGCGTCCCGAAATCTCGCGTCCCGAAATGACGTCGGTCTGATCAAGCGCCCCGGACTGCGCGAGCTGGCCGCCCGGCGACGCCGGGTCGTCGTCTGCGGCGTTCTCGCCCTGGCGCTGGCGAGCAGCCTGATCGGGGTTCTGGCCGATCGCCATCCCGAAGCGCTGGGAAAGCCGCAGACCGGACCGTTCAGCTATTTCCCATCTGAGTAAGGAGCCTCCTCATGGCGCTATCCACGCGCTCCCACCCACGGCCGAGCATCGGCGTCACGCGCGTCCGTCAGGGCCGGCTCGGCCGCAACGTTCTCTGGGTGTTGCTCATCACCTTGCTGCTCGTCGTTCTGGGCTTCTTCGCGACCTGGACCTGGCGGGCGCCGGACCTGGCCCGCGTCGAGCCGAACAACGCGACCGAACGCGCCGACGTGCAGGACTTCGCCGCGCCGCAGCCCGCCGGGGCCGTCCGCCAGAACTATGCGACCGGCGGCGTGTTCGCCCCGCAGAACAGCGGCAATCCAGGACAGCCCAACCGCTCCGAGCCGCCCCGGCCCTAGTCTATGCAGGGCAGACAGCAGAACGGCCGCCCGAGAGGCGGCCGTTTTCACATGCGCCAAAGGCGGTGCGCGCACGTCACCCCGCCGCTATCGCCGTCCCTAGACCACCGATTGGCCGCGGATCGCGCGGATCACAAAGCCCGCGACCAGCAGCACCAGGAACACAACGAACAGCACCTTGGCGATCGAGGCCGCCAGGCCGGCCAGGCTGAAGAAGCCCAGGAAGCCTGCGAGGATCGCCAACAGCGCGAAGATGATCGCCCAACCGAGCATGGGTCTCGCCTCCAAACGAAACGGGCGCCGCAAGGCGCGGCGCCCACATCGTCCTCAACGCGCACCCGCCGGCGCGCGTTCCGGTCAAGCTTATCCGTCAGGCCGCCTGTTTGTCGGCCCGCCGCGGATGGAAGAACAGCGCCTGGCCGATCGCCGCCTTCACCGTCTCCGGCTGGAAGGGCTTGGTGATCAGGAAGGTCGGCTCCGGCCGCTCGCCGGTGAGCAGGCGCTCGGGGAAGGCGGTGATGAAGATCACCGGCACATCGTAGCGGGCGAGGATGTCCTTCACCGCGTCGATGCCGGACGAGCCGTCGGCGAGCTGGATGTCGGCCAGCACCAGGCCCGGGGTCTTGCGCGTCACGGCGTCCACCGCTTCGGTCCGGGTGGCCGCGATGTCGACCACCGTATGGCCGAGCTCCTTGACCAGCGCCTCGATGTCGGCGGCGATGACGGGTTCGTCCTCGATGATCAGCACATCGGTCGCCAGCTCCGCGTCGATCTCGGTCTGGGCCTCGGAGATCAGTCGCTCGACCTCGTTGAAGTCGGTGCCGAGGATCTGCGCCGCCTCGCTCGGCGTGAAGCCTTCGAGCGCGGTGAGCAGGAAGGCCTGGCGCGACCGCGGCGCGATGCGCATCAGCCGGCGGGTGGTGTCGTCGCTCTCCGTGCGGTCGTCGTCGCCCAGCGCCTCAAGCTGGGCCCCTGAGGTGCACCAGATGGCGTGGAAGACGTGATAGAGGGCCACGCGCGGCGTAAGACTGGCTTCGAGCACGCGCTCGCCGGCGGCCAACGCCTCGAGCGCCACGCGCACGTAGTGGTCGCCGGTGGTCTGGTCGCCGGTGAGCGCGCGGGCGTATCGACGCACATAGGGCAGATGCGGCGCCAGTCGGGCTAGAAGACTCAAGGATGACCCCTCCCGTTTGGGATAATGCAGCACAGTCGCGGCCGGGGAGCCTCGCCCCCAAGCGGCCTCATCATGCTGAGAAACGTCAGGCTGGGGAACCGGTTCCCGAAGTCGGGTGTTTTCGGCATCTTGGTCGCTGACATTTATGGAACCTGGGGCGGAGTCGGGCGTTGAGCGCTGACGAGGATGCAACGAGGGGGCGGCCGCCGCGACAGCGGAGCGCCGAGGACATGATCGAACAACGGCCTTCAGAGGAGCGACGCAGGTCCTCCGCCGCTATGGACGAGGCGCGTCTGCGTCAGCAGGCTATCGGGGTGCGCCTGCGCCAGATGTTTGACGAGGTAGTGAACGAGCAGGTGCCGGAGGAATTCCTGGAAATTCTCCGCCGCGCCGACAGCCGTTCGTCGGAGAACGGCTGATGGCCGGCGACGAGACCGTGCAACCCGCTCGCCCGCCGCGGACCGCCGCGGACGACAACGCCTTCAAACGCGAGCTCGTCCAGCTGATCCCGCATTTGCGCGCCTTCGCGCGCACCCTGTGCGGCGACCCGGCGGCCGCCGACGACCTGGCGCAGGACGCCATGATGAAGGCGTGGGACGCCCGGGCCAGCTTCCAGATGGGCACGAACATGAAGGCCTGGACCTTCATGATCCTGCGCAACCAGTTCTATTCCGAGAAGCGCCGGTCCTGGCGGCAGACCCAGTTGGACCAGGAGGCGGCCGAACGGACGCTGGTCGCGGTCGACGACCCTGAGGCGCCGGTAGCGCTCGACGAGTTGCGGCAAGGCCTGGCCATGCTGCCGCCGGAACAGCGGGAGGCCCTGATCCTGGTCGGCGCCGGCGGCTTCGCCTACGAGGAGGCGGCCGACATCTGCGGCTGCGCCGTGGGCACGGTGAAGAGCCGCGTCAGCCGGGCCCGGCGGGCGCTGCACGCCATCCTGGACACCGGCGCCTATGACCGGGACGGCGCCTCCGCCGGGGACGCCATGCGGTCTATCCTCGCCGACGCGGAACGGCTAAGCACCGTCCGTTGAGGACGGTCGTCGGCGGACAGATGAGCGGCAGGCCTAAGGCTTCGCTGAGCACCATTCGGGTTCGCCTGACGGCGGCGCTGGCTCTCGCGCTGCTTCCGGTCCTGCTGCTCGGCGTCCTGCAATCCGCCATCGCCTTCCACCGGGAGGACGTCAGCCTCAAGCTCAACCTGTCCGCGTCGGCGCAGCGCAGCGCGGCGTCCGCCCGGGCTCGGCTGGAGAGCGCAGATATTTTGCTGCAGACCCTGGCCCCGGGGTCGGTCGGCTTCCAGTGCGCCCAGCGGCTGGCGCAGGTCACCGGCCGCATTCCCGGCTACGCCAACCTGATCCGCTTCGACCGCAACGGTAAGGTCGCCTGCGCCGCCGGCGGCGTGCCGAGCGATCCCCGGCGGGCCGCCCTGCCCTGGTTCCGCGCGCTCGCCGCCGGCGACGGCCTGGTGGTCGTTCGCGACGCCGGCCAGGCCTACGCCGGCGAGCCGTCGGTGCTGGCCGCAGTCCCGGCGACCGGCCCTGACGGAGAGTTCGAAGGCGCCTTCGCCGCGGTCATCGCCCTCTCCAGCCTGCAGCCGTCGGCCAACGACCCCGTGCTCCCCAGCCAGTCGGAAGTGGCGCTGACGGACTACGAAGGTCGGCTGATCAACGCCACCAATCCGCAGGCTTTCGGCCACCTTCCGGCGGACTGGCGCAGCCTCGCCAAGCGGGACGGAACGGCGGTCTGGTACGCCATCGGCCAGGACGGCGAGCGGCGCGTCTATTCGGCGGCGCCGGTGGTCAGGGACGACGTCTTCGTCCTGCTCTCGGCGCGCGCCCCGGGCCTGCTGTCCTGGGCGCGGCTGAACCCGCTCACCGGCATCCTCTTCCCGCTGCTGACCTTCGTCATCGCCCTGGTCGCCGTCTCGGTGGTGACGGAGCGGGTGGTGGTGCGATGGATCGCCTATCTCCAGCGGATCGCCGCCCTCTACGCCAAGGGCCGGCTGAGCGTGCGGCCGGTGCAGGCCGAGCAGATGCCGCCCGAGATCCGCGAACTGGCTGCGGCGCTCGAACAGATGGCCGAGGGCATCGTCGGCCGAGACGCCTCCCTGCGCGACTCGCTGGCGCAGAAGGACGCGCTGATGCGCGAGATCCATCACCGGGTGAAGAACAACCTGCAGGTCATCTCCAGCCTGCTCAACATGCAGCAGCGGGCGCTGGCCGACCCGGCCGCGCGGGCGGCGATGTCCGACACGCGCCAGCGGATCACCGCGCTCGCCCTGATCTACCGCGCCCTCTACCAGGGGCCGGACCTCAAACGGGTCGACCTGCGGCCCTTCCTCGAGGAGCTCACCGCCCAGCTGATCGCCGGCGAGATGCTGCACGGGCCCGGCGTACGCACCGAGCTGTCGGTCGACGCCCTGGTCATTGATCCCGACCGGCTCGCGCCGCTGGCCTTGTTCGCCGTCGAAGCGATCACCAACGCCCAGAAGCACGCCTTCGCCACCCGCGGCGGGGTGCTGACGGTCAACTTCCACGTTCGCGGCGACGAGGCCGAGCTGGAGATCAGCGACGATGGCCAGGTCGGAGACGACGCCCTGGCGGCCTCCGGGGTCGGCCGGACCCTGATGACGGCCTTCGCCCGCCAGTTGCGCGGCCGCGCCGAGCTGGTGCGGAACAGCTCCGGGGGTGTGACCGCGCGGCTACTCTTCCCAACTCCTTCGGTGGAAACCGCAGTTTCCGCCCCACCGTCCGGGAACCAAGCTGCAGCATAGGGGGTTTCCGGGGTCGCAAGTTCGCAAACACCCTCGGGAGACTTCGATGCGCAAAGTTGTTCTTTTGGCGCTGGTCGCCGCCAGCATGGCCGTGGCCGCCTGCAACACCGTTTCCGGCGCCGGCAAGGACGTTTCGGCCGCGGGCAAGGCCGTGTCCACGACGGCCGAAGACGCCAAGCAGTAGACTGAGCCGATCCATTCCGAGGCCCCGCCCGCCCGTCGCGGCGGCGGGGCTGTTCGGCATGTCGCGCCTGGTTCCATTCAGGCCGCGGCGCGGACCTCGCCGGTGCGGCGGAAGACGCCGCGCGCCGCCGATTCCGGCATGAGATTTTCGGCGGCGGACTCTTCGTTCGCGCCCAGCACCAGCACCCCGTCAGAGGCGACGACGCTCGCCAGCCGCTCGGTCGCCCTCGCACGGCCCGCCGGCGTCAGGGCGCCCAGCACGTAGCGGCACAAGACGATGTCGAAAGCGCCCAGCGCCGTCAGGTCGTCCAGCAGGTTGACGCGGCGCCACCGCACCGCCTGGCGCAGCGGCTTGGCCAGCTGGAAATGCTCGTCGCGGTTCTCGAAGTGCCGCACCATCTGCCGCGCGGAAAGCCCGCGCTGGACCTCGTAGCTCGTGTAGACGCCAAGCCGCGCCCGATCGAGCTGGCGCTCGCTGAGGTCCGAGGCGAACAGCTCGATCTTGCCCGGCGCCGGCTGCTCCGCCTGCAGCATGGCGAGGGAATAGACCTCCTGTCCGGCGGCGCAGCCGGCGCTCCAGATCCGCACCACCCCGTCCGGCCGGCGGCGCGCCAGCTCCGGCACGACCTTGCGCCACAGATGTTCGAAGACCGCCCGATCGCGGAAAAAGCCGCTCTCGCTCGGCGCCATGGCCTCGACGCAGGCCGTCAGGAGCCGTTCCTCGGGGCGTTCGCGCAGAACCTCCAGCAGCTCCGACACCGCGCCGAAGCCCTCGCGGCGCGCCAGCGGGCCGAGGCGGCTCTCGATCAGATAGGCCTTTTCCGGATCGACCTTCAGGCCGGCGCGCTCGGCGCAAAGTTCCGCCAGGAAGACCTGTTCCTCAGGCGTCATGCCACCCCCGCCAGCGCCAGCTTTTCGGCCACGATGTCTCCATCGAACGGCTTGATGATGTATTCCGCCGCGCCGGCGTCCAGCGCCTCGCGGATGCGGTCCAGATTGGTCTCGGACGAGCAGAAGATGACTTTCGGCGCGCGCCCGCCGGGCTCCAGCCGCAGGCGGCGCAGGAAGTCGAGCCCGCTCATCAGCGGCATGCCGGAGTCCAGCAGCACGAGATCAGGCATCATGGCCCGGCACCAGGCCAGGCCCTCCATGCCGTCGGCGGCTTCCGCCACGGCGAATCCCAGGTCTTCCAGCAGCCGGCGCGCGACCTTGCGCACGACCCGGCTGTCATCGACCACGAGGCAGGTCTTCACAAGGCGCCTCCCCTTCCCCGTATCCCTTGTCGCGCGCCATGGTTAACGAGCCGTGCAGGCCGCACGGATAGCGCCACGCTTCCAGCCTAGTGTCCCGATTCCGAAGTGCGCATGCGCTTGTGGCAGGCTCTGACGAACTTCGGAATCGACAAGGACACTAGCAAGTTTATGTTTCTAGTGTGCTTTTTTGGATCTGAAGTTCGCGCCGGCGTATGACCCTCATGCTGGCGAACTTCAGATCCAGCACACTTAGATCGGCACGGTCGCGGCGAACACCACGCGCTCCTCGTTAACGTCGGCGAAGACGCGTCCGCCGGCGTCCGCCAGGAAGAGGTTCACGTAATAGGCCTGCACCCAGTAGCCGTGCAGACCCTCGCCCTGGGGTTCGCCGCGCAGGCCGCGCAGCACTTCGGGACGGAGCTTGGCGCGCGGGCCGCTGGCGTCGGCGGCGATCGCCAGCGAGGCGCCTTCCTGCACCGCGCGCACACGGGCCGTTCCGCCGGTCGGCAGCGCGGCCCCAGCCATCTGGGCGAGGTTCAGCAGCGCCCGGGCGGCCGGCTTGTTCACCGCCGGCGCCTCCACCAGCCACTCCAGGTCGGCGCGCATGTGGCCGAAGACCCCGCGGGCCAGCTTCTCCAGCTCGCGGACGTCGAAGGTCTCGGCCGAGGCCGAGGCGCCGAAGGCCACGCGCGAGAACTGCAGCAGGTCGGTCAACTTTCGCGCCGAGGTGGCGATCAGGCCCATGGCCTCCTCGCGCATGTCCTGGGCCGAGGGATCCTCCAGCAGGTCCAGGCCGGAGACGATGGCGCTCGCCGGGCTGATGAAGTCGTGGCACATGCGCGCCGCCAGATAGGCGGCGAGCTCCGCGGGACGGATGACGGGATTCGCGGACACCATCGGGACAGCCTGTTGTTCACTCATGGCCGGCGACCTTGGCGTGATTTGACCTTTTTGGAAAACGCCTGGACGCCCTGAACCTGCCGTGGCCGCTAGATCCGCCTGGGACGGTTCCAGTCCTCGGACGCCGGCGCCGCGGCCTGGCCCGCGTCGGCGAAGGACGGGTGCGCGGGCGCACGCGCGCCGCCCAGCGCCAGATAGCTGCCGAACCCGATGACGAAGGCGGCAAGCGCCAGCCTCAGGAAGGGCTTGAGAAGGTCGAACAGGCGGGTGGACATCGGCTCGTCCCTCGGCGGATGAGATCTCCTGTGAGTCAGAATGACGCAAGGCCCGACCGGGCGCCGCCCCGGCTCGCCGCTTCGCCGCGGCCGGGGATGACGGCGCCTAGAGGTCGAGGCTGGCGGTCGTCGGGTCCACCGGGGGAGCCTGAGGCGGGACCGGGCTCGCCTGGCTCTCGTCGGCTTCGGCGCGCTGGTCGGCGCGCTTCTTCAACTCGCGGCTCATCATGAAGCCGAGCGCGACGCCGATTCCCAGCGCGGCGGTGAGCGCCAGGCTCGAACCGCCGGCGATCGCCAGGGTCTTGCGGCGTGCGCGCACGTCGCTGTCGGGCCGCAGGGCGCCCGCCAGGCTTTCCAGCGTGGTCGCCGCTGTCGTCCGCCGCCGGTCGATCTCGCCCCGGGCGCGGCCTTGGGCCTGGACCGTCAGGTCCTGGGCCTTGCGGCGCATCTGGTTGAACGCCTCGCGCGCCGAGGCGGCTTTCGCCGGCAGGTCGTCGGCGATCGTTCGAAGCTCGCGCATCGCTTCCGTTGTTTTCATGGTTCTCTCCACGGATGGCCCGGCGACGAGCCGAGCGAGCAATTGCGCGCGGCGGTCGCCGCGCGCGTCGAGGGGGTAAGCGACCGGAGGCGGCCCATGGTTCCGCCTGCGCTTCAACACGCCGGGCGTGGGTGCTACAGCACGCTCAGAACCGGGGGAGGACGAAGCTGATGGCCGAGATCGCCGTGGAAGGCGCGCGCGAAGACGATGGCCCCTCGATGCGCACTGTCGTGGGCGCCTCGTCCGCCGGCACCGCCTTCGAGTGGTACGACTTCTTCGTCTTCGGCAGCCTGACCCAGGTCATCTCGAAGACCTTCTTCTCGGGCCTGCCGGACGCTGCGGGCTATATCGCGGCCCTGGCCCTGTTCGGCGCGGGCTTCGCCTTCCGGCCGCTGGGCGCGCTGGTATTCGGCAAGGTCGGCGACCAGAGCGGCCGCAAGGGCGCCTTCCTGGCCACCGTCGTCCTCATGGGGGGCGCCACCGTCGCCATCGGCCTGCTGCCCAGCTACGCGACCGCGGGCCTGCTGTCGCCCATCCTCCTGATCGTCATGCGCATCATCCAGGGCTTCGCGCTCGGCGGCGAATACGGCGGCGCGGCCATCTATGTCGCCGAACACGCGAGCGACAACGCCCGCGGCCGCTCGACCAGCTGGGTGCAGAGTTCGGCCGCCTTCGGCCTCTTCGCCGCCCTGATGGTGATTCTCGCCACCCGCATCTTGGTCGGCCAGGCCTTCGGGCCGGCGGCCTTTGACGCCTGGGGCTGGCGGATCCCCTTCCTGTTCTCCGCGGGCCTGCTGGCGGTCTCGATCTTCATGCGGCTGAAGCTCTCCGAGAGCCCGGCCTTCGCCAAGATGAAGGCCGAGGGCGAAATCTGCAAAGCGCCGTACAGCGAGGCCTTCGGCCGCTGGCCCAATCTCAAGCTGGTGCTGATCGCCTTCTTCGCCGTGATGTGCGCGCAAGGGGCGGTCTGGTACACGGCCTTCTTCTACGTCCAGACCTTCCTGGAGAGATTCCTCAAGGTCGCGCCCGAGACCATCAACCTCCTGATGGTCTCGGCCACCGCCATCAGCGCGGTCGGCTATGTGCTGTTCGGCGCCCTGTCTGACCGGGTCGGCCGCAAGCCGGTGATGCTGGCCGGCATGACGCTGATGCTGATCGCCTACTTCCCCGGCTTCCACATGCTGGCCCAGACCCTGAACCCGGCGCTTTCCGAGGCGGTCGCCCGCACGCCGGTGGTGGTGTACGCCCCGCCGTCCGACTGCGCGGTGCAGTTCGACCCGATCGGCAAGAAGAGCTTCCTGTCGGCCTGCGACATCGCCAAGAGCGCCCTGGCCAACGCCGGCGTTTCCTACCGCAACCAGGCCGCGCCAGCCGGCAGCCTCGCCGAGGTCCGCGTCGGCGACCTGGTCGTGCAGTCGGTCGACGCCCGGAGCCTGGCCAAGGCCGACGCCAAGGCGGCCAAGGCGGGCGTCGAGGCCCGGATCAAGACCGCCCTGGCCACCGCCGGCTACCCGGCCAAGGCCGATCCCGCGCGCATGAACCTGCTGGGCGCCTTCGGCGTGCTGTTCGTCTTCACGATCGCCGCGACCGCCCTCTACGGGCCGATGGCCGCGGCCCTGGTCGAGCTCTTCCCGACCAAGGTGCGCTACACCGCCATGTCGCTGCCCTACCACATCGGCACCGGCTGGATCGGCGGCTTCGTGCCCTTCAGCGCCTTCGCCATCGTCGCAGCGGTCGGCGACATCTACGCCGGCCTCTGGTTCCCGTTCGCCTTCACGGCGCTCTCGGTGGTTTGCTGCATCCTGTTCCTGCCCGAGACCAAGGGCCGGCCGCTGCACTTCTGAGGGGGCCGTTCGGCGCCTCAGCTGGCGATCGGCAGGACTTCGGTCTGCACGCCGGCGGCGTCGAGCGCGGCCAGCTCCCGGCGCCAGGCGACGCCCACGATCAGCCGGACCACGCGACGGCCTTCGCCGGCCAGCGCCGCCAGATGCTCCACCCCCGTCGGCCCCTGCCGCTCGGCGTCGCGTCGCGCCAGACCGAGCACCTCGCCATGCGCGCCCTCGTCGGCGATCAGCACGTCGGCGCTGGCCAGCGCGCGCGCCGCGCGCAATGTCAGAAGGTCGGCCGGGCCTCGCGCATCTACGAACTGCACCCCTCCCACCGGCAGGCGGTCGGCGGCCAGGGCCTCACGCAGCAGGCGCGCGGCGCGCGGCGTGTCTCCCGCCATCGCCGCCTCGGCGGCTGGCCCGGCGAGGGCGGCGCGCAGGAAGGCGCGCCGGCGACCGGTGTCGGGCAGGGCGGCGCGGACCTCGTCCTGCAGGCTGCGGAAGAGGGCGGCGACGCGGCCGGCGCCTTCCGGCACCCGGGCCTCGATGTCCTGGCGCAGCAGGGTGGCCAGCATCGGCGACGCGCCGCCGGTGCCGATCGCCGCGACGACCTCGCCGCGGTCGATCACCGCCGGCGTGGTGAAATCGCAGAGCTTCGGCCGGTCGACGACATTGACCGGCACATGGGCCGCCCGCGCGGCGGCGGCCGCGGCGGTTGCGAAGCCGTCGTCGTCGCTGGCGACGAAGGCGAGGGCCGCGCCGGCGTAGCTCTGCGGATCGAGGGCGGCGGCGCCTTCCAGCCGTTCCAGCCGGGCTGGCGAGCCGTCGAACAGGCGAACCTTGGCCTCGGCGGCCTCGCCGGAGCCGGCGATCACCAGGATCCGGCCGGCGAGCGGGAAGAAGGCGGGAAAGACGTCCACGGCGACCTCGAATCTCTGGGCCCGCCCAGCCTTAAGGCCAGCCGGCCCAGAGAGCCAACATGGGAGCCGTTGCGGCTGACTTACCCGCACGGCGCAACAGGGCTAGCATGACGCTCGTCATGGGAACGGGAGCGCTTCGATGTCCATCACGCTGCAGGTCAACGGCAAGTCCTACCCGGTGAAGGCGGCGCCCGAGACGCCCCTCCTCTGGGTGCTGCGGGACGAGCTGAGGCTCACCGGGACCAAGTACGGCTGCGGCGTCGCCCAGTGCGGGGCCTGCACGGTGCACCTCGACGGCCAGCCGATTCGGTCCTGCCAGACGCCGGTCTCGGTGGTCGGCGCGGGCCAGATCGCCACCGTCGAGAGCCTCGGCGGCGGCCATCCGCTGCAGATCGCCTGGGTCAAGCACGACGTGCCGCAGTGCGGCTACTGCCAGTCCGGCCAGCTGATGAGCGCCGCAGCCCTGCTCGCCCAGACCCCGAAGCCCTCCGACGCGGAGATCGAGGCGGCGATGAACGGCAACATCTGCCGCTGCGGGACCTACCAGCGGATCAAGGCGGCCATCAAGGACGCCGCCGGCCTTCCCGCCGTCAGCGTGACCGCCCCGGCGCTCGCCATTCCTGCGCCGCAGGCCTGAAGGGAAAGACCGCCATGAACAAACCCCTCAAGCCCGCCGGCCTCACCCGCCGGGACGCCCTGCGGGTCGGCGCGGCCTTCACCGGCGGCGCCCTGCTGGTCGGCTGCTCGCCCGCCGACATTCTCAGCGTCGGCGCCAAGGCGGATGTCGGCGCCTTCGGCCCCTTCCTGAAGTTCTCGCCCGACGGCTGGATCACCGTCATCTCCAAGCACATCGAGTTCGGCCAGGGCTCGGGCACGGGGCTGGCCGCCATCGTCGCCGAGGAGCTTGACGCCGACTGGAGCCGGGTGCGGATCGAACAGGCCCCCGCGGTCGCCCGGCTCTACGGCAACAAGGTGATGGGCGGCACCCAGGGCACCGGCGGCTCCAGCGCCATCTCCAACTCCTGGACCCAGCTGCGCACGGCCGGCGCCGCGGCGCGGAGCATGTTCGTCCAGGCCGCGGCCAAGGCCTGGAACGTCCCGGCCGGCGAGATCACCGTGCAGAACGGCGTCGTCGCGCACGCCCAGTCCGGCAAGCAGGCGCCGTTCAGCCAGCTGCTGGCCGAGGCCGCCAAGGTCAAACCGGCGCAGGCGCCGACCCTGAAGGACCCGAAGGCCTTCACCCTGGTCGGTTCGGACCGAGTCCGACGCAAGGATTCCCAGGCCAAGAGCGACGGCACGGCGCGCTTCACCCAGGACGTCCACCTGCCGAACATGCTGGTCGCCATGGTGGCGCATAGCCCAAGGTTCGGCGGCAAGGTCGCCTCGTTCGACGCCAGCGCCGCGCGCAAGATCCCTGGCGTGGTCGACGTCTTCCAGATCGCCACCGGCGTGGCCGTGGTCGCCGACACCACCTACGCCGCCCGCCAGGGCCGCGACGCGCTGACCGTCGCCTGGGACGACAGCGCGGCGGAACAGCGATCGAGCGACCAGATCGCCCAGGCCTTCCGCGACCTCGCCGCCGGGGCGGCGCCGGCCGGCGACCTGAAGTGGCAGGCCTTCGACAGCCGCGGCGACGCCGCCGCGGCCCAGAAGGGCCAGGCTGTGGTCGAGACCACCTACGACTTCCCCTACCTCGCCCACGCCGCCATGGAGCCGCTGGACTGCATAGCGATCGTCAAGGGCAATTCCGCCCACCTGATCGCCGGCTCCCAGGCGCCCACCATCGACCAGCTGAACACGGCCAAGGTCGTCGGCAATCTGCCGGGGGCGATCGGCGTGGAGACGGTGTTCGCCGGCGGCAGCTTCGGCCGGCGCGCCAACTTCAGCTCCGACTACGTCGTCGAATGCGTGCGCATCGCCAAACATGTCGGCGGCGGACGGCCGGTGAAGCTGGTCTGGACCCGCGAGGACGACATGGCCGCGGGCCACTATCGCCCGCTGATCCACCACGCCGTGCGCGTGACGGTGGACAAGGACGGCTTCCCGGCGACCTGGCGGCACCGCATCGTCACCCAGTCGATCATGAAGGGCGCGCCGATCGGCGGCGGCAAGCTCGACGAGACCGCCGTCGAGGGGACCATGGGTTCGCCCTATCTGAAGGCGACCCCGGTGGTCGACGCCCAGGTGATCCTGCCGGACGGCAAGGTCCCGGTGCTCTGGTGGCGTTCGGTGGGGGCGACCCACACCGCCTTTGTCATGGAGCACACCATCGACCAGCTGGCCAAGGCGGCGAACAAGGACCCGGTCGACTACCGCCGCGCCCTCTACGCCAAGGCCGGCTCGAACCGGCATCTGGCGACGCTCAACCTCGCCGCCGAAAAGGCCGGCTGGGGAACGCCCGCCCCCGCCGGCTGGACCCGCGGGGTGGCGGTGCACGAATGCTTCGGCTCGGTGGTCGCCCAGATCGCCGAGGTGAAGCTGGAAAACGGCGTCCCGCGGGTCGGCCGGGTGGTCACCGCCATCGACTGCGGGATCGCGGTGGCTCCCGACCAGATCGCCGCCCAGATGGAGGGCGGGACCTGTTTCGGCCTCTCCGCGGCGCTGTTCGGCCAGATCACCCTGAAGGACGGCCTGGTCCAGCAGACCAATTTCGACAGCTATCGCGTGCTGCGCCACGCCGAGGCCCCGACGGTGGAGACCTACATCGTCGCCTCCCCCAACCCGCCCAGCGGCGTCGGCGAACCCGGCACCCCGGTCATCGCGCCCGCGGTGGCCAACGCCCTGCTGGCCATGGGCCAGGCCCCGACGACGAGCCTGCCATGGGTGAGGGGGTGAGGTGCGAGATGCTCCCCTGAGGGGGAAGGCTGCATATGCCCTCAACCTGAGCCGTCATCCCGGCCGGAGCCCCCGGGTCCGGCCAAAGGCCGGCCCGAGGATAAACTACGCGGAGAGCCGGGACCCAGGGGGCTCTGCAGTGCGGCCGCCCTGGGTCCCGGCTCGGCCTACGGCCGTCCGGGATGACGGGCATTTTCAGGTCAGATCACTGACCTCATCCACGTCGAACAGAACCCCGTCGTCCGGCGTCTCCACCTGCGCTGGCCCCATCTTCTCCAGCACCTTGCGCGCGCCCTGGTCGCCGCTGAGCGCGGCCAGGTCCGGAAATAACGCCCGGGCGAAAACCGCCGGATGGCCGCGGCGACCTTCGAACAGCGGGACCGCCGCGGCATGCCCCTCGGCCATTCGCGCCGCGAGCGGCGCCAGCACGGCATGCGGGATCCGCGGCATGTCGCCCAGGAAGACGAACACCCCATCGGCGTCTCCCGGCAGGCTGGCGATTCCCGCCCGCAGCGAGGCGGCCATGCCCTCGGCGTGGTCCGCCGCATGGACGATCCTGAGCCGGTCCCCCTGGCCCGACCTGGCGGCATAAGCCCGCGCCGCGGCCTCGACCGCCGGCGCATCCGCCCCGGTCACCACCGTCACCGCCCGCACCGGCGCGGCGAGGGCCGCCGCCAGGGCGCCGTCCAGCAAGACGCCGTCGCCCCAGGGCGCGGTGAGCTTGCCGCCGCCGAACCGGCGCGCCGAGCCCGCGGCCAGCACCACCGCCTCCAGAACGGGTTCGTCCCTCACCCCTGTCGCCATCGCGCCTTCATCTCTATGTTATGAGGATCATGTCGCCCTACGACGCCAGTCCAGTGCAAGCCCCCGCACCCCTTGTCGACGGCTTCGGTCGCAAGGTCAGCTACCTGCGCCTGTCGGTCACCGACCGCTGCGACCTGCGCTGCGTCTATTGCATGGCCGAGCACATGGTCTTCCTACCGAAGGCCGAACTGCTCACCCTCGAAGAGCTGGACCGCGTCGCCACCGCCTTCGTGGGCCTGGGCACGCGCAAGCTGCGGATCACCGGCGGCGAGCCCCTGGTGCGCAAGGGGGTGATGGATCTGATCCGCTCGCTTGGGCGGCACCTGGCCAGCGGCGCGCTGGAAGAGATCACCCTCACCACCAACGGCACCCGCCTGGCCGAGTTCGCCGGCCAGCTGGCCGAGGCGGGGGTGAAGCGGATCAACGTCTCGCTCGACAGCCTCAAGCCCGACCTCTTCAAGCGGCTGACCCGCGGCGGCGACGTCGCCAAGGTGCTGGCCGGGATCGAGGCCGCCCAGGCCGCGGGCCTGCGGGTCAAGGTCAACGCGGTGGCGCTCGCGCACGACAACGCCGCCGAAATCCCCGAGCTGATCGGCTGGGCGCACCGCTCGGGCCTCGACATCACCCTCATCGAGACCATGCCGATGGGCGAGATCGAAGCCGACCGCACCGACCAGTATCTCTCTCTCGAGACCGTGCGCCGCGAGCTGGAGAGCTTCTGGACCCTGACCGACCTGCCGCTCTCGACCGGCGGGCCGGCGCGCTATGTGCGGGTCGAGGAGACCGGCGGCCGGCTGGGCTTCATCACCCCGATGAGCCACAATTTCTGCGAGGCCTGCAATCGCGTGCGGCTGACCTGCACCGGCACCTTGCACACCTGTCTGGGCCAGGAGGACGCCACCGACCTGCGCGCCGTGCTGCGCGCCGGCGCCTCGGACGCCGAGCTGGTCGAGGTGGTCCGCAATGGCGTGCTGGCCAAGCCCAAGGGGCACGACTTCAGGATCGCCCGCGCCGAAGGGCCTTCCGTGTCCCGCCACATGTCGACCACCGGCGGCTGAGCCATGGCCCGGGTGCTCCTCTTTGGACCTCTGCGCGACGTCGCCGGCTGGCGCGAGCGTGAGCTGGCGGCGGAAAGCCTGGCTGAGCTTCGCCGGTTGCTGGGCGCGGACGACCCCGGGCTCGCCGCGGCGCTCGCCGCGCCCGGCGTTCAGGTCGCGCTCGACCAGGCCATCGTCCGCGGCGACGCCGCCCTCTCCGCCACCGCCGAGGTCGCCTTCCTCCCGCCGATGAGCGGCGGATGATCCAGCTCACCGCCGAACCCTTCGATCCCGGCGCCCTGCTCTCGAACTTCTGCCAGGGCCGCGCCGAGGTGGGCGCCGTGGCGACCTTCACCGGCCTCGCCCGCGCCGAGGCCGGCGCCACCACCGTGCTGGAGCTGGAGGCCTATCCCGGCTTCACCGAGGCGGCGATCGGCAAGATCGCCGATCAGGCGCGCGCGCGCTTCGGCCTGGCCGACCTGCTGATCCTGCACCGGGTCGGCCAGATCGCGCCTGGCGAGCCGATCGTCTTCGTCGCCACCGCCGCCAGCCACCGCCGCGAGGCCTTCGAGGCCTGCGACTTCCTGATGGACTATCTGAAGAGCCGCGCCCCCTTCTGGAAAAAGGAGCACGGCCCCGACGGCGTGCGCTGGATCGAGCCGCGCGCCCAGGATCACGCCGACGTCGCCCGCTGGGAGTAGGCTTCCCCGACGGCATCGGTCTAAACAGCTCGGCGAAATTTCAAGGAACCCTGCGATGAACGCCCCCAGTATCACCCCCGGCGGCAAGATCGACGAGACCAAGACGCAGAAGTCGGTGCGCGTGGCCGTGCTGACCGTGTCCGACACGCGCGACGCTTCCAACGACACCTCCGGCGACCTGCTGGTCAACCGGGTGACCGACGCCGGTCACGAGCTGGTCGCCCGCGCCATCGTCCGCGACGACGTCGACGCCATCCGCATGTATGTGCGGGCCTGGATCGACGAGGGCGTGGAAGCCATCATCACCACCGGCGGCACCGGCATCACCGGCCGCGACGTGACGCCCGAGGCGATCCGCCCGCTGTTCGACAAGGAGATCGACGGCTTCTCGGTGGTCTTCCACCTGGTCAGCTATCAGTCGGTGGGGCTCTCGACCCTGCAGTCGCGGGCCCTGGCCGGCATCGTCAGCGGCGCCTTCGTCTTCTGCCTGCCGGGCTCGAACGGGGCGGTGAAGGACGGCTGGGACAAGGTCATCGGCCCCCAGCTCGACAGCCGCCACGGCCCCTGCAACATGGTCGAGCTGATGCCGCGCCTGCTTGAACACTAGGGGTGCTGGAGCCTTGAGCCGGCTGACCCACATCGACGAGACCGGCCGCGCCCGCATGGTCGACGTCTCCGACAAGGCCGCCACGGTCCGCGAGGCGGCGGCCGCCGGCTTCGTGCGCATGTCGTCGGACACCCTGACGCTCGCCCTGTCCGGCGAGGGCAAGAAGGGCGACGTCCGCGCCGTCGCCGAGATCGCCGGCGTCATGGCCGCGAAGAAGACCTCCGACCTGATCCCCATGTGCCACCCGTTGGCGCTGTCCAAGGTCGAGGTCCGGGTCGAGCCGGCGGACGGCGGGCTTTCCGTCACCGCCCGGGTGAAGACCACCGGTCCGACCGGCGTCGAGATGGAGGCGCTGACCGCCGTCTCGGTCGCCTGCCTGACGCTCTACGACATGCTGAAGGCCGCCGAGAAGGGCATGGTCATCGAGGCCGTGCGGCTGCTGGAGAAGTCCGGCGGCAAGTCCGGCGACTGGAAGGCGGGGTAGGCGCGGTCGCTGGCGGGCAGGGAAGTTGCATATGCCGCAACGCCCCCTCCGTCTCGCTACGCGAGCCACCTCCCCCGCTGCGCGGTGGAGGATCTGGGCCGTAGATGCTCCACCGCGCAGCGGGGGAGCTGTCGCGAAGCGACTGAGGGGGCGTTTGGCGCCGCCGCGATCCCCCGCCCTGCCGTGAAGGATCTTGGGACGTTGAACCGTTAGACGAGTTTGGATTGAACGGGACTATGAAACTCCTCACCGTCGACGACGCCCGCGCACGGATGCTGGCCGAGATCTCGGCGCTTCCGGCCGAGACCGTTGCGCTGTCCGACGCCATCGGCCGGGTGCTCGCGGAGGATATCGCCGCCAGCCGCGACCAGCCGCCGTTCCGCGCCTCGGCGATGGACGGCTGGGCGGTGCGCCACGCCGACACGCCAGCCAGCCTGACCATCGTCGGCGAGAGCGCGGCGGGCCACGGCTATGACGGCGCCGTCGGACCGGGCCAGGCCGTGCGGATCTTCACCGGGGCCGCGGTCCCCGACGACTGCGACGCCGTCGTGATCCAGGAGGACGCCGAGCGCGAGGGCGACCAGGTCCGCGTCCCGCAGGCCAAGCCGAACGGCAACATCCGCCCGGCGGGCGGCGACTTCACCGCCGGCGCCGTGCTGCTTGAGCGCGGGAATCGGATCGATCCCTGGCGGCTGTCGCTGGCCGCCTCCGCCGGCCGCGCCGACCTGTCCGTCTATGGCCGCCCGCGCGTAGCCGTGCTGTCGACCGGCGAGGAGATCGTCGAGGCGCCGGCGGAGCCGGGTCAGTTCCAGATCTACAATTCCGGCACGCCGGGGCTGGCGGCCATGATCACCGCCTGGGGCGGAACGCCCGTGCGCGCCAGGCCGGTGCGCGACGACATGCAGGCGACGGTCGCGGCGATCCGGAGCGCCGAGGCGGATATCGTCGTCACCATCGGCGGGGCCTCGGTCGGCGACCACGACCTGGTGCGCGCCGCCGCCGCCGAGCTCGGCCTCGAGCTGAAGGTCGCCAGCGTGGCGATCCGGCCCGGCAAGCCGACCTTCTTCGGGGTTCTCGGCGACGGCCGTCGGCTGCTCGGCCTGCCCGGCAATCCGGCCTCGGCCTTCGTCTGCGCCGAGCTTTTCCTGAAGCCGATCCTGGCGGCCTGTCAGGGCGCCGCGCCCGAACCGCGGATGATCGGCGCCAGGCTGGAAGCCGACCTGCCGGCCAACGGCCCGCGCGAGCAGTGGATGCGAGCCAAGCTCGACTTCGCGGACGGAAACGTCACCGTGCGGCCGCTGCGCGATCAGGACTCGTCGCTGATCACCGTCTTCGCGGTCTCCGACGCCCTGCTGCGCCGGCCCGCCAGCGCGCCGCCCGCTCAGGCCGGCGAGGTCGTCGAGGTGCTGCCGCTCTCCCGCGCATAACGCCGGGCCATGATCTCGCCGATCACCGAGACGGCGACCTCCCAAGGCGCCTTGCCGCCGATGTCGAGGCCGATCGGCGCGGACAGGCGCTCGATGTCGGCCTCCGAGATCCCCGCCGCGCGCAGCCGCGCCAGCCGCTGCGACAAACGTCGCCGCGCGCCGAGAAGGCCGACATAGGCGGCCGGCGACGGCAGGGCGGCGAGCAGGGCGGCGTGATCGGTCTCGCTGTCGTGGGTGGCGATGGCGACGGACGTCCAGGGATCGAGGCCGACGGCGTCGAAGGCCTCCGCCGGCTCCTGGCGCAGATAGGCGACGCCCGGCAGCAGCGGCGCAGCCTCGGGCCCCTTCGGCCGGACCAGGGTGGTCTCGAACTCGGCCTGGGCGCCCAGCTGGGCGATGGCCAGCGCCGTGGGGTCGGACCCCACCACCACCAGCCGCGGCCTGGGCTCATAAAGCCGCTCCACCTGGGCCTCGGGCCAGGGCTCCAGCTCGGCGGCGCAGGCGCGTGCAAAGCCGTCGCTGACCCATCTGATCGGGCGGCGATCAGCGTCGGCGGCGAGCAGGGCGGCCAGGGCGGCGTCGTCCGGCGCGACCCGTTCGATAAAAATTTCGATCCTCGCGCCGCACAACAGGCGGATGTCCGGCCAGGGACTGCCCTCGCCATAGACCAGCGTTCGCGGCTGACCGTCGTCCAGGCAGGCGAAGGCGTGGTCGGCCACGTCGGATTCCACACAGCCGCCAGAAAAATATCCGGCGACGATCCCCTCGGCGAAGACCATCTGCGTCCCCTCTGGACGCGGCCCGCCGCCCTCCACAGCGACCAGGGTGGCGAGCGCCAGCGCCCGGCCGCCGTCGCGCGCCTGGCGCAAAGCCGGGCGCACATCGGCTGGCAGACCGAACATCGGCCACTCGGGCAGGGGCTTTCTCACCAGGCTCCCTTAACTTCCCGGCAAGGTCTCGGATACGGCTTCTTAGGCATCGGCGGACAAGATGCGCCCTCGCCAGGGACGCTCAAGGCTCAAGCCCAAAAATTGATGACATCACCAATTACAAAACTGGGCCTCGGTTCTGGCCAATTCGGCCTTGATCAGCCGACGACCGCCCGGGGCCGGCCCCGCGAGGCGGAGGCGCGCGACATCCTCGCGATCGCCGCACGCTCCGGACTGGGCGTCTTCGAAGCCAGCCGGCATTCGGAATCCGCCGAGGTCGCCCTGGGTCGGGTCATGCCCCGGCCCAATCCGTTCCGCATCACCATCACCACGGTCCGTCCGGACCGCGGGCCGGACTATGCCGAGGCCGAAGTGCGCGCCCAGCTGCTCCGCCTGGGCGTGGACACCTGCGACACCATCCTGGCGCCGTCGGCCACCGATCTCCTGAGCCCCGCCGGACCGAAGATGTGGGACCGGCTGCGCGCGCTGAAGGACGCCGGCCTGTGCCGCAAGATCGGCGTGTCGGTCTACGCCTCGGACGATCCGGTCGGCCTCGCCAAGCGCTTCAAGCCCGACGTGGTGCAGGCGCCCGCCTCCCTGCTCGACCAGCGCCTGCTGATCGACGGGACGCTGGCGACCCTGACGGAGATGGATATCGAGGTGCAGCTGCGCTCGATCTTCCTGAACGGCCTGCTGTTCCTGCCGCCCGACCGGGCGCCCCATCATCTCAAGGCCGCCGCCGGCCGCATCTCGCGGGCGCGCCGGCTGATCGCCGAGGGCCGCTCCGATCCGCTGCAGGCCGCGCTCGGCTTCGCCCTGTCGCGTCCGGAAGCCTCCAGCGTGCTGGTGGGCGTGGCCTCGGCCGCCGAAATGTCGGCCGTCATCGCCGCCGCCTCCAGCCCGCCCCCGGATCTGGATTGGGACGAGATGGCCTTGGACGATCCGGTGGCGCTCGACCCCACCGCCTGGGCCGCGGCCTAGAACGCCTCCGCGCACGGCTCGCCAGAGTCGGATAGGGTTCTCTGACCTGTCGCGGCGACCCACCGTCGCCGTGTCGCCGCGCAGCTGTCGGGGAGCGGATGAGCGAGCCAATTGACTACGTCTTCCTGCATGGCGGCGTTCAGGGCGGCTGGGTCTGGGACGAGACCATCGCCGCGCTCGGCCAGCAGGCGAAGGACGAGGTCGGCCGCACCCTGGCGCTCGACGTCCCGGGCTGCGGCGCAAAGCGCGGCCGCGCGACAACCGCCCTCGGACCCGACGAGATTGCGGCCGAGCTGGTCTCAGACATCGAGGCCGAAGGCCTACGCCACGCCGTCCTGGTCGGCCACTCGCAAGCCGGCACCCTGCTGCCGCGGCTCCTGGAGCTGCGGCCGGAGCTGTTCCGGCAGGCGGTCTACATCAGCTGCATTGCGCCCCTCGCCGGCCAGACCGTTCTGAATTTCCGGGACTCCGGGCTTCCAGACGGCGGCGATCCGGAAGCGACCGAGGCCCCATCGGGGACGCCCACCGGCGACCTCCGCGACGCACTGCGTCCCCGGTTCTGCAACGACATGAGCCCGGACGAGGCCGAGGCCTTTCTGGCGAAGATCGGCGGCGACGCCTGGCCGGCGCTCACCTATGCCGAGTCCGACTGGCGGTACGATCACCTCGAGGCGACGCCGGCCAGCTACTTCGTCTGCCTGCGCGACGCCGCGGTGTCGGTCGCCTGGCAGACGGTTTTTGCCGAACGCCTCAGGGCCTCAAGCCTGGTTCGGCTCGACGCCGGCCATCAGGTCATGAACACCCGCCCGCACGCCCTGGCCGAGGCGCTGCATCACTACGCCCGCCAGGCCCCGTAGGGATCTGAGAACGCCTTCCCCAGAGCCTCGGCCACGGCTGGGTGGGTGACCTCGCCCTTCAGGACGTTGAGGCCCTTGGCCAGATGGCGGTTGGTCTTCAAGGCGTCCAGCCCATGGTCGGCGAGCTGCAGGCCGAACGGAAGGGTGGCGTGCACCAGGGCTTCCGAGGAGGTGCGCGGCGCGGCTCCCGGCATGTTGGCCACGCAGTAGTGCACCACCCCGTCGACCACATAGGTGGGATCGTGGTGGGTGGTCGGCCGGCTGGTCTCGAAACAGCCGCCCTGGTCGATGGAGACGTCCACCAGCACCGAGCCCGGCTTCATCCGCGACAGGTGCTCGCGCCGGACCAGCTTGGGCGCCGCAGCGCCGGCGGTCAGCACGGCGCCGATCACCACATCGGCCTTCAGCACCTCTTCCTCGACCGCATCGAGGATCGAATAGCGGGTGAGGATCCGGCCCTGGAACATGTTGTCGAGCTCGCGCATGCGCGGGATCGAACGCTCGACCACCACCACCTCGGCGCCGAGGCCGGCGGCCATGCGTGCGGCGTTCATCCCGACCACGCCGCCGCCCAGCACGCAGACCCGGGCCGGCGGCACGCCCGGCACGCCGGAGATCAACAGGCCCATGCCGCCGTTGTGCTTCAGGAGGCTCTCGCCGGCGGAGAAGACGGCGATGCGGCCAGCGACCTCGGACATCGGGGCCAGCAGCGGCAGGCCGCCCGCCGCATCGGTCACCGTCTCATAGGCGATAGCCGCGCAACCGGACTTCAGCAGCCCCTCGGCCTGGGCCGGGTCGGGCGCCAGGTGCAGATAGGTGAAGAGGATGTGCCGGTCGGTGAGCCTGGCCCACTCGGCGGCCTGCGGCTCCTTGACCTTGATGACCAGCTCGGCCTCGGCGAACACCTCGCCGGCGGTGGCCAGCAGGCGGGCGCCGGCGCGCTGGTAGGCGTCGTCGGGATAGCCCGCGCCGGCGCCCGCGCCGTGCTCGACGAAGACCTCATGGCCGCGGGTGACGTACTCGCGCACCGCCGTCGGCGGCAGGCCCACCCGATACTCGTCCGGCTTGATCTCGCGGGGCACGCCGATGCGCATGGGGGCCTTCCTGCGGGCGTATCATGTTACGTCCGCAGGATTTGCCGACGAACTTATTTCCCCGTCAACGGAAAACGCAGTCAGCCAAGCCCTGGCGGCGCACCACGCCGGCGCGCGCGGCGATGGTGCCTGAGCGCTTGCGGACATAGCGGCCGGGCTTGTCGGCCTTCCAGGACAGCGGCTTGGGCACGATGACCGCCAGGCGGGCGGCCTGGGCGGGCGTGAGCCTCGCCGCGCTGACCCCGAAATTGCGCTGGGCGGCCGCCTCCGCGCCATAGACGCCCGGGCCCCATTCGATGGAGTTCAGATAGACCTCCATGATCCGCGGCTTGCCCCAGATCGCCTCGATCAGCACGGTGAAATAGGCTTCCAGCCCCTTGCGGACGTAGTCCCGCCGCGGCCAGAGGAAGACGTTCTTGGCGGTCTGCTGGCTGATGGTCGAGCCGCCGCGGATGCGGTTCGGATCCTTGGCGTTGTGCTTCAGCGCCTTGCGGATGGCGGCCATGTCGAAGCCCTGATGCTCGCAGAAGCCGGAGTCTTCCGAGGCGATCACCGCGCCCACCAGCCGGGGCGAGATCTGCGACAGCGGAACCCAGCGGCGCTCGAAGCCGCGGCCCTCGAACAGCCGCTGCACCATCAGGAAGGTCATCGGCGGGGGCACGAAGCGGTAGAGGGTCACCACCACCATCGGACCGATCAGGCCGAAGATCAGAAACAGCACCAGCAGGCCGCTGAACAGCCGCCCGATCACGCCGGACGAGCGCCCGGGTTTAGACTTGGCCTTGGAAGGGGCCTTGGGTTTCGGCTTCGCTCGGCGGGCCACGCGGTTCACCTCGGAGTCGCGAGCCACGGGCCTCGCGGGCGATCCTATCTCCGGCAGAAGCCCTTGCGAACTGGTGAACAGGGGCTAACCAAACCCACATCCGTCATCACCCGACCCGTCCGGGACGGAAGGGGCGTCAGACCTCCGCCACCCCGGCCTGGCCGTCCTCGTCGCCCCAGGCCACGCGCTTGCCGTCGGTTGTCATGGCCAGGGCGCTGATCGGCGCGCCGCGCTCCGCCTTGAGCTCGACCACCTTCTGGCTCGCCAGATCGCAGGCGCGCACCCGGCCGTCGTCCAGGCCCCAGGCTGTCCAGCCGCCGCCCGGCGTGCCGGCGACGCGGGTCGCCAGCGCCTTTTCCTCATAGCCGACCTCGGCCGCCTGCTTGCCCATCGGCCCGGTCGAGCCGGCGAACGGCCAGACCACGACGCCATTGGCGCCGGAGGTGGCCATCAGATTGCCCTTGGCCAGGAAGACCAGGCTCTTCACCTTGGCCGGATAGCCGCCCATCCTCATGTTCTTCTCGTCGGCCACCCGCCAGCCGTGCAGGGCGTTCTCCTGCATGCCGGAGATCAGGAACTTGCCGTCCGGGCTCCAGGCGATGGCCACGTGGCTTCCCGCCCACTTCAGCACCGTCGGCTTCTGGTCGGCGATGCGGGCGTACCAGAGCCAGACGCCACCGTAGCTGGCCGCGGCGATCCGCCGGCCCTTGGGATCGAAGGCGACCTCCGAGATCGACTTCTCGTGCTGGAAGACCCGGGAAAAAGCCGGGTCGGCGGCGTCGAGCACGTGCAGCTCGCGGCCAGCGGAGAAGGCGATCAGCTTGGACTCCGCGCTCGCCGCCACGCTGTCGAGCCAGCGGCCCGGGACCTTGGCGAGCTCGACGGCCCCGTCGGGCCTGGCCCAGACCAGGCGCCCGTCGTCGCCGCTGCTCAGCACCCCCTCGCCGCTCGGATGCAGGCAGGCGCTGAGCGAGGCGCCGTCATGGGCCTCGACCACCGCTCCGTCCTCGAAACGGACCGTGCCGTCGCCGAGCGCGAAGGCGGCGCGGCCGGCGCGGTCGAACAGGGCCGTGGTGACGTAGGCGTCGAAGGACTGGATCATCCCCCTCCCCTAGATCGCCAAGGGCGGTTGCGGAAAGACCTTTCGCGCCGCGCGTTCGCAGGAATTCTGGATCGCAAAGCCGCGGCCGGCGCTTCAAGATCCCGCCGGTTCGCCCGCCAAGAAGGAGACTGCCATGCAAAGCCGCAAACTCGGAACCCAGGGCCTCGAGGTCTCGGCGATCGGCCTGGGGTGCATGGGGCTGTCGATGGCCTACGGCGCGGCGCTGGAGGAGCGTGACGCGCTGAAGGTGATCGAGCGGGCGGTCGAGCTCGGCGTCACCTTCTTCGACACCGCCGAGATGTACGGCCCCTTCGACAACGAGATCCTGCTGGGCAAGGGTTTGCGCTCGATGCGCGACCGCGTGGTGATCGCCACCAAGTTCGGCTTCAAGATCGAGCCCGGCGAGCGCCGTCCGCGCGGCGTCGACAGCCGCCCAGAGCACATCCGCGACGTCTGCGACGCCTCGCTGAAGCGACTGGGCGTGGAGACCATCGACCTGCTCTACCAGCACCGCGTCGATCCCGCCGTGCCGATCGAGGAGGTCGCCGGCGCCGTCGGCGACCTGGTCAAGGCGGGGAAGGTGCGCTTCTTCGGCCTGTCGGAGGCCGGCGCTGAGACCATCCGCCGGGCGCACAAGGTCCATCCGGTGAGCGCCGTGCAGAGCGAGTATTCGCTGTGGTCGCGCGACATCGAGACGGCCGTGCTGCCGACCTGCCGCGAGCTCGGGATCGGCCTGGTCCCCTACAGCCCGCTTGGCCGCGGCTTCCTGGCCGGCGCCGGCAACGACCTCGACAAGCTCGCTCCGGACGACTTCCGGCGCGGAATGCCGCGCTGGCAGGCCGACGTCATCGGCAAGAACCGCAGCCTGGTCGAAACCCTGACCGCGATCGCCGGCGGCAAGGGGCGCACCCCGGCCCAGCTGGCGCTGGCCTGGCTGCTGCACCAGGGCGAGGACATCGCCCCGATCCCCGGCACCACCAAGGTCCACCGGCTCGAGGAGAACCTGGGCGCCGCCGAGATACATCTGTCGCCTGAGGAGCTCGCCGAGATCGAGCGCGCCGTGCCGGAAAGCG
The DNA here is from genome assembly GCF_964252855.1 of Phenylobacterium sp. LjRoot225. Lineage (NCBI taxonomy): Bacteria > Pseudomonadati > Pseudomonadota > Alphaproteobacteria > Caulobacterales > Caulobacteraceae > Phenylobacterium > Phenylobacterium sp. LjRoot225. Next base: position 597,758 of record NZ_CAXUPL020000003.1, on the reverse strand, counting down.
CCGTCGAGGGCGGCCGCTACGACGAGCGCGGCATGGCGATGCTGAACCTCTGACGCTTCGCTAGAGAGTGAAGCGGGTCGGCGGACGCGGCGCGGCCGGGCGCGGCGGCCGCTCCGGCCCCATCAGGAAGACGCGTTCCCCCGGCAGGTCCAGCGCCAGGTGGAAGCGCTCCAGCACGCCCAGGCCCAGCAGGCCGGCGGGCGCCGGCGCATTGGCCGCCGGTCGGTAGATCTGCACGTCGATGTCCTCGATCTCATGGCCGGCGAAGGTCAGCCGGCGGATGCGCGTCATGCCGTCCTCGCTGACCCCGCCCAGGGTGACCGACTGGGCCCGGCGCACCGGCCGGCCGTCCATCAGCCCCGCGGTGCGGGCGGTCGCCTCCGACAGCGCCAGCGCGCCGGTCGCGCCGGTGTCCAGCATCACCTCCACTGGCGGGGCCTGCTCGATGCGGACCTCGACCATCAGGCTGCCGGTCTGGGATCGCACGGTGACGGCCCGGGCGCCCGCCGGCGGGGTCCAGGCCTGCGGCGCGAAGATGGCCACGCGCCGCCCCGGGAAGTCCGCCTCGACCACCACCGCCCGCAGGAAGTCGCGACCGAGCAGCAGGGAAAAGGGCTGGCGGGTGAGGCTGGACAGCGCCTGCAGGTTCAGCGGCGCGGCCCGCAACCCCTTCAGCGAGAAGTGTCCCAGGTCGACGTCGACGCCGACGGCGCGCGTCACCGTGGGCGGGCCGCTGACGCCGAAGGCGACCATCGGGATCGGCGTGGCCACCGGCAGGTTCAGGCGCTCCGCCAGGCCGGAATCGATCGCCGAATACTGCGCCCCCGAATCGATCACCGCCTGGATCCGCGTCCGGCCGATCCGCGCCGGCAAGGCGATCAATCCGCGGGCGCCCGGCAGCTCGATCCAGCCGCTCCAGCGCCCGGCGTCGAAGCTCACCTGCGGGGTCGGCCAGACAAGCTGGTGGCGCAAGACAAGGTAGCCGGCCCCGCCGGCGGCCAGGATCGCCAGCCGCCGAAGGAAGGCGCGACGGTGCGGCCGAGGCGGGTTCAAGGGCGGGCGGACGGATGAATGGCGCGCAGGCGCGCGTGGCCCTGGGGGGTCGCCCGGACGCGGTGCAGGTCGGTCATCGCGATGCCTTGGTCCTCCAGGTCCTTAAGCCGGCAATCCGGCGGAAGTTCACGCCGTGCGGGCGGCCCCAGGGCAACCCCTCCGGTCATACAGGCGTTGGACCCCCGACGTGGGCGCTGACGGGGGCGCCGGCGGCTTGATTGCGCCTGTGCGGCGCGCCACCCGACGAGATCAAAATGACCTCCATCCTCCGTCCCGCCGCCAGCCTTCTGGGGGCGGGCGCGCTCGCCCTGACGCTCGGCGGCTGCAAGATCGACAATCGTCCGCTGCTCGCTCGCGGCGAGCCGCCGCCGGCCGCGCCGGCGCTCGGCCCGCTCGACCCTGCCCTCGTGACGGCCATGCCCGCGGCCTATCCGGCGCCCGACCAGGCCTACGCCTATCCGCAACGGGCCTACGCCATGAGCCAGGTCGTCCGCCAGCGGCCGCCAAGCTATGCCTTCAGCTATGGCGACGAAGAGCCCTGGGCGTGGGACGCCGCCGACCAGGGCCTGATGTTCGCCGAGCCGGTCGATGACAGCTGGCGCTACTATTATTACGAGCCGGGCGCCGTCCGTCCCTACTTCATCCAGGACCGGGACTACGGCTACGCCTACGGAACCAATGGCGTCCTCCTGGCCCTGTTCGACGCCGCCGGCGCCCTGATCGCCGCCGACCGCTACCACGACTATGGGCCGCGCGCGTCGGGCTACTGGACGCGCGCCTACGACCTGCAACAAAGCTATCGGCGCAGTCCCCGCCGCCACGTCGAGGAGACGGTCTGGCGCGAGCGGGCGCCGGCCTTCGCCGCCTCCCACGACCGCTGGTTCCGCACCGTCTCGACCCAGCCCGCCTGGAACCAGGCTCTGCGCCGTGACAACGGCCGCCATCTCGGCTGGTACAAGGCGCATGGCGCGCCGGATCGGCCCGAGCGGGTCCGAACCGAGCGGGATAGGGGCGGCCGGGATAGAAGCGACCATGATCGGGGCCGGCAGATCGCCGTCGCGACGCCCTCGCCCCAGCCGCGGCGCGAGGCCCACGCCGAACGCCCGCCGCCACGGGCCGTCCACGACCGAAAGGCGGCGCGCCAGGAGGTCCGGCCGCACGCCGCCCCCAACCAGAAGGTCCGGCCCGAGTCCCACGGCGGCCAGGCCTTCGCGCGCGCCGCTGGAGATCACGGCCGTCCGGCGGCGTCGCACGGACCCGCCAAGGCGCAGGCGAAATGGAACCCTCCCGACGCAAAACTGCATGCCGGCGGCGGCGGGCGCGACAAGGCCCGCGACAAGGGCGGCGGCAAGGGCGGGGGAGACCACAAGGGCCGCGCCGGCCACGACCACTGACGGGGCTTGCGCCGCGTCAATCCCGCAGGCTGCGCGCCAGGATCTCCAGCGTCAGGCGCGCGGCCTGGCGGGTCTCGTCCTGTTCGCCGCGCTCGAAGGTGACGAGGCCCGCCTCGAACAGCTGATCGAGCTCCTCGGAGGTCAAAAGGCCCTTGCGCTTGAGCGTCGAGAGCACGCCCACGGTGATGGCGTGCAGGGCCGCCAGCATGCCGGCGCGCTCGGCCTCGGGTGAAATGGCGTTGTCCATGCTTGCCGTGCTCCGTTAACCGGTCTGTCAGCCGCAGTTCATCTGGAACGCCCTAGATCCTGTTGCGTGCGGCGCCGTCGGACGTCGAGAATGGTCCGTCATTCCTGAGCGAACTCCTTCTTGCCCAGTCGCATCGCGAGTGGGAAGGGGGCTTGGAGCCTAGCCGCCCGACAACAAGATGGGCGCTTCTTGCGAGGATTATGTGTTGAAAGCCGGCATGCCTGTTCTGCGTCACACCCGGGGAGCCCGGACCCTGTCCCTGAAACTCGCGGTGCGCGCGGGCCTCGCCGCCGGCGTCGCCTTCGCCGGCCTGAACGCCCAGGCCGGAGAGCTGGCCGGGGTCGCCGCCGCCTTTGGCAACACCGTGGTCTCCACCTATCCCGACGGCACCTCGCAGAAGATCTGGCTGCGCGCCGACGGCAGCTGGACCGGACTGTCCCGCCGCAATTCGCCGCTGGCCGGCAGCTGGGCCGTCAAGGGCGCGAAGGTCTGCCTTCGCCAGAGCCAGCCGCCGACCCTGCCGGTCGCCTATTGCACCTCGCTTCCGGCCAGCAGCCAGCCGGGCGTGCAATGGACCGGCCGCGACGTGGCCGGCCGCGCGATCACCCTGTCGCTGACGAAAGGGATGCCGGCTCAGTACCAGAGCGCGCAATCTCAGCGCGGGTCGTCCTCGCCCCGCTGAGCCGCGCCTTCAGCAGACGTGGCCGTGCCCGCCGCCGCCGCGAACTTCGATGGTCAGGTGCGAGAGGCCGGGAATGTCCTCCAGGCGCGCGCGATAGGTTTCCGCCGGCGCCGGCGGATCGGCGGTGACCACCGCCACGGCGGCGTGATGCCCCGGCCCCAGCCGCCAGAGATGCAGGTCCAGCACGCGCGCTCCGGCGGCCTCGAGCCGGGTGCGGATCTCCTCGGTCAGGACCGGAGAGGGATTGACGTCCAGCAGGGCGGCGCCGGCGCGGCGGATCAGGCTGTAGGCGAACTGCGCCACCAGGCCCGCGCCGATCAGCCCCATCAGCGGATCGGCGAAGCCCCAGCCCAGGGCCTGACCGGCCGCCAGGCCGGCGATCGACAGCGCGGAGATGATGGCGTCGGCGGTCAGATGCAGGTGCGCCGCCGACAGGTTCAGGTCGCCCTCGGGGTCGTGATGGGCCTTCGCGCTGCGGCTTGGCCGCAGCAGCCAGACGCAGATCAGGGTCACGACCAGGCCGGCTCCCGCCAGCGGGATCGCCGCGCCGAAGTCGACCACCTCCGGCGTCAGCAGCCGCTCGATGCTTTCGACCGCGATGGTGACGGCGGTGATGACCAGGACCACGGCGTTGGCGAAGCCCGCCAGATAGCCGACCTTGCCCGCCCCGAAGGCGAACCGCGCGTCCCCCGCCAGTCGCCGCGCCAGCCAGTAGGCCCCGGCCGCGGTCAGCAGCACCGCCACATGGGCGGCCATGTGCAGGCCGCTGGCGGTGAGCGCCATGGAATGGAACAGCGTCCCGCCCGCCAGCTGGGCGGCGCAGGTGACCGCGCAGATGGCGACCACGATCCAGGTGCGCCGCTCGTTGCGGCGGTGGTCGGCGCCCAGATAGGTGCGATTGCTGCGGAAGCCGTCCAGCTCTCGCGGCGGCTCGCGCCCGGTGAAGGCGATGGGATCGGGTCGGGCGGCGCTTAGCATCGGACCGTTACTTTATAACACGCACGCCTGGACACAAGGCGCTTCATAAGTCGGCTCGCGCCCCTTACATGGGACGGCATGACCGATAAGACGCCCGTCACCGTGCTCACCGGCTATCTTGGCGCCGGCAAGACCACCCTGCTCAACCGCATCCTCTCGGAGGACCACGGCAAGCGCTACGCCGTGATCGTCAACGAGTTCGGCGAAGTGGGCATCGACAACGACCTGATCGTCGGCGCCGACGAAGAGGTCTTCGAGATGAACAACGGCTGCGTCTGCTGCACGGTTCGCGGCGACCTGATCCGGGTGCTCTCCGGCCTGATGAAGCGCAAGGGCAAATTCGACGCCATCATCGTCGAGACCACGGGCCTGGCCGATCCCGGCCCGGTGGCGCAGACCTTCTTCGTCGACGAAGAGGTGCGGGCCAAGACCCAGCTCGACAGCGTCACCGCCGTGGTCGACGCCAAGCACCTGCCGCTGCGGCTGGCCGACTCCAAGGAGGCGATCGAACAGATCGCCTTTGCCGACCAGATCATCCTGAACAAGACCGACCTGGTCACCGAGGCCGAGCTGGCCGACGTCGAATCGGCGATTCGCAAGCTCAACCCGCTGGCGCCGATCCACCGGGCCCAGCGCTCCAACGTGCCGCTGGAGACCATCCTGGGCCGCCACTCCTTCGACCTGGAGCGGATCACCAGCCTGGAGCCGGACTTCCTCAACCCGGGCCATGGCGAGCCAGGCCACGTGCACGACGAACACTGCGACCATGACCACCACAGCCATGATCACCATGGGCACGACCACGCGCACGAGGGGCATTCGCACGAGGGGCATGTCCACGACGAGCACTGCGGCCACGACCATCACGACCATGACCATGGCCATGGGGCGATCCACGACCATGTCGCCGAGTCCGGCATCCGCGGGGTCTCGCTGACCAGCGACAAGCCGCTGCATGGCGTGCGCTTCACCGCCTGGCTCAACAATGTGCTGCAGACCCAGGGTCCCGACATCCTGCGCGGCAAGGGCATCATGGATATCGCCGGCGAGAACCGCCGCCTGGTCTTCCAGGCCGTGCACATGATCCTCGAGGGCGACTACCAGGCCGACTGGAAGCCCACCGAAAGGCGCTACTCCCGCATGGTGCTGATCGGCCGCAACCTCGACGAAGCCGCCCTCAGGGCGGGCTTCGAGAGCACGGTGGCTTAGGGGCGTCCTGGGGTAGAGTGATCCGCCCCCACGACTGTCATCCCGGTTTTTCGCGAAGCGAAAAGACGGGGACCCAAGAACACGACGTTCCAGGCATGATCGCGGCTCGGCCGCCGCGGAACTCGGCCACGCCGTGTTCTTGGATCCCGGACAACCGCTGCGCGGTTTCCGGGATGACAGCGCCCCAAAGGGGAAGCATCCGGCGCGTCCCTACTCCGCCCAGAGATCCTGGATGTCGCCCTTGCGGTTGAGCATGCGCACCGCGCGCTTGACGATCGCCAGCAGGCGGTCGCGGCGAGCGTCGACGTCATAGGTCATGGCGCCGCGCGCCAGGCCTTCGAGCATGAAACGGCCCAGGTCGCGGCTCGCCTGGAAGCGCGGGTCGTGGCCAGCCTGGACGAGGGCGCCGAAGCGGTCGCCGCCGACCTGGGCGTGGTCGAAGGCGTTCTGGGCGCTCGCCAGCTGCTCGCGCAGCATGGCGTCGGTGCGGGCCGCGGCCTCCAGCTCGGCGAAGGCGACGAACGGGGTCTCGTGCAGCAGAGCCCAGTAGGTGTCGATGGCGTGCTCGGCGGCGTCGATCCCAGGCGCCGCCGGGGCGGACGCGGCGCGTTCGAGAAGCCTGGCGCGCTGCAGGTCGATGTGGGCGACGGCCGCCTGGACCAGCTCTTCGCGGGTGGAGAAGTGATAGAGCATGGCGCCGCGCGTCAGCTTCGCCGCCTCGGCGATCACCGCATTGGTCGCAGCATGATAGCCCACCTCGGCAAAGAGGTTCATCGCCGCATCGAGGATGCGCGCGCGGGTGCGAAGCGACTTCGGCGTCGCCTTCGCCGGATTTGTTCTGGCGTCCATCGGGACCAAATTATTCGCAAACCGGGGAGGTTTATTCGGCGGCTCTCTAGCAGGACAACTGCAGAACGCGCCAGCACCCTGCCTAACTTCATGAAACCGACATGCAATCGGCCTAGGCGCTGGACGAAATGAAGGCGCCTGGAGAGCTGAAGTGACCGAGCTTCCGACCCGCCGCTACCGTAGCGTGTTTATCTCCGATGTGCATCTCGGCACGCGGGGCTGCCAGGCTGAACTCCTGCTCGACTTCATCCGGCACGTGGAGTGCGACGCCCTATATCTGGTGGGCGACATCGTCGACGGCTGGAAGATGAAGAGCGGCTGGTTCTGGCCGCAGAGCCACAATGACGTGGTGCAGAAGATCCTGCGCCTGGCGCGCAAGGGCGTGGCGGTCACCTACATCCCCGGCAATCACGACGAGACGATCCGCGATTTCTGCGGCGTCCACTTCGGCGGGGTGGTGGTGGCGCGCGATGCGATCCACGAGACCGCCGACGGCCGGCGCTTCCTGGTCACCCACGGCGACGAGTTCGACGGGGTGGTGCAGCACGCCCGCTGGCTGGCCTTCCTCGGCGACTGGGCCTACCGCACCGTGCTGGCGGCCAACACCATGATCAACGGCGCCGGCCGCAGGCTGGGCTTCGGCTACTGGAGCTTCTCGGCCTTCCTGAAGACCCGGGTGAAGAACGCCCTGCAGTTCATCGAGAATTTCGAATCGGCCGTCGCCGAAGAGGCGCGCCGCCGGGGGGTCGACGGGGTGATCTGCGGCCACATCCACAAGGCCGAGATGCGCGACATCGACGGCGTCGCCTACATCAACGACGGCGATTGGGTGGAAAGCTGCACGGCCCTGGTCGAGCATGCGGACGGCCGGCTGGAGATTTTGGAGTGGGCGAAGCTGCGCTCCTGGTCGGCGATCGACCGCGCCAGGAGCTCGGCCGAGTCCCAGATGGAACCCATTGCGGCCTGAGCGGTTGGTCCTGCCGCGCCGCCCCGCCCTGCCCAGATCCGGCTTGATTGACACCGGCAGAGAATTGCTGACAGTGCCGCTGCCATGACGCCTCCCTCGGCCCCGCATCCAAACGCGCGCGACCGACAGCGCGAGGAAACGCGCGAGCAGATCCTGCGCGCCGTCGCCCGCCAGCTCGAATTCGGCCAGATGGAGGACGCCAGCTTCGCCGAGATCGCCCGGGAAGCCGGCGTCGGCGAACGCACCGTCTACCGCCACTTCCCGACCCGCGAAGCCCTGCTGGGCGCCTTCTGGAGCTGGATGCAGACCCAGGCGCAGGCGCAGACCCTGGCCCAGGTTCTGGCCCAGCCTCAGGCCCAGGTGATCGAGCGGCCGAGGTCGTCCCCGGCCATGCCGCGCATCCGCGAGACCATCAAGGCCTCGCGCGACACCCACCGGCCGATGCGCATCCTGCTCGCCACCGACGCCTGGGAGCCCCAGGTCAACGGCGTGGTCCGCACCCTGACCCGGGTGGCGAAGGAGCTGCGCGACATGGGCCACAAGGTCGAGGTGATCAGCCCCGACCAGTTCAAGACCTTCCCGTTGCCGACCTACGCCGAGATCAAGGTCGCGATCGGCGTCTACGAGCCGGTGCAGGAACGCTTCAAGGCGTTCGAGCCCGAAGCCATCCACATCGCCACGGAAGGCCCGATCGGCCTGGCCGCCCGGCGAATCTGCGTGGAATGGAAGCTGCCCTTCACCACCAGCTACCACACCCGTTTCCCGGAATATGTCTCGGCGCGCCTGCCGCTGCCGCTGGCCGCCGGCTACGCCTATATGCGCTGGTTCCACAAGCCGTCTGGGCGGCTGATGGTGGCGACCCCGACCATGCGCGACGAGCTTTCGCAGCACGGCTTCCGCAACATCTCGTCCTGGTCGCGCGGCGTCGACACCGAAACCTTCCGGCCGCGCGCCGAGGGCGAGCCGGACGTCTTCGAAGGCCTGGCCCGGCCGATCTTCCTCTACGTCGGCCGCGTGGCGGTGGAGAAGAACATCGAGGCCTTCCTGGCGATCGACCTGCCGGGAACCAAGGTGGTGGTGGGACCGGGTCCCCAGCTCGACGAGCTGAAGGCCAGATACCCGAACGTGGTCTTCCGCGGCGCCCGGTCGGGCGGGGACCTCTCGGCCCATTTCAGCTGTGCCGACGTCTTCGTCTTCCCCTCGCTCACCGACACCTTCGGCCTGGTGATCCTCGAGGCCATGGCGTCCGGCACGCCGGTGGCTGCCTATCCGGCGCCCGGCCCGATCGACATCATCCCCAATTCCAGGGCCGGCGTGCTCGCCGGCAGCGCCACCGAGGGCCTGCGCGAAGCCTGCCTGGAATGCCTCAAGCTCGACCGCAAGACGGTCCGCGCCTTCGCCGAGAAGTTCTCCTGGCGCGCCTGCGCCGAGGACTTCGTGCGCAACCTGCAGCCCTATCCGGAACCGGAGAAGACCCGCTTCTGGCGCCGGCTGCGGCGCCTGGCCCGCGTGCGCCGGCGCCGGCCGGAAGCGGCCTGACTTCCTCTCCCGCACGGCGGGAGAGGGGGACCGCGGGCCGAGCGTAGCGAAGAGCCCGGGGTGGAGAGGACATGCCCCAAGCGCGGCGCTATTCGCCCCGAAGCTCAGCTGAAGATCCTGGAACGCGGTGCGGCGGCTCGCCCTCTCCACCACCCGCACTGCGGCGGACGGTCCCCCTCTCCCGCACAGCGGGAGAGGAACGGCGGCTGCGTCGCCTAGCCGAACCGGCCGGTGATGTAGTCGCTGGTCCGCGGGGTGGCGGGCCGGGTGAAGACCTGGTCGGTCGGGCCGTATTCGATCAGCTCGCCCAGGTACATGAAGCCCGTGTAGTCGCTGATGCGGGCCGCCTGGCCGAGGTTGTGGGTGACGATGACGATGGTGTGCTCGGCCTTCAGCTGACTGACCGTCTCCTCGAGCCGGGCGCTGGAGATCGGGTCGAGCGCCGAGGTCGGCTCGTCGAGCAGCAGCACTTCCGGGCGAACCGCCACGCCGCGGGCGACGCACAGCCGCTGCTGCTGGCCGCCGGAGAGGCCAAGGCCCGAGCCTTTGAGGTTGTCCTTCACCTCGTCCCAGAGCGCGGCCTTGCGCAGCGCCTCCTCGACCCGGGCGTCCATGTCCGCATGGGAGAGCTTTTCATAGAGGCGCACGCCGAAGGCCACGTTGTCGTAGACCGACATCGGGAAGGGCGTGGGCTTCTGGAACACCATGCCGATGCGCGAACGCAGCCGGGCTAGGTCCACCTTCGGGCTGAGGATGTTCTCCCCATCCATCAGGATCTCGCCTTCGGCGCGTTGGCCCGGATAGAGGGCGTACATGCGGTTCAGCGTGCGCAGCAGGGTGGACTTGCCGCAGCCCGAGGGTCCGATCAGGGCGGTGACCCGGTTGCGGGCGAACGAAGTCGACACCGACTTCAGCACCCGCGTCTTGTCGTAGAAGAAGTCGAGGTTCTTGACCGCGATCTTCACCTGATCGGCCTGGATGGGCGCGATGCTGACGTCGAGATTTTCGGCTTTCATCGTATTCATGAACGTCGGGGCTCCTTGGCGATTGCGCGCGCAAGCAAGGTCACGCCCAGGACCGCCGCAGCGATCAGGAGCGCGCCGGCCCAGGCGAGGCGACGCCAGTCATCATAGGCGCTGAGGGCGAACTGGAAGATGACAACCGGCAGATTGGCGGTCGGATGGCTGAGGTCAACCGAGAAGAACTGGTTGTTCAGGGCGGTGAACAGCAGGGGCGCGGTCTCGCCGCTGATCCGGGCGAAGGCCAGGAGGGCGCCGGTCAGCATGCCGCTGCGCGCCGAGCGCCACAACACCGTCTGGATGATAAAGGAGAGCGGCGCGCCCAGCGCCACGCCCGCTTCGCGCAGGGGGGCCGGCTGCAGCGACAGCACGTCCTCGGTGGTCCGGGTGATCACCGGGACGGCCAGCAAGGCGAGCGCCACGGCGCCGGCGAAACCGGAGAAGCCTTTGAACGGCGCGACCAGCAGCTCGTAGACGAACAGGCCGATGAGGATTGAGGGCGCGGAAAGCAGCACGTCGTTGAGGAAGCGCACCACGCTGCCGTAGCGGCTCTTGCCGGCGTATTCGGCGAGCCAGGTGCCGGCGAGCACCCCCACCACATTGGCGATGACCATCGCCAGCAGGCACATCAGGATCGAGCCGACGATGGCGTTGGCCAGGCCGCCGACGGAGCCTGGCGCCGGCGTCGACTTGGTGAAGACGTCGAGGTTCAAGCCGCCTAGGCCCTGGCTCAGCAACGACCAGAGGATCGCCGCCAGGGCGAGCAGGGCGACGAAGGTGACGACGACGCAGAAGGTCTGGAAGGCGGCGTCGGCGATCTTGCGCCGGATGACGCGGCTTGCGCTGGCGTTCACGGCCGTTGCGCTCATGGGCGTTGCAGTCACCGGCGTTGCTCCGCGTTTCGCAGCATCAGGCGCGCCAGCGCCAGGACGACGAAGGTGATGACGAAGAGGACGAAGCCCAGGGCGATCAGGGCGGAGCTGTGCACCGGGCTGGTGGCCTCGGTGAACTCGTTGGCGATGGTGGAGGCGATGGTCGAGCCACTGTCGAACAGCGAGCCTGGCATGCCGTGCGCGTTGCCGATGATGAAGGTCACCGCCATGGTCTCGCCCAGCGCCCGGCCGAGCCCCAGCATGACGGCGCCGATCGCGCCGCCGCGGACATAGGGCAGGGTCACCGACATCACCACCTCGGCGGTCGTCGCGCCCAGGGCATAGGCGCTCTCGCGCACTGCGGCCGGCACGGTCTGCAGCAGCTCGCGCAGGGTGGCGGCCATGAAGGGCAGGATCATGATGGCCAGGATGATCGAGGCCGAGAGGATGCCCGAGCCGTTCGGCACGCCGACGGTGAGCTTCTCCAGCAGCGAGCCGGGCTTGGCCGCCATCATCATCGGCATCTGCACATATTTCGAGAACAGCGGGGCGAAGACGAACAGGCCCCACATCCCATAGACGATCGACGGGATGCCGGCGAGCAGCTCCACCGCCGTGCCGATCGGCCGCCTGAGCTTCGCCGGGCAAAGCTCCGTGAGGAAGAAGGCCACGCCGCCGGCGATCGGCAGCGAGATCAGCAGCGCGATGGCCGCGGTCACCAGGGTGCCGACGATCGGACCGGCCGCGCCATAGACGTCGGTGACCGGGTTCCAGGTCGAGGTGGTGAAAAAGGCGGGGCCGAAGCGCTTGAACGCCGGCCAGCCGCCGATGAAGAGGGAGACCAGCAGGCCCCCGAGGGTCGCCAGCAGGGCGGTGGCTGCGGTGAAGCAGACCGCCTCGAAGATCCGGGCCACGAAGGCGCCGCGCGGCTGCGATCGGCGTACGGGCGCCTGGGAGATGGCGGCGTCTGTCATGGGCGCGCTCTACTCGGGATGTGCGACAGTTCTACGACATTCTCGTCACGATACGCTCCCCGCCCGCGAGCGGGCAGGGAGCGGCTCGTCCTAGCGGTAGACCGGCTTGTTGTCCGGGCCCGTAACCTTGGTCCAGGAGCGGCGGATCAGCTCCTTGACGCTGGCCGGCATCGGCACGTAGTCGAGCTGGTCGGCGGCGCCGTCGCCGTTCTTGTAGGCCCAGTCGAAGAATTTCAGCACTTCAGCGCCCTTGGCCGCATTGGCCTGCTTGGCCTTCACCAGGATGAAGGTGGCGCCGGTGATCGGCCAGGCGTTCGGAGCGGCCTGGTCGAGCAGCAGCAGGTAGAAGCCCGGGGCCGACTGCCACTTGGCGCCAGCGGCGGCCGCGGCGAAGTTCTCGGAGGTCGGCGACACGAACTTGCCGGCCTTGTTCTGCAGCAGGGTGTAGGTCATGCCGTTCTGCTTGGCGTAGGCGTATTCGACGTAGCCGATGGAGCCCGGCGTCTGCTTGACGAAGGCGGCGACGCCGTCGTTGCCCTTGCCGCCGATGCCGGTCGGCCATTGCACCGAGTCATTGCCGCCCACCTGAGCGGCCCAGCGCGGCGCCTTCATGGTCAGGTAGCTGGTGAACAGGAAGCTGGTGCCGGAGCCGTCCGAGCGGTGCACGACGGTGATCGGCATGTTCGGCAGCGGCACGCCCGCGTTGGTCTTCGCCAGAAGCGGGTCGTTCCACTTCTTGATGACGCCACGGTAGATGTCGGCGATCTGGGGGCCGGTCAGCTTGATCTGGCCCGACTTGATGCCCGGAAGGTTGACCACCGGCACGACGCCGCCGATCACGGTCGGGAACATGACGAGGCCGCTCGCGGCCAGGTCGTCCGGCTTCATGGGCTTGTCGCTGGCGCCGAAGTCCACGGTGCCCGCAGTGATTTGCTTGATGCCGCCGCCGGAGCCGATCGCCTGATAATTCAGAGCGTTGCCGGTCTGCGCCTTATAGGTCTCGGCCCATTTGGCGTAGACGGGCGCCGGGAAGGTGGCGCCGGCGCCGGAAATGGTCGCGGCCTGCGCCACGGTGGCGCCGGCGACGATCAGGGCGGCGCCGAGGGCGGCCCCCAGGGTCTTCAACATGGTTCTCTCCAGAGTTAAGAGCGCCCCATCCATGTCGCTCTAGCGGGGCGGTCCTTACCGGCCCTGCATCTCAGGTTTGTGACACCTTCCGCGGGCTGAGAATCTTTAGTGACAGCCCACGCCCGCCCCGACATCGGTTTTGTCATCGATCTGTCATCGGACTGTCGGCGAGCCGTCACGCCCCGCGGATAGACCCCCGGCCGGGCGACCTGGGCGAGCCTTCAAAGAGGCCGTCCGGCGTCATCGCCACAAGAATGGGGGATACCAATGATGCTTTCTAAGACGCGGTCGCGCGTCGCGCGCGCCGCCTTCGTCGCGCTCTTGATGTCGAGCGCCGCCACCGGCGCGCTCGCCGCGCCCGCCGCCCGCGACGCGAAGCTGCAGGCCATGCAGCAGCAGCTCGACGAGATGCGCGCCCAGATGGAGCAGATGCGCGCTCAGAGCGGCCAGAGCGAGCAGCTCGCCGCCCTGCAGCAGCAGCTCGCCGATTTCGGCCAGCAGCTCGCCGACATGAAGTCGGCCCAGGCCGCCGCGGCCTCCGACATCATCACCCTGAAGACGCCGACCGGCTCGACCGTCGTGCCGAAGCTCTCGAACGGCCGGCCGACCTTCGCCACCGCCGACGGCAACTTCAGCGCCGGCCTGAAGGCCGTCGTGATGTTCGACGCCGCCAGCTATATGCAGAAGGACAATCTGCCCAGCTCCGTCGCCGCACGCGATCTGAACGACGGCACCAACTTCCGCCGCGCCCGCTTCGGCATCGACGGCACCCTGTTCAAGGACTTCTCCTACACCCTGCTCTACGAATTCGGCGGGTCGGGCGCGGAAGAGGCCGGCCGCATCCAGGAGGCCTTCTTCCAGTACAACGGCCTGAAGCCGTTCCGCTTCCGCCTCGGCGCGTTCGAGCCCAACATCGGCCTGGCGGCGGCGTCCTCGACCAGCGGCATGCCGCTGCTGGAACGTCCGGCCTCCGCGGAGATCGCGCGTAACGTCGCCGCCGGCGACGCCCGCAGCGCGCTGCAGGTCTCGGCCAACGGCATCTTCGGCGAAGGCGACACGGGCTTCGCGTCCCGCTGGTTCGTTTCGACCGCGGTGACCGGCAACGTTGTCGGCCAGAGCAACGCCGGCGGCGGCGGCGGCGAGCAGCAGGCCTGGATCGGCCGTGTCGCCGTGGCGCCGTTCAATGCGAACGGCCTGCAGGCCCACCTCGGCGCCAACGCCCAATACGTCTTCCACCCCGCCGACGCGACCGGCCCGACCGGCACGGGCACGCGGTACGGCATCCAGCTGCGCGACCGTCCGGAACTGCGCGTCGACGGCGCCCGCCTGATCGACACCAGCTCGATCGACGCCAACCACGCCTCGGTCTACGGCGCCGAAGCGGCCCTCGGGTACCGGAGCTTCCTGGTCGAAGGCGAATATTTCAAGTACGACATCGAGCGCCGCGTCACCGGCACGACGACCCTGGCCGATCCCGAGTTCGACGGCTGGTACGTTCAGGGCTCGTGGGTGCTGACCGGCGAGGCCCGGGCCTACAACGGCGCCGACGCCCGCTTCGATGCGCCCAAGCCGAACTTCAACTTCAACCCGGCGGCCGGCACCTGGGGCGCCTGGGAAGTCGCGGCTCGCTACTCGACGGTCAACCTGAACGACCTCGGCGCCGGCGTGCGCGGCGGCGAGCAGAAGATCGCCAGCGTTGGCGTCAATTGGTACCTCAATCCGACCATGCGGTTGATGCTGAACTACCTGCACGTCGACGTCGATCGCCAGAACAGCGCCGGCGCCCAGATCGGCCAGGAGTACAACGCCGTCGCGCTGCGCAGCCAGCTCAGCTTCTAAAGACCCTATCCCCTTAGAACTTGGCCGCCGCGGATCCCTCCGCGGCGGCCTTTCTTTTTGATGGATGGCATTCACACATCTTTCAACGCCGGCCCCGGGCAAGGCGGACGCAGGTCTGAACGCCTCTCCCCGCTTGCGGGGAGAGGCCTCGAGACGTGGCGCCAGATGTGTGAATCAAAGTGGGAGGCTCTGGGCGGCAGCCTCTATATCAGCCGGCTGCGCATGGCCTGGGAGAGCAGGTCGATCAGCGAGACGGCGAGGATGATCACGACCACCATCGCCGAGAGCTTGTGGAACTGGAAGGCGTTGAGGGTCTCGAACAACAGCTGGCCGATGCCGCCCGCGCCGATCAGGCCGAGCACCGTCGCCGAACGGGCGTTCGACTCGAAGCGGTAGAGGGCGAACGAGGTCCAGTGCGGGGCCACCTGGGGAACGACGCCCCAGACCAGCTCCTGCAGCTTGCTGGCGCCGGTGGCGCGGATCCCGTCGACCGGCCCGCGGTCGATCGCCTCGACCGCCTCGGAGAAGAGCTTGGCCAGGACGCCCCCCGTGTTCAGCGCCAGCGCCATGACGCCGCTGAACGGACCCAGGCCCACGGCGACGATGAACACCAACCCGATCAGCAGGTCGGGGATCGAGCGCAGCAGGTTCATCAGCAGCCGCAGCGGCTGCTGCAGCCAGGGCGGCGAGACGTTGCGCGCGCACCCCAGGCCAAACGGCACGGCGATCAGAATGGCCAGGACCGTGCCCCAGAGCGCGATCTGCACCGTCAGCCACATCTGCGAGACATAGAGCCTCCAGTCGGTGAAGTCCGGAGACAGGAACTCGCGCCCGAACTCGCGCATGTTCTCCGACCCGGTGACCAGCTTGACCACGTGGGCCATGTCCACCGGACCGAAGCTGACCAGCAACAGCGCCAGCACCCCGCCCCAGACCAAGATGTCCGGCGCGCGCTCGGCGAGGCTGCGGCGTGGCGGCAGGAGGGCTCCGGACCCCGGGCCGGAATCAGGAAGGCTCATCAGACGTCGGGGTTGGCGGCGCGGCGTTGGGCGGCGGCGGCCCGCACCTTTTCGAAGTTCGCCTCGGCCGCGGCGATCTTGGCCTTGTCTCCGGACTTGCGCGCATCGGCCACCCCCTGGCCGGCCACCATCTCGCGCACCGGGTCGAGATAGCCGTCGTCGGCCGGCCGGAACCCGCCATAGGCCAGCTTCTTCAGCACCTCGCGCTGGCGGTCCGCCTCGGCGCCCGTCCCGGTCCCGTAGGTGATGAAGAACTGGCGGATCTTCTCCTTGAGCGCCGGGTCGAGGTCCTTGCGCACCAGGATCGAGGATTCCGGCAGCGGCGGCGAGGTCCAGATCACCTCGACCCTGGCGGCCAGGGCGGGGTTTTCACGTTGGGCGAACATCACGCCCACGGTGTTGTTGGTGGCCACGTCGACGACGCCGTTGGCGACGCCGAAGAAGTTGGCCTGGTGATTGGCGGCGCGAACCGCCCGGAAGCATTTGGAAGGCTCCAGGCCGCGCGGGGTGAAGAGATAGGTCATGGGCGCCAGCGTGCCCGAGGTGGATTCCGCGTCGCCGACCCCGAAGCTGTACTTGCGGCCGCACTTCACGACGTCGTCGAGGGTGATTCCCTTGTCCTTGCGAGCGATCAGCACCGAGCGGTAGGTGGCGTCGCCGCCGGCGTCGACCACCCGGCCCAGCACCTCGGCGTCGGCGCGGTTCACCGCCTCCAGCGCCGGACGCGCCGAGAACCAGCCGGCCTGCACCTGGCCGAAGCGCATGGCTTCCACCAGCGAGGTGTAGTTGGTGGCGAAATAGGGCTTCACCGGCACGTCGATGGCCTTGGCGAGGTCGTCGAGCAACGGCTGCCACAGCGGCTGCATCGAGGACTGGCTCTCGGCCGAGAGGATCGAGAAGGTCAGCTCCGTGGGACGCGTCCCGGTCAGCTGTTCCTTCTGACCGCAGCCAGCCAGCGCCAGCGCGGCCGCAAGCCCTGCGAGCAGGCGGCGGCGGATCATGTGGGGGCTCCTTCCCAGAACGCGTCCTCGAACTCAGGACCATAGATCTCGACCAGTCGCTCGCGGCTCAAGCCCGAGGGCGGGCCATCGTACACCAGCCGGCCAGCCTTCAGCGCCACCACCCGATCGCAGTAGCGCAGGGCGTAGTCCACCTGATGAAGAGTCACCAAGACGGTCAAGCCGTCGGATTTGTTCAGGCCCCGCAGCAGCTCCAGCACGCGGCGGGCGGACACCGGGTCGAGCGAGGCGACCGGCTCGTCGGCCAGCAGGATCTCCGCCTGCTGGACCAGGGCGCGGGCGATCGCCCCGCGCTGCTGCTGGCCGCCGGACAGCGCGCCGGCGCGCTGTCCGGCGTAGTCGGCGACGCCGACCCGCTGGAGCGCCGCCATGGCCGCGCTGCGCACCGACGCCGGCCAGACGCCCGTCAGCCCGCGCCATAGGCCGATGCGGCCGAGCGCGCCCAGGGCGACGTTGGTGAAGAGGCTGAGCCGGTCGATCAGGTTGAACTGCTGGAAGATGACGCCGATGCGGCTGCGGATCGCCCGGACCTGCCCGCTCAGCCGCCCATCCGCCTGCACGGTCTGGCCGAAGGCTTCGATGCGGCCTTCGCCGCGATCGAGGGCGACCAGGCCGCCGATCGCCCGCAGCAGGGTCGACTTGCCGGAGCCGGAGGGACCGATCAGCGCCACCATCTCGCCCCGGGCCAGGGCGACGGAGACGCCCTCCAGCGCGCGGCGGCGGCCGAACGTCCTCGAGGCGTTGCGAACCGACAGAACGGCGGCGTCAGTCATGTCGGAGGAGGCATCCCCTAAGGAGCATGCGCACCCGAACGTGCGCAGGACGCGTGATCTTGCCCCTGAGCCGCGGCGCCACGCGAGAAGTTTCATGCCACGGGCCGGTTCTTACGGTCCAGCCTGCCCCCGGGCAGGGGCGCCGGGCGACGCCACGCCGCATTCCCGATCATGCATCGAGCCAAGATCAAATCTTTACATGCCGGCCATTACCCCCTACATGCGCCTCTCCGGCGGACCCGATGTCCTAAAAAGCGCTGCTAACGCCGGTCTGGGTTCAACAATCCGTTGGGGGTTGCGTGAGGTGCACAAGTACCATACGCCCCTGGACCTGGTCCGTGAGCGGTCCCCGGAACGTCCTGTCGCGCTTGCGCGGCCGGACGCCGTGGCTGTAGCGGCGCGCTGGTTCCAGGCTAGTTTCAAGGGCGACGTTTTTTACGCCGTGAAGGCCAACCCTTCGCCATGGGTCATCGAGACCCTGGTGGAGAACGGCGTCACGTCGTTCGATGTCGCGTCGGTTCCCGAGATCGAGCTGGTGGCGCAACACGCCCCAGGCTCGCGCATGGCCTTCATGCACCCGGTGAAGAGTCGCGCCGCCATTGCGGCCGCCTACTTCGACCATGGCGTGAGGACCTTCTCGCTCGACACCCACGAGGAGCTGCAAAAGATCCTCGAGGCGACCGGCGGGGCCAACGACCTCTCGCTGATCGTCCGTCTGGGCGTTCAGACGGAAGGCGCGTCCTATTCGCTGTCCGGCAAGTTCGGCGTCCCGCTGCACGACGCCCCCGCCCTCCTGCTCGCCGCACGCCGTGCGACCCAGGATCGGATGGGGGTCTCCTTCCACGTCGGAAGCCAGTGCATGCGGCCGACCGCCTTCCAGGCGGCGCTCGCCCAGGCCAACCGCGCCATCGTGCGAGCGGGCGTCCTGGTCGACGTGGTCGACGTGGGCGGCGGCTTCCCCTCGGTCTATCCGGGCATGATGCCGCCCGACCTGGCGGACTACCTCGACTCGATCGACCGCGGCTTCGCCGAGATGTCGGTGCACGAAGACACCGAGCTGTGGTGCGAGCCGGGCCGGGCGCTGGTGGCCGAAGCCTCCTCGATCCTCACCAAGGTCGAGCTGAAGAAGGCTGACGCGCTCTATCTGAACGACGGCAGCTACGGCAGCCTGTTCGATGCGGCGCACGTCAAATGGCCCTTTCCGGTCAAGCTGTACCGCGGCGAGGGCGCCGAGGTTCGGGAAGTCGAAAGCCCGCTGAAGCCCTTTCGCTTCTACGGTCCGACCTGCGATTCCATGGACCACATGCCGGGTCCGTTCTGGCTGCCGGAGGACGTCCGCGAGGGCGACTACATCGAGATCGGCATGCTGGGCGCCTATGGCGTGGCCATGAACACGCGCTTCAACGGCTTCGGCGACGCCGAAACGATCGTCGTTGAAGATGCGCCGATGGCGTCCATGTACGGGCTCGCGGGCCGTGTCATCCGCGTGCCGCGCGAACAGCGTGAGGACGAGCGCAAGGTGGTCCGTCTGTCGCGGCCCAAGGGCGCCGCCGGCAAGAGGCGCCGCAGGCGCTAAAAGGCGTCACGATTGTGAGTTAAGGCGTGGTCGGTCGCTCCGTCCCGACCACGCCTTTCTATTGGACGGGCGATCACCCTCAGAAGGGAACTTCCGACGATGAACGCTCCTGTTCAGAAATCTAACCGCAAAGCCGAACTGCTCTCGCGCACCGTCGAGCATGTGGCGATCAACCAGTACGACGCCCGCCCCGTCATCGACGCGATGCGGAACATGAGCTTCACCAGCCGCGACACCGCGCGCGCAGCGGACATCTTCTCGATGGCGCTCGAAGACGAGGGCTGCTCGACCTGGCTGACGCTGGCGGGCTCGACCAGCGCCGGCGGCTGCATGCACATCTACCGCGACATGCTGCAGTACGGCCTGATCGACGTGATCGTCTCCACCGGCGCCTCGATCATCGACATGGACTTCTTCGAAGCGCTTGGCTTCAAGCACTACCAGGCCAAGCCGGGCGAGGTGGTCGACGACCGCGACCTGCGCGCCAACTACATCGACCGGATCTACGACACCTACATCGACGAGGAAGAGCTGCAGGCCTGCGACGAGGCGATCTACCAGATCACCAATTCGCTGGAGCCCCGCCCCTATTCGAGCCGCGAATTCATCCACGAGATGGGCAAGTGGCTGGCGGCGGGCAACGCCAAGAAGCCGAACTCGCTGATCGAAACCGCCTACCGCGAAGGCGTGCCGATCTTCTGCCCGGCCTTCACCGACTCGTCGGCCGGCTTCGGCCTGGTGAAGCACCAGGTGGAGCGGATGAAGGCGGGCAAGCCCTACCTGACCATCGACTCGATCGCCGACTTCCGCGAGCTGACCGACATCAAGATCGCGGCCGGCACCACGGGCCTGTTCATGGTCGGCGGCGGCGTGCCGAAGAACTTCGCCCAGGACACCGTCGTCTGCGCCGAGATCCTCGGCCACGAAGTCGACATGCACAAATACGCCGTTCAGATCACCGTGGCCGACGTGCGCGACGGCGCCTGCTCGTCCTCGACGCTGCAGGAGGCCTGCTCCTGGGGCAAGGTCGACGTGACCTGGGAGCAGATGGTGTTCGCCGAGGCCACCACCGTGGTCCCGCTGATCGCCTCCGACGCCTGGCACCGCGGCTCCTGGAAGACCCGCCAGAAGCCCCGCTGGGCCAAGCTGTTCGACAAGGCGGCCTAAGCCGAGAGTTCAAAGCCCTCTCCCCCCGGGAGAGGGCTTTTTCTTTGCCTTGGAACACGTTCCGCAAGTGCGGGCGCCGCCGCCAGACTGCCGAGAAGACGCGCCTCTCCAAGCGCGCCGGCCTCCAGACGCCGGGGGGAGCGACGCCTGGCGGCCGTTGGGTGTCGCGGGGCGGCGGCTCAGGCTGTGAGCGCCTCGCCCGCAGGCGCCGGCAGAATGGCGGCGGCGACCGCCTGGGCCTCGCCCGCGTCAGGACTGACGGCGCGCGCCCAGAGAAGAAGGCTCGAGAGACCAGCGACTGCCGGCCCGCCCCAGCCCTAGAAGGCGTAGTCGAGCCGCACGGAGACGTTGCGCGGCGCGCCGTAGTAGGCCTGGTTCCACTGCAAGCTTCGGAAGTACTTCTTATCGCCGACGTTCTTGACGTTCAGCGTCGCGCGCACCTTCTCGGTGACGTCCACCGAGGCCGTCAGGTCGACCACGGCGTAGCCCCCCTGCTTCACGGTGACGATGTCTTCGGTGGAGATGTGGTCCTGCCAGCGCACGGCGCCGCCGAGCTTCAGGTTGCGCAGCTCGGGGAAGGTGTAGGTGGTGGAGGCCTTTAGGGTGCGCCGCGGAATGTAGGTGCGGATCGGCGTATCGGTCGGGCCATCGATCTCCAGGTCGGTGAAGCCGCCGGCGATGGTCCACTGGTCGGTGATCCGGCCCGCGGCCTCCAGCTCATAGCCCGTCACCTTGGTGTCGAGGCCCTCGTAAAAGGTCTTCCCGTTCTTGACCCCCGCGGCCTCCGCCAAGCCCAGCTGTTCGGCCTTGTAGACGGCGGCGGTCAGATAGAGCCGCCGGTCGAAGAACTCGCTTTTCACCCCCGCCTCGAAGCTCTTGCCGTGGGCGGCGGTGAGCTTCTCATCGTTCACATCGGTCTGGGACTGCGGATTGAAGATGTCCGTGTAGCTCGCATAGAGCGAGACCTGGGGCGTGAGGTTGTAGATCAGGCCGACGTAGGGACTGACCTTCGACTCCTCTCGCGCCTGGTCGGTTGCATAGGAGAAGCCGGTCGTCTTCAGTTTGACGGCTGTGGCGCCGACCACGGCGCTGAACTGGTCGGTGAAGACGAGCCGCGCCGAGGCATAGGCCCGGTAGAGCTTCTCGGCGCTCTTCGCGGACAGGTATTCTCCGGGATAGACCGGCTCGGCGACCTGCTCGCGTCCCCAGAGGCCGATTGCCGGATAGGCGGGAAAGTCGCCGTAGAAGTCCTCGAACTCCTTGTTCGTGGAACGTGAGGCGCTGGCGCCGACCGCCAGCTGGTGCGTCCGGCCGAAGAGCTCGAACGGCCCCGAAGCCGTGACGTCGAACAGATATTGCCGGGCGCTGTTCGGATAGCGGCCGGTCATGGCGCCGACGCCCAGACCGGTCACCGGGTCGGGGTTGCCGAAGGCGTAGAGCAGCTTGGCGTCCTTCTCGATGCTCCGGTAGGTCGTCGTGGCCTTGGCGGTCCAGTCGTGCGGCAGGGCGTAGCTGGCTTCGACGAAAAACGTCTCGTCAAGCACGTCCCAATAGGTCCAGTCCGCCGAGGTCGAAGCCGACCTCGGGTAGTCGATCGGCGGTCCGTCCGAATAGACGAGCGGCAGGGCGCCCCAGAGCACGCCCTTGGCTCGGTTGTCTTGTCGCGAATAGCCCCCGGTGAGGGTCAGGTCGGGCGTTACGTCCCAGGCGACCACGCCATAGAAGACGCCGCGCTTCTGCTTGCGATAATCCAGGTAGGAGTCGGCGTCCTCGCCGGCCAGGATCAGGCGCCCGCGCACGGAGCCCGCCGCATTCAGCGGTCCGGAGAGGTCGGCCTCAAGGCGCTTGAAGTCCCACGACCCGACCTCGGCCGAGAGTTCGCCCTTGAACCCTTCGGTCGGCCGCTTGCGGACGTAGTTGATCGTCGCCGAGGGGTTGCCGATACCAGTCATGATGCTGTTGGCGCCGCGGATGACCTCGACTCGGTCGAACATCACCGTGTCCAGCGCGCCGAACTGGATGCCGCTGGCCAACGGAACGCCGATCCCGTCCATCTGGAAGTTGGTGATGTCGAAGCCGCGGGCGTTGTAATAGGTGCGGTCGGTCTCGACCTCCTCGACATTGATGTTCGGCACCTGGGCCAGCAGCGCGTTCACGTCGGTCAGGGCGAAGTCGCGGATATGCTGGGCTCCCACCACAGTCACCGCCTGGGGCGTGTCGCGAACGCTGAGCGGCAGGCCCGTCGCCGAGGCGACCGCCTCCCGCGCCGGCCGGGTGACCACCACCTCGTCAACCACCTTGGCCCGCCCTTCGGCGGCGTCCTCGGCATGCGCAACACTGACCGCGCCCAAGGCGGCGGAGGCCAGAAGCGAAAGCTTGGAGACGCGGAACAGCATGCGGAGACCTTGAGAATGCGAATGACTCGCAGGCGCATTAGCGGAGCGCGCGGCGGCCTGTCAAATGCTGACGCCGGAAATAAGCAGGGGCGCCGAGCCTGTCGGAGGTGGTCGCCGGCCGGGCCCGCGGCGACGATGCGCCCGGCAGGGATCGCCTGCGCAGGACGCTGAAGCATGGGACTGCGTGCTGAACTGACCGGACTTCCGCCGCGTGAGCAGGCCCGGCGACTGGCCGCCGTCGCTCAGCCCCTCGTCGCGCAGATCGAGCGGACCGAGGCCGACGCCCGTGAGGCCAAGGCCGCCCTGGCCGCGATCCGGGCGTGGGGCGGCGGCGAGCGCCTGACCGGCCGCAGCTTCTCTGACCTCGTCTACAGTGAAGAGGAGCGCGGCACGCTGCGACGGCTCTCGGAGGCGGCCGGCGAGCCCAGTGAAGGCGCCTGGAACGCGCTCACGACGATCGCGATGTACGTCGCCTGGCTCGCCTACCGCGAGACCTGTGAGCCCATGCCCGGCGACGTCAACGAGGTGGACGAGGACACGCTGGACCTCCTCGACGAGCAACTGGGCCGGTCCGCCTAACGCCTGCAGCGGCCGCCGCCAAACGAGGCGGCGGAATTCCGCGGCCCGTGCTAGACCCCTGCATATGAGCGACGATCCGAAAGACGCTGCCCCGAAAGACAGTGGCGACGAGACGCCGATCCAGCGCGCCCTGCGCCTGAAGAAGGCGGCGATCGACGCCAAGCCGAAGCCGCCGCGCGGCGGCAAGTTCCAGCGCGAGCAGGCCGCCGCCATGACGACCGGCGTGTCCAAGCCCTGGATGAAGCGCTAGTCTCCCGCCGAAGCGGGGAGGATCCATGGCGGGCCTGAAAGACAAGCGCGGATTCATCGACAAGGAGCGGCTCGACCTCTCCGAGCGCAAGGCCGTGGAATACTGGATGAAGCGCTGGGGCGTGACCCGCGACCAGATCACCGCAGCCCACCGCAAGGTCGGCCGGTTGACCAAGGACATCGCCGCCGAACTCGGCAAGAAGCGCTGAGCGGCGAGACCCGCGGCGCGCCCCGCCTGCCCGCGACCTGCTCCCGATGACGATCCCGGCCTGATTTGCGCGGCGAGCGTTCGACGCGGCTGTCGCGCGGGTGCATGCTCGCGGGCCGTCGGACGCCGGCTTGAGCCCATCGCTCCGACATCTTGGTCCGCCCCAGGGCGGCCTGGCTCCGACGCGGAGGAATTCATGGCGACAGCGCCGTCCAGCATCATCGACACGCGAGGCCACCAGGCTTTCCCGATCCTGAACCCTGCCGAGATCGACCGGCTTGGCGCCTTCGGCGCGCTGCGGAGCTACGCCGCCGACGAGCACCTCATGAAGATGGGCGAGAGCGACCACGGACTGGCGGTCATCCTGTCGGGCGGGGTCGACATCCTGGCGCGCGAAGCCGGCCAGGTTCGGCGGATCGTCAGACACCATGCCGGCAGCTTCATGGGCGAACTGGCCCAGCTGACCGGTCGGCCGTCGCTGGTCGAGGCGGTCGCCGTCGGCGCGGTCGAGGCGATCCTGATTCCGCCGGAGCGGTTGCGCGCCGTCCTGGTCTCCGAGGCCGAGCTCGGCGAGCGGATCATGCGCGCCCTGATCCTGCGCCGGGTCGGCCTCCTGGAACAGGGCACCGGCGGGCCGATCATCCTGGCGCCCGAAGGCGATCCCGAGGCGCGCCGGATCGAAGGCTTCCTGATGCGCAACGGCCATCCGCGGCGCCGGCTGGTCACCTGCCGCGATCCGGAGGCCGCGGCCCTGGTGGCGCGCTTCGAGATTCCCGCGGCCGACCTGCCGATCGTGCTGTGCCCGGACGGCTCCCTGCTGCGCAATCCGAACGAAGGCGACCTCGCCCGGTGCCTCGGCCTGGTGTCGCCGATCGACCCGGACCGGATCTACGACCTGGCGGTCGTCGGCGCCGGCCCCGCCGGCCTGGCGGCGGCGGTCTACGCCGCCTCGGAGGGCCTGTCGGTGCTGGTGCTGGACTGTCGCGCGTTCGGCGGCCAGGCCGGCGCCTCGGCGCGGATCGAGAACTACCTCGGCTTTCCGACCGGGATCAGCGGCGTCGCCCTGATGGCGCGCGCCCACAACCAGGCCCGCAAGTTCGGGGCCGAGATCGCCATCCCCGACGAGGCGGCCAGCCTCGCCGCGCATCCGGACGGCGGCTATGCGATCGCCCTGGCCAACGCCGAGCAGGCGCGCGCCCGCGCCGTGGTGATCGCCGCCGGCGCCCGCTACCGGCGGCTCGGCCTGGAGAGCCTCTCCCAGTACGAGGCCGCCTCGGTCCACTACTGGGCCTCGCCGCTGGAAGGCCGGCTCTGCGCGGGCCAGCACGTCGCCCTGGTGGGGGGCGGGAACTCGGCCGGCCAGGCGGCGGTCTATCTCGCCAGCCAGGTCGCCAAGGTCGCCCTGATCATCCGCGGTCCGGGGCTCGAGGCCAGCATGTCGCGCTATCTGATCGAGCGGATCGCAGCGACGCCGAACATCGAACTTCGGCCTCACACCGAGATCATCGGCCTGGACGGCGACGGCGGCGCCCTGGAGGCCATCCGCCTGCGCGACGTCCGCACCGGCGCCGAGATCCGCGAGGCGATCCGCCACATCTTCCTGTTCATCGGCGCAGATCCCAACACCGACTGGCTGGCGGGGTCGGGGATCGAGCTGGAGGCCAAGGGCTTCATCGCCACCGGCGACACGGCGGGGGCGGGCCATGAGCTTGAAACCAGCCTGCCCGGGGTGTTCGCCATCGGCGATATCCGGGCGGGGTCGGTGAAGCGCGTCGCCGCCGCCGTCGGCGAGGGCGCCCAGGCGGTGGCCGCGGTGCACGCCTATCTCAGCCGCGTCGACCTTGCGGCCCACGCGGTCGCGCCGCCGGCGCGCGCCGCGCCGGAAAAGGAGCTTGCCCAGTGAGCGCGCTCAAGATTCTCGGCTTCGCGGGCAGCCTTCGCCGCGCCTCCTTCAACCGCGCGCTGTTGCGCGCCGCCCAGGACCAGGCGCCCGAGGGCATGGTCATCGAGATCTTCGATCTCTCCGTGGTCCCCCTCTACAACGGCGACGTCGAAGCCGAGGGCGATCCCGACGGCGTGGTCGCCTTCAAGCAGGCGATCCGCGACGCCGACGGCGTCCTGATGGCTACGCCAGAGTACAATCACGGCGTCCCGGGCGTGATGAAGAACGCCGTCGACTGGGCGTCGCGCCCGCCGCAATCGGCGCCGCTCGCCCACAAGCCGGTCGGCATCATCGGCGCCTCGCCGGGCATGACCGGCAGCGCCCGCGGACAGAGCCAGCTGCGCCAGGCCTTCGAGTTCACCAACTCCTACTGCATGCCGCAGCCGGAGCTGCTGGTGTTCCGCGCCCACGAGAAGTTCGACCCCGAAGGGCGGCTGATCGACGAGACCACCGGCGCCTATCTGCGCCGTTACCTCGAAGCCTTCATGGAGTGGACGCACCGGCTGAGGGTCTGAACGGCCACGCCAGGCGTTGCGTTCGCGTCAGCGGAACAGGAGAGCCCCCGTGATCTTCGCCATCATCGGCCTTCTCAAACAGCCGGTCCCGCCCCGCGACGCCGCCTTCGAAGCCGCGCTCAACGCCCATCTGGCCCAGCCCAATCTGCGGATCGTCAACGCGGGATATTTGCGCGACGCCGAGCAGGCGCTGATCGGCCACCTGGCCCTGGTCGAGACGGATAGCTTCGGCCAGGCGAAGGCCTTCCTGGAGACCAGCCCCTTCCAGACCGGCGGCTTCTACGAGCGGACCGAGATCGCCGAATACGACAACGAGGTCGGCCGGCTGGGGTGATCGCCCTCAGATGCCGGCGTACCACTCGTAGCCGCGGTCCTCCCAGAAGCCGCCCTTGCCGCCCCTGATGTGGGCGAAGTCGGCGACCGCCTCCAGGCGCATGACGTACTTGGCCTGCTTGTAGCCGAGCTGGCGTTCGACCCGCAGGCGCACCGGCGCGCCGTAGGCGACCGGCAGCGCCTGGTCGTTCATGGCGTAGGCCAGCAGGGTCTGCGGATGGTAGGCGTCGATCAGGTCGACGCTCTCGTAATAGCGGCCCGAGCCGTCGGCGTGCTGGCCGCCGAGGCTGTCGGCGCAGTGAAAGACGATGTAGCGCGCCTCCCGCTTCAGCCCCGCCTTGTCGAGCAGCGGCCCCAGCCGCGCCCCGGTCCACTTGGCGATGTCCGACCAGCCCTCGACGCAGTCGTGCCGGGTGATCTGGGTGCGGGCGGGCTCGGCCCGCAGCTCCGCCAGGCTGAGCGCCAGCGGCCGCTCGACCAGGCCGTCGATCACCAGCTTCCAGTCGGCGAAGCCGTTCGCCACCAGGGCGACGTAGTCGGAATCGCTGGGATTGGTCGAGCCGTTGGCGCGGAAGTTGGCCGAGATCAGCGCCGGGCTGAACTCGCGGGCGAGCGCCTTGCGGTCGATGACGAGCCGCTGGGCGCGGCGGGTCAGTCCCTCGGCGCGCGCCAGCACGGCCTGGCCCTTTGGGCTGCCGCTGACCCGGTCGCAGGCGGCGAGCCAGAAGGCGCCCAAGCTGGCGGCCGCGCCCTTCAGCCAGGCGCGGCGGTGGGCGAGGCTCATGCGGACTCTCCTTCGACCTCGCCCTCGACGTCGATCGCGTAGCGGCCGGTGATCATCGAGCGGATGTTGTTCCAGACGCCTGAGACCACCACCATCACCAGGTGGACGATGACGAAGAGGACGATCAGGGCGGCGCAGATAAAATGGATCGAGCGGGCCGACTGGCGGCCGCCGAACAGGTCCAGCAGCCAGGGCGCGGCGGCGTTGAACCCGGGGGACATGGTCAGGCCGGTCACCACCATCAACGGCAGCAGCATCAGGGCGACCGCCAGATAGCTCAGCTTCTGCAGGACGTTGTAGCTGCGCGCCGCCTCGCCCTTGGGGAACTTCAGCTGCGCGTGGGTGACGATCTCGTGCAGGATATGGCGCGGTCGGAGCTGGGCCCGCGTGGGCCACAGATCGCGCCGGATGTGGCCGCCGATCAGGCTCCAGGCCAGATAGACCAGGCCGTTGATCACGAAGAGCCAGGCGAAGAAGAAGTGCCAGCGCCGGCCGCTCGCCAGGTCGCGCCAGCTGGGAACCGTGGCCCAGGCCGGGAAGGCCTGCCGCACTCCCGCCCCGGGCTTGCCGGACCAGCCGAGGACTCCGGTGGTCTCGAAGACCTTGCCGGCGACCTGGGTCAGGCCGACCGGCCGGCCGCCGCGCTCCGCAGCGCCGATCGCCAGCCACGGCCGGTCGAAGGTGGATTTGGCGCCCCAATAGAGGGCTGGATGAGCGTTGAAGATCTGCAGCCCGCTCATTAGCAGCAGGCTGAGCGCCAGCACATTGATCCAGTGGGTCAGGCGGGTCACGCCCGAGTGGCGGCGAACCAGCAGCCTGGTCTTCATCTCACGCCTCCGGACGTCGCATCGAGCATCCTACAACGACCATACGACGTCGCGCGCGCTCCGGATGCGGAACGCCGGCGCCCGCCCGGCGCTTTCCTTGCCGAAGTGGCGAAGGAGCTGACCATGGCCAATGAACGCACAGGCATGCCCGAGCCGCCGAAGGGCGTGGCGAACGAGAACCGGACCCAGGCCGAACGCTATCCCCAGGTCAACCAGACCGACGCGATCCTGGGCGAACGCCGCAGCTTCGAGCCGGCCGCGGACTTGCCGGAATCCGCCGCCGAACGCCGCCTGGGGCCCGGAGGCGACCCGGCGGAAGGCAAGCCCTGAGGCGCCCAGATCCTCCCCCCCTAGGCCTGCGCGACGCCCGGCCCTAAGGTCCCCGCCAATCTGAAAGACGGGGAGCGGACGTTGGGTGAAGCGATTGAAGTGTGGCGTGGCAGCGTGGCGACCTGGGAGTGCGACTCCATGGGGCACCTCAACGTCGGCTTCTATGTCGCCAAGGCGATGGAGGGGCTGATCGGCCTGGCCGCCGAACTCGGCATGCCCCACGCCTTCGCGCCGCACGCCCACTCCACCCTGGTCGTGCGCGAACAGCACATCCGTTTCCTGCGCGAGGCCCAGGTCGGCGCGCAGCTGCACATCGAGGCGGGCGTGCTGGAGATGGGCGAGGAGGAGGCCCGCGTCCTGCTGCTGATGCGCCACGAGGACGGCGAACTGGCGGCCAGCTTCCAGATGCTGGTGGCGCACGCCACCTCCCGCGAGGGCCGCGCCTTCCCCTGGCCGGACCGGGTCCGTGCGCGCGGCGAGGCGCTGGCGATCCAAATGCCCGAGAAGGCCGCGCCGCGCGGCGTCGCCCTGGGTCCGATCGAGAGCGCCGCCAGCCTGACGCGCGCCCTTGAGCTCGGGGTCAAACGCATCGGCATGGGCGCCTTCCGGACGGTCGACTGCGATCCCTTCGGCCGGATGCGGACCGAACTGGTGATGGCCCGCATCTCGGATTCCGTCGCCCACCTGATGTCCGATCTGTTGACCGGGCTGGGGACTGGCGGCGAACGGAGGCTGGGCGCGGTGGTGCTCGAATATCGCTTCGTCTTCCTCGACTGGCCGCGCGCGGGCGACCGTTACGAGCTGCGCTCCGGCATGGTCGGGGCGGAGCCGCGGCTGCGCCGCATGGTCCACTGGTTCCTCGACCCGGCCAGCGGCCGGCCGTGGGCGTCCGCCGAGGCCGTCGTCGCCGTCTTCGACCTGGAGACCCGCAAGACCGTCGCCCTGACCGACGATGAGCTCGTCCCTTGGGCCAAGGCCGCCATTGCGGGGCTTTCGATCTGAGCCGCCGCTTCGCGCAACGGAGAGACGCGATGAAGACCCTGGCCACCATCGGCTACGAGGCCGCCACCCAGGACCAGGTGATCGACAAGCTGAAGCGCGCCGGCGTCGAAGTGCTGATCGATGTCCGCGCGGTGGCGGCCTCGCGCCGCGCTGGCTTCTCCAAGCGGGTTCTGGCGGCCAGCCTGGAGGCCGAAGGGATCGACTACGTCCACCTGCGCCAGCTCGGCACGCCCAAGCCGGGCCGGGACGCGGCGCGGGCCGGCCGCATCGCCGAAATGCACGCCATCTATGAGGATCACCTGCGCGAGCCCGCCGCCCAGCTGGAGCTGGCCAGGGCCGCCGAGATCGCCGGCCAGCGCAAGGCCGCCCTGCTCTGCTACGAGGCCGACGTCCACCACTGCCACCGCGAGATCGTCGCCGACCGGCTGCGCGACGAGATCGGCTGCAGGATCGAGAACCTCTGATCCCCCTACACCGTCATGGCCGGGCCCCATCCCGGCCACCCATGAACGTCGAAGGCGCAGGGATGGTCCCCGTTTCCCGTGCGCATGGGTTCCCGGCACAAGGCCGGGAATGACGGTGGGAGGAAGGGCGGAGCCGCGGGTCCCTAGGTCAGCGCCCATGCGAACAAGCCGGACGATGACGGCGGTATAGGTTGCTCAGACCTCCATCTCGGCCTGCTGCAGGTTGCAGCCTTCGAGACGGGCGTGTTCGAGGTCGCACTCGAGGAAACGGGCGCGCGGCGCGCTGGCGCCGCGCAGGTCGGCGCCGCGGAAGGTGGCGCGGGTGAAGTCGGTGCGCACGTAGCGGCCCGGAGCAATCATCAGCGGTCCGAGCTGGGCGCCGCGCAGGTCAGCGCGGGCGAGCTGGGCGTCCGCCAGCTTGGCGCCGCGCAGGTCCGCCTCGCGCAGGTCCGCCCCGCGGAAGTCGCCGCCGGAGAGGTCCGCGCCCTGCAGCTGCACCTTGCGCAGGTCCAGGCCGAAGAAGATCGAACGCGGCGCGATCAGCGCGGTCAGGCGCCGGCCCTGCAGCGTTCGCAGGGGCCGGAAGTCGATCTCGGACAGGTTCATCACCGCGCCCTGCTGGCCCTCGGACGAGCAGTAGGCCTCATATTCGGCCAGGACGTCGGTCAGCGGGCGGTCGTCGATATAGACCAGCGGCGGCGGCCCGCGCAGCACATTGGACATGTCCGCCTCGTCCAGGCGGGTGTGTTCGAGATTCACCCCGGAGAGAACCGCGCGCTTCATCGAGGCGCCCGTCAGGTCGGCCCCGCCCAGATCCGCCCCGGAAAGATCCGCGCCGTCGAGCACGGCGCGCATCAGCCGCGCCCCGGCCAGATGGGCCCCCGCCAGCACCGCGTCGGTGAAGTCGCTGGCCGTCGCCATGGTCCCGCTGAGATGGGCGCCGGCGAGGTTGGCGCCGGCGAGAATGGCGTAGTTGAGTTCGCCCGGCCGATGCTCGTGGCGCAGGACGCGGAAGCCGTCGAGCTTGTCCTGCAGGGCGATGCGGCCCTCGCGCAGATCGCAGCCGGCCATCTCCGCATGGGCGAGATTCGCGCCGCGCAGGCAGGCCCCGCGCAGATCCGCACGCTTGAGGTTGATGCGGCGCATGTCCGCCTCGCGCAGGTCGGCCCCGAACAGGATGGACCGCGACAGGTTGGCGTCCGACAGGTTCGCCCCGGAGAAGCAGGCCCCGGCGAGATCGGCCTCGCGCAGGTCGACGCCGTGGAGGTCGCAGTTCGACAGGTCCGCGTAGGTGAGAGACATGCGCCGGCCGCCGGCCCGGCCCGTGAGATAGCGCTGATGCGCCTCGACGGCTTCACGCAGGGACTGCGCGTCGAGGGGCGTATGATGTTGCGGAAGCGTGCTCGTCATGGGGGCGGCCTTGTTGATCCGAGCCTGCCCGAACGCGCTTAAGGAACCGTGTCCGCCGCGCGATTTTCTTGCCGATCTGCAATCTTGGATTGCGCCGCCGAGCTCGGCGGGTGAGCGACCTCAGGCCGCGCCATGTCAGGGTTCGAGGCTCTCGCCCCGTCCCACAGCGACCGCGGAGGCCTACTGAGCGGGCTTGGAGTCGCCGCGGGTGGCCGCGGCGATCAGGGCGCCGATCTGGTCGGTGGAGTCGACCACCTGGCTCAACATGTGCAGCGGTCCGGCCCCGGGCCGCACGGCGGTGGCCATCTGGTTGGCGGCGGTCTGGGCCATGGCCAGCGCGGTGTTTTCGGCCGTATTCAGACCCGAGTTGGCGACACGGCGCGCCTGGGCGTCGGGATAGATGAAGCCGTAGGTCGGATAGGTCGAGCCGCCCAGGTCACGGCTGGGGTCGTACCAGACCTTCACCTGGCTCCAGTCGCCGCCCGGCGAGACGTCGACGAGCGTGACGTCCTTCTCGATCTTGCCGCGGGAGCCTTCGATCGGCGACCAGTTGGCGTGGGTGATCTGGACGATGCGGTCGGTCAGCACCTGGCTGACCACGGCCACGTGGCCAAGCTTCATGCGTTGGGTCGGCTTGAAGCACAGGACGGCGCCGGCGCGCGGCGTGAAGCCGGTCTCATACTTGCCGATCGCCTGGTTCCACCAGGTGCGGGCGTCGCCGAAGATCTGAATGCCGGAGATCAGGCGCGCGAAGGGAACACACTGCCAATAGGTGTCGGCGATCGCACCGGCGGTCGGCGTCAAGCTGACCACAGCCGCGACGGCTAAGGAACCCAGCAGGGTTCTCGTCCGTTTCCGCATGTTCTGGGGCCCTCCCCGACGCTACGTCCAAGGGATAACCCTAACCCCCAACGAGTGAAAAGAGCGTTTACGCCCTCGCGTCGGCGCGCCCGTGCGATCAGCCGCCTTCACATCGACGTTACCTCACCTATTTCCGACATCTCCGAAAGGTGTTCGAAGATTCTATGCGTCCCTGGCGCACGGATCATGCCCGCGTCCGCCTAAGATTCAACCACGCATACGCAACGTTGTTGAATTCGGATCGCCTCTATACACGAAATAACGCGATCGCCCCGCACCAACACCAGATCACGCAAGTGCGAAATGATTCGAAACAAGAGCTCGGACATTTGACGCAAATGATGGTGGCGCCGGCGCAACAGCGCTTCACAAAACCGCGACTGGCGCAGGCGCCTGTGGATAAGGCCGTCTGGTGACCTTTTGCTCGCCTGCGGCGTCCGTTCGGTTAAAAGCGCTGCAGGAGGCACAACCCGAATGGACAATATCGCCGCGCTCGCGGCCAGCCCGGCGGCCTGGGCCGCCCTCCTCACCCTGATCGTGATGGAGGTGGTGCTGGGGATCGACAACCTGGTGTTCGTTTCGATCCTCTCGAACAAGCTGCCGGAAGCCAACCGTCGCAAGGCGCGGTTGATCGGCATCTCGCTGGCGCTGGGACTGCGCCTGGCCCTGCTCTCGACGCTCGCCTTCATCGTCGGCCTGACCGAGCCGGTCATCACCCTGCCCTTCACCGCCCCGCTGGGCGAGGACGGCCATCCGATGATCGACGTCGCCTTCTCCTGGCGCGACCTGATCCTGTTCGCCGGCGGCCTGTTCCTCGTCTGGAAGGCGACCACCGAGATCAGCCACAGCGTCGATCCGCACCAGGGCGACGAGTTTCTCGACAAGCGCGGGCCCGGGGCGATCAGCTTCGGCGCCGCGATCGTCCAGATCCTGGCCCTCGACATCGTCTTCTCGATCGACTCCATCCTGACGGCCGTCGGCATGACCGATCACCTGCCGATCATGGTCGTCGCCGTCGTCGTGGCGGTGGGCCTGATGCTGGTGGCCGCCAATCCGCTGGCGGACTTCATCAACAACAACCCCAGCGTGGTGATGCTGGCCCTGGGCTTCCTGCTGATGATCGGCGCGACCCTGATCGCCGACGCCTTCGGTATCCATGTTCCTAAAGGCTATATTTACGCGGCCATGGCATTCTCCGGCCTCGTCGAGGGGCTCAACATGGCCTCTCGCCGGGCCAGGAGCCGCGGCGGGAAGTCCCACCACTGAACCGGCGTCGCGCGTTGTACCGACGCGCGACGCAACCTAACCTTGACGGGCAGGTGAGTCGCGCAACTGCCGCGCTCGCAGGGAGCCGCCTCGTCGGACGCGCATGCCGATCAGTTACCTCTCGGCCGCACAGATTTCTGCGCTGGACATCACGGTCTTCCAGCAGCTGTCCAGCACCAAGATCGGACAACTGACTCAAAGCCAGATCAGCGCCCTGACGATCACCGAGGTGGAGGCGCTTACGAGCGCCCAGGCCGTCGCGCTCACGGCCACCCAGGTCAAGGGCCTCACGGTCGCCCAGATCCCCCACGTCCGCGACTCGGTGGTGTTCGATTCCAACCAGCTGCTGGCGCTGAACGGCGCCCAGCTGAGCGCCATGAACGAGACCCAGTTCGGCCGCCTCGGGCCGACGCAGGTCGGTCAGCTGTCGGCGACCCAGGTCGCGGGACTGGCGACCACCCGGCTGTCGTCGCTCGACAGCGCCCAGATGGCGGCGCTCAGCACCACCCAGGTGCGCGGCCTGACCAGCGCGCAGCTCGCCGGCCTCACCGCCACCGACATCGGCGAGCTCTCGGCGACCCAGATCGGCGCCCTGACCACCACTCAGGTCGGATGGCTCACCGCCACCAACACCGGCGCCTTCAGCGGGGCCCAGGTGCAGGCGCTGACCTCCAGCCAGATCGGCGCGCTCACCACCACAGGCCTGGGCGCCCTGCCCACCAGCCAGATCGGCCTGCTGACCTCCACCCAGCTGGCCGGGCTGACCACCACCCAGGTCGCCAGCCTGAGCGCCGACGATTTCGCCGCCCTGTCGTCCACCCAGATCATCGGCCTGCCGCCCGCCGACTTCGCCGTCATCTCGGCGACCAACCTCTGGAGCCTCGACACCGCCGTCATCCAGGGCCTGACGACCACCCAGTTCGCCAACGTCAGCACGACCCAGATCGCCGGCATGGGGACCGCGGACTTCGCCAAGCTCAGCGCGGGCCAGATCGCGGCCTTGAGCCCGTCGCAGCTCGGCGCGCTGTCGGGGACCAATCTCCTCGCGTTCAGCGACACCCAGCTCGGCGCGCTCACCGTCAGCCAGATCCAGGGCCTGTCGGCCGCCCAGCTGTCCGGCCTCAGCTCTGCCGAGCTGACGCGGTTCTCCAACACCCAGATCCTGTCGCTCAAGCCCGCCCAGATCGGCGCGCTGGCCGCGGACACCTTCTCCGCGCTGGACGCCACCCTCGTCGGCGGCCTTTCGACCTCCCAGGTCGCCGGCCTCTCGGCCTATCAGGCGCACCGGCTGTCGACGGCGGACATCGCGGAGTTCTCCGTCACCCAGGTCTCCGCCCTCACCGCAGGCCACATCGGCGCGCTCACATCCAGCGCGCTGGCGTCGCTCAGCACCACCCAGTTCAAGGCGCTGACCTCGACCCAGCTCTCCGCCGTCAGCGCCAGCGCCTTGGACGCCCTCAGCGCGACGCAGATGGCGGCGCTGACGACCACCCAGATCACCGGCCTCGCCACCGGGACGATCAACGCCCTCACCTCCGACGCGCTGACCGAGCTCAGCAGCACCCAGATCCTGGCCTTCACAACGGCTCAGGTGGCCGCGCTGTCGACCAGCAATCTGATGTCGTTGACCACGACCGAGATCGGCGCCCTGGCCAGCGCCCAGATCTCCGCCCTCACCACCACCCAGGTCGGGGTGCTGACCGGCAGCCAGATCGACCAGCTGCACGTCTTCCAGATCCAGGCCATCTCCAACAGCCAGGCCGCCGCCCTGTCCTCCAGCGGCGTCGCCGCCCTCAGGACCGAGCAGCTGGCGGCCTTCAGCCTCGGCCAGCTGGGCGCGCTGTCGACGACCGCCCTTTCCGCGCTCACCTCGACCCAGATCGGCGTGCTCACCACCACCCAGGTGCGGGCCTTCAGCGCCGTGCAGCTGCGCAGCATGAGCGACAGCGATCTCGACCGGCTGACGCTGACCCAGCTTGGCGCGCTGCAGCCGATCCAGGTCTCCGCCCTGACCACCACCGTCTTCGGCGGCCTGTCGAGCAGCGAAGTCGCCGCCCTGACCACCACCCAGATGTCCGGGATAACCTCGAGCCAGCTCTCGGCCCTGGCGGCGGTGGACTTCAGCGCGGTGACCGCGACCCAGGTGGCGGCCCTGAGCGTGACCCAGGTCCGCACCCTGCCGACGACCGTGTTGGACGCCTTCAGCACCTCGCAGATCGCCGCGCTCACCATCACTCAGATCCCGGCGCTGAGCTCGACCCAGATCGCCTCGCTGACCACCACCCAGGCGCAGGCGCTGACCCCGATGCAGCTCAACGCCTTGTCCTCCGGCCAGATCGCCGTCCTGCCGACGTAGTCCCTAGAGAAAGCTGTAGGGATCGATGTCGATGGAGACGCGGATCGCCGTCGGCGGCTTCACCCGCGCGCGCCAGGTGGTCATGTAGGCCGACAGGTCGACGCCGCGGTCGGCGCGGACCAGGAAGCGCTTGCGGCGACGCCCGCGAACCAGGGCCAGCGGCGCGTCCGCCGGCCCATAGACCTCCACCCCCTGGGCGTTGGGCGCGGCCTGGGCCATCTCGCGCATGAAGGCCTCGAGCTGGCCGAGATCCGGCCCCGAGGCGATGACCGCGGCCAGCCGGCCGAACGGCGGCAGCTTGGCGAGCTCGCGCTCCTCCATCTCGGCGGCGACGAAGGCGTCGCGGTCCTGGGCTTTCAGCGCCTGCATCACCGCATGCTCGGGCGCGTAGGTCTGCAGCAGCGCCTTGCCGGGCCGGTCCCGACGTCCCGCCCGGCCGGTCGCCTGGGCCAGCAGCTGGAAGGTGCGCTCGGCCGCCCGCAGGTCGCCGCCGCGCAGGCCGAGGTCGGCGTCGACCACGCCCACCAGGGTAAGCATGGGGAAGTTGTGACCCTTGGCGGCCGCCTGGGTCGCCACCAGGATGTCGATCTCGCCGGCGGTCATCGCCTCCACCAGCCGCCGCGCCTCCCGCGCATCGAACATGGTGTCGGAGGAGAAGACCGAGATGCGCGCCTCCGGGAACAGCATCCGCGCCTCCTCCTCGACCCGCTCCACGCCCGGGCCGATCGAGACCAGGCTGTCCTGGGCGCCGCAGTGCGGACAGCGTTCCGGCTTGGGCATGGAGAAGCCCGTCAGGTGGCAGACCAGCCGGCCGGAGTAGCGGTGCTCGACCAGCCAGGAGTCGGTGTCGGGCGCGGTCATCCGCTCGCCGCAGGCCCGGCAGAGGACCAGCGGCGCATAGCCCCGCCGGTTGAGGAACAGCAGGGTCTGCTCGCCGCGCGCCAGGGTCTCGGCGATCGCCTGCACCAGCAGCGGCGACAGCCAGCAGCCGCTCGCCGGCGGCGTGGTGCGCAGGTCGACCAGCTCGATCTCCGGCAGCTGGGCGACGCCGTGACGCGAGGAGAGCCGCAGCCAGCGGTAGCGGCCTGTCTCGGCGTTGCGCAGGGTCTCCAACGAGGGCGTGGCCGAGGCCAGCACCACCGCCGCCTGCTCGATCTTGCCGCGCACCACCGCCAGGTCGCGGCCCTGATAGATGAATCCCTCTTCCTGCTTGAACGACCCGTCGTGCTCCTCGTCGACGACGATCAGCTTGAGGTTGGCGAACGGCAGGAACAGCGCCGAGCGCGCGCCGACGACGATGCTGCAGCGGCCGGCGGCCACCGCCTCCCAGACGCGCCGGCGGGCCGGGGGCGCGACCTCGGAATGCCACTCGCCGGGCTGGACGCCGAAGCGCTCGGCGACCCGGCCGATCACCGCCTGGGTGAGCGCGATCTCCGGCAGCAGGATCAGCACCTGGGCCTTGGGATCCTTGGCGAGCGCGTGCGCGGCGGTCTCCAGATAGACCTCGGTCTTGCCGGAGCCGGTCACGCCGTCGAGCAGGGCGACGTTGAAGCCGCCGTCGTCGACCATCTCGTTCAGCAGGCCCGCGGCGGCCGCCTGGCTGGCGTTGAGCTCCGAGCCTGAACGCGACAGGTCCGGCGCATCGAACCGGGCTTCCGGCGCGATCTCGAAGACCTCCAGCACGCCCTCGTCGATCAGCCCCTTCACCACGCCGGCCGAGACGCCGGCCGCCCGCGCCAGCTCCGCGGCCGGCGCCGGTTGCTGTTGGGCCGCCTCCTGCACCCGGGCCCGGGCTGGGGTCGAACGCACCGGCTGGACGCCGGTCGGGCGGACCATGCGGACCGGCTTGGGTTTGGGAACGCGCGCGCCGCGCAGCGCGATGGCCAGCACCTGGCCGGGATTGTCGACGGCGTAGCGCGCCGCCCACTGCACGAACTCCAGGGTGTTCGCCGGCAGGCGCGGCTCGTCCAGACGCCGGTCGATCGGCTTCAAGGGACGGTTGCCGCCGGCGGCTTCGCGCAGGCCCACGACCACGCCGCGCAGCAGGCGCGGACCCAGCGGGGCGGCCACCTGGTCGCCGACCGTCAGCTCCATGCCCTCGGGCTCGGCGTAGTCGAACGCCTCGGGGAGCGGCATCGGCAAAAGAATGGACGCGATGCGACTCATCTAATGTCCCGCTTGCGACGTTCGCAGGCGCTTAGAGGCTTTTGCGCTTTCACCGTCAGCCGCTACAAGCGCGAGCAGGCAACCGGAAGCGGGATCGATGCAGCTTTTCCTCGACACCACCGACGTCAACATCCTCAAGGACCTGGCCGCGACCGGCCTGGTGGACGGAGTGACCACAAACCCCACCCTGATCGCCAAGTCCGGACGGCCCATGCTGCAGGTCATCGCCGAGATCTGCGCCGCCGTCGAGGGCCCGGTCAGCGCCGAGGTCGCTGCGATGGACACGGTGGGCATGCTGGACGAGGGCCGCAAGCTCGCCGCCATCGCGCCCAACGTCGTGGTGAAGGTGCCGCTGACCCGCGACGGCCTGATCGCCACCCGCGAATTCGCCCACGAGGGCATCGCCACCAACGTCACCCTCTGCTTCTCGGCCTCGCAGGCCCTGCTCGCCGCCAAGGCGGGGGCGACCTACATCAGCCCCTTCATCGGCCGCCTCGACGACCATGGCGCCCACGGAATGGACCTGATCACCGAGATCCGGACCATCTACGACAACTACGACTACGACACCGAGATCCTGGCGGCGTCGATCCGCAACTCGGTCCACGTCACCCAGGCCGCGATGGCCGGCGCGGACTGTGCGACCATTCCGCCGTCCGTCTTTCAGGAGCTCTTCAAGCACCCGTTAACCGAGAAGGGTCTTGAACAGTTCATGAGCGACTGGGCCAAGACGGGTCAGTCGATTCTCTAGTGTGCTGGGTTTGAGGTTCGCCGGTGCACGGGTCGTGCGCTGAAGCGAGCTTCAAAGCCAAAAAGCACAGACTAAGGCCGGAGGTCGCCAATGGACGGATCGCAGGGCAGGATCGAGGATGCTCCTGTGGAGCCGGCCGCGGTGCGGCGCTTCCTGGCGGACAATCCGGAATTCCTGCGCGAGGACGACGGGCTCCTGGAGGAGCTCGGCCTCAAGCTCGCCGCCGGCAATGTGGTCGACTTCGGCCCCGCGGCGATCGCCCGGGTGCACGCCGCCCACCAGCGCGAGGCGATGCAGCGCCAGCAGCTGGAAGAAATCGCGCGGGCCAACTTCTCGGCCCAGGCCCAGACCCACGGCGCGGTCGTCGACCTGCTCGACGCGCGCGACCACGCGGACCTGGCCGCCCGGCTCGATCACCTGGCGCAGCACCGCTTCGGCCTCGCCGCCGGCGTAATCGCGGTGGAGGGCGAACGCGCGCCCGACGGCTGGCGGTCGCTGGTCGAAGGCCAGGTCGGCATGGTCTTAGGCGATCACGGCCTGGCCCGCATGGGCGTGCTGCCGATCGCCCACGGCCTGTTCGGCCCGCAGCACGGCGAGATCCGCTCCGTGGCCCTGGTTCGCATGGCCATCTGGGAGCCCTCTCAACAAGGCCTGCTGGCCTTCGGCTCGGCCGATCCCGAGGGCTTCACCCCCGACATGGGCTCCGAGCTCGTCGCCTTCCTGGCCCGGGTGGTGGAGCGCACGGCGGAGCGATGGCCGGTCCTTTAAGCGGCGGGCCTCTGAGCGCCGCCCCTCAGAGCGCCGATGCGGCCCGGGCGCTCTGGCTCGAGCACCTGGCCCACGAGCGCCGGGCCTCGCCGCGCACCCTGGAGGCCTACGGCTTCGCCGCGAGCCGCTACATCGCTTTCCTGGAGCGGCACCGCGGCGAAGCGATGACGGTTCCCGGCCTGGCCGAGGTCACCGCCGCCGAGGTCCGCGCCTGGCTCGCCCACCTGCGCTCCGGGAACCATCCGCTGTCGCCGCGCTCGCTCTCCCAGGCGCTGTCGGCGATCCGCACCTTCCACCGGTTTCTCGACCTGCGGCTCGATGCGCCCAACGCCGCCATCTCTCTGGTCAGAGGCCCGCGCGTGAAACCGGGCGCGCCCCGGCCGGTGACCGAGGACCAGGCCCGCGGCCTGATCGCCGAGCCCGGCCTCGACCCGGACCGCGAGGGCTGGGAGGTCGTCCGCGACCAGGCGGTGCTGACCCTGCTCTACGGTTGCGGCTTGCGGATCTCCGAGGGCCTGTCGCTGAAGCGGTCCGACGCGCCCTTAGGCGATAGCCTGCGGATCATTGGCAAGGGTTCGAAAACCCGCATCGTGCCGGTGCTGCCGGCGGTGCGCGAGGCCGTGGACGCCTATCTGGCCGAACAGCCCTTCACCCTCGATCCCGACGACGCCCTGTTTCGCGCCAAGCGCGGCGGGGCGCTCTCGCCGCGCCACGTCCAGGCGACGGTGCAGGCCCTGCGCGGCCGGCTGGGCCTTAGCCCCAGCGCCACGCCGCACGCCCTGCGCCATTCCTTCGCCACCCACCTGCTGGGCGCCGGCGCCGACCTGCGCTCGATCCAGGAGTTGCTCGGCCACGCCTCGCTGTCGACCACCCAGCGCTACACCGAGGTCGACGCTGCCCGCCTGCTCTCGGCCTACGCGAGCGCGCATCCGCGGGCCTGAGGCAGCCTTCCCGTCATCCCGGTTTCGCGCAGCGAAAGACCGGGCCCATGCTTCCGGGATGACGCCTATTTTGGGCGGAACGTGTACCGCGCCGGCGCGGCGACCATGCAGCCTTCGACCAGCCGCACGACGGCGTATTCGGCCTTGGCTCGCGGAAGGTCGCCCAGCTTGCGCGGCCTCGCCGTATTCCAGTCCTGCGGCCGAAGCAGCAGCGCCGGATCGACCGAGGTATGCAGCATGCCGGCGTTACAGGCAGCCTGGCTGCGGATCAGCGGGGCGTCGGATGCGGCGAGCCCGGCCGCCAGAAGAAGCGCGATCATGTCGCCCTCCGTTCGCAAGACCGCCATCCTGGCGCCGGCGTCGTGGCCCGCCAAATTAAGGTTTGGCCAGATCCCGCACCAGCCGGATCCACTGGACGTCCGACCCGCGATCGCGGCCGCGCTCGGCCGCGACGAAACCTTCGCGGGCGTAGAAGGCCTGGGCGCGGAGGTTCGCCTGCTGGACCTTCAGCGAGATAGGGCCGCCGGCGCGGCGGCTGACCTCGTCAAGCAGGGCCCGGCCGATCCCGCGCCCACGGTCGTCCACATAGAGCGAGTGGATGAAGTTCATCGGCCGGTAGAAGCCGGCCAGGCCGACGATGCGGCCGTCCCGGACGGCCACATAGATCTCTTCGTCGCGGGCCGCGCGCAGGAATTCCTCACGGCTGTGCCGTTCGGGCGGCAGCCAGGTGAAGGTGTCGCGCAACACCCTGACATAGAGGTCGGCGCAGGCCGGGAGCTCCTCAGGCCGCGCCCGCCGGATCTCCAGGTCCTGCGCCAAGGCAGGCCTAGGCCTGCATGGTCCAGCCTTCCACGCCCATGGCCGCCTGGCGAAGCGCCTCGGAGCGGGTGGGGTGCGGATGGCAGGTGCGGGCGACGTCCTCGGAGGCTGCGCGGAATTCCATGGCCACGCAGTACTCACCGATCATTTCGCTGACCGACGGGCCGATCAGGTGGGCGCCGAGGATCTCGTCGGTCGTCGCGTCGGCCAGCACCTTCGCGAAGCCCTCGGTCTCGTGGTTGATCTTCGCCCGGCTGTTGGCGAGGAAGGGGAACTTGCCGACCTTGTAGGCGCGGCCCTCGGCCTTCAGCTCCTCCTCGGTCTTGCCGACCCAGGCGACCTCGGGCGTGGTGTAGACCACGCTGGGGATGATCCCGTAGTTCACGTGGCCCGCCTTGCCGGCCAGGGTCTCGATGCAGGCGACCGCCTCTTCCTCGGCCTTGTGCGCCAGCATCGGGCCCAAGGTGACGTCGCCGATGGCCCAGACGCCCGGCGCCGAGGTGCGCCAGTGGTCGGTCTCGATGAAGCCGCGCTTGTCCGGGGTGATCCCGACCGTGTCCAGGCCGAGGTTCTCGGTATAGGGCCGCCGGCCGATCGCCAGCAGGACGTAGTCGGCCTCGAGGGTCTCGGCGGCGCCGCCGGCCACCGGCTCGACGGTCAGGCTGACGCCCTTCTTGGAAGTCGCCGCGCCGGTCACCTTGGCGCCCAGCTTGAACTCCATGCCCTGCTTGGTCAGCTCGCGCTGGAAGGTCTTGGCCACTTCGGCGTCCATGCCGGGCGAGATGCGGTCGAGGAACTCGACCACGGTCACCTTGGCGCCCAGGCGGCGCCACACCGAGCCCAGCTCCAGGCCGATGATGCCCGCGCCGATCACCACCAGGCTCTTCGGCACTTCCGGCAGAGAGAGCGCGCCGGTGGAGTCGACGATCCGCTGCTGGTCGACGGCGACGCCCGGCAGGCCGGCAGGCTCGGAGCCCGTGGCGATGACGATGTTCTTGGCTTCGAGCGTGGCGACCTGGCCGTCCTCGGCGGTGACCTCGACCTTGCCGGCGCCGGCGATGCGGCCCGCGCCCTTGATCCAGGTGACCTTGTTTTTCTTGAACAGGAACTCGATGCCCTTGGTGAGCGCCGTCACCGACTCGGCCTTCTGCTTCATCATCTGGACGAGGTTCAGCTTGGGGGCGACCTCGATGCCCAGGTGAGCGAACTCGGTGTTCGCCGCCGCAAACAGTTCGGAGGCGTGCAGCAAGGCCTTCGACGGCATGCAGCCGACGTTCAGGCAGGTGCCGCCCAGGGTGACGCGCTTCTCGACGACGGCCGCCTTCAGGCCCAGCTGCCCGGCGCGGATGGCGGCGTTGTAGCCGCCGGGTCCGCCGCCGATGATGATGACGTCGTAGGAAGTGGGTTCGGCCATGGTCGCGCCTGCTTGAAACCAGTTTGCGGGCGCCCAGGCGCCGACGAGGAGAGGACCAGCCCTATCCCCGCGGAGCGGAGGCAGGGCTGGGCGGGATCAGATATCCAGCAACAGGCGCTGCGGATCTTCGATGGCTTCCTTGACGCGGACCAGGAAGGTCACCGCGCCCTGGCCGTCGACGATGCGGTGATCGTAGCTGAGCGCCAGGTACATCATCGGCCGGATCACGATCTGACCATTCAGAGCCACCGGACGCTCCTGGATCTTGTGCATGCCCAGAATGCCCGACTGCGGCGCGTTCAGGATCGGCGTCGACATCAGCGAGCCGTAGACCCCGCCGTTGGAGATGGTGAAGGTGCCGCCCTGCAGGTCTTCCAGCGTCAGCTGGCCGTCGCGCGCCTTCTTGCCGAGGGCGCCGATGCCCTTCTCGACGCCGGCGAGGCTGAGCACGTCGGAGTCGCGCAACACCGGCGTGACCAGGCCCTTCTCGGTGCCGACGGCGACGCTGATGTCATAGTGGTTCTTGTAGATCAGGTCCTGGCCGTCGATCTCGGCGTTGACCTCGGGAACCTGTTTCAGGCCGTGGACGACGGCCTTCACGAAGAAGCCCATGAAGCCGAGCTTCACGCCGTGGCGCTTCTCGAAGGCGTCCTTGTGCAGGTTCCGCAGCGCCATGACCGCGCTCATGTCCACCTCGTTGAAGGTGGTCAGCATGGCCGCGGCGTTCTGGGCTTCCTTCAGGCGGCGCGCGATCGTCTGGCGCAGGCGCGTCATGCGCACGCGCTCTTCGCGTTCGTGCACCGAGCGGGCGGCCTGGGGCGCGGGGGCTGCAGCCGGGGCGCTGGCGCGGCCTTCCAGGGCGGCGAGCGCGTCGCCCTTGGTGATCCGGCCGTCCTTGCCGGTGCCGGAGATCGCGCCGGCGTCGAGACGGTTCTCGGCGACGACCCGCTGGGCCGAGGGCGCCAGGACCGGCTCGGCCTTCGCGACCGTCGCCGGAGCCGGAGCCGGCGCGGGGGCAGGAGCCGGAGCGGGCGCAGCGACCGCGGCCGGCGCGGGCTTGGCGGCCGCAGCCGCGCCGCCTTCGCTCACCCGACCGAGCACGGCGCCCGGGACGACCGTCGCGCCTTCCGCTGCGGCGATCTCCGAGAGCACGCCGTCGGCGGGGGCGGCCACTTCCAGGCTGACCTTGTCGGTCTCGAGCTCGACAAGGATCTCGTCCTTGCGCACCGCATCGCCGGCTTTTTTCGTCCACCGCGCCACAGTCGCTTCGGTGACAGACTCGCCCAAGGCAGGAGTCATGATGTCGGCCATGGGGAAGAGGCTCCTTAAGATCGCAGTCGGTGTCGGTTAAGCGCGAGTTGGTTTAAGCCAGGGCTTCCTTGAGGAAGGCGTCCAGCTCCTTGAGATGCCGGCTCATCAGGCCCGCGGCCGTCGAGGCCGAGGCCGGGCGGCCAACGTAGCGGGCGCGCTTGGCGGCGATGTTCAGCCGCTCCAGCGTGAGCTCCAGCCAGGGATCGACGAAGGTCCAGCCGCCCATGTTCTTCGGCTCTTCCTGAACCCACAGCAGCTCGGCGTTCTTGAACCGCTTCAGCTCCTTGGAGAGCGACTTCAGCGGCCACGGATAGAACTGCTCCAGGCGCAGGATGTAGACGTCGTCGCGGCCGGTGACCGCCCGGCGCTCGATCAGGTCGAAATAGACCTTGCCCGAGCACAGCAGCACCTTCTTGATCTCGGCGTCCGGCTTCAGGGTGACGCCGCCCACGTCGCATCCGGCTTCGGCTCCGTCGATCATCACCCGATGGAAGCTCGATCCCTCGGCCATGTCCGCCAGGTTCGACACCGCCCGCTTGTGGCGGAGCAGGCTCTTCGGCGTCATGACGAT
The DNA here is from genome assembly GCF_964252855.1 of Phenylobacterium sp. LjRoot225. Lineage (NCBI taxonomy): Bacteria > Pseudomonadati > Pseudomonadota > Alphaproteobacteria > Caulobacterales > Caulobacteraceae > Phenylobacterium > Phenylobacterium sp. LjRoot225. Next base: position 553,191 of record NZ_CAXUPL020000003.1, on the reverse strand, counting down.
CAGCGGCTTGCGGAACTCGCGCAGCACCTGGCGGCGCAGGGCGTGGAAGTAGTTGGCCGGCGTCGTCGGATTGATCACCTGCATATTGTCTTCGGCGCAGCTTTGCAGGAAGCGCTCGAGGCGCGCCGACGAGTGCTCCGGACCCTGGCCTTCGTAGCCGTGCGGCAGCAGCATCACCAGGCCGCTCATCCGCAGCCACTTGCGTTCGCCCGACGAGATGAACTGGTCGATCACCACCTGGGCGCCGTTCACGAAGTCGCCGAACTGGGCTTCCCACATGGTCAGGGTGTTCGGATCGGTCAGCGAGAAGCCGTACTCGAAGCCGAGCACCGCCTCTTCCGAAAGCGCCGAATCCAGCACCTCGAAGTGGGCCTGGCCCGCTCCCAGGTTGCGCAGCGGGAAATAGGTTTCCTCGCTCTTCTGGTCGATCAGGCCCGAGTGCCGCTGGGTGAAGGTCCCGCGGACGCTGTCCTGGCCGGACAGGCGGACCGGATAGCCCTGGTCGAGCAGGCTGGCGAAGGCCAGGTGCTCGCCCGTGGCCCAGTCGAGGCCCTCGCCGGTCTCGATCGCCTCGCGGCGGCCGTGGATCACCCGCTCGACGGTCTTATGGACGCTGATCCGCTCCGGGATGGTGGTGATCTTGCGGCCGAGGTCGAGCAGCTTGGTCTTGGGCACGCCGGTCACGCGGCTGTCGTCGCCCGCCGGCAGCTTCAGGCCCGACCATTTGCCGTCCAGCCAGTCGGCCTTGTTGGCCTTGTAGGACTTGCCGGCGTCGAACTCGCTGTCGAGGAAGGTCGAGAAGTCGGCGAGCCAGCCGTCGGCCTCGGCCTGCGTGACCACGCCCTCGCCGACCAGGCGATTGGCGTAGAGTTCGCGCACGGAGGGGTGGCCCTTGATCTTCTGGTACATCAAGGGCTGCGTCATCGTCGGATCGTCGCCCTCGTTGTGGCCGAACCGGCGGTAGCAGAACATGTCGATGACCACGTCCTTGGCGAACAGCTGCCGGTATTCGGTGGCCACCTTGGCGGCGTAGACGACCGCTTCCGGATCATCGCCGTTCACGTGGAAGATCGGCGCTTCCACCATCAGCGCCACATCGGACGGATAGGGCGAGGAGCGGGAATTCTTCGGGCTGGTGGTGAAGCCGATCTGGTTGTTCACCACGAAATGCATGGTGCCGCCGACGCCGTAGCCCTTCAGGCCGGACAGGGCGAAGCACTCGGCCACCACGCCCTGGCCGGCGAAGGCCGCGTCGCCGTGCATCAAGAGCGGCAGCACATGGCCGCGGCCCGCGGTCGGGGTCTCACGCAGGGTGAAGGCCTGTTTGGCGCGGGCCTTGCCGATCACCACCGGATTGACGATCTCGAGGTGCGAGGGGTTGGCGGTGAGCGACAGGTGGACGCTGTTGCCGTCGAACTCGCGGTCCGACGAGGCGCCCAGGTGGTACTTCACGTCGCCGGACCCTTCCACGTCCGACGGAAGCGACGAGCCGCCCTGGAACTCGTGGAAGATCACCTGGTAGGGCTTGCCCATGACGGCGGCCAGCACGTTCAGCCGGCCGCGGTGCGGCATGCCGACGACGATGTCCTTCACGCCCATCGCGCCGCCGCGCTTGATGATCTGCTCCAGCGCCGGGACCATCGACTCGCCGCCGTCCAGGCCGAAGCGCTTGGTGCCGGGGAACCGTCGGTGGAGGAAGCGTTCGAAGCCCTCGGTCTCGATCAGCTTCTTGAGGATGGCGACCTTGCCGTCCTTGGTGAAGGTGATTTCCTTGTCGCGGCCCTCGATCCGCTCCTGCAGCCACGACTTCTCCTTGGGATCGGAGATGTGCATGTACTGCACGCCGATGTTGCCGCAGTAGGTGCGGCGCAGGATCGCCAGGATCTCGCGAAGCGTCGAGGTCTCGAGACCCAATACATAGTCGAGGAAGATCGGCCGGTCGTAGTCGGCTTCCGAGAAGCCGTAGGTCGCCGGGTCGAGCTCGGAGGCGTCGCCGGGCGTGGTGGCGATGCCGAGCGGGTCGAGGTTGGCCTTCAGATGCCCGCGCATCCGGTAGGCGCGGATCATCATGATCGCGCGCAGGGAATCCAGGGTGGCGGCGCGCACCGCGTCGCCGGTGACTTCAGGCTGGCGCTCGGCGATCTTGGCGCCGACCTTGGCCTGCACCGCCGGCCACAGGCCGTCGAGCGCGGGAAGCCATTCGGGCCGGGGCAGCGGGACGCTCGGCCGGATCCAGGCCGGCTCGGCGACGGCGCGCGTCGCATCCTCGGCGCGGTCGCCCAGCGTCGAGAAAAAGGCGCGCCAGGACGGCTCGACCGAATTCGGATCGGCCGCCCACTGCGCGTAGAGGTCCTCTACGAAGGCTGCATTGCCGCCGTAGAGGAATGAGGTCTCGGCGAGAACCTCGTTGATCAGGCCTGCGTCGTCCGCCATCTCATCCGCCTTCCGGGATCCGGCCGCGGAGCTTCTGATGAAAGGAGCCGAGGCGCGGACCGCCCTTTACGCTAAATTACCGTTCAGGCGCCTTTCAGCACCTCAAGCAGGGTCTCGCCCAGCTTCGCGGGCGACGGAGACACGCGGATACCCGCCGCTTCCATCGCCGCAATCTTATCTTCAGCCCCGCCCTTGCCGCCGGAGATGATCGCGCCAGCGTGACCCATCTGGCGGCCCGGAGGCGCCGTACGGCCCGCAATAAAGCCGACCATAGGCTTCTTGATGGGTGAATTCTTGATGAATTCCGCTGCGGCTTCCTCGGCCGAGCCGCCGATTTCACCGATCATGATGATCGACTCAGTCTCCGGGTCGTCCAGGAACATCTGCAGGACATCGATGAACTCAGTCCCCTTCACCGGGTCGCCGCCGATGCCGACAGCCGTCGTCTGGCCGAGGCCGACGTTGGTGGTCTGGAAGACCGCTTCGTAGGTAAGCGTGCCGGAGCGCGAAACAACACCCACCGAGCCGCGCTTGAAGATATTTCCCGGCATGATGCCGATCTTGCACTCGTTCGGCGTCAGCACGCCCGGGCAGTTCGGGCCGATCAGGCGCGACTTGGAGCCGGACAGCGAGCGCTTCACCTTGACCATGTCGGCCACCGGGATGCCCTCGGTGATGCAGATGATCAGCGGGACCTCGGCGTCGATGGCCTCGAGGATGGCGTCGGCCGCGAAGGGCGGCGGCACATAGATCACGCTGGCGTCGGCGCCGGTCTCGTTGACGGCTTCCTGGACGGTGTCGAACACCGGCAGGCCGATGTGCTTCGTCCCGGATTTGCCCGGCGAGGTTCCGCCGACCATCTTGGTCCCGTAGGCGATCGCCTGTTCGGAGTGGAAGGTGCCCTGCTTGCCAGTGAAGCCCTGGCAGATGACCCTGGTGTCTTTACCGATCAGAACTGACATTAGGCGGCCCCCTGCACGGCCTTGACGATTTTTTCCGCGCCATCGGAGAGGTCGTTGGCGGCGATGACGTTCAGGCCGCTCTGATTGATGATGTCCTTGCCGAGCTGGGCGTTGGTGCCTTCCAGCCGGACCACGAGCGGGACCGACAGCCCCGTCTCCTTGACCGCCTCGACCACGCCCGTGGCGAGCACGTCGCAGCGCGCGATGCCGCCGAAGATGTTGACCAGGATGCCCTTCACGTTCGGGTCGGCCATGATGATCTTGAAGGCCGCGGTCACCTTCTCCTGCGAGGCGCTGCCGCCGACGTCGAGGAAGTTGGCCGGCTCGGCGCCGTAGAGCTTGATGATGTCCATGGTCGCCATGGCCAGGCCGGCGCCGTTGACCATGCAGCCGATGGTGCCGTCGAGGGCGATGTAGGAGAGGTCGTACTTGGACGCCTCGATCTCCTTGGAGTCCTCTTCGCTCTCGTCGCGAAGCTCCTTGATGTCCGGATGGCGGTAGAGGGCGTTGCCGTCGAACGACACCTTGGCGTCCAGCACGCGCAGCTGGTCGTCGGCGGTGACGATCAGCGGATTGATCTCCAGCATGGCCATGTCCTTGGCCAGGAAGGCTTCGTAGAGCTGGCCAAGCAGCTTGGTCGCCTGCTTCTTCAGATCACCCGTCAGGCCCAGCGCCTTGGCCAGCGCCTGGCCGTGGTGCGGCCACACGCCGGTCGCCGGATCGATGGTGAAGGTGATGATCTTCTCGGGCGTCGCGTGGGCGACGTCCTCGATGTCCATGCCGCCTTCGGTCGAGGCCACGACCGAGACCCGGCTCGAGTCACGGTCGACCAGCAGCGACAGGTAGAATTCCTTGGCGATCGCGGCGCCTTCCTCGATGTAGAGGCGGTTCACCTGCTTGCCGACGGGGCCGGTCTGGTGCGTGACCAGCACGCGGCCGAGCATCTCGGCGGCGTTGGTCTTCACGTCTTCGACCGTCTTCAGGACGCGAACGCCGCCCTTGGCGTCGGGGCCGAGACCCTCGAACTTGCCCTTACCGCGGCCGCCCGCATGGATCTGGGACTTCACGACGAACACCGGGCCACCGAGCTGCTCGGCGGCCTTGACGGCTTCATCGACAGTGAACGCGGGATATCCGCGCGGGACGGCTACGCCGAACTCTTTGAGGACGGCTTTGGCTTGGTGTTCGTGAATGTTCATGGGGCGCGGGCGCTTGCCTATTGACATCGCCGGGTCGGCGAGTGGCGCGCGTTATAGGCGCCATGCCTGAGGCTGGCAACCGCGTGAGCTGCGGTTTTTGACGCTCTGCGCATGATCATTTTGCGCTGCAGCGACTCAGGGCCCCAAGCACGACTTCAGGGCGCCGCGCAATCGGGCGCCCGCCGGTCGCGATCGGGATTCTGCGCAGTCTTGAGGCGCCGCTAGCCGGCCCCCTCGACCGCCGCCGTCGCCCGCCGTTCCAGCTTTCCCCAGCCGACGCGGACGCCATGCAGGGCCGCGCGGATCGACTTCACCACCACGTAGTACATCAGCTGGCGGTAGCCGAACCGCTGGACCGGCATCCACACCAGATCCCCCCAGGGCGCGCGTCGCTCCAGCGCCATGCCGATGGCGCCCGCCGAGAGATCCAGGAAGATGAAGGCCGCCCAGTAGAAGAGCGGCCGCATGAGGTCGTCCGCCGACCACTCGATCGGATGGAAGGTCCAGCTGTAGAGCGCCGAAAGCGCGCTCCAGACGATGGCCAGGTCGACCACCGGGGCGAGGGCCGTGAGGAAGATCTGGAACAGCCAGATCTGCGGCAGCGCCACAAAACCAAGCACCGGCCGTTGCGGGTTGAAGAGGGCGGCGCGATGCTTCCATAGGCACTGCAGGGTGCCGAAGGACCAGCGGAAGCGCTGTTTCAGCAGGCCCGCGACGGTTTCCGGAGCCTCGGTGTAGGCCCGCGCCTCGGGGTCGAACTCGACCCTCCAGCCGGCGCGCTGCACGGCGATCGTCAGGTCCTGGTCCTCGGCCAGGGTGTCCGCCGGATAGCCGCCCAGCGCCTCCAGCGCGGACCGGCGCCAGGCGCCCACCGCGCCGGGCACCACGGTCACCGCGCCCAGGGCCGCCAGCGCCCGGCGCTCCAGGTTCTGGGCGGTGACATACTCCAGCGCCTGCCAGCGGGTGATCAGGTTGCGGCGGTTGCCGACGATGGCGTTGCCGGCGACGGCGCCCACCTGCGGGTCGGCGAACCAGCGCACCAGCGCCGGAATGGTGTCCGGCGGGAACAGAGTGTCGGCGTCGAGGGCGACGACGATCTCGCCCCTGGCCTCGGTGAGGCCGCGGTTGAGGGCCCGGGCCTTGCCGCCGTTCTCGAAACGCCGCAGCCGCACCCGCGGCTCGCACGCGAAGGCCTCGGCGACCACCTTCGCAGTGCCGTCCGACGAGCCGTCGTCCAGCACCAGGACGTCCAGCCTTGGCCAGTCCGAGGCGAGGATGCGGCGCACCGAGGCGACGATCACCTTCTCCTCGTTGAAGCAGGGGATCAGCACACTGACCGTCGGGCCCCGGGCGGGATCGGGCATCGGCGGGGTGCGACGCTCGATCTTCATCCGGTGCGCCAGGGCCAGGGCGGCCAGGAACACCAGCCTGAGAACGCCCAGCACGATGGCGGTGATGAACAGCGCCTGCAGCACCACCTCGGCGCCGTGCAGGAAGCCGAAGCCTATCCGGTCGAGCAGCAGCTCGACGGAATTGCGCGAGGTCGGCGGCATCGCCTGGGCGGCGGTCATCCCGGCGAGCTGAGCGACGGTGACCAGGGTGTAGCCATGGGCGCGGATCTCGTCGATCAGCTGCGGCAGGGCCGCGACGGTGCGGCTGCGGTCGCCGCCGGAGTCGTGCAGCAGCACGATCTGGCCCGGGCGGTTGGCGTCCTGCAGCCGGGCGATGGTGGTGTCGACGATGTGGTCCGGGTCCGGCTTCTTCCAGTCGTCCGGATCGATGCGCAGGCCGACGGTCAGATAGCCCTGCTGCTGGGCGGCCAGAAGCGGCGCCACCTCGCGCGGGGTCGAGGGCTCGGCGTCGCCGAAATAGGGCGGGCGGAAGAGGCGCTGGGAGCGGCCGGTGATGGTCTCGAACAGCCGCTGAGTGGCGTTCAGCTCGACCACCGTCTGGGCGGTCGGCGTCTCGCCGATGTTGGGGTGGGTCCAGGTGTGATTGCCGACGTCGTGGCCTTCGCGCACCTCGCGGGCCACCAGCTCAGGCTCGCGCGACATGTTCTTGCCGATGACGAAGAAGGTCGCCGGCGCGTGCTTCTGCTTGAGGATGTCGAGGATCTGCGGCGTCCAGCGGGCGTCCGGCCCGTCGTCGAAGGTCAGCGCCACCCAGCCGGGTCGCCAACCGTAGCGCTGCACCACATAAGAGGTCGGCAGCACGTCGTAGAGCTCGCCGGAGATCAGGCCGGTGTCCGGATCGATCTCCAGCTTGCGGTGACCGGGCTTGGGCGTGTCCTCCACCCGCAGGACCTCGCCTTCGCCGTCGAACTCCACGTCCTGGCCCGGCCTCAGCTCTTCCAGCCCCGCTGCGCTGGCCTGGCCGAAGTCATGGCGCATCAGCTTCCAGACCAGCTGGTCCTCGCCGCCCATGCGCCACAGCGCATAGCCCATCGGCCGGAAGCCGTCGGCGACCCGCATCTGGTTGAACAGGGTGGCGGCGTCCAGATACCAGACCGAATGCTTGCGCCCGACGTCGTCGACATAGCCGTAGCTGGGATTGAGGCTGGCTTCGTCCATCTGCGGCTGGGCGCCGGAATCGTGCGCCGTCTGGGTCGCCTCGATGAAGGTCACCGCGTCCGCCGAGCCCGGCTTGCCCTTCTGCGGCAGGGTCCAGTCGTAGCCGTAGGAGCCGAGCGCGATGACCGTGCGCGCCGGGTCCAGCTGCTCCATGTCCTTGGCGAGCCAGGTCTCGAACCAGTCCTGGCCGGCGGCGGGGCCTGGGTCGCCCGTGCCGTAGTGCTGGTCGTAGGCCATGACCACGACGGCGTCCGCGGCGGCCTGCATGCGCTTCAGCGGCCAGTGCTCGTCGAACGGCACGGTCACCCACACTTCCCGTCCGCTCGGCGCCAGCGCCGCGCGCGCCTTGGCGATGAAGTCGGGGTAACGCTGGACCGAGGCGGCCGAGAGATTCTCCAGGTCGAAGACATAGCCGGCGTAGCCGCGCTTCTGCGCCTGGTCGACCAGGGTGGCGATCAGGGTCTGCTGGGCGGCCGCATTGGCCAGCAGGGCGTCGGCGGCGCGACCGTTCCAGACGCCGTCACGGGCGTTGAACACGCCGGGCAGGATCGACGGCGGCTTCTTGGCCGCGGCGATGATGGCGCGGGCCTCAGGGTCGGCGGTGAAGTCGACCTTCCCGCTTGCGCCGTTCAGCTGCACCCACTGTGGCGAGACCACGTCCAGCTCGTTGACGTGCTCGGCCAACGATCCCCGCGAGGTCTCGTCCCAGGACACGTAGAAGCCGACCGACAGCGGCTTGGCGACCCCGCCCGGCGCCGCCGCGGTCCGCGGGTGCGGAATCTTGGTCCAGTGCTGATGGCCCTTGATCTTGTGGGCGGTCTCCACGTGCAGCGCCTGCAGCGCCCTCGGATCCTTCAGGGAGACGCCCGGCAGGCGCGGCGCGATGGCCAGGGTGGCGAAGAAGGCCGCGAGAAGCAGCGCGCCCAGCGCGACCAGCAATCCCGAGAAAAGCCGCACCTTGCGGGCCCGTCGCCCCGTGGGATCGTGGAAAACCAGATCGTGCATCGGCCCTCAGGCTCGGAAACATTCTGCTGGCAGCGTGCACGCCGAACGTGACGGAAGTTGGCTCCAGCTCAAGCTTGATTAGCTCAACCGAAGACCAGCATCCACAGCGTCCTGCCGGGCATGAAGGCGATGAACAGGTTGAAGGCGAACCCCCCGTAGAACAGCCCCATCATCGTGCGCCGGTGCCGGACCACGTCATGCCGCCTGGCCCAGAACACCGCGAGCGGCAGGACGATCAGGGTCCACCCCGTGAGCAGATGAAGGACCGAGTAGCGGCCCGGTGTGATGCTGGTGATGAACAGCGACGAGCCCGCGACGAGGGCGACCAGGCCTGCCCAGGCCCAGCCGGCGATCCGGTGAAACGTCCGCCCCTTGCGGATCAGCATCAGCGCGGCGCCCAGCGCCAGGGCCGCCAGGGCGGCGGCGAGATGGACCGCGATCACCGGCGGGATCCGCGCGATCGCTTCAGCCGTCGGCAGGTGCGGGCGCGCGCCGGCGGCCATCCCCAGGATCGCGACGACGGCCAGGCCGACGAGGATGGCGGCGCGTGGCCTGGCGCGCGCCGGGGTTTGCGGGGTCGAGGGCATCAACGTATCTCCAGCTTGTCAGCCGCGGCGGCCGTTCGCCGGCGGCGGAGCCAGGGCTGAGGGTTCGGCTTTCGATGCGCCAGCGCCGATACGTGCAATGACGCGCCCACTTCGTGAAGCGCCGCCGGCCGCCGTTCGCGCTTCGCCGACGGCCTGGCCCGGCCGGGCCGCCGTCGGGCGCACCGCTCTGGCCGGCGCCGTCGTCGGCCTTTTCCTGGGCCTGGTCGGGGCCTACGGCAGCGAGGCCGTGCCGATCGTTCCGCGCACGCTGGAGATGGTGGCGATCGCGGTGACCGCGAGCCTGATGGGCATGGCCGTCTTTGTCCTGACGGGGCGCCATCCGGCGATCGCCGCCCGCTGGTGGCTGCATGGTCTCGCAGCGGCCCTGGTGATGACGGCGCCCATGGCGGTGGTGGTCTGGATCGCGCTCCAGGCGGTCATGCGTCCGGGCCCGCCGGCGACGACCATCCCGGGCTTCCTGCCGACCTCCGCCGTGACCTCGGCCTTCTTCTGCCTCTGGGTGGCCTACCAGCGGCGGCGGCGCATGGCGCCGAACGCCGCGGCGGCCGCGCCGGCGGCCCCGAAGATCCTCGACCGGCTGCCGCCAAGGCTGCGCGGCGCAGAGCTCTGGGCGGTGGAGGCGGAGGATCACTACCTGCGTCTGCACACCTCGCTGGGCCAGGACCTGATCCTGCTGCGCTTCTCCGACGCGCTCGGCGAGCTCGAGGGGTTGGAGGGGACCCAGGTCCACCGGTCGTGGTGGGTCGCGCGCGGCGCCATCCTCGAGGCGAGGCGCGCCGACGGCCGCGCGGTGCTGAAGCTGAAGGGCGGCGTGCAGGCGCCGGTCAGCCGCACCTTCGCGCGCGGCCTGCGCAGCCGCGGCTGGATCTAGGGTGACCTGAGACGATCTGCCCATGGCGCTGCTCTGGCGCGCGCGCCAAGATTATGCCTCAATCGCACCCGGGAGAGCGCGAGACGGGAGCAGGTTCGGCCAGGGGCGTGGCCGGGCCGGATCTTGTCGCGCGTCGAGGGATCTTTCGAAGTTTCGGGATCCGTCATGCCGTTCGATCGCCGCCTCTCAGACCGCACCCGGGACCCTGCCGCCGACCCGCTGGTCAGCCGGCCGCACCGGGTCTCGCCGCCGCTGATGCTGGCGGGGGTGGCGGGCGCCTGCCTGCTGGGCGCAGGCCTGGGCCTCTGGGCCCGTCCCTCCGCCGCCGAACGGGAGCTGGCGCCGCGCCGCTTCCCCGCCGCCCCGGCCCAGGCGAGCGCCCCGCGCCAGATCGAGATCCGCGTCGATCATCCGCCGGCCCCGCCCGTTCTGGCGGAGCCGGCCGCAGCGCCGGTCGCGCCGCAGCCGCCCGCCCCGGCGCAGACGCCGGCCGCCCCGGCCGAGCTGCTGGCGCCCAAGGCGCCCCCAGAGGGGCTGATGCGGGTGCACGCCGTCGCGCCTGAGCGTCTGGCCGAGGCGTCGCGCCCGGTGCGATCGACCAAGCCCGCCCCCACCGCCGAGGCCGTCACGGAGAGCCGCAAGGCCGCCGACCTGGCCGCGCGGAAGGCGGCCGAGGCCCATGCTCGGGCCGATGCGGCGCGCAAGGCCGAGGCCGAGCGAAAGGCCGCGGAGGCGCGGGAAGCCCGCGCCGAGGCCAAGGCGGCCGCCGCCCGCAAGGCCCGGCGCGAAACGGCCCGCATCGCCGCCGCGGCGGAAGCCAAGGCTCACGACAAGGCCGAGCGTCGTCTCGCCGAACTCAAGGCGACGGAGCGTCGGCTCGCAGACCAGAAGGCCGAGGTGCGCAAGCGGACCCAGCTCGCCGAGGCCAAGGCCGCCAAGCTCGCCAAGGCGGCGGCGGCCACGCGACTGGCCGAGGCGAAGGCCGCCAAGACCGCGAAAGTCGCGGCCGCGCGCCGGGCCGAAGACAAGTCCGCTCGCCTGCTGCAGGCGAAAGCCGCCGCGTCCCGTCCCGCCAAGCCGGTGCGGCTGGCCCAGGCCGCCCCGCGCTGCGCCTCGTCCGATCCCGGCGCCGCGCTCGCCTGCGCCGATCCGGCGCTGGGCGCGGCGGATCGCCAGCTGGGACGCGCCTATCGTCAGGCCCAGGCCGCCGGCGTGTCGCAGGAACGGCTTGAACGCCAGCAGCAGCGCTGGTTGGCGGCGCGCGCCAACGCGGCGCGCCAGGCGCCCTGGGCCGTGCACGACATCTACCTCGCCCGCATCGCCGAACTGCAGGACCAGACGCGCCAGGCCTCGGACGGCGACTGAAAGCGCGGACCATGCAACCGACGGGGAAAGCCGGGGATTAGATCGGCCGAGGGATTGTCCTTGCGAGACCTGTTTCATGCCGATCGACCGCACCGGGGATCCCTGGCCCAGGACCGCCGACAAGGACTTCTCCGGCGGCCCTCCGCGCCGAAGGGCGCTGCTGATCGGCGGCGTGGCCGCAGCCCTCCTGCTGGGCCTGCTGTTCGGCCTCTGGGCCCGGCCGCAGCTGACCGGTTCGAAGCCGACGTCCGGGGCCGCCCCGTCGGCCGCCGATCTCGCCACGCCCAGCGCCAGCCAGGTGCCGATCACCGTCAATCCACCGCCCGCGCCGGAGCCCCTGCCCCGGGCGCCGGGCCGGCTCGAGACCCTGCCGCCGGAGATGGCGGCCGCCGCCCGCGAGCAGGCCGAGGCGCTCGCGCCGAGCCTGCCGCCCCTTGCAAACGTGGCGCCGGGCGCGCCTGACGCGTCCCTGCCGGCCCCGCCGGAGATCGCCCCCGTCCCGCCGGCGGCGAGCGAGCCCGCCCCGGTCCCCGGCGTGCGGGCCAGCTTCGACTGCGCGACGGCCGGGCCGGGCGCCGAACAGATGGTCTGTGCGGATCCGGCGCTGGCCTCGGCCGACCGGCAGATGGCGCGGACCTATCGGCGCGCCCTGCGCGCCGGCGCCGAGCCTGACGTCCTGCGCCAGGAGCAGCGCGACTGGGCAGCGATCCGCGAGGACGCCGCCCGTCATTCGCCTCGCGCCCTGGCCCAGGTCTATGACCAGCGCATCCGGGAGCTGAACCAGATCGCCGACGAGGCGCCGGGCGGGGAGTAGGGCCGGAAAACAAAAGGGGCGCCCGCTTTGCTGCGAACGCCCCTTCAAGCTGCCAGCTCCCCCTGCAAGCGGGGGAGCAGTTCGCCCAGGCCTTAGCCCAGCATGTCCTTCACGGTGTCGCGCTCGCCGACCAGCTCGTCATTGGTGATGGCGATCTTGCTCTTGGCGAAGTCGTCCATCTCGTAGCTGGTGATGACTTCATACGCGCCCGGCGCGGTGGTCTTCACCGGCATGCCGGCCCAGACCCCTTCGGAGAAGCCGTAGCGGCCTTCCGAGTTGATCCCCACCGAGTGGATCGCGCCCGGGGTGACCAGGTCGCGGACGTGGTCGACCAGGGCGTTGGCCGCCGAGGCCGCCGAGCTCTGGCCGCGGGCGTCGATGATCGCCGCGCCGCGCTTGCCGACCGTCGGCAGGTAGTCGTTCTTCAACCAGGCTTCGTCGCCGATCACCTCGGCGGCCGACTTGCCGCCGATCTTGGCGTGGGTGAAGTCGGCGAACATCGTCGGCGAGTGGTTGCCGTAGATGAACAGCTCGCTGACGTCGTTGATCGAGACGCCGGCCTTCTTCGCCAGCTGGGCGCGGCCGCGGTTCTCGTCCAGGCGCACCATGGCGGTGAACCGGTCGGGGGCCAGGCGCTTGGCCTGGCTGGCGGCGATCATCACATTCGTGTTGCAGGGGTTGCCGACCACCGCGACGCGGGCGTCGTCAGCGGCCACGGCGTCGATCGCCCGGCCCTGGGCGATGAAGATCTTGCCGTTATCCTTCAAGAGGTCGGCGCGCTCCATGCCGGGGCCGCGCGGCTTGGAGCCGACCAGCACGCACCAGTTGGCGTCCTTGAAGGCGACGTTGGCGTCGTCGGTCAGGATCATGTCCTGCAGCAGCGGGAAGGCGCAGTCCTCCAGCTCCATCGCCACGCCCTTCAGCGCCTTCTGGGCGCCTTCGGTCGGGATTTCGAGCAGCTGCAGGATGATCGGCTGGTCGGCGCCCAGCATGGCGCCCGACGCGATACGGAAGAGAAGGGCGTAACCGATGTTGCCGGCGGGGCCGGTCACCGCGACGCGGATCGGCTTCTTGGTCGCCATGGGTGCTGCTCCAGTAGCTTGAATGGATGGGCCGCCGATGCGGTCGGCGGGTCCCGTAGCTCACACGCGGCCATGCCGCAATGCCGCAGGCGGGTGATTCGCAAGGCTGCTTGGCTCTTCTGCATAAGCGTGGTGAGAGCGAGGCATGTTCCAGCTCGATCCCGCCTTCCTCGCCACCTCCGAAGCGCTCGGCGATCTGGCGCTCTGTCACGCCCGGCTGCAGGCCGACGCGCGCTATGCCTGGATCGTGCTGCTGCCCCGGATGGCGGACGCCCGCGAGCTGGAGGACCTGGCCCCGGACCAGCGCGTCCGGCTGATGGACGAGATCCTCGCCGCCGGGGCGGCGGTGCGCGCGGCAGGCGCCGCCCTCGGCCGGCCCGTCGCCAAGCTCAACGTCGGCCAGCTCGGCAACGTCACCCCGCAGCTGCATGTCCACGTGGTCGGCCGCCGCCCGGACGACGCGGCCTGGCCAGGGCCGGTCTGGGGGCATGGGACGGCGCAGCCCTATGCGGCCAACGCGCTGGCGACGGCCGTCGGAGCGGCGAAAACCGCCCTTGGCCTCTAACGAGACAGGGCGCCGTTCAATCAACCGAAGCAAGCGGCGCCGTCGCCAGCGCTCCCGCCTGTTTGGCTGCGGCTTTTTTCGCCTTCTCGCGACGCTGGACCTGAGCATGCAGCCACGCGGGAATGTAGAGTGAAAGAACGCACAGGATGAGCAGGCCGTTCGCAAGCAGGGGAGCGGGCGGGCGCCCCTTGAACGCAATGTCGATGCCGTAGACCACCAGCATGTGAAAGGCGAACACCTGCAGCGAATGCTGCCCCAGGAACACCAGCGCCTTATGGCTGAAGACCGAATGAACCACGCGTGCAGCGCCCCGGATGAGCCGCACGGGCGAATTGATCCCGGCGACCAGAAGCCAGGTCACGACGAAGAGGTCCGCCAGGAACGCCACGAAGTAGATGTCGGCGAACACCCCCCGGTCGGTCCGCGCCAGGAAGGCCGCCGAAAAGCCCGGCGAAATCAGTTCGTTGAAGATGATCCGGTCGAAAATCCCGAGTGCGACGATGGTCGCCATGCCGATATAGGCCGCAAACGTCCATTGCGGCTGCTTAAGCCAGTCGAGGTTCAGTTTTCCATTCGCGAGCCTGTAGCCGACAAACAGACCCATTGTGAATAGGACTTGCCAGCCAAAGATGTTGAAGAAGATCGAGAACTTCATCTTGACGCCGTAGTGGGCGACGAAGGCCTCCAAGGCGCGCTGGATCGTCTCCAGCATCCCCGTCTGGGCGAAGATCCACAGACTCAAGGACACAATCACGACAGGGGCGATGTATCCGCGCTTGAACGCCATGAGGAAGAGAGGCGTCGCCATAAAAAAGTAGATGTACATTGGCAGAATGCCCATGTGCATAGAGGCGCTGATCAGCGTGGCGCTAGCAAGCGTAAAATACGCCGGCTCCGTAGCGTAGCTCTTGAGAACATCGGCATTAGAGAAGACCGTTAGAGCCCCGAGTAAAAACAGCAATATCAATGCAATGTGGTATTTGTATATCTCACCACATCGCTTGAATACCGCCTTCCATAGAGCGGATGGGCCTTTTTTGTCGAGGATCCCGCCGTAGACAAGCCCGACGACGAGACCGGATAGAAATATGAATCCCTGAGCGTCCTCTACCCAGCCGAAATAGTGATGATTGAACCTACCGAGGGCCGCATTCAGCGTCAGGTTGGAATGGACGATGACCATGAAAACTAGGAAAAATCCTCGAAAGCCGTCTAGAATTCTGTAACGCATGGCCTTACCCATCCCCTAGTGACTGACTATCCGGATTGCGAGAAGCTACAAACACTCGCAACCGCGCCGTTGGGCTCCTGGGCTGAGCCCTGACCCAAGGCGAAGCGCGCCGACGCAAGGCTCGAACGGCGGCCCCTCGGAACCTTCGGCCCGCAACGACGACTCCGGGCCCGAGGACACGAGGTTGCGCGAAGCTCGAATGACTCCGTAGCACGCCCTCCCCCCCGATTTCATCGCTCCGCGAGGTCGGCGAAGCCTGATCTGCGACGGCGACGCGATTCGAGGCGCCTTCGCCTCAGGGGAGGGACCTCGCCGCTGCGACCTTCGGCATCCGCCGCAGCGTCACCTTCGTCCGCTTTCCGTCCTGCTCCAGCTCGCCATGGAGGTCGGGACGCAGCCTGACGGTCACCGGGGCCTGGCCGGTCGGCGTGAAACGGATCAACAATCCTGGCGGCGCCCGCTGGACCATCTCGAGCACCCCGGAGGCCGACGGGTCGCCAGATCTGCGCGGGTCGCGCCAGGCGCCCTCCACAGCGGTCTGCTTGTCGACCAGCTGGAGGGCGTAGAGATCCTTCTTCTTCCTCGCCAGCGTCCAGCCGCCGTCGAGCGGGCCCTGGAACTGCTCGGCCGAAGCCGCGGAGGAGATGATCCGGGAATCGTAGGCCAGGTCCGGCACGGTCTTCGGCGGCTCGGGCAGCTTCCCGGGGGACTCGACATGCGGGCCGGGCGGGCCCGGAACCACGACCGGCAGGGGCGGAATGGCTGACGGGGGATTGGTCTGGGCGAAGGCTGCAGGCCCTCCCGCAACCGCCAGAGCCAGCCAGATCCCCGCGAACGCTCGCTTCATCGCTTCACTCTTGCCCCGTCACCCTTGCAAAGCGGCGATCGCCTCCGAAATGGCGATCAGCCGCTCGGCCTCGGCCAGGTGAAGACGCTCCACCATCTTGCCGTCCACCTTAAGAACGCCCTTGCCAGTGTTTTCGGGCGCCGCAAACGCCGATGCGACCGTGCGCGCCCAGGCCACACCCTCAGCAGTGGGCGTGAAGGCGCGGTTGGCGGCCTCCAGATGCGTCGGATGGATCAGGCTCTTGCCGTCCATGCCGAGGTCGAGGCCCTGCTCGCACTCGCGCGCCAGGCCCTCGAGGTTGGGGATGTCGTTGTAGACGCCGTCGAGGATGGCCACGCCGTTGGCGTGGGCGGCCATCACCGCCAGCGACAGGGCCGGGACGAGCGGCGCCCGGTCAGGCCGCGCCCGGCAGCGCATCTCCTTGACCAGGTCGTTGGAGCCGACGATCCAGACGTCGTTCTTCGCCGAGGGCGCGGCGCGGCCCAGCGCATCCAGGGCGAAGATGGCGGCGCAGGTCTCGATCATCGCCCAGAGCCGGGTCTTCCCCTGCAACGGCGCGGCGTAGTGGGCGAGGTCGTCGGGGCTCGCCACCTTGGGGACCAGCACCGCGTCGGCGCCAGCCGCGGCCGCGGCGCCCAGGTCGGCGGCGCCCCAGGGCGTGTCGCGGCCGTTGATCCGGATCACCACCTCGCGCGCGCCAAAGCCGCCGGCCTTCACCGCCTCGACCGCCAGCTGGCGGGCTTCGGCCTTGGCCTCGGGCGCGACCGCGTCCTCCAGGTCGAGGATCACGACGTCGCAGGCCAGCGTCTTGGCCTTCTCGATGGCGCGCGCGTTGGAAGCGGGCATATAAAGGGCGCTACGGCGCGGACGGTTGGCGGTCATCGGGACGGGCCCTCCTGGGCAGGTGGCGGACGCCCCCTCTTAGCGATTAGAATGAGACCATGACCACCCGTTATGATGCCGGCGCGAAGAACGTCCTTGGCGGCGAGCTGCAGGCCTGCTCCCTCGAACCGATCACCGGCTTCTTTCGCAACGGCTGTTGCGAGACCAGCCACGAGGATCTCGGCATGCACACCGTCTGCGCGGTGATGACGGCCGAGTTCCTCGCCTACTCCAAGTTGGCCGGCAACGACCTGTCGACGCCCATGCCCGAATATGGCTTCGCGGGCCTGAAGCCCGGCGACCGCTGGTGCCTGTGCGCCCCGCGCTGGAAGGAAGCTCTCGACGCCGGCGCCGCGCCCCAGCTGGTGCTGGAGGCCACCCACGAGGAGACCCTGGCCATCGTCCCGCTGGGCGTCCTCAAGGATTACGCCGTGGAGGCTTGAGCGCCCTCCCTCCCCATTAAGGGAGGGAGTTATAAGGCATACTCCGCCTCCAGCCGGTACAGCGCGCCCTCGCCGCCCAGGAAGCTGGAGTAGAGGCCGAAGCGGTCGACCCAGACCGGCGGAGACTTCAGGAGGTTGTTGGCCTGGATCCAGGCGGCGACCTCGGCCGGCGCCGGATGGCGCAGATAGGCCAGGGTGACGTGGGGCCGGTAGTGGCGCTTGTCGGGCTTCAGGCCGACGCGCCGGGCGGCGGCCTCGCAGGCCTTGGCCAGCCGCCGCAGCTGCGCGTTCTCGGCGACGCCGGCCCAGATCGTGTTGACGTCGCCGCCTTCGCCGAAGGCCCCCACGCCCTCCAGCACGATCTCGAACGGCCCGCCGCCGAGGGTCGATAGCTCGAGGTCGAGGTCGCGGGCCAGATCCTCCCGCACCTCGCCGAAGAACCGCAGGGTCAGGTGCAGCTGGGCGGCCGTGCGCCAGCGCGCGCCCTCCAGGCCGGTCTGACGGCGCGCCAGGGCGGGGACGATCTCGTCGGGCACGGGAACGGCGGCGAACAGGCGGATCATGTCGCGAACCTAGCGCGCGCCGTCGCGGCTCGCCACGGTCGGCGGCCGCAGGCGCGGCCGCCGACACCTCGCGCCGCGAGGGTTAATTCCCCTTAATCTGTAGGGCCTTGCGTCGGCCGCTCGGGCGCACGATATTTCGGGGGCGTCCAACAGGGGGCGCCAGCCAAGGGCTTTGCCTCAGATGAGCGACTTCAACCGCGGCTACACGCGCACGATCCCGGTCGATCGCGCCGACATGTCGGTGGACGCGGGACTTCGCAGCTTCATGCTCGGCGTCTACAACAAGATGGCGCTGGGCCTCGTCCTTTCCGCAGCTCTGGCCTGGGTGACGGCCGACTTCGCCCCGGTCCAGCAACTGCTCTACGTCATGACGCCCGAGGGGCGCTTGGCCGGCTTCACCCCGCTCGGCACGATCATCCGCTTCGCCCCGCTGGCGGTGCTGCTGGGGGCCATGTTCATCCGCAACCCGAGCCCGCGCGCGGCCGGCATCGTCTACTGGTCGGTGGTTTCGGGCATCGGCGCGGGCCTGGGCGTCTGGCTCCTGGCCTACACCGGCGTCTCGGTGGCGACGACCTTCCTGATCACCGCCGCCTCGTTCGGCGCGCTGAGCCTGGTGGGCTACACCACCAAGAAGGACCTGACCGGCTTCGGCAGCTTCCTGACCATGGGCCTGTTCGGCCTGATCCTCGCGTCGCTGGTCGGCATGTTCCTGAAACTGCCCGGCCTGACCTTCATCATCAACGTGGCGGGCGTGCTGATCTTCGCCGGCCTCATCGCCTACGACACCCAGCGCCTGAAGATGACCTACTACGAGCTGGGCGGCGACCAGGGTTCGATGGCGGTGGCCACCAACTACGGCGCGCTCAACCTCTATCTGAACTTCATCAACCTCTTCCAATTCCTCCTGCAGTTCACCGGCAGCCGCCGCTAACCGCACCAGGATCGCAGACACGGAAACCCCGGCGGGAAACCGCCGGGGTTTTTTGTACCTCCCGCCGCTACGCGGGGGAGGTAGGGCTAATCCACCACCCGGAACCGGCCCTTGTCGAAGACGCGCAGCACCTGCTCCAGCTCTTGGCCGCGCCGCAGGATGACGCCGCCCTGGCCGATGACCGCCCAGGCGCCCTGGCGCCGCGCCAGCGCCGGCCGCTTCTCGATGCGATAGAGGGGCTGTTCGGACGCCCTGCGGAAAACCGAGAAGACCGCGACGTCGCGCAGCCCATCGATCGCATAGTCACGCCACTCGCCCGCCGCCACCATTCGCCCGTAGAGGCTGAGCAGCCGCACCAGTTCGCGACGCTCGAAGAAGGTGCGGGCCCCGCCGGGCGCGGCATAGGACGGATCGAAAGCCATCGACGTCGAGCCTAAACCGAATCCGCGCGTTAAGGCGAGACCCGGCCCCGGGGCGCCTCAGGTTAAGAGAGATTAATCTCGCGCCCTGAAATGACCTTATTTCGGTCCCCTGCGCGCCTGATGCGGAGGGCCTTATGCTGCCTGTCGGTTGGCCACATTCGTTGGTCCCGGATCCTGAACAGCCCCCCCAGCCCCCCTGGACCTGCGGGTTGGTCGACCGACACACAGATCGCCCAATACCTGAGCCCGCGCGGACCTCTCCAGCCGCGCGGGTTCTTGTATTTTCGGCCTGTGCGAACGGAGGCTGGGCTAGCCGGGACGGGCGCCCGGGTTCAGTTCTTGGCGCGAGCGACGGCGAGGATGCGCCCGCCGCGGGCCCCCTGCAGGATGATGGCGGTCTCCAGCCCCTCTTCCGAGGCCTCGGGCAGGCGGTAGGCCACAGCCCGGCCGCGCCAGCCGCCCAACCGCTTCATCTCCCGCACGACGTTCTTCTGCACCACTGTCTGGCCGCGGTTGTCGCCGCTCTTGATGACGACCTCCTGGTCGCGCGGATCGTAGCGCACCAGCCAGACCTCGGCGGAGCTGCGCTGGGCGCGGCCGGTGCCCACGTCGACGCGGCGCTGGTTGACGAAGCGGATCTGCGGCGGGTCGGCCGGGGCGCGGATCGCCTCGCGCACCAGCTTGTCCACCCGGTCCGGCTTCAGGCCCGGCGCCTGGGCGCGGCCGTCGACGATGACCTGGGGGGTGTAGGGTTCGCGCAGGGCGAGCTTGGCCACATAGGCCTTCTGGCGCTCGGCGTACTCGGGCTTGGCGAAGGTGTCGGACCAGCCGAGGTAGTCCCAGTAGTCGACCGGGAAGGTCAGGACCAGGACGCCCGGGCGCTCGGCCAGCTTGGCGGCGTAGGCGTTGGCCTCGCCACAGGAGGCGCAGCCCTGGGCGGTGTACAGCTCCACCACCACCGGCGGCTTCGCCGCCGCGGCCGCCGGGAGGGCAAGCAGAACAAGACTGAAGACCGCGCCCTTCCGCATCGTGGCGAGGCTTAAGCGGAGTTCCCCGCGCTGTAAATCACAAGAAGGCGTGAGAGCGAGCACGGCAGGCCCCCTCCGCCGCTTCGCGGTCCCCCTCCCCCAATGGGGGAGGAGAATCGCAGCTTCAACTTCACCCTCTCCTCCCCCTCAGGGGGAGGAGGCCGCAGAGGCTCGGATCAGGCCTGGCGCGCGAGGTTGCGCAGGACGTAGTTCAGGACGCCGCCGTTCTTGAAGTATTCAAGCTCGGTCGGGGTGTCGATCCGGCAACGGACCGGGAAGCGGGCGATGCGGCCGTCGGTCGGACGGTACATCTCGACGATCAGCTGCTTGCGGGGCGCGAGCTCCGTCAGACCACGGATGGTGACGATCTCTTCGCCCGTCAGGCCGAGTTTATGCCACCCCTCTTGCGTGAACTGTAAGGGCAGCACGCCCATGCCGACCAGGTTCGAGCGGTGGATGCGCTCGAAGCTCTCGGCCACGACCGCGCGGACGCCCAGCAGCTTGGTGCCCTTGGCCGCCCAGTCGCGCGACGAACCGGTGCCGTATTCCTTGCCCGCAAAGACCACCAGCGGCCGGCCTTCCGCCTGGTAGCGCATGGCCGCGTCGTAGATCGACATGGAGTCGCCCGAGGGGAAGTGCTTGGTCACGCCGCCTTCGATCTCCGGCGTGATCTTGTTGCGGATCCGGATGTTGGCGAAGGTGCCGCGCATCATGATCTCGTGGTTGCCGCGACGCGCGCCGTAGGAGTTGAACTCCGAGGTCGGCACCTGGTGGTCACGCAGATAGACGCCCGCCGGGGAGGTCGACTTGATCGAGCCGGCCGGGGAGATGTGGTCGGTGGTGATCGAGTCGCCGAAGACGCCCAGCACCCGGGCCTCGACGATGTCCGTCACCGCCGCCGGCTCCATCTGCATGTCCTGGAAGTAGGGCGGGTTCTGAACGTAGGTCGAACCCATGTCCCAGGCGTAGGTCTGGCCGCCGGCGACCTTGATGCCCTGCCAGTTCTTGTCGCCCTTGAAGACGTCGGCGTAGCGGGTGGCGAACATCTTGTTCGTCACGTGCTTGCGCTGAAGGGTCGCGACCTCTTCGCTCGTCGGCCAGATGTCCTTCAGGAAGACCGGCTCGCCGTCCTTGCCCACGCCGAGCGGCTCGTTGACCAGGTCGATCTGCATCGAGCCGGCCAGCGCATAGGCGACCACCAGCGGCGGCGAGGCCAGGTAGTTGGCGCGCACGTCGGGGTTCACCCGGCCTTCGAAGTTGCGGTTGCCGGAGAGAACGCTGACCGCGACGAGGTCATTCTTCTGGACCGAGTCCGAGATCGCCTCGGGCAGCGGGCCGGAGTTGCCGATGCAGGTGGTGCAGCCGTAGCCGACCAGGTTGAAGCCGAGCGCGTCGAGCGACTTCGTCAGGCCGGCGGCCTTCAGATAGTCGGTGACCACCTGCGATCCGGGGGCCAGCGAGGGCTTCACCCACGGCTTCACGGTCAGGCCCTTTTCGACCGCCTTCTTGGCGACCAGGCCCGCGGCGATCAGCACGCTGGGGTTGGACGTGTTGGTGCAGGAGGTGATGGCCGCGATGACCACGTCGCCGTGGCCGACGTCGAAGGTCTCGCCCTCGACCACATAGCGCTGGCTGGCGGTGTCGGCCTTGCCGAAGTCGCCGGCCAGGGCCTGCTTGAACTCGACGGCGGCGTTCGACAGCAGCACCCGGTCCTGGGGACGCTTCGGGCCGGCCAGCGACGGCAGAACCCCGGCGAGGTCGAGCTCGAGGGTGTCGGTGAACACCGGCTCCGGATCGGTCGGCTCGCGCCACAGACCCTGTTCCTTGGCGTAGGCCTCGACCAGGGCGACGCGGTCGGCGTCACGGCCGGTGGCGGTCAAGAAGTCGATGGTGGCGCGGGTGACCGGGAAGAAGCCGCAGGTGGCGCCGTATTCCGGGGCCATGTTGGCGATCGTCGCCTGGTCTTCCAGGGTCAGGTAGGCGAGGCCCTCGCCGTAGAACTCGACGAACTTGCCGACCACGCCCTTCTTGCGCAGCATCTGGGTGACGGTGAGCACCAGGTCGGTGGCGGTGGCGCCTTCCGGCAGCTTGCCGTCCAGGCGGAAGCCGATGACTTCCGGGATCAGCATCGGGATCGGCTGGCCGAGCATGGCCGCTTCCGCCTCGATGCCGCCCACGCCCCAGCCCAGCACGGCCAGGCCGTTGATCATGGTGGTGTGGCTGTCGGTGCCGACGACGGTGTCCGGATAGGCCACGGTCGGGCCTTCATCCGAATTCGTCCAGACGGTCTGGGCGAGATACTCGAGGTTCACCTGGTGGCAGATGCCGGTGCCCGGGGGCACCACGCGGAAGTTGTTGAACGCCGAGGAGCCCCAGCGCAGGAAGCGGTAACGCTCCATGTTGCGCTCGTACTCGCGCTCGACGTTCTCGCCGAAGGCCTTGGAGGTGCCGAAGTAGTCGACCATCACCGAGTGGTCGATGACCAGGTCGACCGGGTTCAGCGGGTTGATCTTCTCGGGGTTGGCGCCCAGCGCCACCATGGCGTCGCGCATGGCGGCGAGGTCGACCACCGCCGGAACGCCGGTGAAGTCCTGCATCAGCACCCGCGCCGGGCGGAAGCTGATCTCGTGCTCGACGGAGCCCTTGTTGTCGATCCAGGCGGCGATCGCCTTCAGGTCATCGGGGCCGACCGAGTCGCCGTCCTCGTTGCGCAGCAGGTTCTCCAGTAGAACCTTCATCGAGATCGGCAGGCGCGAGACGCCCGAAAGTCCAGCTTCCTCCGCCGCGCGAAGGCTGTAGTAAGCGTAGGTCTTATCGCCCACCACGAGCTCGCGGCGGGTGTTCAGGCTGTCGGCAGACGCCATAATGGGGGATCCTCTCTCTGTTCCCAGCCGTCCAAAGACGCCTTCGGGGATCGCGCGCTTTTGAAGGCGGACTCACAGGTTCCGCCCCCGCGCGGCGTACGCCCCCCGGGGCGACGACGGCCGCGGGCTTCATAGACCTGAGTCCCCCGCCCGTCCATGCACGCGCGATTCATAGTCAGGCTGGAAGCAGGATCTGGCCGTGATCGGGCAGTTGGACCTCACCGACGTCGCCATCCGCCGCGGGGGCCGGCGCCTGTTCGCCGACGTCTCCCTGACGCTCAGGGCCGGCGAGGCCTGCGCGCTGACCGGACCGAACGGAGTCGGCAAGACCAGCCTGCTGCGGGCGGTCGCCGGCCTGGTGGGCCTCGAGGCCGGCGAGATCGGCTTCGGCGGGACCGAGCCGGCCCAGGCGCGGGCGGAGGGGCTGCATTTCCAGGGTTACCAGGACGGGCTGAAACCGGCGCGGACGGCGCGCGAAGAACTCGCCTTCTGGAGCCGCTGGAACGGCGCCGACGCGGCCTGGACGGCCGAGGCGGCCGAGACCCTGTCGCTGGAGCCCCTGCTCGACCTGGAGATCCGCCGGCTCTCGGCGGGCCAGCGGCGACGCCTCGCCCTCGCCCGCCTCTTGACCGCGCCGCGGCCGCTCTGGCTGCTGGACGAGCCGCTCAGCCCGCTCGACGCCGGCTGGCGCGCCCGCTTCGGCGAGATCATGCGCCGGCACCTCGACACCGGCGGCCTGATCCTGGCGGCGGTCCACGACCCCCTGCCGGTCGCCTCGCGCGCCCTGGAGCTGGCGTCGTGATCGCGGCCGGCGCCCGAACGCCCCCTCCGTCTCGCTGCGCGAGCCACCTCCCCCGCTGCGCGGTGGAGGATCTGGGCCGAAGATGCTCCACCGCTTGCGGGGGAGCTGTCGCGAAGCGACTGAGGGGGCGTTCGGGCGCCGGCTCGGAGGCGCTCCGATGAGCCGCCTCTCCGCCCTCGTCGCGCGCGAGACCGCCCTGGCCTGGGGCCGGGGCGGCGGGCCGCTGGTCAGCGTCGGCTTCTATACGGGCGTGGCGACCCTGATGCCGCTGGCCATCGGCCCGGAGGCGCAGCGGCTGGCCGCCGTGGCCGCCGGCGTCGCCTGGGTGGCGCTGGCGCTCGCCAGCTTGCTGTCGCTCGAACGGCTGTTCGAGCGTGATTACGAGGACGGGGCGCTCGATTTGCTGGTCCTCTCGCCGGCGCCGCTGGAGCTGAGCTGCGCGGCCAAGTGCCTGGGCCAGTGGCTGGCCGCCGGCGCCCCCTTGGCCCTGGCCGCGCCGATCGCGGCGCTTGGCCTGGGCGCGAAGGTCGAGCTGGCCCCGATGATCTTCGCCTGCGCCCTCCTTGGCGGGCTGGCCTTCGCCTTTCTCGGCGGAATCGGGGCGGCGCTGAGCCTGGGCGCGCGGCGCGGCGGCCTGCTCACGGCGGTGATCGTCCTGCCGCTCTTCGTGCCGCCGGTGATCTTCGGCGGCGGCGCGCTCGACGCCCTGGCCGCCGGCCTGCCCTGGAAGGCCGGCTTCGCCCTCCTGGGCGCCTATGCCGCCGCCGCGGTGGCGCTGGGGCCGCTGGCGATGGCCGCGGCCTGCCGCAACGCCCTGTCCTGAGGCGTCTGTCCTGAGGCGCCCCTCGGGCCGCGACGGATCTTCGCCGCGCCCGCGTGCAAGGGGGTGAGGGACGACGAACAAGGACTTCTCAATGAAACTCTCCACGCTGGCGCTCGCGGGCGCGATCGCCCTTTCCGCCGCGGGGGCCAGCCTCGCCCAGCCGGCTCCGCCGCCCGGCGGCCCCGCGCCGGCCGACGCGCGCCGGCACGACCCGGCGAAGATGGCCGAGCAACACGCCCAGCGACTGCGCGCGGTGCTGCAGCTGCGCCCCGACCAGGAGCCCGCCCTGCGCGCCCTGGTCGACTCGATGAAGCCCGCTCCAGGGACGAGGGAACGCCGCCGCGACGAACACGATGAGATGCGCAACCTGCCGACGCCCCAGCGGCTCGACCGCATGCAGGCCAGGATGAGCGAGCGCCAGACGCGGTTCGCCCGGCGCGCCGACGCCGTCAAACGCTTCTACGCCCAGCTGACGCCGACCCAGCAGCGCGCCTTCGACGCCCTGCACGACGGCCCCGGCGGCATGCGCGGCGGCAAGGGCCATGGCCACGGGCGCGGTCACGGGCCCGAGCGCGGTCCGGGCGGACCCCACGGCAAAGGCTAGGCTTACCAAAGCTTAAGGCGCGGCGCCCCGCCTCGGGCGCCGTTTCGCCACAATTGGGGACGCCCGTGGCGGTCTCGACAAGAAAAAAATGGAGGAACGCCATGCGTCAGCGAATTCAGGGTCTTTTCGCGGGCGGGGCCTTCGCCCTCTACCTCGCCATGGGCGCCGCCGCCTTCGCCCAGCCGATGGCGGGCATGCCGGGGATGGCCGGCGACGGGCGGGGCGACATGGCCCACGGCAAGATGATGACGGCGCACGCCCCAAGCCCGGCGGAACGGGCCGGGAGGCTGCGCGACCTCCTGCAGCTGCGTCCCGCCCAGGAACCGGCGCTGCAGAGCTTCGTGGCGGCGCTCGACGCGGCCCACAAGGGCGTGAGCGGGGGCGGCATGGACAAGTCCGCGCCGATGCCGCGCACCACGCCTGAGCGGCTGGCGCGAATGCAGCAGATGATGGCCCAGCACCAGACCGCCGCGACCGCGATGATGGACGCCGTCCGCAAGTTCTACGACCAGCTCGACGCCGGCCAGAAGCGGGCCTTCGACGCCTTGCCGATGATGATGCACGGCGGCATGGGCATGAGGGTCCACATGGGTTCGATGAGGGGTCCGATGGGTGAGCCGCCGCCGCCGCCTCCGACTGGGCGCTAGGCCGCTTGCTCGCCCGAGGCCGGGGAGCTAAGCCCGCCACATGATCCCGGCGCCCGCCTTCCTGGCCAATCCCGAGCGGTTCATGGCGTTTTCGCGCTGGGCCGCGCCGCTGTTGGGCGCCGTGGCGGTGGCCCTGGCGGTGGCGGGTCTGTGGCTCGGCTTCTCCGCGCCCGAGGACTACCAGCAGGGCGCGACGGTCCGGATCATGTTCATCCATGTGCCGGCCGCGATCATGGCGATGTTCGTCTATGTCTGCCTCGGGATCGCCAGCCTGCTGGCGCTGGTCTTCCGCCACGTCCTGGCCGACGCCGCCGCCCAGGCCGCCGCCCCGCTGGGCGCCGGCGTGACCTTCCTGGCCCTGGTCACCGGCTCGCTGTGGGGCCGGCCGATGTGGGGCGCCTGGTGGGTCTGGGACGCGCGCCTGACCTCGGTGCTGGTCCTCTTCCTCTTCTACATCGCCTATCTGGCGCTCCGGGCCTCGATCGACGACGAGACCAAGGGTGCGCGCGCCGCGGCGATCCTGGCGCTGGTGGGCCTGGTCAACCTGCCGATTGTCCATTTCAGCGTTTACTGGTGGAACACCCTGCACCAGGGCTCCTCGATGTTCACCAAGGGCGCGCTGGCGCCAGTCTATGCGACCCCGCTCTATCTGATGATGCTCGCCTATCTGACGGGCTTCGGCTCGCTGTGGCTGGTGCGGATCCGCGGCGAGGTGTGGCGCCGGCGCGCCGAGGCCGCGGCGCTCCGCGCGGCGAGGGCTTGAGCTGCACATGCCGGATCTGAATTTCGGAAAGTACGCCGCCTACATCTGGCCGGCCTACCTCATCACCGCCGCGGTGTTCGGCGGCCTGATCATCGAATCCCTGCGCCACGCCCGCATCTGGCGCCGGCGCGCGGAGGCGGCGCGGCGCCCGTGAGCCGCTGGCTGTCCCTTGCGCCGCTGGTGGTGCTGGCCGCGCTCGCCGCCCTGTTCGGCCTCTACGCCCTGAACCACGACCCGCAGGTCCAGCCGCGGGCCCTGGTCGGCCGGCCGATGCCCGACCTGACCCTGCCCGCCCTGGAGGACGGCCAGCCGGTGCGGCTGCGCGAACTGACCGCCAAGGGGCCGGTGATCGTCAACTTCTTCGCCTCCTGGTGCGCCCCCTGCGAGGTCGAGGCCCCGCAGCTCAATGCGCTGGCCGCCAAGGGCGTCCGCATCGTCGGGATCGCCTACAAGGACGCTCCGGAGAAGACGCAAGCCTTCCTGGCCCGACTGGGCGACCCCTACGTCCAGCGGCTGACCGACCGCGACGGCCGCGCCGGCGTCGAGTTCGGGACGACCGGCGTGCCCGAGACCTATCTGGTCGGCCGCGACGGGGTGATCCTCGACAAGCACACCGGCCCGATCGAGGCCGCCGACGTCGAAGACCTGGCCCTGCGCGCGCGTTAACCTTTTACTAACCGTGTCAGCCGGACGGTAAGCCCTGGTTAACCACGTTGCGGGGACCGCCGGTGAACCCGATCCGCCCGAGCCTGCCGCCTGCGGCTTCGCCGAACGCCGCACCAAATGCGTCGGAGACTACGCGCAGCGCGGCCCAGAAGGCCTTCTTCGACCTCGCCCTGGGCAAGACCCCGGCGCCCGCCGCCGCCGCTCAGGCCAGCGCGCCGACAGCGCCGAAGCGCGCCGCCCCGCCCGTGCAAGGCGCCGCGCAAATGCCGGCGGAACCGGGCGCGCGCCCGCTGCGGCCGGGCTCGATTCTCGACATCCGAGTCTGAACCTCGGCGCAAGCCGCGCCTAAGCCTTTCAAACTTAACTTTGTTTTATCGGGAACGGGTTTTCATGGCGGGAGTTTGCCTGCCCATGACGCAAGAGACGGTTCCCATGAGCACCCGCAAGAAGCGGATCGAATCCGAGGCGGCCGCCCTCTGGCGCCAGCTTTACCACGAGCCGCCGCCCACGCTGGACGCCAGCGAAATGCTCGATCAGATGCTGAGCCGGCTGCCGACCCCCTCGTACGACAGGCTGAACTCGCCGTTCCTGCGTCGTTCGGACATGAGCTGGCCGAAGCGCAGCGCACGCTGAGCCAGGCCGCTAAGCGGCCTGCTTCTTCGGCTTCTTCTTTTTCTTCTTCAGCAGGGTTTCGACGGAGACCACGCGCGCGGTCTTGGCCGGCTTGGCGACCGCCTTCTCGCGCTTGCGCTCCTGCGCCTCGGCGCCGGCGATCAGGTCCTGCAGCAGACCGACGAAGGTCTGACGGCGGCCCCCGCCGGAGATCAGCTTGAGCAGCCGGGCGTCGGCCGCGGTCATCTTCGGCCGGACATCCTCCAGCATGGCGCGGCCGGCCTCGGTCAGGCTGACTGCATTCGCCCGCGCGTCGAACGGCGAGCGCCGGCGTTCCAACAGCCCCTTGGCGATCAGGCGCGCCGCCATTTCCGCCATGGTCGAGCGGTCGATGCCGGTGATCCGCACCAGATCCGTCTGGGTGGCTCCGTCATGCTCGGCGGCTGCGGCCAGGACGGCGAACTGGCGCTGGGTGATCGACCCCGAGCCGAGCTCCTCGGCGTAGACGTCGAGCGCCAGTTGCACCGCCCGGTGCAGCAGATGGCTCGGCGAGCGGTCGAGCGCCGCGGCGCTCTTGGGGGACTTGCTCTTGGCCATGCAGCAGCCCTTCGGTGATGACGCGGCGGAAATTAGTGCGCCAATGCGTCTGTTTGACGACAGACGATATCGGCCCCGCAATTCGACGCCGCCCGGAGCCTGTTCGACAGCCTATTCGACCGGCGGCGGCGGCAGTTCATCGCCCTTCATGTACTTCATCAGGAGCGGCGCCTGGGCGACGCTGAAGACGAGGGTGATGAGCACCAGTCCGGGGAAGCGGAACAGCACCCAGGTCTGTTCGCTCTGGGTGCGCCAGACGACCTCGTTCAGCCCCGCCAGGGCGGCGAAGAAGATACCGTAGCGCAGGGTGAGCTTGCGCCAGGCGTCGTCCGGCATCTCGAAGGCCTCGCCCAGCAGCAGCTTCAGCGGATGCTTGCGCAGGATCAGGCCGCCGAACATCAGGACGGCGAAGATCAGGTTCATCACCGTCGGCTTCACCTTCAGGAAGCGGGCGTCATGGAAGGCCAGCGTCAGGCCGCCGAACACCAGGGCCGCACCGCCGGCGATCGCCGGGAAGGGGGCGAGCCTGCGCTCCACCGCGAACCCGACGACCAGGGCGATGGCCGAGCCGCCGACCAGGGCCCAGGTCGCCTGCTGCAGGTCCTTGCCCGAGATGAAATAGCCGATCAGCCAGGCGGCGAGCGCGAAATAGTCGACGAACCAGGTGACCCACTTGCGGCCCTGCTCGCTCATTGCGCCGGCTCCTCGAGCCCCACCAGCGAGCGGGCGAAGGCGCGGGCGTCGAAGGGCTGCAGGTCCTCGATCCCCTCGCCCACCCCGATCAGCTTGATCGGCGAGTCCGAGGCCTGGGCGACCGGCACCAGCACCCCGCCGCGCGCGGTGCCGTCCAGCTTGGTCATGACGATGCCGGAGACCCCGATCTGGTTGCCGAAGATGTTCTCCTGGGCCAGCGCATTGCGGCCGACGGTGGCGTCCAGCACCAGCAGGGTCTCGTGCGGCGCCTCCGGATCCAGCTTCTTCACCACCCGGATGATTTTCAGGAGCTCGTCCATCAGCCCCTGCTTGTTCTGCAGCCGGCCGGCGGTGTCGATCAGGACGACGTCGTAGCCCTCCGCCTTGCCGCGGGCGACCGCGTCATAGGCCAGGCCCGCGGCGTCCGATCCGGTCGGCCGCGACATGAAGTCGGCCTGGGCGCGGTCGGCCCAGACCTTCAGCTGCTCCACGGCGGCGGCGCGGAAGGTGTCGCCGGCGGCGATCAGCACCTTGGCCCCGCGGCCGGTCAGGTCGGCGGCGATCTTGCCGAGCGTCGTGGTCTTGCCCGAGCCGTTCACCCCGATGAACAGGACGATGTAGGGCTTGGGCCCGGTGAGCGGGGTGAAGTCGCCCTGCCGTTTGGACAGCTCGTCGCCGATCGCCTGGGCCAGGGACTCCTTGATCTCCTGCTCGTCGACGTTCTTGCCGAACTTCTCGGCGGCGAACTGGGCTGTGATGCGGGCGGCGGAGTGCGGGCCGAGATCGGCCTCGATCAGCATCTCTTCCAGCTCGTCCAGCTTGGCCTGGTCGAGCGGCGCCTTGGCGACGAAGACACTGGTGATCTGCTCGCCCATCTGTTTGGACGAGCGCGACAGCCCTTGCGTAAGCCGCTGGAACCAGCCGCGTTTGGGTTCGGTCATGGGCGCCTTCTAACCGGCCCCTTGCGCCACGTCACGCGCGCTTCCAGGCTGCCGCATATGGATGGGCTCGCCGACCTGCTCTCGCTGCTGGACTACGCCGCCGTCGCCGTGTTCGGCGCGTCGGGCGCGCTGGCGGCGGCGCGGCGCAAGCACGACATCGTCACCTTCAGCTTCTTCGCCGCCGTCACCGGCGTCGGCGGCGGCACCCTGCGCGACCTGTTGATCGGCGCGCCGGTCTTCTGGGTGGCGCGGCCGGCCTATCTCGGCGTCTGCGTCGCCGCGGCGGGCGCGGTATGGATCTTCGGCTGGGGCCGGGGGCGCGAGCGGGTGCTGACCTGGCTCGACGCCGTGGGCATGGCCGCCTACGCCGTGGTCGGCGCGCTGAAGGCGGTGTCCCTGGGCGCGCCGCCGCTTTCGGCCATCGTCATGGGCGTGCTGACCGCGACCTTCGGCGGGATCATCCGCGACGTGCTGGCGGAGGAGCCGTCCGTCCTGCTCCGCCGCGAGCTGTACGTCACCGCCGCCCTGGCCGGCGCGAGCGGCTTCGTGCTGTTGCAGTTGCTGGGCGCGCCGCTCATGGCCGCCGGCCTGGCGGGCTTCGCCCTGGCCTTCGCCGTGCGCGCCGGCGCGATCCTGTTCGGCTGGAGCCTGCCGGCCTTTCCAGGGCGAGCGCCGCCGAACTAGGGGAGCTAGGCCCGCGGCGGCCACTCGGCCGTGTCGTGGTCCGGGTGCTGGCAGGAGACGATGCCGGCGTCGTGGGCTTCGACCTGCGGGCCGCCGGCGATCGGCAGGTCGGAGACGTCGCGGGTCCAGGGCAGAGCCTGGTCCGCGCGCAGCTGGACGGCCGGCGCGAGCTCGGCCGCGCGGTCGAAGGCGCAGATCGCGAGGTCGATCTTGGCCGCGTCCCACTCAAAGGTCAGCGGCGTGCCGCAGGCGTTGCAGAAGCCGCGCGAGACCTTGTTCGAGCTCTGGAAACGGCTGCGCACGCCGCGGGTCCAGACCAGCTGGTCGATCGGCACGGTCACCAGGGCGCCATAGGGCGCGGCGAAGGCCTTCTGGCACATGCGGCAATGGCAGACGCTGGGTCGGCCGAGTTCGCCCTCGACGCGGAAGCGGACCGCCCCGCACTGGCAACCGCCGGTCCAGCTCACGCGGCGGCCTCGCGCAGCGCCGGCCGGGCGAGCGCGCGCTTGCCGTCGTGGCCGGTCACCGTGAGGTCGATGATCTCGCCGGGCGCGCCGTCGCCCTCGAAGGCGATCTCAGTGAAGTCCTCGGCGCGCGCGACGCCCGCACGCTCGACCAGGGCCTGGAGCGTGCGGCCGACCTGGCGCGCCAGATGCCGCTGCAAGCCTGCCTCGCCGGCCGCGCGGAGCCGCGCGGCGCGCGCCTTCACCACGGCCTTGGCCAGCTGCGGCATGCGCGCCGCCGGCGTGCCGGGCCTCGGGCTGAAGGGGAAGACGTGCAGGAAGGCGAGGCCCGCCGCCTCGACCAGGGCGAGGGTGTTTTCGAACATCTCCTCGGTCTCGGTCGGGAAACCGGCGATCAGGTCGGCGCCGAAGGCCGTGTCGGGGCGAACGGCGCGGACCTCGGCGACGAGCTTCAGCGCGTCGGCGCGGGTATGCCGCCGCTTCATCCGCTTGAGGATCATGTCGTCGCCCGCCTGCAGCGACAGATGCAGATAGGGCGTCAGCCGCGGCTCCTCGGCGAAACAGCGCAGCAGGTCCGGGTCGATCTCGGCGGCGTCGATCGACGACAGCCTGAGCCTCGGCAACTCCGGGACCAGCTTGAGGATCCGCGCCACCAGCTGGCCCAGCGTCGGCTGGCCCGGCAGGTCGGCGCCCCAGCTGGTGACGTCGACGCCGGTGAGCACCACTTCCTTGTAGCCTTGGGCCGTCAGCCGGCGGACCTGTTCGACCACCTCGCCCGCGGCCGCCGAGCGCGAGTTCCCGCGGCCGTAGGGGATGATGCAGAAGGTGCAGCGGTGGTCGCAGCCGTTCTGCACCTCGACATAGGCCCGCGCCCGGTCCTTCAGCCCGTCGATCAGGTGGCCGGCGGTCTCGCGCACGCTCATGATGTCGTTGACGCGGACGCGGGGCGCCTCGGGCTGGTCGACATAGGCGCCGGCCTGGCTCTTCTCGGCATTGCCGAGCACCAGGTCGACCTCGGCCATGCCGGCGAAGGCGGCGGGATCGATCTGGGCGGCGCAGCCGGTGACGATCAGCCTGGCGTCGGGACGTTCGCGCCGAGCCTTGCGGATCGCCTGGCGCGCCTGGCGCACCGCCTCGCCGGTGACGGCGCAGGTGTTGAAGACCACCGCGTCGGACAGCCCGTCCTCGGCCGCGCGCTTGCGGATGACCTCGCTCTCGTAGGCGTTCAGCCGGCAGCCGAAGGTGACGATCTCGACCGTAGAGGCCCCCTCCGTCTCGGCGCCTTGCGCCGATCCACCTCCCCCGCTTCGCAGGGGAGGAGCGAGGTCCGCTGCTCCCCTGCCTGCGGGGGAGCTGTCCGCGAAGCGGACTGAGGGGGCGTCCGGCCGGCTCACTTGAGCTCGCCCGCGAAATCGACCGCCGCCGGGCCGGTCATGATCACGTGGCCGTCTTCGCGCCATTCGATGAACAGCTCGCCGCCGTCCAGCTCCAGGGTCGCGGCGCGGTCGATGAGATCGCGGCGGGCGGCGGCGACCATGGCCGCGCAGGCGCCGGTGCCGCAGGCCTTGGTCAGGCCCGCGCCCCGCTCCCACACCCGAAGCCGGATGCGGCCGCGGTCCTTCACCTGGGCGAAGCCGACGTTGACGTGCTCGGGAAACAGCGGATGCCGCTCGATCACCGGTCCGGCCTCGGCGATCGGCGCGGTCTCGATGTCCGAAACGAAGAAGACCACGTGCGGATTGCCCATGGAGACGCAGCCCGGCGCGAGGCTCAGCGCCGGATGGTCGTAGAGGCCGACGTCGAGCGCGCGGGTGTCCTGCGCCTGGGCCAACGGGATCTGCGACCAATCCAGGCCCGGCGGGCCCATGTCGACGCTGACCAGCCGCTCGCCGGCGCGGGTGGCGAGCAGCCGGCCGGCCTTGGTCTCGATGACGATCTCGTCCTTGCCGCTCGACTGCATCAAGAGCCAGCCGACGCAGCGGGAGCCGTTGCCGCAGGCCGACACCTCTTCGCCGTCGGCGTTCCAGAAGCGCACGAACGCGTCGGCGTCTTCCGCAGGCCCGACGGAGATCAGCTGGTCGCAGCCGACGCCGCTCGCCCGATCGGCGATGGCGCGCACCTCCGCCGCCGTGGGGGCGAAGGGTGCGGAGCGGGCCTCGACGACGACGAAATCGTTGCCGAGCCCATTCATCTTGAGGAACGGGCGGGTCATGGCCGCGGACATATAGTCGAGAACGGCCTGGAAGGCACGTCGGGCCGGCGAACGGCCTCTAGGAGCTGTGGACTCTTAGGATTCCCTGCGACTCCGAAGCGTGATTCAAGACTGCTTTTTGGGGGCAGTCTTGGGGGTGATGGACCGCTTGGTGCTTAGCGACGACCAGTGGGAGCGGATCGCCCCGCTGGTCATCGGCCGTCCGGATCAGAAGGGCTCGACGGGCCGGGACAACCGGATGTTCGTCGAAGGCGTGCTGTGGGTGGTGCGCACCGGTTCGCCGTGGCGGGATCTTCCGGAGGTGTTCGGCGACTGGAACAGCGTCTGGCGGCGGTTCAGCCGCTGGAGCGCCAAGGGGATCTGGTGGCGCATCTTCGAGGCGCTCTCGAATGATCCCGACTTCGAGTACCTGATCGTCGACTCGACCATCGTCCGCGCTCACCAGCACGCGGCGGGGGCGAAAAAGGGGGGCCTGAAGATCAGGCCATTGGCCGCTCCCGCGGGGGCTTGAGCACCAAGATCCACATGGCCGTGCGAGGGTTGGGCTGTCCCGTGCGGTTCACGCTCACCGCTGGCCAGCGCGGCGACGCGCCCCAGGCCGGCCCGCTGATCGAAGGCCTGCCAGCCCAGGCCGTAATGGCCGACACCGCCTACGACTCCGACCGCCTGCGCCAGGCGATCGCCGAGAAGGGCGCGGTCGCGGTGATCCCCAACAACCCGTCCCGATCCCGCAAGCACCCGCTCGACAAGCACCTCTACGCCCAGCGCCACCTGGTCGAGTGCTGCTTCAGCAGGCTCAAGCAGTTCCGGCGCGTCGCTACACGCTTCGAGAAGACCGCCAGGAACTATCTCGCCATCGTCACCCTCGCAGCCATCGTCCTCTGGCTACGCTAAGTGTCCACAGCTCCTAGGCCGCGGATCGGCCCTGCCCGCGGACGCCGTCGGCCGGTCCGCAGACCAGCACGGCGTCGATGACCTTCGCCAGCTGGGCCAGCTGGATCGGCTTGGGCGCCAGCCCGTCCATGCCGGCGTCCATATAGTCGGAGACCTGCTGGCTGGTGGCGTCGGCGGTCACCGCGATGATCGGCGTCCGCGGACGCCCTTCGGCGGCCTCGGCCGCGCGGATGGCGCGCGTGGCGGCGAAGCCGTCCATTCCCGGCATGCGGATGTCCATCAACACCAGGTCCCACGGCGCGGAGGCCCAGGCGCAGACCGCCTCCTCGCCGTCTCCGACGATGTGCACGTCGATGCCGAGCTGCTCCAGCAAGGTCCTCAGGACGAGCTGGTTGATGGGATTGTCCTCGGCCGCGAGGACCCGCAGACGGGCCTCGCCAACGGCGAGCGGGCCGGACGCGTCCTGCGCCTGCCCGATGAGGGGCGGGACGTCCACGTCCTCGCAGCCCAGGTCGACCTTGACCTTCTCGCTCTGACAGATGTCGAGCACGTCGTTCAGCAGACGGAGGAGAAGCTCGCCGGAGTGGCGGAGCACATCCAGGCGCTCGCGCTGCTCGGCGGTCAGCTCGTGCCCCTCCATCGCCTGCGCCATGCCCAGCACGCCGTTCAGCGGCGTCCTCAGCTCATGGGTCATGGCGCCCAGAAAGTCGCTCTTGGCCTGGCTGGCGACCTCGGCGAAGGCGTTCGCCGTGCGCCTCCTGCAGGGCGCGCTCGACCCGCCGCGCGCTCGCAACGCTATGCCGGCCGGCGGCGACGAGATGGAGGACGAACAGGGTGGCGGCGACGGCGGTCATGCCCATGACCCCGCGCTCGGGCCCCGTGCTCATGAAGAATGAAATCAGCGGCAGAGCCTGCAGCAGCACCATGAAGGGGGCGCAGCCAACCCACAGCAGCCGCGACGAGGCGCCGGCCTGCAGGGCGACGTTCACCGCTCCGCCCGCCAGGATGATGACGGCGACGAGCCGCTCGCCCCAGCCGCCGTGCAGCCAGAACAGGATCCCGCAGGAGGCGAAGACCGCAGCGCTCACGGCGACGCTGGCGAAGAACAGGCGCTCGCGCCGGCGCGACACGGGAAAGTCCGGATCGCGGCGCATCGGCTCGGTGATCAGCAGGCTGAGGAACTGGGAGGCCGCCGTCGCGGCGAGCCAGAGCCCCGGCCAGGCGGAGCCGGGCTCTACGAACTGACCCGCCAGGGCGACGAAGATGGAGAAGACCATCCGCATCCGCACGTCTCGCGCGCGCAGCGCGGCGATGTCATGCCAACTGGCGACGCGGGCTGAATTCTTCCTCCCCATATTGGGTAGGCTGCCGAGTCATTCGTTAAAAATGGCTGATCTTGTGTCGGCCGCCGGACAGACGCGGCTCGCGGCTTGGGCGTCAGGGCCTGCGCAGAGTCTCGGCCAGCAGCTTTCCCTCGACCCCGCGGTTCGAGCCGGCGCGCCAGGCGACGACGATCTCCCGGCTGGGGTTGGCGGCGTCGATCCGCCGCACCGCGACCGGCGCGGCCTTGGCGAGGCCCGCCTCCACCGCCATGGCCGGAAGGAAGGTGACGCCCAGGCCCGAGCCCACCATCTGCACCAGGGTCGGCAGCGAGGTGGCCGCGAAATTTTCCTCGTCCGCGGCCTTCGGCGGCTTCAGCCCGCAGGCGGCGAGCGCGTGCTCGCGCAGGCAGTGGCCGTCCTCCAGCAGGATCAGGCCCTCGCGCTCCAACTCCTCGGGCGTGGCGGACTCCTGACGGGCGAGGAAATGGTCGGCCGGCACCGCCGCGAACAGCTCGTCGTCGCTGACATGGGCCCAGTTGAGCCCGCTCATGTCGTAGGGCAGGGCGATCAGGGCGGCGTCCAGCTGGCCGGCCTTCAGCGAGGCGATCAGGCGCTGGGTCAGGTCCTCGCGCAGGAACATCCGCAGCTTGGGGAAGCGTTCGCGCAGCAGCGGCAAGGCCACCGGCAGCAGAAAGGGGGCGATGGTCGGAATGACCCCCAGCCGGAACCGGCCGGTGAGCGGCTGGCCGGCGTTCTTGGCGGCCTCCACCAGCTCTTCCGCCTCGTTGAGGATGACGGTGGCGCGCCGGAGCGCCTCTTCGCCGACGGCGGTCAGGATGACGCCGGAGCGGGCGCGATCGACCACCGGCGCGCCGAGGGTGCGCTCCAGCTCCTGGATGCCCGCCGACAGCGTCGGCTGGGTGACGTGGGCGGACTCGGCGGCGCGGCCGAAGCTGCCCTGTTCGGCGAGAAGCTTGAGGTACTGGAGCTGACGCAGGGTGGGCAGGAGCATGTCGGAGATATAGGCGTTCTCTATCGATCCGGCAAAAGCCAGTGGCCGACCCTGCAGGGCGCAGGCCGGCGCGCGCATTTCCGATTGCCGCTTCCATGCGAACATGGATGAACACTCCGGGGCGCCGCTACGGGTAGTTTGAGGTGACAATGACCAGCGGTCGTTTCCGGCGCCGGCTGTGGCCAGCCCTGCTGACATCCGGACTGTTGCTCTCCGGCGCCTCGGCGACGGCGGACAGTGCGCCGCCCGCGATCCCCGAAGCCGCGCGCAAGAAGCTGGTCGGCCTGCCGCTCGATTGCCAGCAGGCCTATGCGAAGATGCGGGCGTGCATGGAAAAGACCATGGCCGCCGGCGCGCCCGCTTCCTTGCGCCCCCAGTGGGAAAGTCAGTTGGATGATGTGCTGACCAGCTGGCAGGCCCTGAGGGGTCAACCGGCCGTGCTGCAGCTGTGCCGGGAAATCGCCGCCGACCCCGAGTGCGCCAATTAGCCCCCTAGGCTTCGCCCGCCAGCTTGAGGATCGTCCTCCATTCCTCGGGCCGCACCGGCGAGACCGACAGGCGCGACTGGCGGATCATCTCCATGGCGGCGAGCTTCGGCTCGGCCTTCATCTCGGCCAGGATGACGGGGCGTTTCAGCGGCCGCACGGGCGCCAGCTCGACGGCGACGAAGCGGCCGGAGGGGTCGCTCGCGTCGGGAAACGCCTCCTTGGCGACCTTGGCGACGCCCACCACCGCCTTGCCCTCCTGCGAGTGGTAGTACAGCACCTCGTCGCCGGTCTTCATGGCCTTGAGATGGAGGGCCGCCGCATTGTTGCGCACGCCGTCCCAGACCGTGCGGCCGTCGCGCTCCAGGTCGGCGTAGGCGTAGGTCGTGGGCTCGGACTTCACCAACCAGTAGGCCATCGGCTCCTCCGCGTTCCGCTCACGACCCTGCCATCGATCCAGGCAGAATACAGCCTAAGTCTAGGCCGCCTCGAAAGTCAGCGCCGCGCCCCAGAAGGTCTCGACCAGGCTGTGCTGAACGCCTGGATTGCCCGTCGTGAGGAAGCGCCGCTCGCCGCTTGTGCCGGGCCTGAGGTCCGGATGGCGCTCCAGATAGCGGGCCAGCGCGTCGGCGGTGGCGTCCGGCTGGTGGATCAGCGGCGTGCCCGGCGGCAGGGCCGCGCGGAACATGTCGGCGATGATCTCATAGTGGGTGCAGCCCAGGATCGCCCGGTCCGGCGCCCGGCCGATGCGTTTCGACAGGGCCGAGACGTGGCCTTCGACGGCGGCGGCCAGCTCGACCACGCCGGCGCCGGCCTCGATCATTCGCGCCAGGTCCGGGCAGGGCTCGGCGAAGACCGCGACGTCCTGCCGGCGCTTGTCGATCTCGATCTCATAGACCCGGCTCGCCGCCGTCGCCGGGGTGCAGAAGACCCCCAGGACGTCGAGCTTCTCGACCTTGTCGCCGCGCCGTTCGGCCTCGTGCTCCCAGGGCAGGCCGGTCGCCGCCTCGATGGTCGGCACGATGATGCCCAGGACGTTCACCGGCCGGCCGAGTTCGCGCCGATAGCCGGGCAGCCAGGTCTGCTGCAGCCGCCGCAGCGCCACCGACGCGGCCGTGTTGCAGGCCAGCACCACCAGGTCGCAACCTACGTCGAACAGCCGCTCGCAACCCGCCCGGGTGAGGTTGACGATCTCCTCGCCAGGCTTGCCGCCGTAGGGCGCGTTCTCCTGGTCCGCGAGATAGACGAGATCAGCGGTCGGAAACCGCTCCACCAGCCGGTGGTGGACGGTCAGCCCGCCCACGCCGGAATCGAAGACGCCAATGGCCATGTCCTGGTGTTAGCCGGCGCGCGCTGCGTCGCCTAGGCCTGAGCAGGCTCAGATGTCGATCTCCCATGTCGCACCGCACGGCCGCAGCGCCTCGGCCGCAAACTCGATCACGGCGCGCACGCCGGGGAGCTGAGCGCGCCCCGCGGTGAACACCAGGTGCAGGACGCCCTGGCGCGAGCCCCAGTCCGGAAGGATTCGCACGAGCCGGCCGTCCTCAAGCGCCTCGCGGCAGGACAGCTCCGGCAGCAGGGCGAGGCCCACGCTGTCGATCGCCGCCTGCCTGAGGATCGGGAAGGTGCTGGCCGACAGCCGCGGTTCGTGCAGGACCGTCGCCTCCTCCCCCGCCGGGTTCACCAGGGTCCAACGTTCGACGCCGGGCCGGTCCGTGTGGCCGAGCGTCGGCAAGGCCGCGATCTCAGCCGGCGTCGCGGGCTCGCCGTGCGCGTCCAGGAAGCCCGGGCTGGCGACCAGCAGCGATCCGACGCGCGCGATGATCCTCAGCTGGAGGTCCGGGTCCGTGTCGAGCGTCTCGCGCACGCGGATGGCGATGTCGACGTTCTCCTCGACCAGGTCGATCCTGCGGTTGGTGACGATCACCTGCACGCGAAGCCGCGGGTGCCGCGCGAGGAATTCCGGCAAGGCGGCGCCCACGATCCGGTCGGCGTCCAGCGGACAGCTGATCCGCACCAACCCCTGGGGTTCGGCGGTCAGGCGCGCGACGACGTGATCGATCGCCTCGGCCTCGGTCAGCGCCGCCCGGGCGTGCCGATAGACCTCCTCGCCGACCTCCGTGACCTTGAAGCGGCGGGTGGAGCGCTCGACCAACCGCACGCCGAGCTGCCCCTCGAGAGCCGCCACGCGACGGCTGATCCTGGACTTCGGAACCCCCGTCGCCCGGGCGGCCGCCGAGAAGCCGCCGTTGGCGACCACCGCGGCGAAGAAGCTCAGGTCGTTGAGGTCGCGCATCGATCCATCGTTCTAAACTTGCAACGATCTGTCGCAAATTAAACCTCTACCGGCGCCATTGTCGCAGCACCAGCTTCACTTCCGTCATTCAACTCCGTTCGGAGACGCAAGATGAAGTTGCTGCACATCGACGCCGGGATCACCGGGGAAGGCTCTGTCAGCCGGCAGGTTTCGGCCGCGGTGGTCCAGGCCGCCCGCGACGCGATCCCGGCCCTGGAGGTCGTCCGGCGCGACCTCGACGCCGACGCCATCCCCCACCTCGGCAGCCAGCACCTCGGCACCGCCGAGGGCGCCGGCGTGCTTCAGGAATTCCTCGACGCCGACGTGATCGTCATCGGCGCGCCGATGTATAACTTCACCATTCCCTCCCAGCTGAAGGCCTGGTTCGACCGCATCGTCGTCGCCGGCAAGACCTTCCGCTACACCGAGGCTGGGCCCGAAGGGCTGGCGGGCGGCAAGAAGATCATCGTCGCCTCGGCCCGCGGCAATCTCTACGCGCCCGGCACGCCCCTGGCGGTGAACGACTTCCACGAACCCTACCTGCGAGCCGTCTTCAAGTTCATCGGCATCGACGACGTCACCATCCTGCGGGCGGAAGGCGTCGCCTTCGGACCCGAACAACGTGAAGCCGCGGTGCAAGTCGCCCTGGCGGCGGCCCCGGCGGTGGTGGCGGAGCTGCGGACGGCGCTCGCCGCCTGATGCGGCTCAGGCTGCGGTCATGGCCGGCAGATCCGCTGCGAGCTTTTGCAGCGGGTCGCGCCAGTCGCCGCGGCGAGTCTGCCGATAGATCTGCATGCCCTCGTACCAGGGCGTGCTCGCCGCGTTGAGGCCCCAGCGCCAATCCGGCTCGGTGGGCAGCAGCAGCGACGTCGGCCGGCCGATCGCGCCGGCCAGGTGCGCCACGCTGGTGTCGACGCTCACCACCCGGTCCATCAGCTGGGCCAGGGCGGCGGTGTCGGCGAAGTCGTGGATGGCCTCGGCCCAGACCCGCACGTCCGGGCGCGCCGCCAGGGCGTCGCGGTCGGCCGGGCGCAGCTCCTTCTGCAGGAGATGATACTCCAGGCCCGCCGGCAGGTGCGGGGCGAGGGTCTCGAACGACAGGCTGCGTTGCAGGTCGTTGCCGTGCGTCGGGCTGCCGCTCGCCACAAGGCCGATGCGCGGGGCCGCCTTCGGACCCAGGCGTTCGGTCCAGGCCGCCAGGCGCCCGGCGTCGGCGCGCAGATAGGGCTGGGGTTCCGGCGCGGGCGCCGGCTGGCCGAGCGCCAGGGGCAGGCTCATCAACGGGCAATGGAGCTCGAACGGCGGCGTCGGATCGCCGCGGCGCACCAGCTGGCTTACGCCGGCCAGGCCTTCGAACAGCGGCGCCAGCGTCGCGTAGACTTCGAGGATCACGATCGCGCCGCGGTCGGCGACCTGGCGCGCGTAGCGGGCGAACTGGATGCAGTCGCCCAACCCCTGTTCGCCGTGCAGCAGGATGGTGCGGCCGGCGAGGTCCTCGGCGCCGAGCCAGAGCGGCTCGACGCAACCCCGGGGCTGGGTCTCTCGCACCCCGCGCCGCCAGCGCCATTCATAGCCCTGCCAGCCGGCCGCATAGTCGCCGATCAGCAGGTGGCAGAGACCGCGGTTCCAGTGGGCGTCGATCGACCCCGAATCCAGGGCGATGGCCTCGTCATAGGCGGCCAGGGCCTCGACGTGCCGGTCGACGCGCTGCAGCACATTGCCCCGATTGACGTGCGCCGTCGCCAGCCGCGGCGCGAGCGCCAGCGCCCGGTCCAGGCTCCGCAGGGCCTCGGCCGGCCGCTCCAGGGCGTTGAGCACGTTGGCGAGGTTGACGTGCACGTCGGCGTCGCGCGGGGTCAGCATCAAGGCGGCCTTGAAGGCCTCCAGCCCCTCGCTGGGCCGCCCGAGGCGCAGCAGGGCGTTTCCGCGGTTGTTGTGCGCTTCCGAATAGGTCCGCCGCAAACGCAGGGCCTGGTCGGCGTTGACCAGGGCGGCTTCGTAGTCGCCGGTCTCGAAGGCGCAGGCGCTGAGCACGTTGAAGACGACGGGGTCGCTGTCGTCGAGCAGGGCTGCGTCCTCCAGCGGCGCCCGCGCCTCCTGGTAGGCGCCCCGGGTCGCCAGGAGCAGGCCAAGCTGGGTGTTGACCTCGACGTTCGTCTTGGTGATCGCGCGCAGGCCGCGGAAGATCTCCTCGGCGTCGCCG
Source organism: Phenylobacterium sp. LjRoot225 (assembly GCF_964252855.1). Classification (NCBI taxonomy): domain Bacteria; kingdom Pseudomonadati; phylum Pseudomonadota; class Alphaproteobacteria; order Caulobacterales; family Caulobacteraceae; genus Phenylobacterium; species Phenylobacterium sp. LjRoot225. The sequence continues at coordinate 511,786 of NZ_CAXUPL020000003.1, read as the reverse complement.
GGGCGCCCGGCGTCGAAGGCTTCCTTGCCCATCGTCACCAGCTCGGCGATCTGCGCCTGAACCTCCGCAACTTCCATCGCCGCCGCTCCGCCCTACCCTTGCGGGCGTGAGTCTACGTGAGTCGCCTTAGGGGCGGCATCTGTGGCCCAAAGCCCCAGGCCGCTCAAAGACCGAGGCGGCGCGCCCTGGACGCGATGGTCAGCGCCAGGCGCTCGGCGATCAGGTGGTCGGGGGAGCCGGTGGTCTTGCAGGCGCGGTCGGCGGCCAGGACCTCCGGCTGGACGCGGTCGAGCTCCTCGAGATTCCAGCTGCGCGCCTGGCGCAGGAATTCCCGCTCCTGCTTCCAGAAGACGCCGGAGGCCTTGGCGGCCTCCTGCAGGCCCGCGCCGGCCTTGTGCAAGGTCAGCACGCGGCGCAGCCGGCCCAGGTGCTGGCCGATGGCGCGCACAGCGGCGGGACCGGCCTCGCCCTCCTGGCGCGCGCGGCGAATGCCGGCCTGGGCCTCGGCGATCCGGCCGCCGAAGGCGTCCACCGCGGCGTCGAACAAGGAGGCTTCGGGCTCGACGCCGAGGAAGGTCTCGAGGTCGGCGGGGGTGGCGGTCAGGCCGCTACCCGGGCCGAGGAACATCGCCAGCCGCTCGATCTCCTGGCGCGCGACGCCGCGCTCCTTGGGCATGCGGGCGACGAACAGGGCCAGGGCGTCGGCGTTGAGCGAGACGTTGTCCCGGGCGAGCGTCTCGCGGACCAGCCGCGCCACGTCGCCGGGCTCGTCTTCGTAGCAGGGGATGACGGCCGCGCCGGCCGCCTTCTCGGCGGCCTTGCGCAGGCCGGACTCGCGCCCCAGGGCGCCGGCCTCGATGAGGAAGAAGGCGTCGGGGTTGAGCTCGCCGGCGGCGTGGCGGACCAGGGCCTCGGCCGCCACCTTGTCGGCGCTGGCCTTTTCGCCGCCGAAGCGCAGCCGCACCAGCCGGCGGCCGCCCATCAGCGACTGCGAGGCGAGTTCGCCTTCCAGCCGGGCGGGGTCGTCCCCGAGGTCGCCGTCGGTCAGCTGGGCCACGTCGAAGGGATCGTCGGTCCGGTCCACCATCTTGGCGGCCAGCTGGTCAGCGCGGTCGTGAACCACGCCCATGTCGCGGCCGTAGATCAGGGCCGCACGGATCTGCGGATCCGGTCGGGAGAGGAAGCGCTCGATGTCGGGGCGTTTCGAGAGAATCACCCGCCTGGCCTCAAGACGTGGACTTGCCCCCCGCGGCGAGCCAGGCGGCCAGCTCCAGCTGGATCCGACGGGCGGCCTCCTGGGCGGCGCGGTCCTGGGCGTCCTGCTGGGCGGAGATGGCCGAATAGGGCTGGTCGGCGGAGTCGTAGGTCAGCTCGACCTTCACCTGGCCGGTCTTGGCGACGGCGCCGGACGGCAGGGCGTTCAGCACATAGCTGGCGATCAGCACGTATTCGTAGCGGGTCGCGACGTTGTCGATCCGCACGCCGCGCGGGTAGCGGTTCTCGCTGATCGTCAGGTTGATCCGGTAGGCGGGGGCGGCGTCGCGGTTGCGGCCGAGCGCGTCGTCCAGATGCTCGCGCATCAGGAAGCCGGTGCGGCCCTGCGGCACCGACACGTCCACCGCCGCCAGGTTCGAGACCACGCCCTGCTGGGCGTAGAGCGGGGTGAAGCCGCAGCCGGAGAGGGCGACAGACGCCGCAAGCAGCAGCCCCACCGCCAGAACCTTGGTATCCCTCAGCACAATCTCGCCCCTCATCCGCATCAGGCCGCCACGATGTTGACGATGCGGTCCTTGACCACGATCACCTTGCGGATCGTCAGACCCTCAAGGCGCCGTGCGATCTCGGGATCGTCAAGCAAGATCTTCTCGACCTCGGCGGGCTCGGCGCCGGCCGGCGCCGTGATCTCGAACCGCCGCTTGCCGTTGACCTGCACCGGCAGCACCTTGACCGCGTCCTCGGTGAGCGCCGGATCGAATTCCGGCCACGGGGCCTCGACGACCATGCCCTGGCCGCCGATGCGGACCCAGCACTCCTCGGCAAGGTGCGGGACAAAGGGCCCGATCAGCCGGGCGAAGGCCGACAGGGCCTCATGCCGGGCGGCCGCCAGCGCCGGCGAGGCGCCCTGGGCCGGGTTGGCCTTCAGGAGGTTCAGGAACTCGTAGAGCCGGGCGATGCCAGAGTTGAAGCGGAAGCTCTCGATCGCCTCGGTGACCTGCTTCACCAGCTTGTGGGTGGCGCGCCGCAGGGCGGTCGAGGCCTCGTCGTCTCCCCCCTCGCTCGTCCGCGCGGGCTGGCTGTCGAACTCTTCCCAGACCCGGTTGACGAAGCGCCAGGCGCCCTGGACCCCGCCGCTGGTCCACTGGGTGTCGCGCTCGGGCGGGCTGTCGGAGAGCACGAAGAGGCGCGCGGCGTCGACGCCGTAGACGTCGAAGATCTCGCCGGGCGCGACGGTGTTCTTCTTGGACTTCGACATCTTCTCGACGTCGCCGATGACCAGGGGTTCGCCGGTGTCGACCAGGATGGCGCGGCGCGCCGCGCCTTCGGCCGACAGCTCGACGGCGCCCGGCTCGACCCATTCGCCGCTCTGCCGGCGGTAGGTCTCGTGCGTCACCATGCCCTGGGTGAACAGGCCGGCGAACGGCTCGCGCACCGAGACCATGTTCTCGTCCGCCAGCGCCTTGGTGACGAAGCGGGCGTAGAGCAGGTGCAGCACCGCGTGCTCGACGCCGCCGATGTACTGGTCGACCGGCAGCCAGTAATCGGCCGCGGCCTTGTCGATCGGGTCCGCCGCGTCCGGATTGGCGAAGCGGGCGAAGTACCAGGAGCTGTCGACGAAGGTGTCCAGCGTGTCGGTCTCGCGCAGCGCCGGCCCCCCGCAGGTCGGGCAGCTGGCGCGCTTCCAGGTCGGGTGGCGGTCGAGCGCATTGCCCGGCTTGCCGAATTCCAGGTCGTCGGGCAGGGCCACCGGCAGAGCGCTGCGCGGCAGCGGCACGACGCCGTGGGTCTCGCAGTGGACCACCGGGATCGGGCAGCCCCAGCCGCGCTGGCGGGCGACGCCCCAGTCGCGCAGGCGGAACACCGTCGCGCCCTTGCCGTCGCCCTGGGCCTCGATGCGCGCGACGGCGGCGGCCTTGGCCTCCTCGATCGGCAGGCCGTTCAGGAAGTCCGAATTGAAGATGGTCCCGGGGCCGACATAGGCCTCGTCGGCGACCGTGAAGGTCACAGGGTCCTCGCTCGGCGGCAGCACCACCGGCGTCACCGGCAGGGCGTACTTGCGCGCGAAGTCGAGATCGCGCTGGTCATGCGCCGGGCAGCCGAAGATGGCGCCAGTCCCATAGTCCAGCAGGATGAAGTTGGCGATCCAGACCGGCAGCTCCCGGCTCGGATCGAACGGATGCTTCACCTTCAGGCCGGTGTCGTAGCCGATCTTCTCGGCGGTCTCGATCTCGGCCTCGGACGACCCGCCGCGGCGGCACTCGGCGACGAAGGCGGCCACCTTCGGATCGGCGGCGGCCAGCTGCTCGGCCAGCGGATGGTCGGCGGCGACGCCGACGAAGGCCGCGCCGAACAGGGTGTCCGGGCGGGTGGTGTAGACCTCCAGCCCCGCCTCGAAGCCCTGCGGCGAGGCCTCGGCGAAGTGGAACCGCAGACGCGCGCCCTTCGAGCGGCCGATCCAGTTCTCCTGCATGGTCCGGACTTTTTCGGGCCAGCGATCCAGGGTTCCAAGATCGTCCACCAGCTGGTCGGCGTAGTCGGTGATGCGCAGGAACCACTGGTTCAGCTTGCGCTTCTCGACCACCGCGCCGGAGCGCCAGCCGCGGCCGTCGACCACCTGCTCGTTGGCCAGCACCGTCTGGTCGACCGGGTCCCAGTTGACCGTGGCTTCGCGGCGATAGACCAGACCGCGCTTGTAGAGCTCCAGGAACCAGGCCTGCTGCTGGCCATAGTAGGCGACGTCGCAGGTGGCGAACTCGCGCGACCAGTCGATCGACAGGCCGAGCTCCTTCAGCTCTTCGCGCATCCTGGCGATGTTGTCGTAGGTCCAGGCCTTGGGATCGACGCCGCGCTCCATGGCGGCGTTCTCCGCCGGCAGGCCGAAGGCGTCCCAGCCCATCGGATGCAGCACCGAGAAGCCGCGCGCGCGCTTGAAGCGGGCGATGACGTCGCCCAGCGAATAGTTGCGCACGTGACCCATGTGCAGCCGTCCCGACGGATACGGGAACATCTCCAGCACATAGTATTTGGGCCGGGCGGGATCCTGCACGGCGCGGAAGGAGTCGGCGTCAGCCCACGCCTCGCGCCACTTGGGTTCGGTTTCTTTCGGATTGTAGCGGGCCATGACAGGCGGCCTTTGGACTGGAGTGGGAGTTCCGGTCAACGGGCCATAGCACAAAGCCTCGCCGACAATCGAAAGGTCCGGGGGATTAGCCCCGGACGTTCGAAAGTCGAAGCTGCCGAGCGCGCGTCAGGATGGCGTTCTCGATATCGGTCTCGGTCTGCGCGGCGGTGGGCGAGTCGATCCAGGCGCCGGCCGCATCGCGGGTCTGCTTGAACACCGAGACCTTCAGCCCGTCGGCGCGCAGGCGCGCATCCAGGATGTAGACGGTGCACTTGAAGCGCTCGTCGGCCTTCTCCGGATTGGAATACCAATCGGTGATCACCGTGCCGCCGTACGGATCGGCCGAGGCCAGCGGCATGAAGGCCAGGGTGTCGAGGGTCGCGCGCCACAGATAGCCGTTGACGCCCAGGCTGCCCGTCGCCGAAGCCGGCGGCGCCGGCGCCTTGTTGCGGCCCACCAGGGGAAGGTGCGAACAGCCGGCTAGGCCCGCGAGCGCCAGCGCCATAGCGCCGGTCGAAACGCGCCGCATCCAAACTCCGCGCACAAACGGCATATCTGTCCGTCTCCTAGTGAATTCCGTGCGCCCGAGCGCCACGACGCCGCCCCGCGCCGCGCCCTCTATAACAATGCCCATCCCGGCGCCAAACAGGAATCGCGTGACCCGTCCGCCACAGCGACCGAGGAAGTCACGCCCCCGGACGGCCTGCGACGACGGAGTCGGTTGACCTCTCTACAAGCAGGTCTCTAATCGACCTCGACCATTCGCAAAACGGTCGCACCGTGATGCGAATGGGGGGTGCAGGGGTTATATGTTTCTTATGTTGGGCCGTCGTATCAGCCTGGTGATCGCCGCGACCGCGCTGTTTTGCGCGGCGTCTGGCTTTGCCCAGGCGGCCGATCGGTCCAAGGGCCTCGACATCACCGTCCGCAGCGACGCCTCCTCGATCCCCAACGCCGGCATGAAGTCGCTCAAGTGGGACGCCCGCAAGGGTCGCTGGGGCGTGACCCTGAACATGGAGCAGTCGGACGTCCGGCCCTCGACGCTGAACGACGTCCAGGCGGGCGCTTACTACCACATCACGCCGTCGCTGCGTGTCGGCGGCGCCGTCGCCCTGCGCGACGAACAGGTCAACGCAGGCCCGCGCAAGATCGGCTCGGAAGAAAGCCAGCCCCGCGTGCGGCTGGAATCCTCCTTCAAGTTCTAGGACCGGCAGGTTCTAGAAGCCTTCCACCGCCGCCAGGCCCGCCAGCCGGATGTCCTTGAGGCGCCCCGCCGTGCGATCGTTCACGCCCCCCAGGGCGTAGACCGGAACCCCGGCCAAACGCGCGATCTGCGCCAGCCGAAGCGGCCCGATCGGCGCGCCCGCCGAGGCGCTGCGGCTCAGGAAGATCGCCGAAACCACCACCGCATCGACGCCGGCCGCCTGCGCGCGGCGCGCCGCGCGCGGCGAATGGGCCGCCGCCGTGACGATCCAACCCGGTCGGCCGGCCTTCAAGGCCCGGGCCCGCGCCGCCGACCGCTCCGGCAGATGCACCCCGTCCGCCCCGATCCGCGCGGCGAGGCCGGCGTCAGCGCCGATCAGCAGCTTGCCGCCCTTGGCGTGGACCTGGGCCAGCAGCCGCCGGGCGACCTCTTCCGCGTCGCGCGCGCCGAAGGCGCGATAAACTAGGGCTGCGCCCGCCGGCAGCCGCGCAGCGAGCGCCGCTACGTCGGGGGTGCGCTGCGGGTCGGTGAACACCAAAAGCCACGGCGCCGCCGTCCGTCCGGCCCCCTTCCTTTGGGGCATGGGGCGCTTTAAGAGCCCGGCCGTACGCCGCAAGGTCCAGAACCCCGAAATGGCCGCTTCCCCCCTCGATTCCGCCGCAGATTCGGCCAAGGCCTACCACGAGGTGGTGGCCCGGATCGCGCACGCCGCGCAAGCCTGCGGCCGCGCCCCGGCCGACGTCACCCTGGTCGCGGTCTCCAAGCAGCAGCCCTGGGAAGCGATCGAACCCGTGCTGGCCGCGGGCCAGACGGTGTTCGGCGAAAACCGCGTCCAGGAGGCCATGGGCCGCTGGGAAGGCCGCGCCGAGGGCCTCACCCTTCATCTGATCGGGCCGCTGCAAAGCAACAAGGCGCGCGAGGCGGTGACCTTCTTCGACGTGATCGAGACCCTCGACCGCGAGAAGCTCGCCCGGGCGCTCGCCGAGGAAATCCAGAAGCAGGGCCGGCGCCCCCGGCTCTATGTCCAGGTCAACACCGGCGAGGAGCCGCAGAAGGCCGGCGTCACGCCGCAGGCGGCCGACGCCTTCATCGCCGCCTGCCGCCGGGACTACGGCCTCGAGCCGGAGGGCCTGATGTGCATCCCGCCGATGGGCGAGCCCGCCGGGCCGCATTTCGCCCTGCTGGCCAAGATCGCCGCGCGCAACGGCCTCGCCCGGCTGTCGATGGGCATGAGCGGCGACTTCGAGACCGCGATCGCCTTCGGCGCCACCAGCGTGCGCGTCGGCTCCGCGGTGTTCGGGGCGCGCTAGACCCTTCCCGGTTCAGGTGGGACCGCCTGAACAGGATAAGAAGGGTATATCTTCAAAAGTTTAGCGCGTGACGGCCGCCGCAACCGGCATCCACTTGCGGCTGTCACGCGCTAGCCGCCGTGAACCAGCCTGGCGACTCGCAGCGGCGTGTCATTGGGCACAAAGCGCACCCAGCCGCCCGGCGGCAGGTCCTGAAGGACCTGGAGACTGACGTGAACCCCCAGCCGCTCGAGCACACGCTGTTGCGCCGCAGCGTCATGCAATCGACGACCGCGACCTGACCGAACGCCTTGCTGGCGTGTATTTAGCTCAACCATCACCGACCTCCCCTGGGCGGGAGCGGACAGGCGCGAAAGCTCGCGCGCCGGCGGCGGCTAGCCGACCGCCGGAACCTTGCTTCCTCCCTGTGCGCCAGCCGCCGCGGACCCAAACTCTTGCGGTGTAGCGTCGCAACGATCCGTCTTCGTTCGCGTCCGGATCTGCTGCAAAGTCCATCATCTGCTAAGAATGTGACATCCGTCAAACACCCCTAGGGCGGCGCCGCCCCGGTCGTTTGCTCAACTTAGGCGCGCAATCCGCAGCGCTCAGGGGCGGATCTCCACCGCGTCGCCGGGCTTGGCCGTGCGCAGCAGGGCCTCCAGATCCTCGCGCCGCACGGCGACGCAGCCGTGGGTCGGGGCGTAGTCGGGCTTGGCCAGGTGCAGAAAGATGGCCGAGCCCATGCCCGCGGCCGGCGGATCGTCGTTATGGCCCAGGACCAAGACCAGGTCGTAGAGGTGGTCATCGCGCCACATCCGTTCGGCGCTCGCCGGATAGGGCAGCTTCACAGGCCGGTTGTAGGCCAGGTCCTGCGGCGCGTCGCACCAGCCGTCGTCCTCGGCGATGGCGAAGACCGGCAGGGCGGTCTGCGGCTCAGGTCCACGGTCAGAACGATAGAGCACCCGCCGAATCGGCCACACCCCGGCGGGGGACGCCCCGTCGCCCTCGCGCTTGGCGTTGGCGGCGACGACGCCTGCGGGACCGAGCGCGCAGCGCACCCTCGCCTCGCCCAGATCCAGGAAACCATCGGCCGTGGCGACGTAGATCACACGCGCTCCTGAATTTTTTTGCCCCCGGCGGGCGTTACGGTGCATGTTCAACAGTATGGCTCAACGCAAGACCCTCCTCATCGTCGACGATGACGCGGACCTGCGCGGCGCGGTCGCAGAACAACTCGAAACTGAAGGCTTCGCTACTCTGGAAGCATCCACCGCCGGCGACGGCGTGGCGGCGGCCCTGGAGCAGAAGCCGGATCTCATCCTGCTCGATGTCGATCTTCCCGACATGGACGGGCGCGAGGCCTGCCGCCAGATGCGTCGTAACGGCGTCGCCGCCCCGATCATCATGCTGACCGCCGCGGCGGCCGACGAAGACACCGTCGAAGGCCTCGAGGCCGGGGCGAACGACTACGTCACCAAGCCCTACAAGTTCGCCGTGCTCCTGGCCCGCATCCGCGCCCAGCTGCGAAGTCACGAGCACTCCGAGGGCGCGGTCTTCCGGCTGGGGACCTACGAGTTCCGTCCCTCCGCCAAGGTCCTGGTCGATTCCCAGCAGCGAAAGATCCGGCTGACGGAGAAGGAGACCAACATCTTGAAGTACCTCTACCGCGCCGGCGAGAAGCCGGTCAGCCGCGAGGAGCTTCTGGCCGAGGTCTGGGGCTACAACGCCGGCGTCACCACCCACACGCTGGAGACCCACGTCTACCGCCTGCGGCAGAAGATCGAGGCCGACCCGGCCAACGCGCGGCTGCTGCTGACGGAAGCGGGCGGCTACCGGCTGCAGCCGTAAGGGCAGCGCACCCTCTCCCCGCAGACGGGGAGAGGGATAGCTACAACACCAGATCCGCGCTGACCGGCGCATGGTCGCTGGGGCGCTCCCACTCGCGCACGTCGTCGTGGATGCGGCTCGCGGCCGAGCCCAGGCGGAAGGCGGCGTCGCGCAGCCCCGGCGTCACCAGGATGTGGTCGAGGCGCAGGCCGCGGTTGGACTTGCGGAAGTCGGCGGCCCGGTAGCTCCACCAGGAGGCCAGCTTCTCCGGCTCGGGCGCGGCCGAGCGCGGCAGGTCGATGAAGCCCAGCGAATCCACCATCTTGCCGAAGGCCTCGATTTCAACAGGCGTGTGGCTGACGATCTTCGACATGTAGCGGTGGTTCCAGACGTCGAACTCGCTGGGCGCGACGTTGAGGTCGCCGACGATGGCCAAGGGCGCGTTCGGATCGCGGCGCGCGAGCTCGGCGGTGAGCGTCTCATAGAAGTCGAGCTTGTGGTCGAACTTCGGGTTCAGCTCGCGATCGGGCACGTCGCCGCCGGCCGGGATGTAGAAGTTGTGGATCTCGACGCCCTCGACGATCGCGCCGACGCAGCGGGCGTGGCCCTCGCGGCAGGCTTGCAGCGGCGGGGCGTCTGCAAGCGGCAGGCGCGAGGCGATGGCCACCCCGTGCCACCCCTTCTGGCCGGCGATCTTCAGGTGCGGCAGGCCCATCTCGACGAAGGCCTCGCGGGGGAACTCGCCCTCGCGGCACTTGATCTCCTGCAGGCAGAGCACGTCCGGCGCCTGTTCGGCGACGAAGCGGGCGACCTGCTCATGGCGCAGGCGGACGGAGTTGATGTTCCAGGTGCAGAGGCGAAGGCGCATGGCGCTGACTTAGGCCTGCACCGACCGCTCGCCAAGTTTTGGAAAAAAAGAACGCCCGGGCACTGGAGAAGCCCGGGCGTCTAGGTCGTCTCTCATGCCGCCGCCGGGAGGGGATAGGTTCCGGCTCGGCCCGTCGTCGCAACCGCGCCGACGAGATGATGCATAGTGGTCACAGGCGGCGAGAAAGTCAATACGGAACCCTATTCTTCCTTGATCGTGCCATTTTGGTCACATTCGAGCCCGACCGACGCCGACCGGCCGGGTGTCCTTCAAATAGAAGAGATCCGGATCCAGGCCCCTGGCCGGCGCAAGCCCGACGAGCTGCACGTGCGTCGCCCGGCGTTGGGCGTCGGTGACCGTCCAGCCGACCAGGGTCAGGGGGGCGTCGCGGAAGGTCAGCGAGATCTGGCCGGCGGTCTGCTTGCGCCCGTCACGGGCGGTGATGGTGAAGCCGTCGGCGGCGCGGCTGACGCCGGTCACCTGGACCCCACGGTCGAACCGGATGGTCTTGGCCAGGAACAGCGACAGCGGCGTGGCCATCAGGGGATATTTGTCGAAGGTCTTCAGCCGGCTGTCGGCGACCGAGACGGTCCCGCCGTCGGACACGACCAGGAGCCCGGACGGCGGATCGTAGGCGAAGCGCGCCTTGCCCGGCCGCTTCAGATAGACGACGCCCCGGCTGGTCTGGCCGCGCGCGTCGGTCTGGATGAAGCGCGCCTTCGCCTGGGTCAGCCCCTCCAGATAGGCCGTGGCGCGGGCGACCAGCGCCTGATCGGCGCCGCTGAGGCCGCTTTGCGCCAGGGCGGGGCCGGCGACGGCGCCAGCGGCGAGCGCCAGGACCAGGCTGCGGCGGGTCGTGGACATCGAAAACTCCATCTTGGGCGCAGATTATCCCGCGGACCCGGCGGCAATAGGGCTGGATCGCGGCGCGCCTGCAACGCCCAAGCTTACACCGCCGTTCCGCGGCCCATCGGAGCGCAGGTTGACATGCAAGTAAATACTTGCATATTAAACCCGTGACCGACGACATGGACCTCGTCTTCAAGGCGCTGGCGGACGCGAGCCGGCGGCGCCTGCTGGACTCCCTGCACGCGACGCCCGGGCAGACCCTGGGAGCGCTGACCGAGGGCCACGAGATGACGCGCCAGGCCGTCAGCCAACACCTCGCCCTGCTGGAGGCCGCCAACCTGGTGACCACGGTGCGGCGGGGGCGCGAGAAGCTGCACTACCTCAACCCCGTGCCGATCCACGCCCTGCAGGCCCGGTGGATCGCCAAGTTCGAGCGGCCCCGGCTCGACGCCCTGGCCGCGCTAAAGGACCAACTCGAAGGAGACGACGATGGATAAGCCGCAGTTCGTTTACGTGACCTACATCCTGACCACGCCGGAGAAGGTGTGGGCTGCGCTCACCGACGCGGAGCTCACCGCCAGGTATTGGGAACGCTCCAATGTCTCCGACTGGAAGGTCGGCTCGAAGTGGACGCACGGATTCGCCGGCCAGGAGCCGGACGTGGTCGGCGAAGTGCTGGAGGTCGATCCGCCGCGCCGGCTGGTCACCAGCTGGTCGCCGGCGTCGAAGGCGGACGATCCCAGTCGGCGCTCGCGCGTCACCTATCAGATCGAGGCGTTGGGCGAGAAGGTCCGCCTCACCGTCACCCACACCGAGCTCACCGAGGAGGGCCTGCGTAGCATCTCCCAGGGCTGGCCCGCGGTGTTGTCGAACCTGAAGACCTTCCTGGAGACCGGGAAGACGATCCCGGAACCGTTCACCAGGGCCTAGGATTCGCACGCGCAGAGCGCGTCGGCTTAAGCGAGAGCAAGTCGCTCGCCGATGCGCTGGAGCCCCTCCGCCTGGCCTGACCAAAGGAGGCCAAGACCATGTCCGAAACCACCGCGCGTACGCTCCACACCATCCGCTTCCCAGGCGAGAGCGCCCAGTACCGCGCCGCCCGCGACAACCTGCTGCAAGCCGAGATGGCGCTGCGCCGCCAGATCGAGGCCGTGGCGGCGCAACGCCGCGCGCTGCCGCCGGGCGGCCTGGTCCCGCAGGACTATGTGTTCGAGGGCGAGGCGGGCCCGGTGAAGCTCTCGGAGCTGTTCGGCGACAAGGACGTCCTGCTGCTTTACGGCTTCATGCTCGGTCCGGAGATGGCGCAGGCCTGCCCCTCCTGCACCTCGATCATCGACGCCCTGGACGGCGAGATGAAGCATATCCGGCAGCGGGCGGCGATCGCGATCGTCGCCCGCTCCCCCCTGCCCCGGCTCGCGGCGCACGCGCGCGACCGCGGCTGGCGGGACACGCGGCTGCTGTCCTCCGCTGGGAACAGCTTCCAGCGCGATTATCACGCCGAGGACGATCAGGGCCGCCAGCGGCCGACCATGAACGTCTTCCGGCGCAAGGACGGCGAGATCCGCCACGCCTGGGCCACGGAGCTGGACTTCGTGCCCCCAGACCCCGGCGAAGATCCCCGCAATGTGGACCTGATCTGGCCGCTCTGGGGCGTGCTCGACATGTCGCCGGAAGGTCGCGGCGCCGAGTTCCGCCCTCAGCTCAGGTACGACTGAGGGCGAACGCCCCCTCAGCCCGCTTCGCTGACAGCTTCCCCGCGTTGCCGGGGAGCACCGCACGTTGCGGCATCTCCGATCAGGGCGCGTTGACGACCTGCGTCGCCTTCGGTACTTTCAGGAATTCCTGAAAGTACCGGAACCCATGAACCTGCCACCCCTCACCCAGGCCTTCGTCCTGCACTTCGGCGAGATGGGCGGCCACTGGGGCATCAGCCGCACCGTCGGCCAGATCTACGCCCTGCTGTTCCTCGCCGAGGCGCCGCTGAACGCCGACGAGATCACCGAGAAGCTCGGCTTTTCGCGCTCCAACGTCAGCATGGGCCTGAAGGAGCTGTCGTCCTGGCGGCTGGTGAAGCTGCAGCACAAGCCGGGCGACCGGCGGGAGTATTTCTCCACGCCGGAAGACATCTGGGAGATCGTCCGCATCCTGGCGGAAGAGCGCCGAAAGCGGGAGATCGACCCGACCCTGTCGATGCTGCGCCACGCCCTGGTGGAGACACCGGCGACGCCCGACGAGCGCCACGCCCAGGCGCGCATGGCCGAGATGCACGACCTGATCGAGCTGGTCACGCGTTGGTCGCAGGACATCCAGAAGTTGGAGACCGACACTTTGATCCAACTTCTGGAGGTGGGGTCGAAGGTGCAGAAGGTGTTCCAGATGAAGGACCAGCTGAAGGTCGTCGTCGGCGGCAAGGCCAGGCGGACGAAGGCGCCTCCCAAGGGGGATGGGGCTCAAGATGCTTGATCACCTCAGCGCCCTGACCCTGGCGCGGATGCAGTTCGCCTTCACCGTCTCGTTTCACTTCATCTTCCCGGCCTTCTCGATCGGCCTGGCCAGCTATCTGGCGGTGCTCGAGGGACTGTGGCTGGCGACCAAGAAGCCGGTCTATCTCAACCTTTTCAAATACTGGCTGAAGATCTTCGCGCTCGCGTTCGGCATGGGCGTGGTCTCCGGCATCACCCTCTCCTACCAGTTCGGCACCAACTGGTCGGTGTTCTCCGACAAGGTCGGGCCGGTGATCGGGCCCTTGATGGCCTATGAGGTGCTGACCGCCTTCTTCCTCGAGGCCGGCTTCCTCGGGGTGATGCTGTTCGGCATGACCCGGGTCGGGCCCAGGCTGCATTTCGTCGCCACCGTGGCGGTCGCCGTCGGCACCTTCATCTCCGCCTTCTGGATCCTCTCGGCCAACAGCTGGATGCAGACGCCCCAGGGCTTCGCCCTCAACGCCGCCGGCCAGTTCGTCCCGGCCGACTGGCTGAAGATCATCTTCAATCCGTCCTTCCCCTTCCGCCTGGCCCACACCGTGCTGGCGGCCTACCTCACCACCGCCCTGGCCGTCGGCGCGGTCGGGGGCTTTCATCTGCTGAAGGATCGGACCAACGCCGGCGCGCGGGTGATGTTCAACATGGCCATGGGGATGGTCGCGGTGACCGCGCCGATCCAGATCTTCGCCGGCGACGCCCACGGCCTGAACACGCTCGAACACCAGCCGGCCAAGGTGATGGCTATGGAAGGCCACTATCAGAGCCATCCGGCGGGGGCGCCGCTGATCCTGTTCGGCCTGCCCGACCAGAAGGCCGGCGAGGTGCGCGCGGAGATCGCCATTCCCAAGGCCTCCTCGCTGATCCTCAAGCATGACCTGAACGCGGGCCTGAACGGCCTCGACACCATCCCGCGCGCCGACTGGCCCTATGTGCCGATCGTCTTCTGGTCGTTCCGGATCATGGTCGGCCTGGGCCTGCTCATGCTGCTGCTGGGGGTCGTCAGCGTCGCCGCCCGGGCGCGGGGCAAGCTCTATGACTGGAGCCTGCTGCACCGCTTCGCCGTGGCCATGGGCCCGGCCGGCTTCGTCGCCGTCCTGGCCGGCTGGGTGACCACCGAGGTCGGGCGTCAGCCCTTCACGGTCTATGGCCTGCTGCGCACGGCGCAGTCCGCAGCGCCGCTGGACGCGCCAGCCGTCGCCGCCTCGCTGCTCGCCTTCGTGGCGGTCTATTTCACCGTCTTCACCGCCGGGGCCGGCTATATCCTGGTGTTGATGCGCAAAGCCCCCGCCGCTCACGAGTCGGGACTGGAAAGCGCCGCCGACCACCCGATCCGCACGGCCGGCATCACGCCGGGGCTGGCGATCGATCCGGGCCCGCCCGTCGCGGGAGACCCCTCATGACCCCCGCCTTCGACCTGCCGACCATCTGGGCCGGCCTGATCGCCTTCGCCGTCTTCGCCTATGTGGTGATGGACGGCTTCGACCTCGGCATCGGCATCCTGTTCCCGACACTGAAGCCGGGGCCGGAGCGGGATGGAGCGATGAATTCAGTCGCCCCGGTGTGGGACGGCAACGAGACCTGGCTGGTGCTGGGCGGCGGCGGCCTGATGGCGGCCTTCCCGCTGGCCTACGCCATCATCCTGCCGGCCCTCTACGCGCCGATCATCGCCATGCTGCTGGGGCTGATCTTCCGCGGCGTGGCCTTCGAGTTCCGCTGGCGCGACCCCAGCCACAGGGCCTTCTGGGACTTCGCCTTCACCGCCGGCTCGGTGGCCGGGACCCTGGCCCAGGGGATCACCCTGGGCGCCCTGCTTCAGGGCGTGACGGTCGTCGGCCGCGGCTACGGCGGCGGCTGGTGGGACTGGCTGACCCCGTTCAGCCTGCTGACCGGCGTCAGCCTGGTGATCGGCTACGGCCTGCTCGGCTCGACCTGGCTGGTGATGAAGACCGAAGGCGAGGCCCAGGCCCACGCGCGCCGCATGGCCGGATGGCTGGGCGCCGGCACGATCGCCTGCATCGTCCTGGTCAGCGCCGCGACGCCCTTCCTCAAGGGCCGCTACGCCGACCACTGGTTCGCCATGCCCAATGTGCTGTTCACGGCGCAGATCCCGCTGCTGGTCGCCGTCGGCTCAGTGCTGTTCTTCCGCAGCCTGCGCAAGCGCCACGAGCGCGCCCCCTTCCTGCTGGCGCTCGGCCTGTTCGCCCTCAGCTTCGCCGGCCTCGGCGTCAGCATCTTCCCCGACATCGTGCCCGGCGCCGTGACCATCTGGGCGGCGGCCTCCCCAACCTCCAGCCAGGGCTTCATGCTGGTGGGGGCGGCGATCATGATCCCGATCATCCTGGCCTACACCGGCTACGCCTACTGGGTGTTCCGCGGCAAGGTCGGCACGGACGGCTACCACTGATGGCCCAGCCGCCGCTGCATCGCAGGCTCTTGTGGTTCGTCGGCCTCTGGGCCGCGGGCGTGGCCGCCGTCGGCGCGGTCGGCCTGCTGATCCGGATGTGGCTGAGGTGAGCGGCAAATCATATCCGTCCGTCATTACCGGCTGCAGCGCGAAGCGCGGAATGCCGGTAACCCATGAACGTCGAACTCTCCGGACCTAGCTAAGCGACGCCGTGTTCATGGGTGGCCGGAACAAGTCCGGCCATGACGGACGGTAAGGGGTTGAAGCCCCTAAGGCGCCGCGCTGACCAGGATCTCGCGCTTGCCGGCGTGGTTGGCGGGCCCGACCACGCCCTCCTGCTCCATCCGCTCGATCAAGGAGGCGGCGCGGTTGTAGCCGATCTGCAGGCGGCGCTGGATGTAGCTGGTCGAGGCCTTGCCGTCGCGGGTGACCACGGCCACCGCGCGGTCGTAGAGGTCGTTGCCCTCGCCGTCCCCGCCGAGACCCAGGTCGCCGCCCTCGCCCTCCTCGTCGCCGCCGGCGGTGACTTCCTCGAGATACTGCGGCTGACCCTGGTCGCGCAGGAACTTGGCCACCGCCTCGACCTCGCCGTCGGAGACGAACGGACCGTGCAGGCGGGTCACGCGGCCGCCGCCGGCCATGTAGAGCATGTCGCCCTGGCCCAGCAGCTGCTCGGCGCCCTGTTCGCCCAGGATGGTGCGGCTGTCGATCTTGGAGGTGACCTGGAAGGAGATCCGGGTCGGGAAGTTGGCCTTGATGGTGCCGGTGATCACGTCCACCGACGGCCGCTGGGTGGCCATGATCACGTGGATCCCGGCGGCGCGCGCCATCTGCGCCAGCCGCTGGACGGCGCCTTCGATGTCCTTGCCGGCGACCATCATCAGGTCGGCCACCTCGTCGATGATGACGACGAGATAGGCCATGGGTTCGGGCTCGATCTTCTCGCTCTCGTAGATCGGCCGGCCGCCGTCATCGAACCCGGTCTGCACCGTGCGTTCAAAGTGCTCGCCCTTGTCGGCCGCCTCCTTGGCGCGCTCGTTGTAGGAGGCGATGTTGCGCACGCCGATCTTGGACATCCGCCGGTAGCGGTCCTCCATCTCGCGCACCGCCCATTTCAGGGCGACGATGGCCTTCTTCGGATCGGTGACCACCGGCGTGAGCAGGTGCGGGATGCCGTCGTAGACGGAAAGCTCCAGCATCTTCGGGTCGATCATGATCATCCGGCACTGCTCGGGCGCCAGCCGATAGAGGATCGACAGGATCATGGCGTTGACGCCCACCGACTTGCCCGAGCCGGTGGTGCCGGCGATCAGCAGGTGGGGCATCTTGGAGAGGTCGGCGATATAGCTCTCGCCGCCGATCGTCTCGCCGAGCGCCATCGGCAGCACCTGGCCGCCGCGCTCGTACTCCGGCGAGGCCAGCAGGTCGCGCAGATAGACGGTCTCGCGAGTCTGGTTCGGCAGCTCGATGCCGATGGCGTTGCGGCCCTGCACCACCGAGACGCGGCAGGCGGCGACGCTCATCGAGCGGGCGATGTCGTCGGACAGCGCCACCACGCGCGCCGACTTCACCCCGGCGGCCGGCACCAGTTCATAGAGGGTGACGACCGGGCCCGGGCGGATCTGGTCGACCTGGCCGCGGACGCCGAACTCGGCCAGCACGCTCTCCAGCAGCTGGGCGTTCTGGCGCAGCGAGGCCTCGTCGAAGGCGGCCGACCGCGGCTTGGGCTTGGCCAGCATGCCGAGCTCGGGCAGCACGAAGCCCGAGGCGGGCTTGGCGAACTCGAAGGTCGCCTGGGCCTCGCGCTGTTCGCGCGGACTTTCCTTGGGCGGCGACTTGGGCGGCTTGACCTTCAGCTGAGGACCCTGGCCCTCGCGTTCGGCGACCGGCGGCGGCGCGGCGGGATCGACGCCGGTTTCGGCGGCGGCCGCGGCCTGTTTGCGCTTGGCGACGCGGGCCGCACGGGCGGAATGCTCGGGCGGCGGGGCGATATCCGGCTTGGCCTGCAGGCGCAGCATGATCCAGTCGACCGCGCCGCGCAGCTCGGCGCGCGACAGGCCCAGGCCATAGCCCACGCCCAGGACGGCGAACGGGCTCAGGAACACCGCGGCGAAGACGGCGGCGAACGGCAGGTGGGCGAAGGTGAAGACGCTGGCCAACCCCTGCAGCAAGGCGTCGCCCCAGAAGCCGCCGAGGCCGCGGGCCAGCGGCCAGGCCGCCGGCGGGCTGGGCGCGGCCAGGAGGCCCGCAAGCGCCAGCACCCCGCCCAGGCCGGCGCCGGCGCGCAGGCGCAGGTGCAGCCGGCTGGCGTCGGGATCGCTGGCGGCGGCCCGCGAGAGGCCCAGCACCACCAGGATCAGGGCGGCGACGCCCCCCGCCAGACCCAGCGACTGGACGCCGAGGTCGGCCAGCACCGCCCCTGGACCGCCCAGGGCGTTCTGCACGGCGACGCTGCTGGCGGCGTTCAGGCTGGGGTCGCCGGCGTTGTAGGTGGCGAAGGCGACGGCGAGGGCGACGCCGAACGCCGCCGTCGCACCGCCGCGCAGACGCGCGGCGCTGGGATGCGCCCAGGCGAGGCCGACAATGTGCCAGACCAGCTCCAGGCCAGTCTTCCGCGCTGCGCGCGCCATTCGAAGCCGCTCCATCTTCCCGACGAAACCCCTGTTTGCGCCGAGACGGTTAAGAGCCGTTTACTTTGACGACCGTTTGACCGCGGCCGGACGCCGCGTCCGCCATGCCGCTTTCACTCTGGGGCGCCGCACATTAGGGTCGCGCGCCATGCAGTGGACCATGCCGCACCGCGTCTTGCAGATCGTCGCCGCCCTGATCGGGCTGGCCGCCGTGACCTCGTTCGTCCTGGGGATCATCAACGCCCCCCTGCGCAGCGCCCGCCTGCCGGGAGAAAAACTGGGCGGCGTCGCGGGCTCGGCGACGGCGATCGACGCGCCTGACGCCACGCCGCTGAGCAATGAGCGCATCGAGGGCCCAGCGCCTCCCACCGCCGAGGAAATCGCCAAGGCCGAGGCGAAAAAAGCCGAAGCCGAGGCGGGAAACACCGATGCGGATGATGACGCGGCCCCGACGGTGAACGTCCCCGCCCCGCCCCTCGTCCGGTCGATTCCCCCGGCGACTGGAAACACTGCCGACCAGACCCTGGGCGGCCCGCCCGCCCCGGACGAACCGCCGCACTGATCAGGTCCTTGGCTGGAGGGGGCAGGGGATCGCATATGGCGAGCGGCACGACCCACCCCAGGGACGAGCATCTCTCACGCTGCTCACTTCACCCCGTGCGCCGCGAAGAAGGCCAGCATGCGCTTCCAGCCGTCCTGGCTGGCGGCGGCGTCGTAGCTCGGGCGGTAATCGGCGAGGAAGCCGTGCTGGGCCTCGGGATAGACGACAATCTCCGAGCCGGTCTTGCCGGCCGCCTTCAGCGCCGCGCGCATCTCTTCGATGTCGGCGGCCGGTATGCCCTGGTCCTTGCCGCCATAGAGGCCGAGCACGGGGGCGTGCAGGTCCTTCACCAGCTGCAGGGGCGCGACCGCGCTCGGCAGGCGCGCATTGGCCTTCAGCGGGCCGTACCAGGCGGCGCCGGCCTTCAACTCGGCGAACCGCTCGGCCGCGAGCCAGACCTTGCTGCCGCCCCAGCAGAAGCCGACGACGCCCAGGCGCGCAGGGTCGACGAAGGCCTGAGCCTTGAGGAACTTCAGCGCCGCCGCCGTGTCGGCGGTGACCTGCGGATCCGTGGCCTGGACGACGATCTGCCGGATCGCATTGAAATCGGTGAGCTTGGAGGGATCGCCATGGCGCACGAAGAAGTCCGGGGCCAGCGCAACATAGCCGGCGTGGGCCAGCCGGCGGCAGATGTCCTTCACCCATTCGTGGATCCCGAAGATCTCGGAATAGACCAGGACCGTGGCGTGACGGCCCTGGCCGGCAGGCCGGGCGAGGTAGCCGGGGATCTTGCGATCGGCCGTCGGGAACTCGACCGCGCCCGCCGTCAGCCCCTGTTCACCGGTGTGGATCGGCGCGGCCTCCGCCGAGAAGGCCGCAACCGCATAGCCGCCGGCCAGGGCCAGCGCCAGACGCCGCCGCGAGATGTCCAGATCGCCGACCCAGTTTCCGTGAGGACGGGTAAGAGTGACCACGTAAAAACCTCCCTGCGAAGACGCCGCGCGATCCTGCGCTGGCCAAGCATCGCGGTCAAAGGCCCGGTTGGAGCTTCGCGCGCCGGCCGGGCGTTTCCTGGAGCGCCATGATCGTGCGTCCATTCCAGCTGCGCCGCCTGACCTGCGCCGAGCGCGCGCTGGGGGCGGAGATGTTCGGCGACGGCCTGGACCTTGGCCGCGTGCGCATCCTGGCGGTCCCGCTGTGGCGGCGGGCCTTCGTCGCCGGCGGGCGGCTGATCATCTGGCCGGCCGCCGGACTGCCCGCGGACTTCGGCGCCGCGCCGCTCGCCCTCCAGGCGACCCTGGTCCATGAGCTCACCCATGTCTGGCAGGCGCAGAACGGGATCCGCCTGCTGTTCGCCAAGCTGAAGGCCGGTGATTCCGCCCGGGCCTACGCCTACGACCTGACCGCCGGGTGCGATTTCGCCGCCCTGAACATCGAACAGCAGGCGATGGTGGTTGAGCACGCCTTCCTCGCCGCGCGCGGCGGCCTTGCGCCGCATCCGCCTGACCTCTATGCGCAAGCGAGCTTGGGCTGGCGGCGCATTTGAGCGAATGTCCTTGTCGTGATTAGGGACTTTCGCTCTTGCAGGGCCCCCAAATTTTCCCATATCCGCTGCGACGCTGGTGTCGGGAACATGTTTCCGGCCTGGCCGGGACTTAATCGAACCGGGGACGTCCGCACACTGAAGGCGCTTCGATCGAAGGCTTCCCCGCGGTGTCCGCCAACAAGGAGCGAGAAAGACTCTCTATGAGCAAGATCATCGGCATCGACCTCGGCACGACCAATTCGTGCGTCGCCATCATGGACGGCAAGCAGCCGAAAGTGATCGAGAACGCCGAGGGCGCGCGCACCACCCCGTCCGTGGTCGGCTTCCTGGAAGACGGCGAACGCGTCATCGGCCAGCCCGCCCGCCGGCAAGCGGTCACCAACCCCTCCAACACCTTCTTCGCGATCAAGCGCCTGATCGGTCGCCAGTGGAACGACCCGCTGGTGGAGAAGGACAAGGGCATGGTGCCCTACGAGATCGTCAAGGGCCCGAACGGCGACGCCTGGGTGCGCGCCCACGGCAAGGATTATTCGCCCCAGCAGATCTCCGCCTTCATCCTGGAAAAGATGAAGGACGCCGCCGAGCAGCACCTCGGCGAAAAAGTCACCAAGGCGGTGATCACCGTCCCGGCCTATTTCAACGACGCCCAGCGCCAGGCGACCAAGGACGCCGGCAAGATAGCCGGCCTTGAAGTCCTGCGGATCATCAACGAGCCGACCGCTGCGGCGCTCGCCTACGGCCTCGAGAAGAACGAGGGCAAGAAGATCGCCGTCTACGACCTGGGCGGCGGCACCTTCGACGTCTCCATTCTCGAAATCGGGGATGGCGTCTTCGAGGTGAAGTCGACCAACGGCGACACCTTCCTGGGCGGCGAGGACTTCGACCTGCGGATCGTCGACTACCTGGCCGACGAGTTCAAGAAGGAGCAGGGCGTCGACCTGCGCAAGGACAAGCTCGCGCTGCAACGCCTCAAGGAAGAGGCGGAAAAGGCCAAGAAGGAGCTGTCGAGCGTCGCCCAGTACGAGGTCAACCTGCCGTTCATCTCGATGAACGCGAACGGCCCGCTGCACCTCAACGTCAAACTCTCCCGCGCCAAGCTGGAAGCCCTGGTCGAGGACCTGATCGCCAAGACGGTCGGCCCCTGCGAACAGGCGCTGAAGGACGCCGGCCTGAAGAAGTCCGACATCGACGAAGTGATCCTGGTCGGCGGCATGACCCGCATGCCCAAGGTCGTCGACACGGTGAAGGAATTCTTCGGCCGCGAGCCCCACAAGGGCGTGAACCCCGACGAAGTCGTGGCCCTGGGCGCCGCGGTCCAGGCGGGCGTCTTGCAGGGCGACGTCAAGGACGTGCTGCTGCTCGACGTGACGCCGCTGACCCTGGGCATCGAGACCCTGGGCGGCGTCTTCACTCCGCTGATCGAGCGCAACACCACCATCCCGACCAAGCGCAGCCAGACCTTCTCCACCGCGGACGACAGCCAGTCGGCCGTGACCATCCGGGTCTTCCAGGGCGAACGCCCGATGGCGCAGGACAACAAGATGCTCGGCCAGTTCGACCTGGTGGGCATCCCGCCGGCGCCGCGCGGCGTGCCGCAGATCGAGGTCACCTTCGACATCGACGCCAACGGCATCGTCAACGTCCAGGCCCGCGACAAGGCGACCTCCAAGGAACAGTCGATCCGCATCCAGGCCAACGGCGGCCTCTCGGACGCGGACATCGACGCCATGGTCAAGGAAGCCGAGTCCAACAAGGCCGAGGACGAGAAGCGCAAGGCGGCCGTCGAGGCCAAGAACCAGGCCGACGCGGTCATCCACTCGACCGAGAAGGCGCTCGCCGACCATGGCGACAAGGTCGGCCAGGCGGAACGCGACGCCATCCAGGGCGCGCTGGACGACCTGAAGGGCGTGATCGACGGCGGTGACGCCGAAGTCATCGCCGCCAAGACCCAGACCCTGATCCAGGCGTCGATGAAGCTCGGCGAGGCGATGTACAACGCCCAGAACGCCCAGGGCCAGGAGGGCGCCGGCGACGACGCCCAGGCCCATGGGGACGACGTGGTCGACGCCGAGTTCGAAGAAGTCGACGGCGACGAGAAGAAGTCGGCGTGACAACGCGCCCCATGGCGACTTTGACCGGCCTGGGCCACAAAGTCGCCACGGGGAACGTCGCCGCCGCTTCGCGGAAGCAGCTCCCGCCCGTCTCGGCCCATAAAGCCTTGCAGCCGGGCGGGAGCGATCCCACCTCCACCCCTAAGATGTTGAGCGCCTGACGGTCTATGCGGGACTATTACGAGATCCTGGGCGTCACCCGCGGTTGTGACGACGCGGCCCTGAAGGCCGCCTACCGCAAGCTCGCGATGGAGCACCATCCCGACCGCAACGGCGGCTGCGAGGACGCCGCCGGCCGGTTCAAGGAAATCAACGAGGCCTATTCCATCCTCGCGGACGGCCAGAAGCGCGCGGCCTACGACCGCTTCGGCCACGACGGCGTGAACGGCATGGGCGGCGGCCCCGGCGGCATGGGGGGCGGCGCCCAGTTCCACGACGTCGGCGACATCTTCAACGAGGTGTTCGGCGACGTCTTCGGCGACATGTTCGGCGGCGGCGCCCGCCAGCGGCAGCGCTCCGGCCCAGCCCGCGGCCAGGACCTGCGCTACGACCTGGAGATCACCCTCGGCCAGGCCTACGCCGGCGCCGAGGTCGAGATCACCGTGCCGGCGGCCATGACCTGCGAGGCCTGCGAAGGCTCAGGCGCCAAGCCGGGCACCAGCCCCACCACCTGCACCACCTGCGGCGGCGTCGGCCGGGTGCGGGCCACCCAGGGCTTCTTCTCCATCGAGCGCGCCTGCCCCCGCTGCGGCGGCTCGGGCCAGATGATCATGGACCCCTGCGGCGAATGCCACGGCCAGGGCATGATGCGGAAGGAGCGCGTGCTCTCGGTCCGCATCCCCGCCGGCGTCGACGACGGCGCGCGCATCCGGCTGGCCGGCGAAGGCGACGCGGGCTCCCGCCGCGGCCCGCGCGGAGACCTCTACATCTTCCTGTCGGTGGCCCCCCACGAGCTCTTTGAAAGAGATGGGCTCGATCTGCTCTGCACCGTGCCCGTGCCGATGGCGATCGCCGCCCTGGGCGGCGAGATCGACGCCCCCTGCCTGCTGGGCGGCGAGAACTGCGACGGCGCCAACAAGCTGAAGGTCCGGGTGCCCGAAGGCGCCCAGACCGGCCGCACCGTGCGCCTGAAGGGCCGCGGCATGCCCTCGCTGCGCTCGCGCGAGCGCGGCGACCTGGTGGTCGAGCTGTTCGTCGAGACCCCGACCCGCCTGACGGCGCGCCAGAAGGAGCTGCTGGCCGAATTCGCCCAGGGCTGCGGCGAGCAGCAGCACCCGAAGTCGGCCAGCTTCCTCGGCAAGGCCAAGCGCTTCTGGAACGAAGTCACCGGCGCCTGACGTCCTCGCTGAGCCGCTGCACGCAGAAAATTATTACCCAGTATTCCAATAGACTTTATGGAACACTTGCGGATAGCGTCAAATGATCCGTCGAATTGCGCGCATGCGTCAATAAAGCTTCACCGTGCTCTTGCTTTGGCCCTAAGAAACCAACAACATTTCGGTCGTGAAATGAACTGGTGCGGGGGCCATGACTCAAGCAGAGGTAGAGTTCAGGACGGATTCACCGACTGAGACCGAGGCGGGCCGCAGGGTCAGGCAGAAGAAGCCCGTACGCTACATCTTCATCGTCACCTACGGTCGTTCAGGCTCGACTCTTCTCCAGAAAATCCTCGCGGAAATCCCAGGCTGTCACATGTCTGGTGAGAACGACGATGCTCTCGCTGGTCTCTTCAAGAGCTGGCGGTCGGCGGTCGTCACCCGCACCGTTCACGGTCAACGCAGGCGATCGGATCCCGGCGAACCGTGGCGCGGCGCCCACCTCGTCGATCCGGACCGCTACAACCGCCGCCTGGCCCGCATCTTCTTGAAGGAGATCGTCAGGCCGCCGTTGGGCGCCAGGTGGATCGGCTTCAAGGAGATCCGCTACTTCCGGCTGCACGACGAGGACCTGGTCCCCTACCTGGACTACATTCGCATGACCTTCCCGCCGGCGCTCCTGGTGTTCAACCGCAGACGCGCAGACGACGTCGCCCAGTCCGCCTGGTGGAAGACCCACCCGACGGACAAGATCGTATCCGGTCTGCAGCGGATGGACGAGGCGATGGAGGATTACGCTCGCGCACATCCCGACGATTCCATCGTGCTCGACTACGACGCCTGGAGCGTCGATCCCGAACTGCTGAGGCCGCTGCACGACCGACTGGGCGCCTCCTTCAGCCTGGCGCGGATCCAGAAGGTGCTCGCCCGGCGCCTGACGCACATCTGATCGCAGCTTGAGGTTTGCGGAGCCGGGCCCTTTCGGCTAGAGGAGCCTTCCGCGGAACACGCACCCGTAGCTCAGCTGGATAGAGCGTTGCCCTCCGAAGGCAAAGGTCACACGTTCGAATCGTGTCGGGTGCGCCAGCTTCTCTAATGATTTCAAGATTCTGGCCGTAGCGCCGAGCCGGCCGGGGGCGGCTGGCTGCGACACTGCAACCATACTGCAACCACGGGGCCACCCAGCGTGATGGTCGATGGACCGGACATGGTTGCAGAAAAAATCGAAGCTTAGGCGAACCGACCGCCTAGGGAGTGGGTTGGCTGTTGCCGTCGCGTCGCCCGATCGGGCGCGCCGACCTTCAGCACCACAACCCGGTCAACACCATCGATTGAAGGTCGGGTCATTGACCTCGGCGAGGGCCGGCTACCAGGTCTGGGCGGATGCGCCCCCAGGCGGCGGAGGTGTCGGAGATCGACATCCACATCCTGATGAATCACTCCCTCCAGGGGGTGAACGCCGGCTACATCACTAGAAGCGCCCCGTTGGAAGATCACCTCCGTGGGCAACAGGAAAGGATTTCCCAGGCGGTCTTGCGTGGTGTGGCGGTTGGCCAGGGCCAGCGACGGGGCCCCGTTGTCGCTTGGCTGCGCTCCTGCAAGGCGGGCGCCTTCCTCGCGGACGGCGCCGAGCTGCCGCTCCACCATATGAACGCCTTTGGCGATGGGGATGTCTCGGTAGCTCAGCGCTCTTTGCGACCCGACCCCCTTCCATGACGCGCACCGTCGGCGCCGCCGAGGTTGGCGAACTGGGCGGGCGATGCGGTCGGCTCCACCAAGCTCGATCGCGACTACGGTATTCCGCCGACGACGCTGCATGGCTGGCAGAAACAGCATCGTGTCGTGGCCCTTCTTAGTAAGCGCTGTTCTGACCCCACCTTCCGCTGACGCTGCGGGCCGGTGAAGGTGACGATCCCCTTGGGCGGATCGTTTCATGTCTGGATTTGACCCTACGCTTGACCCTAAGCCGGTGCAGGTACGCCGGCTGGAGGTGCTGACGGGCGTGGGCGGCCGGCGGCGCTGGTCGCCGGACGACAAGGCGCGGATCGTCGAGGAGAGCCTGGCGCCGGGTGCGACGGTGTCGGAGGTGGCGCGTCGCCATGACATCCGCCCGCAGCAACTCTTCGGATGGCGTCGCGGGATGCGGATCCCTGAGCCTGAGCCCCCGATGAGCTTTGTGCCGGCGCTGGTCGAGGCTCCTCAGAAGTCGGAGCGCACGCGTCCGAAACCGGTGCGCGCCGGACGCGGTGACATCGAGTTGGAGATCGACGGTGTGGTGGTCCGCGTCTGTCGCGGCGCGGAGGCCAAGACCGTGGCGGCGGTGATCAAGGCGGTAAGCGGCGCGCCGAGACCACGGTGATCGTCGGTCTGCCCGATCGGACGTAGGGTATGGGGGGCGGAGGCCTCCATGCATCCAGAGCCAGCGATAGACTCCGATCGGATCGACGACGCCGTGCTGGCGCTGCTTTTCTTGGGGCTGTGCGAGCGAGATCGGTTTACGGGCGCGGCGCGCGCCTGGAAGACGTTTGATTGGGGCGCGATGGACCGGCTCTATGAGAAGGGGCTCATTGATAGCCCGCGGGGCAAGGCCAAGTCGGTGTGGTTCACGGACGAGGGCCTCAAGCGGGCCGAGGCGCTGTTCTACAAGCTCTTCGCGAGAGCCGAGGCGCCGGCGTCCGAGGCGTAGGCCCACGGCAGCAGCTCGTCGAGACGGCTCTGCAGATGGCCGTTGATCAGCTTGGTGATGACGTCTTCGAGATAGGCCTGAGGCTCGACGCTGATGAGCTTGCAGGTGGCGATCAGCGACGCCAGCACCGCCCAGTGTTCAGCTCCGCCTTCGCTGCCCGCGAAGAGGCTATTTTTCCGCGTCAGAGCCAGCGGTCGGATCGCGCGTTCGACGGTGTTGGTGTCCAGCTCGATGCGGCCGTCGTCGACGAAGCGGGTCAGCCCGTCCCAGTGGGTCAGGACGTAGCGGATGGCCTTGGCGAGATCGCCCTTCTGGCTGATCAGTTCGAGGCGAGCGCTCAGCCAGGTCTTCAGGTCGGCCAGGATCGGCGCGCTCTTCTCCTGACGCACGGCGCGGCGTTCTTCCGCCGATCGGCCGCGGATCTCGGCCTCGACGGCGTAGAGCTGTTGGATGCGGGCGATGGTCTCGGCGGCGATGGGCGTCTTCGCCGGGCTCTTCTCATCGAGCAGCTTGTGGAAGTAGCGGCGGGTGTGGACCCAGCAGAAGGCGAGCTCGACAGCTCCCTGCTTGGCCAGGGCCTTGTAGGCGCTGTAGCCGTCGGTCTGCAGGACGCCGCGGTAGCCAGCCAGATGTTTCGCCGGCGACGAGGTCGCCCGGTCACCGGCGTAGACGAAGGCCACGCCCGGCGGCGCGGGCCCACCCCACGGGCGGTCGTCGCGAGCGTAGGCCCACAGCTGTCCGAGTTTGGTTCGGCCACGCCCAGGGTCCAGCACCGGCGCTCGGGTCTCGTCGGCGAAGAGCTTTCCCGAGCTCTTCAGCTTTTCCAGCATCCGTGCGTGCAACGGCTTCAGCAGCTCGGCGGCGGTCCCGGTCCAGTGCGCCAGGGTCGAGCGGTCGAGCACGACGCCGCGGCGGGCGTACATCTGCGCCTGACGATACAGCGGGGTGTGGTCGGCGTACTTGGCGACGACGACGTGGGCGATAGTGGCTTCCGTCGGCAGCCCGCCCTCGATCAGACGCGTCGGCGCGGGGGCCTGCACCACCACTTCCTCGCAGCTCCGGCAGCCGTACTTGGGCCGGCGGATCACCAGGGCCCGGAAGGTCGCCGGGATCACGTCCAGCCGCTCAGCCACGTCCTCGCCGATCCGGTGCAGGGCGCCGGCGCAGCACGGACAGGTCTTGTCCTCGATGTCGATCAGTTGTTCGACGCGCGGCAGGTGAGCCGGCAGGGATCCGCGGTTGGCCCGCCGCTTGGCGGCGCTCGCCGCCTTCTCGGCCGGTGACGACAGACGCAGCTCAGCGCCGGCCAGCTCCTGCTCGAGCTCCTCCAGCGCCAGCGCGAGCTGATCGGGATCAAGCTTCTCCGAGCGAGCCCCGAAGGTGGTGCGCTGGAGGTCCCGGATGATCCGGCTCAGTCGCGCGATCAGGTCGTGGTCGGCGGCGCGGGCGTCCTCATGGGCGGCGATCTTGCGGTCACGCTCCGCGAGCTCGGCGGCGTGGCGCGCGCGCTCCGCCTGGAGCAGTTCCCAGAGGGCCTCAGCGTCCATGTCGCGCGGCGTTTCCACGAGGCCAAGCAGACCATATTCCGAGGCCGTTGAGGCGCCCCCACGTGCGCCCTGAGTCATCTCGCCGCAGTGATCAGGACACCTCCTGCGGCGCCCGTGTCCGCCGCGGCGCCATCACCCGCGTCCACTCCATTCCGGCAACGAGGGCGGACAGCTGCACCGCGCTCAGCCGCATGACGCCGTCGGTGATCTGCGGCCACCGGAAGCCGCCTTGTTCCAGGCGTTTGGCGTAGAGCACCAGGCCGGATCCGTCCCAGTAGAGCAGCTTGATCCGATCGGCCCGTTTCGCTCGGAAGACGTAGATCACGCCCGAGTACGGATCGGCCTTCAGATCCTCCTTCACGGCCCGCGCCAAGCCATCCATGCCGCGCCGGAAGTCCACCGGTCTGGTCGCCACCAGCACCTTCACGCCCGCTGGCGGCCCCGATCCCGGGATCACTGGCCGGCCTTCAGCGCCTGGATCACTGCCGCGATCGTCTTGGCCTCCGCTCCGCGGTCGATCCGCACCACCACGCCGTCGATCTCAATTTCGATGCCGCCGCCCGCCCGCGGTTTGCGGCGCTTCTTCGGGGTGGGCGCCGCCGGCGCTTCCGGCTCGACCACCACGGACACGAACGCCGGCGCCGGCGCCGGCTGGCCGGCCTTGCGCGCTTCGCGCAGCCAGCCGAACACCTGCTGGGGCCGCAGATCGTGGCGGCGCGCGACCTCCGACACCGTCGCGCCGGGCGCCAGCGCCTCCAACATGATCTCGGCCTTCGCGTCGACCGACCACTTCCGCCGCCCGCCGATGCCTGTGATCACCTCCAGCCGTCGGACCACGGTCGGCTTGGGTTCGTGCGTAAGGTCGTGCGTAGGGTCAAAACTAGACATGCGGATCTCGTCCCCGAGCGAGATCGCCATTGTCATTGCTTCGATTCAGGCCTGGAAGGTGCCCTCGGAGCGCCGCTTACCCTTCTTACGGGCGCGCGAAAGCACGTTTTCCCCCTAGCGCAGTTCGTTCGTGGACAGCCGGCCCGTTGAAGGTCTAGCGGAAGTTATAGCGGCGGCGGGTTCACCGCGAGCGGCCTGGCTGTGGCTCGTGCAAGCGCATGTAGCGTTCGACGCCCAAGCACCGCTCGATCGGCTGAAGGCTGGCGACGTTCCCTCCGGCTGAGAGAGACTTCCGTCAAATCGCCAACGCTGCCTAGCGGCCTAATGGGCGGCTAGCTGATGTGCCATTCTGCATCAGGCGCTCACCCTGATGCAGAATCCGATATCAAACTGCGCCTTACCTTGGAGCACCGGCGGCTCCGCCTTACGCTGGCGGGACGAACGCGCGTTGGGGTGAAAGTACTGTAAGTGTTTGTGTGGCCCGAGTGAGGGCGACGTACCAGTCGCGGACGCTCATGTTGGGGGAATAGACGACGACGGCGTGCTCGAACTCGAGGCCCTTCACAAGCAGGGTACTGCCGACGCTGCGGTGGGGAATATACCGCCCGGCGTGACGCACTCGATTTTGCACATGCCACAGGGCGTCCGCCAAAGTCGTCGCCTCCCCTGCAATGCGCATCTTCAACGCCGACTTCATCGCAAACAGCATTTCGCGGCGAAACACATGCACGCCAGCACGAACGCTGAAGGCCTCGATCAGGGCCAGGCAGTCGGCATCGGTTGCGGATTGACCAAGCGCCACGCCAAGCGTGATCAAGGCGCCAAAGCGCGTCGTTCCCAACTTCCCGCCGATCTTCCGGGACTCAACAGCTTTCACGAAATCCTTGCTCCCCACGTCTGAGACGCAGGCGCTGAGAAAATCCATGGTGGCATTCAGCCGCTGGGAGCCGCCGAGCGCTTCCAGCTTCTTTGCTGCGCTGAACACCGACTTACAGTCGACCGGTTCGATGTTGGAAAACCCACGCTTCGCCAGCTTCTTCGCCATCAAGGCTCGACCGTTCAGGTTCACGGGGTCATCGATCAGCACCAGCCTGCCAGGCCGTGACATGACCGTCAGACAGGTCGCGATGATCTTGCCCTGACGCATCCCGGGACTGGTCGGAAGCGACGCCCATTTCACGCAGGCGGGCACTGTCCCGAAATCGAGAGAACCACCCGCCTCCAAAATTGGACGGGTTTTGGCGAGCCAGTCAGCCATGTCGGAGTTGTTCGACTTCACCCAACGCCACGGCTTGGTCAGCGTGCCTGCCAGCGGAAACCTCGGAAACACCTCACCCTGCCAATCGACGGGCTTCTGTCCATTGAAGTCGAAGATGGCCTGGAGCGGGTCGCCGAACACGCATGTTGGCAACACGGCCGAGATGGCCTCTACGACCTGGTGCTGCGCCCCGCCACAATCCTGGTACTCGTCGACCAGCAGGCCGCAATAGGACGCCGTCAGGACCCGGTCGACAGCCCCAGATTTCAGCAACCGCAGCGCGGCTGCGTAGACGGCGTCCCAGTCCCTGCTGGATCTCGGTTCGGCGACCGCCAGCCCCGATCGCAACGGAAAGGCGGCGGCGTACCGCAGGCACCAGCCCGCGATCGTATCGATATGGAAGCTGTTGGCCGCAACGCCCTTGTCCTTCAGGCGTGCCCGCAAGGCATCCACCCCCGCATGCGTGTGCGTAAGTAGCAGCCGGCGCCCGCCGCCGTGCTGGGCGGCTTTCATGATCTGCTCAGTCTTACCGCAGCCTGCGGCGGCGATCACGCTGGCGAGCGGCAGTGTGACGACGACATCGGCTATGTCGCTCTCGGCGTCAGCCATCAATCCACGCGCGGACAGCGGCAAGGTGAAGGGCCAAAGGTTTGTCGGCGATGCTCGCAAGCGACGGATAGATGATCTCCGCGACCCGCTCAGCGCGCTCGATGTCCTTGAACCAGTCTTTCGCCTTGGCCGTTTTTCCGATTGCGCCGCGCATGGTGGGAGTGTCCTGCGAAGCGGGCAAGGAGAGGTCGGAAACCTCCGGCAGGCTAGCTTGCTTGCAGGTCGCGTTGAGCGTCGTCAGCACACTTTCCGCGGATTTCACGGTTGAGGCGTAGGCGACCAGCTCGCGCACCGTGTCCCAGGGCACCTCATTGAAGATCTGCTCATCTGTCGCGACGGCGCCGGGCCATTGGATCACCGTACAGCCGGCCGCCTTGAGATCGCTCAGCGAAGCGGCGTCTATAGGTTGGTCGGAATCGAGCAGCGCAAGCGTCTCATATTTGAGATCCGCGAGATGGCGCGCCGCGGTGACAGCGGCCGGAACGCCATTTCCCGACACAGCGATCACGCCTCTCAGCGCGAAGGAATCCTTGCCATTTTTAGTCCAACAGCCATCCAGGCCGCGGAGCAGGCCGCACTCGGTCTTGCCTTCCCCCACCAGGACACGCCGAGCCAGAAAGCCGTCGGGAAAGGCCCTAAGGTGGCGCTGCGCCGCGTCCGGCGACTCCGCGATCGCCGCCACAGACCGCACCGTGGTTTCCCCGTTGTCGGATCTTACGGCCTGGATGTCGTGGGCCTGCAGTTCGCGGATCACCACCACGGAATGGGTTGTTAGGAAGATTTGCGGCGCGACGCCCGCTGCCTTTCCCGTTGGGGGATTGCCCTGGGCGTCTACGGGCGGCGTGCAAAGATATTTCAGCAGGCGTGCGATCCGATGCGGCTCCAGGCCGTGTTCGATCTCATCCACCAGCGCAATGTGGGAACCGTTGGCGTTGTGTTGGAGGGCGGAAACGATCAATCGCGCCGACCCCGTGCCAAGGGTGCGAAGCGGGAGATCGCCATCATGAAGCGTGACGCCGCCTGACGAGATCACCGCCCCGTGAATGTCCAGCTCTGCTGTGAACGCGGTGCGGACACGCACGGAGAACTGCTTGCTGAGCTCTTCGGCTCGAGCCGTCGGGAAGGCGAAAACAGCCTTGTCGCTCTTGCTGAAGGCGGTTCTGGCAGCTCTGCTCGCGGCAGCTAGCTGCTCTGTCATTTTGCCGCCATCGCCGATGCGATTGAGGATCGACTGTCGTCCCCAGCCCAGGTGTCGTTCAGCAAAGGGACCAAGCCGCGTGGTCGCAAGCTCGCGGGCATCCTTGAATCGTAGCGACGGCGGATCGTCGTCATCCGCTAAGCGGTCGTTGTAGATGCCCCACTGGCACTCAAGCGACGTGGGGTCGATTTTGACGCGTATCGAGAGCGCGTCGATCAGACCCGCGCCAGGTTCATCGACGACCGCGTGGCCAGCCTCATCCCATCCTCGCAGATGCAAGCCGTACCGTGTGTCGGTGCAGAACTCGGTCGGCATACCGACGATCGTGACGGTGATCGCGACCGGCACGCTCAGGTCGAGATTATAGAAATCGGAATCGCTTCCGAGGAAGTTGGCTCGCGGGGTGAGCGCAAATTCGATCGCATCGAGAATCGTCGTCTTGGTCGAATCTCCGGGGCCGATGAGGCAATTGATGCCCGGCGCCGGGCACCAATCGAGCTTCGCGATTCCGCGAAAATTTCGGATGACGACCTGAACGATCCGCACATTTCTCTCCCCAACCACCGCCACCATAGCGCCCCACTGAAGACAGGCGTCAACGCGCTGTTCCGATAACTCCAGCAGGGGATGCCAGCCACCAAGCTCACAAGCACTGGGGCGACTTCCGACAGTTGCGGCCTAGTAAGGTGTCGCCGCCTGTGGAACTCTGGTCCTCTCGACAGCGCGGGGGCGCCGTGACGACCCTCAAGTTTCTGCATGCGGCCGACATTCATCTCGACAGCCCCCTTCGGGGCTTGGCGCGCTACGAGGGCGTGCCTGCAGACGACGTCCGTCTCGCCACCCGCACGGCGCTCAACAACCTTGTCGACGCCGCCATCGAGGAAGAGGTCGCATTCGTCGTCATCGCCGGCGATCTCTACGACGGTGAGTGGCCGCATTTCGGCACCGGCCTATTCTTCTGCGCCGCCATGGGCCGGCTGGAGAAAGCCGGCATTTCTGTCTTCCTGCTGTACGGAAACCACGATGCTGAGTCGGTGCTGACAAAGAAGCTGCCGCTGCCGGCGAACGTCCAGCACTTTGGAACTCGCAAGGCGGTGACCTTCATCTATGAGGCCACCCAGGTCGCCCTGCATGGTTGGAGCTATCGCGACAAGGACACGCGCGACAATCTCGCGGCGGCCTATCCAGCGCCGCTAGCTAACCACTTCAACATCGGCGTGCTGCACACCGCGCTGACGGGGCGGCCACCGCACGCACCCTATGCGCCATGCACGCTCCAGGAACTTGTCGCGAAGGGCTACGACTACTGGGCGCTCGGCCACGCGCACGAATTTGAGATGGTCTCAGAACGTCCCATGATCGTCTTCCCCGGCAATCTGCAGGGCCGAAATATACGCGAAGTGGGCCCAAAAGGCGCCGTCCTGGTCACCGTCGTAGACGGCGCCATCGCCGCGGCACCGCAACGCCTCACCCTGGACGCCGTACGCTGGGCTCGCGTCGATGTGGATGTGGCGGGCGTGGAGACCGAAGGCGACGTCCACGGGCGCGTGAGAAGCGCCCTGGCGCAAGCCTTTGAGGACCAAGCGGACGGGCGGCCATTGATGGCGCGTGTCACCGTTAACGGCCAGACGTCGATGCATGGCGATCTCAATGGTCGGCGCGAGATCCTGCGGGAGGAAGTCCGGGGGATCGCCGTGGCCATCTCTGAGCGCCTCTGGATTGAGAAAATCGACCTCCGCACGACGGCGCCTGTGACGTCACTTGCCCAGGCGGCTGACCAACGGAACGAGCTAAGCGAACTTCTCGCGCAAGGCGCCGAGGATGACGGATTGGCCGCCGCGCTGAATGCGGAGTTCGCGGAGTTCCTCGCCAAAATCCCGCCGGATGTCGGTCGGGACGACGATCTCCTTTCTGCAGTTCGGCGAGGCGATGTGAAGGCGGTGATCAAAGCGGCCGCCGACGCGCTGGACTCACGCCTAGCCGCAGATGTCGGCTGATGCGTTTCGCCCAGCTGGAGCTCATCAGATATGGCCGCTTCGAAGATTGCCACCTGAGGTTTCCGCGCAACGCGAGTGACCTGCACGTCGTCTTTGGCGGCAATGAGGCCGGCAAATCCACGACGATGGCGGCCATCAACGACCTGCTGTTTGGCTTCCCACACATCACGACGAATGATTTCCGCTTCGACAAACAATTGCTGCGGGTCGGAGCAGTGATTGAGGCCAGCGACGTTGAACTGACGTGCCGGCGGAAGAAGGGACGTGTTGGAACGCTACTCGATTCCGAGGAGCGCGTTCTCGATGAAGGTCGCTTGGCCGGACTGCTGTCTGGCCACACGTCAGACAGCTATCAGCGCATGTTCAGCCTTGATCATTCGCGGTTGGAAGAGGGTGGCCGTGCGATCCTAGCGGCGCAGGATGACATCGGTCAGGCGATTTTCGCCGCCGGTGCCGGCTTGGTTAGCGTCGCGGCCGTTCTTGAAGGACTTGAGGCCGACTCCAAGGAAATCTGGACGAAGCGCGCCGGTGATCGCCGCTACTACGTCGCGCAGCACGCCTACGACGACGCGAGAGCCCGGCAAAAGGCGGGGCAGATAAAACCCGCAGCTTGGGATGAATTGCGCCAAGAACTCGTGCGGCTTGACGCAGAGATCGAGGATCATAGGCGCAGGCGGAGTGAGCTCGAACGAGAACGCGAAGAGGTGGAGCGCCGTCGGCGGGTGCTGCCGCACGCCGCGCTGTACGCTCGCGCGCAGGTAGAGCTTGAACCTCTTGCCGGCGCCCCCGACCTTCCCGCCGATGCGGGCGAGGTTCTCCGGCAGGTCGCGACCGATCTGGCCGCCGCCGATACCGAAGCCACCCTCGCCGAAGCCGAGCGCGATAGAATTCAGGCTTTGCTCGTTTCCTTGGTTGTCGATGTGGCCACCATCGAGCGGCGAGACGAGATCGAGGCCCTGCGTGAGACCAAGGGGGCCGTCGATAAGAGCCTGAGCGATTTGCCACGGCGGCGCGCCGAATTGACCACGCGTGGTCGGCGGCTCGCGGAATTGCAGCGTGAACTGGGCTGGTCGACGGATGTGGCATCGGTGGTAAAGACGCAGTTGCCGCAACGGGTCCTTCTCGCCGAGCTTCGAAGCCTGCTCGAGACTCGGAGCGCCCTGGACGCGACGCTCCTGGGCGCAGAGACCGACGACACCGCAGCGAGCGAGGCTTTGGCGCGCCTAAAGACCCGCCTCGAAGCGCTACCCGAAGCGCGTGACCTCGGAGCGGTATCCGCTGCGCTGAAATTCGCCCGAGGTCTCGGCGACGTTGACGCGGCGATCCGTGCATCGCGCCGTGAGGTCGAACGCCGGTCCGCCGCACTCACGACAAGCCTCGCCCAGCTTAGTCCTTGGTTGGGGACCGTGGGCGCCCTTCGCGGTTTGATCGTGCCAGACGACAATGACACTGCGGCGGCGATTTCTGAAGCGACCCGGACGGCGACGGCGGTAGCCGAACTGCGCCGCGACCACCAAGCTGCGCTTGATCGCAAGGGAACGCTTGAGCTGCAGCGCACGCACCTTGTTCGCGACGACAGGGCCATTCCTCAGGATGCGATTATCACCGTTCGTGACCAGCGCGACGCCTTATGGCTTGAGGTTCGTGCACACGTCGCTGGCGGGACGGTTCTGCATGATCCCGGCGCCACGGCTGAAGAGTTTGGGCGTCGAACGGCCGCGGCGGATGACGTCGCTGATCGGCGGTACACGGCCGCTGAGCAGTCCGCTCGCCTTGCAGGGTTGCAGGAGGATCTTGAGCGCAACGAACTGAGCCGCAGCCAGCTTGAGCAACGTATTGGTCGTGCCGAAGCGGAGGTCGCGGCCACCAGCGCTGCCTGGCAAGGGCGCCTGGCCGCGTCGTGCCTTCAACTCGATCCCAAGGGGTTTAGCGGTTGGTCCGAGCGGCGGCGGCGCACGCTGGAGGCCGCTGACGAACTCAGCTTAGCCGAAGCCGCAGAGCAGGAGATCTTGCGTCAGCGCGACGACGGCATAGCTCGCGTCGTCGCGGCGCTCACTGCAGCGGGTGCGCCGCCAATCGGTGACGAGGCGTTTGAGCTGTTGCTTGAAACAGCGGAGCGGCTTGAGACATCTGCGGTTGAAGCCGGGCAGAACCGTCGTGACCTTGCCGCAGAAATCGCACTCGCAGGGGAGGCCCGACAAAGGGCTGAGACCAAGGCGATCGCAGCGCGCGGGGGGCTTAAGGGATGGGACGCTCGCTGGACGCCTGCGGTAGCCACGGCGGGTTTGAACACAGAGAGGCCGCACGCGGTGATCCGAGCCCAACTTGATCTGCTCGAAGACTTGCGAAGCGAAGTGGACGAAATCCTCAGCCTCCAGCAGCGCGTCACCGCGATTGAGGCCGATATCGATACTTTTGGCGAACAGGTTAACGCTCTTGGCCTGGCCTGCGGCCTGCCGATCGCCGGGCGTGCGCCGGACAAGTTGCTGACTGAGCTGGCCGCTGCGGCCCGAGATGCCGTGGCGGCGCACACACGCCGTACCGATTTGGCCGATCAGCTCGCTATCGCCGAGCGTCGCGTTGCTGATGCCGCCACCGCAAAAGCCCAGGCATTGGCTCGGCTTCGACCGCTTTTAGAAGCCGCAGGTGCATCCGATTGCGCCGTTCTGGGCGAAGCCATCCAGCGCGCAGACCGCGCGAGGCATCTTCGTCAAGAAACGGAGCGGTTGGCGGCTGAGATCCTTGGCGCTGCAGGCGGTCTTTCTCTCGACGCTTCGCTTGCGGAGAGCGTTGATGTCGATGCGACCGCCTTGGGGGTTCGCAGTGGTGAGTTACAGGAGGCGCTCACCGAACTTTCCGAAACGGTGGCCCGCCTGACGGGGGACCGAGCGACCGCAAACGCCGCTTTCGCGCAGATAGATGATGGCCCGGACGCCGCCATTGCCGCCGCCGATGCCGAGCAAGCTCGAGCCGAGATGGCCGCCCAAGCCGAGGCCTACGTCCGAAAACGGGCCGAAGCAGCTCTGCTACGGTGGACCATATCGAGGTATCGCGCCCAGAGGCAGACGCCCCTGTTGAAGCGGGCTTCGAACCTCTTTTCGAAGCTTACCCTGGGTCGGTATGTGGAACTGCTGGTTGATGTCGATGGTGACAAGGCACGCCTCGCGGGACTCGCGAAAGATCAGAGCGTCGTGCCGGTCGAAGTCATGAGCGAAGGCACGGTCGATCAGCTGTTCATGGCCTTACGAATCGCAGCGGTGGAAGACGCGGTTCGCGCGGGCGCCGTGCTGCCCTTTATCGCCGATGATCTCTTCGTCAATTACGATGATCGCCGGGCGCGCGCTGGGTTCCAAGTGTTAGCGGAGTTGGCGCAGACCACGCAGGTGCTGTTCTTCACCCATCATCAGCATCTGGTCATGGTCGCCGAAGAGGCCTTGGCGCCCCTCAACGTGTCGAAGTGCGAATTGGCATGACATGGCGCTGAGCCTCCTAAACGTGGAGGCCGTCCGTTTCGTCCTTGAGAAATCGCGTCATCGCCGCAAAGGCGTCGGCCTCATCGGCTTGCAACGCTTGCATCGCTGCTGGGTCCGGCGGCGGTCGGAAAGTCACCGTGGCGGTCTCGACCGCCCGTCGCGCCGCAAGCCATGCTGCGACAAAGGGTTTCCATTGCCGATCCCAGTAGGTGAAGGGGCGGCTGTCAGGCGACGGAACCTTCGTCAAGGCCCAATGAGCGACACGCGTCGGTTGGCGCTCCACGTCATCCCATCGCACCGGCACGCTCCAGCCCGCGTCTCGAACGCCGCCGCGGCCCCCAAGATCGGGGCCTACCGTTGCCATGGGTGGACCGTCGACCGTTCCAGAGCCGAACTTCTTGTGATCGATCCGGTCGCCTTCCTCCAGAGGACACACGCCACGTTCCATCGACGAATCCCACCTTCCGAACCAGTATCGGCTACTTCCCTAGCTTCACCCCGCGTCAAGATCGGTCGTAGCCAGGCGATTTTGCCTGGTGGGTGCGGACATCGACGCCCCGTCCTATATTGGGGGGACGGAATTGAAACCCGATCGCTTCAGCGCCCGTTAAAGCCTCTCTGAGATGGTCGCCCAGGGTCCCCCACCGGTCATCCGCGTCTCGTTTCCCTTGATGTTTTTGTCTGGTCAGGGTACATAAGGAATGCAGGAAGTCCTGCAGACGACTTGTCCGGCCGCGTGTTTGGCAAGCGTCGTGGTTACCCGAGGTCAAAAGCCCCGGTTGCCGACCACAGACTTCCTCCACCTTCAAGAGCCGCCTTCGGGCGGCTCTTTTCGTTTCAGGGCATCTGGATCCCATACTGCGCGCGCAGCCCCGTGGCGTTAATGTCACCGGCCACGACCCACTTGCGGGAATAGGCGACGACGTCTGCGAGCTGAAGCAGCCGGGACGCTGCGGAGTCGATAGTGACCACGCGATTGACGCCCTTAAAGCGGCCATCGTGGGCGCGCGAGCGATCCATCTCGGCTCGGAAATCGGCGTGGTCGTTCTGGTGGTTCTGATCGGTGATCACCTCGACATTGCCAATCGTCTCCCGTCCCAGGACATCCTTCTGGAACCGCTTGAGGCCGACTTTGACCGTCTCGACCACGGCTTGGGCGTAGAGCACCGGCGCCGGGCCGGCGCGGGCGGCGATCTTCTGATTGATCAGCACCATCCGTTCCGGCGGCGCCGCCTCGGCGAACCGCCGGAGCAGGCCCTGCAGGTAGCCATCGTCCATATCGGCGGCGTGGATTTCGTTAGCATTGGCCTCAAGCAGGCCGGTGAAGCAGCGGTCCACGCGCCCCGCATCTCGCGCCAGCACCAGGACGGCGCCGAGATAGAGGTCCCCCACCCCCGCCGTCCCGTACTCGTCGATGAAGCACAGCACCTTCTTGTTCAGGCTCGCGGTCATGGGCGCGCACGTCCCCGCCAGCCGACTTGCACGACGATCACTGCGAGGGCGCCTCCGGCTTGGCCGCCGGCTTGTAATTCGGCTTGGCGACCGCCTTCTTGCGCGCCTTGGCCTCGTCGGCGATCTCGCGGAACTGAGGCTCTAGCTCCTTCAGCTTTTCCACTAGGCCCGACAGGTCATACTCGTTCGAGATCTTGCCGCGGTGGCTGGCACGGCGCTCAATGCGCTGCACAAAGCCCTGGGCTTCCAAGTCGGCGATGTGGCGCTGTACCTGTCGATCGCTCAAGCTGAGGCGATCGGCGAGGTCGGCCTTCTTGGGGAAGGGCTTGCGGCCAGCGTCCCACCAGTAGTCCGCCAACTGCAGCAGCACAGCGAGTTGGGTCGGATTGAGCCCCAGGCGGCGTTGGGCGCGGAAGATCAGAGACGGCAGGACGCAGAAGCCCATGGCCATCACCTCCACGCCCCACTTGTCCTCCGAGGACTTCGTGGACTTGGGTTTGCCCGCCTTCTTCGGCGTGACTTCCTCGTCCTCTGTGATAGATTCAATTGTCATAAGCGCTCCTTGTCCGCAGAGAATGTTCTCGCGCGACAAGCAATTCAATGACCCCCCATAGGGTGCCACTGTCCGGTAGGACCAGACATATATGACGCCAGGGCACCGGGCGTCAACGTCCGTTCCTAAATAGGACGCAGCGGGTAACCGGGATAACGTGGAAGCGCGGATAACGTAGTATCCCAGGAAGTACCGGTCGCGCGTGTCCGGTCGCTCTCCAGAAAAATCCATTGGATAAGTCGCAGTCGCTCCGAACTGCACCAGGCCCCCGGCACTCCTGTCCGAAATCTGTAGGCATTTTTCAAACAGACCCGGCAGGGCCTTCGCGTTCGCAAAATGTCCCGAACGGGACATTTCTTGATGGCAGGCCTTTTGGCCCCGGGAATTATCCCGATCGGGACAATTCGGCCTCGGGGTGCTGAAGCCCGGGAACGACATGGACTACCGGCTCTAGGCGGTTCGATCACCGCCGTGCCGGGCGCAATAGCCACCTCGATCCTTCGCCGCCTTCCAGGCCTTGATGTTCAGCTGGCTCGACCGGCCCGCAACTCCGGCCCGACACCGCGTTCCCTTTTGGGTTTTGCCGTCGCACTGTACCGAACCCGCGCTGGAGAGGTACTCGGCGAACTCCTCTCGGCTGAGACCCACGCCTCTGGCGAGGCCGCTTGTTGGGTCTTCAAGAAAGATGGCGGCTGCCGGGGGGTCGAGCGACACCGTCAAGCGCCCCCAGCCCAACCCCTGATCAACACGATACGGCGTCTGGTGGGCGATGTGCGATCGGATGACGTCCTGTTCGAGGGCGTCGGGCGCTGGCCATTCGGTCATCGGCTCCGATGGCGTGAACGACCCGGACCCATGCCCTTTCGGTTGGTTCTCCCGTCTTCCAGCCCGCTCCAAGAAGGTCGATTGAGCGCGCCGCCCTGGAAGGCCGGTGGCCGCCTCGGCCAAGGCGAGGCTCAGGCCTTTGCCAAACTCACGATAGGCTAAGAGGGCCGCTTGCCAGCGCTCGCCATCATCGTCGATCTCGGCCAAGCTAAGAGCGCATTGGCGACGTTGGTCGTGCGCCGCCTCCAAGGCGGCTTGCGCGCGATTAAGCTCGGCGTTCGCGTCGATCAGGCGCTTGAGGGCGGGATGCATGGTCGTCGTCCATCGGGCGCAGGAGAAGGCGGGGATTCAGATCGAACACTGATTCGGTTTCGTGGACGCGCCGGCCGCGCCGCCCTGACGGCTTAGCCAACGAAACGAATCCAGCGACGGCGGCGGAGGCTCGCCGCTCGATCAGAAAGGAAGAACGGGAAAAACTCGTAGAGTTCCGGCACCGTGGTCTGCGGCCGCCCATGGGCGTCATCCATAGCGTGCAGAACCTGGCATTGGCGTCGGAGCAGGGCGTGAAAGGGCCGCAAGATTCGGATCACCGTCCAAACACAATAGCCAGAGGAGCGGAGGAACAGCTCGTGAAGAAAGACGCCGTCGACCTGCGGTCGAAATTGACCATCCAGCCCCCGTTCCCAACCAAAGAGACCGTGGCTGTCGCAGTGCCGAATCGCCAGGGCGTTGATCGCCGCCTGACGGGAATGGGAGATGTAGTGGTTGGCGATTTCGGTGTGGACGCCGTACCAACCGGTGAGAGGGTCTTCGTGCCGACCCGCACCGGCCAACTGGTCGAGGTTGTAGTAACGCGATCCCGCTGCGAACTCGGCGAGCAAGCCGAGGAGTCGGCCTTCTAGGCTGTCCGGCTCAAACCATTGAGACACCTTCGAATCCTGGGCACCCGCAATCGTTCGACATGCTTGATAGGCGCCGACCAACTCGTGGCCCACGGCGCGCAACTGCCGGTCGGTCGGATTCTGTCGGTCGTGGCGCGCCTTGTGATCGAGGATGATCACTAGCTTGAACAACCGCTCCAGGCCGATGGAGAGTTGGAAAAAGGCGGCGTAAAAACTGCCTGGCTGATCGTAATCGGCCTTCCGCAGAAACTCGAGGCCGGATAGCAGCGACGCCTGTGTCAGCCTGGCCTCTTGGATCAACATCCGGAATTCATGGCTGAACACGCCGATACCCCCACGCCGTCGATGGCGCACCTGTCCGAAGCTTGCATACAGATTTCGGACAGACGAAGCCGAGGAAAGTCTGGATAACGGCCCGAGTTTTTTAGGTGGCGACTTCGGCCAGCGGGCGTGGTCAGGAACTCGCGCTCGCACGGATGCCTTCATCCGGAAAACGCCACTCATAGGCGAGCAGATTCGATGATAGCGTCACCGTAGGGATGACATCGGCCGGGGCTATCGGACGACGAAAGATCACCCGGGGGGACTGCCGAGATGTTGTTGACGGACAACGAGACCCGCGTCGACCTGCTGAACAACGAACCGCTGGCAGCCACCATCATCCAGTTGCTGCGGGATCGCCCTGAACAGCCCGTGACCATCGGGGTCCACGGCGATTGGGGGGCCGGCAAGTCCAGCATCCTGGAGATGATCGAAGCCGGCTTGGACGGCGACGAACGGGTTCTCTGCCTGAAATTCAACGGCTGGCGTTTTCAGGGCTTCGAAGACGCCAAGATCGCGCTGATCGAGGGGATTGTCACAGGCCTCATCGAGAAGCGGCCTGCCCTGGCGAAAGCCGGCGCCGCGGTCCAGGATATCTTCAAACGGATCGACTGGTTGAAGGTCGCCAAGAAGGCTGGCGGCCTCGCTTTGACTGCCTACACCGGCATCCCCTCGCCCGACCTGATTCAGACGGCGATCGGCGCGCTACGCGGCTTCGCGGCCGACCCGACAAAGCTGGCGACCAAGGACAATCTGAACAGCGCCATCGAAGGTTTGGGTGGGCTGCTGAAAGCGGGGGAGAGCAAGAATGTCCCCGAAGAGATCACCGAGTTCCGTAAGGCGTTCGACAAGCTCCTGAAGGACGCTGGCGTCGATCAACTGGTGGTTCTTATCGACGATCTGGATCGATGCCTCCCCGACACCGCCATCGAGACTCTCGAGGCCGTTCGACTGTTCGTGTTCACTTCCCGCACGGCCTTCGTGGTCGCTGCCGACGAAGCAATGATCGAGTACTCGGTCCGAAAGCATTTCCCGGATCTGCCGGACACCACCGGCCCGCTGACCTACGCGCGCAACTACCTCGAAAAACTGATCCAGGTGCCGATCCGAATTCCGGCGCTCGGCGAAACC
This sequence comes from Phenylobacterium sp. LjRoot225, assembly GCF_964252855.1. Lineage (NCBI taxonomy): Bacteria > Pseudomonadati > Pseudomonadota > Alphaproteobacteria > Caulobacterales > Caulobacteraceae > Phenylobacterium > Phenylobacterium sp. LjRoot225. The sequence continues at coordinate 469,539 of NZ_CAXUPL020000003.1, read as the reverse complement.
GAAACCCGCATCTACGTCACCTTGCTGTTGGTCGGCGCCGAGCTCGGTGAAGGCGACCCCCAGTTCGAGGCCCTGATCGCCGCCGCGCGCGAGAAGCTCAAGAAGCCTTGGGCGGAAGGCACGCTTGATGCGGCGACTGTTCGAACGGCCCTGGGCGCCAAAGCCGCCAAGGCCCAGAACGCCTTGGCTCTTAGCGACCAGATCGGGCCGATCCTTGCCTCCGGCACCAAGGGTAATCCGCGCCAGATCAAGCGTTTCCTGAACACATTGGTCCTGCGCGAGCGGATGGCGGCGGCGCGTGGATTCGGCGACGACGTCCACCTCCCCGTTCTCGCAAAACTGATGTTGGCCGAACGCTTCCTGCCGATCCTGTTCGACCAGGTCGCCGCGGCGGCGGCCGGCGCTGCTGACGGCCGGTGTCCCGGGCTTGCGACCCTGGAGGCCGCGACGAGTTCGAAGCCTACGCCCAAGGTGGCGGCGGGCAAAGGCGCCAAGGCCTCGGAGATACCTTCCGCCCCAGAAGGGCTGGCGGCGGAATGGATGACCTCGAAAGCCTACATGGCCTGGGCGGCCGTGCAGCCGGAAATCGGCACCGAGGATCTCAGGCCATACCTCTTCGTGGCCAAGGATCGGAAGGACTACTTCGGAGCGACCTCCGTTCTCGGCCACCTGTCGTCGGTGGTGGAACAACTCCTCGGCCCGAAGATCGCCGTCCAAGCCATGGACGGCGATCTTCGCAAACTGGCCCCGCCGGAAGCGGCGCAGGTTTTCGAATTGCTGCGCGCCCGGATCATGTCCGCCGGCGTCTTCGACAAAGAACCTCCCGGCGTCGCAGGGATGACGGTGCTGGTGAAGGCCAAACCGACCTTGCAGACCGACCTGATCGCCTTTCTGGAAGCACTCCCTGTCGATCGCCTGGGCAGCTGGCCCGTAAGCGGGTGGGAAGGCGTCCTAAAGGACGCCGCCATTGTCACCCGCTTCACGGCGCTCCGGGAACGCTGGGCCGCCGACGGCAAAGGCGTGCTGAAGACCACGGCCGCCATGGCCCTGCGAACCAGTAAGGCGGGACCGCGCTGATGGGAACGTCCAACGCCTACGGCGGGCCTGGTGGCGGGACGCCGTTGATCCCGAGCTGGCTCGAGCCGGACCCGCCTACGGCATCGCCCGCCGCGCCCGCCGATGGCAATCCGCCTCTGCCGGATGGCGCGCCCCCGACCATGCCCGCGCTACCAGCCGCCGCGGCCGCTGGCCGCTTCACGGCGCCACGAACGAGCTTCACCAAGTTCGCGGCATCGGGCGGCCGCGACCGAGTCAATCTCGGCCGCGCGGTATCGGGATATGTGTCGGGATCGTCTGGCGGCGCCCGACAGGCCGCGCGTCGAATGGGCTCTTCACGGGGGGCTACGGCAGGCCTTGTGAACTTCCTGTCGGACGCCGCCAACCGCGGCGTCCGCGAAGCCCTTCGGTCCCTGAACCTGGAGGCTCTAGCCGGCCGCCCGATCGAGGAGGTCTTCACCGGCTTGATGGAGCATATCTGTCCACAAGGTGGTTCTGTCGACGAAGGGATCGCCCGCGACGCCTTCATCGAGACGATCGCGGAGCTGGCCGAGCACGGTGTCACAGATCTCGACAGCTTGACCACTGACCAGGTCCAGACCGTGTTCGAACTCTATGCGACCCACGGCATCGAAGCGCGGCTCTGTAACGATGTTGGGACTAAGGCGATCACCATGCCGGCCGACGCCGCCGAGGCCCAGTCTGTGCAGGACCAGCTTCACGATTTCATTCAACGGGGTGTTGCCGACGCGCTGGCGGGAGTGGGCGAGGCGCTTCGCGACCTGACGCCGGATCGGACCCAGGCCTTGGTCGACACCGTCTACCAGTCTGCGTTCGAGATTCTGCAGACTATGGGCGAGGGCGAGGCGGCACAGCGATGAATCGACATCTGCTCATCGGACGTATCGGCGCGGACGATCAAGCCATCATATCCGCTGGTCGCGACGAAACGGCTACCGAGGTCCGGCTCCTCACGCCCACACGCCGCCTCGGTCACGGTATCGGTCAGGCCCTAGGCGATCTCAACCGCCTGAATGTCTACCCCACGGAAGTCGGGCTCGATCTCGCCCTTGTAGCCGCGATGGTGCATGCGGCGGACACGCGGATATCAAGGGCGTCAGAATCCCAGGATTCTTGGACTCGCGAAATCCGCCTGGCGATCCCGGTGAGTGACCCCACACTCTGGACATCCGCCGGACCCATCCTGGATAGACTCCTCAACTTCCTTACCGGCGATCGGTGGAAGCTCGTCTTCCGCGCCCGGCCGCAGGCGTCGACGACACTGGCGACGCCCGTCCCGGCCCGCTTGATCGGCCCCCCATTCGATGGCGTCGCCTTGTTTTCCGGCGGGATGGACAGCTTGATCGGTGCCATCGATGCCCTCCACGCAGGTAACACGCCACTCTTGGTCAGCCATGCTGGTGAAGGAGCGGTCAGCAAATCTCAAGACGACTGTTTCGAGTTCCTCAAGGCAAAATACCCCAGCCGGCCGTTCGATCGCCTCCGGGTATGGATGAGCTTCCAGGATGGTCTGATCGACGGCGTCGCCTCTGAGAACACGACACGGGGCCGCTCGTTCTTGTTCTTCGCCCTCGGCGTATTCGCTGCCACCGGCCTGGAGGCGCCGTTCACGCTGAAGGTTCCGGAGAACGGATTGATCGCCCTCAACGTCCCGTTGGACCCACTACGCCTCGGGGCGCTGAGCACGCGGACAACTCACCCCTTTTACATCGCCCGCTGGAACGACTTGTTGGCCGCACTCGGTCTAAACGGTCAGATCGTGAATCCCTATTGGGATAAGACCAAAGGCGAGATGGCGCTGGCCTGCGCCGACCCTGACCTGTTGAAAGCCGCCGCACCGAAATCCCTGTCCTGCTCGTCGCCCAGCAAGGGGCGCTGGAATGGCCGCCCCACAGAGCATTGCGGCTACTGCCTGCCCTGCCTGATCCGTCGCGCGTCGCTCCTGACGGCATGGGGACCGGGAGCTGATGTGACGCCATACACCTTGGCCGATCTCACGGCCCGCGTGCTGGATACCCGCCAAGCCGAAGGCCAACAGATCCGCTCCTTCCAGTTGGCCGCCGCACGGCTCAAGGCGCGGCCAAACTTGGCGAGGCTTCTGATCCACAAGCCGGGACCACTCGATGACGACCCGACAATCTTGGACGACCTGGCGGGCGTCTATAGCCGCGGGCTTGGCGAAGTCGACGCGCTCTTGACCGGTGTGCAGACCAAGCCGAGTTGATGCGGGCATGTCTCAGGGTCTCGTCGACTTCCATTGCCATCTAGATCTCTATCCGGACCATCCCGCTCTGGTGGAGGAATGCGAAAGGCTGGGCGTCCATACGCTGACGGTCACCACGACCCCGAAGGCCTGGCCGCGAAATCATGCCCTTGCATCGCAGACTCGCCATGTACGGGCGGCCCTAGGCCTCCATCCGCAACTCGTCGCCGACCGCTCCGCCGAAGTCTCTCTGTGGGAGTCCTATCTCGATGAGACCCGCTATGTGGGTGAAGTCGGCCTGGACGCCGGTCCACGCTTCTTCCGTTCGCTCGATCAACAAAAACAGGTCTTCGATCATGTGCTGAGGACTTGTGGGCGGCGCGGCGGAAAGATTCTCACGGTCCACAGCATCCGCGCGGCGAAGGGGGTTTTGGATGCGATCGAAGCCCATCTTCCCTCATCGCGAGGTCGCGTCGTGCTCCACTGGTTCACCGGCTCGGCGTCAGAAGCTCGGCGCGCCGTCGACCTCGGCTGTTATTTCTCCCTCAACGCCGAAATGCTCCGCAACGAGCGGGCAAAGGGCATGATCGTGGGGCTGCCGATCGAGCGGGTTCTTACCGAAACGGATGGACCTTTCACGCGCACCGGCGATCGCCCCGCACATCCCGCCGATGTCGCAATCGCGATCAATCTATTGGCAGACCTGCGCGGCTCAAATCGAGAGGCGACAGGTCGTCAAGTGACGAAAAACCTCCGCACCCTCCTAATGGCGGCCGACATCGACCCGGGCTAGGTCGCACGGGTCCAACAAGGAATGCAGGAGTTTCGGATGGTCAAGCCTGAACCGGTTGGCGTGATCGAACGTGTGGAACGCGCCTTTGGCGCTGATCGCCAGAACGACGACAAGGTCATCGTCGCGACCGAATTCGTGCTCGAATGATGCCGGCTGAACGTCGCCAACTCGACCAGGATCGGCTGGAAGCGCGCGAACGCCGGCTCGCCGCCGGCTAAAACCTCACCGCTACAGATCGTCTTCCATCTCGTCCTCGTCGAGGTCGAAATCATCCGCCTCGTCATCAGGATGGAATGAAGGGTCGGCAGCGCTAAGGGCGCCGTTGATAACCGGATCCAGCGCATCGGCTTCAGATCGCGCCCAGCCCGCCCAATCCGAGAGCTCAGCATAGCCTTCCGGTCGAGTTGCGAGCACTTCCTCCACGAAGCCACGGATGTCACGCGCAGTTCGCCAATCCGCCGCTTCGCCGAACAGCCGATCGCGGTGCGCCTTCTCCTCACGCTCACGCTTCTCCCGGTCGCGGCGTTCGGATTCCAGTCGGCGCCGGACGACCCTGGCCTCATTCTCCTCGCGGCGCTTCAGGAGATAGGCGTGGTGGGCGACCTGGCCTTGCCGATAGTCGGCCTCGGCGACGACGCCGAAGGCGATGAGGATCTCGGTGAGCTGGTCCTCGAGCTTGCCGTCCTCGCCGTCGATCCAGACCAGCTTGGGGATGTCCTCGGCATGCCGAGGCTTGAGCTCCAGCTTCAGGGCGTCGGCCATCCGCCCCAATGGTTCGGCGTCGCGCTCGGATGGTCCAGCACCAGGCCCATGGTCTATCCGAGACGCCATAGGTCGCGGCCACGGTGCGGATGGGGTCGGTCCAGACAAGCTCGTAGAGTTCCTGCCGACTCAGGGTCGTCTTCAACATCGCGCGTTTTCTAGTTCAGATGATTGGGGAAGGCATTCCCCTGCGACCGAGCCGAAGTCGTCTCGCCCGACCCCTTCGAGCGGGGGATCCCGCAACGCCCGATGTGGTCTGGAGAGCAGCCGGCGGTCGTGCTCGGTCCCGTCGCTGGCGCGGCTCCTACGGGTCCGACCCTGCGGGCGCTTTCGCGCCGCCGGCCGCTCGACGGCGCGTCCCGCCTGGCCTGGCGACCAGGCTCTTTGCAGCCTCACATGGGAATTTCTAGGTCAAGCCTCTTCCTCGATCGCGAACTGGGCGATTTGGGTGGCGCCGCCGTTGAGGTGGGCGGCGATGTAGTGGCCTGCAGCAACAGCGGCGACGCAGAGCACGACGGACGCCACGACGTTGATCGACGCTCGAGCCACGCCGCCTGACCGCATCAGGTCCAGCGTCTGCAGGCTGAATGACGAGAAGGTGGTGTAGCCGCCACAGAGGCCGATCATCACGAAGAGACGCACGCCATCGGAGGCCGGGTGGCGGCCTCCGGCCAGCGTCAGAGTCCCGAAGAAGCCGATCACCAACGATCCGGTGATGTTGATGATGATAGTGCCCCAGGGCAGGCGCTCACTGATCGGCAGCGCCAACACGGAGACAACATAGCGCGCCAGCGTCCCCAGGGCCCCGCCGGCCATCACGATAAGACAGTTCATGAACGACATGCTCGATCCTCTTTGAGGCGAGCACGGGCCCGCCGTCGTGGCGGCGGCGCCCAGACGGACTCCCACCGCGGTTTCGCGGTAGGAGTCATCAGCCCTCACGGGCGGTTTCGGGAGAACTCCATTCCCATCGGCCCCAAGGTGCGCGAACTCCGGCGCGGAGACAAGGTCCGCCGTCCAACCCCGCAAATCCGCCACCATGATCGCGCCTCAACGCTGCGAGGCGCACCGGCATCCAAGTCCGAGCCCGTTCCGACAACCTGGCCACAAGGCCAGATCAACCTCACATCCGGTCGCCGCGTGGCCGCGGCTGCACCAATTTCCCGCGTTCGACGGGCGTTGGGCTCAGGAGGACGAGACCATTCTTCATCTGCGGCTGCTTGAGGCCATGGCTGCAACCGGTTCGTCCGCCTGGATCCGTCAGGGCTGATCAGGCCCTGGGGATTGGGAGATAGGGGCAGGTGTAGCGTCAGGCCGCCTGGGTCACGGCGCCTTCGATGACGACGCCACTCGTGACGTATTTCCAGAACGCCACCAGCAGCTTCCGCGCCAGCGCGACGATCGTGCTCTTCCGCATCCGCCCGCCATTGCGCTGCACGCGCTCGTGGAACCACAGCGTGAGCGCCGAGGCCGGCTGATGTCGTGTCCACAGCCAAGCCACCTGGATCATCGTCGTGCGCAGGCGCGGATTGCCGGCCTTGGACACGCCCTGTTCGTGATCGATCGATCCGCTTTTCCAAGGTGTCGGCGCCAGCCCGGCGTAGGCGGCGACCTGTCTTCGGTTCCCGAACGGTCGGTATAGGGCCTCAGACCAGAGGATGGCGGCGATCTGCGGGCCGATCCCCCTCAACTGCGCCAGCATCACCGCCGGCGTAGGCGCCTGGTCGTCCACGGGCGCGATCAGGGTGTCGCGCTCCGCCTCCACCGCCTTCAGCTGGGCCTGCAGAATATCAAGGCGGTCGAGTTCGCGACCGATCTGCGCTTTCAAGCGAGCCGGTAGCGCCCGGCCGTCGCCGGTCTCCAGCTCGTCGAGCCGCGCGCGGGCGTTACGCCGCAGGGGGTCGTAGTCAAATATCCCCTGAGCGCAGAGCAGGCCCTTGATGCGGTTGGTGTGCTCGATCCGCTCGCCGACGAGCGTCTTGCGCTCGCGACAGATGCGACGGCGATCTTCCTCCTCCGGTGTCGGCGGCCGGACCATCGAGCACACGCGAGGTTCCCCACGCTTGTAGGCCATCAGCGTGCGCACAAGCGTCTCACCGTCGATCCTGTCCGTCTTGGCCCGCCGTCGACGGCGGGAGGTCAGCACCGATGCGGCGTCGACCACGTGGCTCTCGATGCCTTCCCCCTTCAAGACCCGGTGAATCCAGAAGCCGTCCAGGCCCGCCTCCTGGACGACGATGATCGGAAAGGCCCGGTCCAGCCGTGCGGCCGCCCTCTGCTGGAGCTGCGCGAACCGTCCCAGCAAGCCTGAGACATCACCGGCCGATACGGAATGCTTGGACAGTTTCTCGCCGGCGCCCGGCGATAGGGACGTGATCAGCCAATTCGATCGGCTGAGCTCCAGCGAGACGAATACTGCGCCAAGATCCGTGCGGATGGCGCTCTGCTCCTGCGGTTGATGGTCGAGCATGGGTCGGCTCCAGAGGGGTGGGTGGGTTGGACGCCGCACTCTGCTGGATACCGAGCGGAGCGCTATCCACGCCCCATGGGATCTTCTCCCTGTCTCGCCGCGATCCGAGCGGGATCGCGGCTCGGGTGGGCTTAGTCCGTATGTCCTTCCTGCCGGCGGCGCGCTGCCCGGCCGTGGGTGCTGCATCTTGATCCGATGCAGCACCATCGGAGGAAGACATGGGCACGCTCTACGTCGGTCTGGATGTTCATAGGGTCGGCATTTCGGTCAGTATCGCCGAGGAGGGCCGCGATGGCCCGGTGCGGTTTCTGGGCGAGATTCCCAACACCCCGACAGATATCGCCAAGCTGGCCAAGCGGCTTGCCCGGGAGGGCGAGCTTGAGTTCTGCTACGAGGCGGGCCCCTGCGGCTATGGCGTCTATCGCCAGCTCACCCAGCTGGGCCATGGCTGCATGGTGGTCGCCCCGTCGTTGATCCCGAGGAAGCCCGGCGAGCGCGTCAAGACGGACCGGCGCGACGCCCAGAAGCTGGCGATCCTTCATCGGTCAGGCGATCTCACCCGGGTCTGGGTGCCGGATCCGGTCCATGAGGCGATGCGCGATCTGGTGCGGGCGCGGCTCGCGGCGATGATGGCGTTGATGCGGGCGCGCCAGCAGTTGCTGTCTTTCTTGCTCAGACACGGCCGGACCTACGAGAAGGGTAAGCCCTGGACCCAGCGCCATCGTGTCTGGCTGGCCGAGCAGGTGTTCGAGCAGCCGGTCCACCAGATTGTCTTCCAAGACTATGTGGAGGCGATCTTCACTGCCCAGGATCGTCGCGACCAGCTGATCGCCCGGATCAAGTCGCTGGTGCCGAGCTGGTCAATGGGGCCAGTAGTCGAGGCGTTGCGCGGGCTTCGCGGCATGGAGATGCTGTCGGCCGTCACCTTCGTGGCCGGTATCGGCGATCTCGGGCGGTTCGAGACCCCCAGCCAGCTGATGGCCTATCTGGGCCTGGTGCCCTCTGAGTACTCCAGCGGCGAGCGGACCCGTCGCGGCGGGATCACCAAGACGGGCAATAGCGAGGCCCGTCGCATGCTGGTCGAGGCGGCCTGGAGTTATCGCTACCCGCCGCGGGTCGCCGGCGAGAAGGTCGAGGTGCTGGTGCGCCTGCCCAAGCCGGTGCGCGACATCGCTTGGAAGGCCCAGGTCAGGCTCTGCGAGCGGTACAAGAAGCTGAGCCATTCAGGGAAGAAGCCGACCGTCGTGGTCACCGCAATCGCCCGTGAGCTCGCCGGCTTCGTCTGGGCGATCGGACAGCAGGTCAAGCCGGCCGCGCCCTGAGGCGCATCGCCACCCGGCCTGTTCGGCTGGGGGCGGGATGGAGGTCAGGGTGATCCTCGAGAGCCCATTGGGCAGGCTTAAGGCCCACGCCCGAGCTTAGTGAGAGGCTGCCCGCGACGACACGCGTTCATGCGGTACCCAACCCGCGCATAGAAGTCTGATCGACCGTCGCCTTCGCCATCCCGCCCCCAACCCAACGGCATGACCCGACGGCCTCAATCTCCGCGCCTACGGCGCGGAGGGGTTTTCGCACGTCTAGGCACTTGCAGAAGGACATAGAAGGGCTCCGCCCTCGGCGCACTTCGGAGCGCCTTCCGCCCAGCTTCGGTCCGCGCACGAGTCTCATGCTGGTCTGGGTTTGAAAGCCCTGCAGCCGGGGCCCCGCGAAGGCGCCCGCTCCGCTTGCACACCCGGTCTCGCCGACGGGCAAGGCTGCAGGCGCGCCTTGCGCCTGCCAGCCATGCCCCAAGGAGGCAGACATGAACGCTCACATCGAAACCCCCGCCGCCGCGTCGGTCGCCATCGAGAGCGGAACGGTGCTCGACATCCCGCTCAACAAGCTCAAGGCCTCGCCGAAGAACGTGCGGAAGGCGCCCCACACCGAGGCGGCCATCGAGGCGTTGGCCGCCAGCATCGGCGCCAAGACCATGCTGCAGGCGCCGGTGGTGGAGCCGGAACTGGACGCGGAAGGCGGCCCCACCGGCTTCTATTTGGTGACCATCGGCGAGGGGCGGCGGCTCGCCCAGCTTCTCCGCGCGAAGCGCAAGGAGATCAAGAAGACCGAATCCGTCCGCTGCGTGGTGGACGTGATCCATGACCCCCACGAGATCAGCCTGGATGAAAACGTCACCCGCAGCGACTTGCACCCCGCCGACCAGTTTGAAGCGTTCCGCGACCTTGGCGAGCGCATGGGCTGGGGTCCGGAGGAGATCGGCGCCCGGTTCGGCGTCTCAGCCCAGGTGGTGCGCCAGCGGCTGCGCCTCGGCGCGGTCAGCCCTAAGCTGCTGGCCGTCTACCGCGAGGACGGCCTGACCCTGGACCAGCTGATGGCCTTCGGCGTGACCGAGGACCACGCCCGCCAGGAGCAGGTCTATGAGAACCTGTCCTTCAACCGCAGCCCTCACCTCATCCGCCGGGCCATGACCGAGGCCAAGGTGCCGGCCGACGACCGCCGCGCGGTGTTTGTCGGGGTGGAGGCCTATGCCGAGGCGGGCGGCGCGATCCTGCGCGATCTCTTCACTGAGGATCGCGGTGGCTGGCTGGAGGACGTGGCCCTGCTGGATCGGCTGGTCGCCGAGAAGCTGGCGGCCATCGCGACCGAGCTTCGGGAAACCGAGGGCTGGAAGTGGGCGCAGGCTCACCTGGACTACCCCACCGGCCACGGCCTGACGACGCGGGTCTATCCGCACCGGATCGAGCGCACCGCCGAGAACGAGGCGCAGATCACCGCCCTCTCCGAGGCCTATGACGCCCTGACTGAACAGTGGGGCGAGGTCGAAGACCTGCCGCCCGACGTGGAGGCCAAGCTCGCCGAGATGGACGCCGAGCTTCAAGCCCATGGCGATGGCTACGGCTTCGATCCGGAAGAGATCGCGCGCGGCGGTGTCTTCGTGGTGCTGGGCCATGACGGCCAAGCCCGGATCGAACGCGGCTGGGTGCGGGCGGAAGACCTGCCACCGCCCGCGGAACCCGAAGCCGGCGAGGACGACGGCGGGCTCGGCGCGATCCAGGCCGAGGCGGCGGACGATCCGGCCGCGGGCGGGGAGGATGACGAGGCTGAGGATGAGCTTGCCCCGCTCTCGGATCGCCTGATCGCCGACCTGACCGCGCACCGTACCGCAGGCCTTCGCGACGCCCTGTCGGAGAACCCGGACGTCGCCCTGCTCTGCGTCGTCCACGCCCTGACCTTGCGGACCTTCTACGCCGGCCACACGCCCGCCACCTGCGTCGATGTCCGCGGCGCCTCGGTGAGCCTTGGCCAGTACGCGCCGGGGATCGAGGACGTCCCGGCCAGCCGCGCCATCGATCAGCGGCATGAGGCCTGGGCGCGGCAACTTCCCCAGGAGGCCGCGGAGGTCTGGGCCTTCGTCGTCGGGCTCGACGCCGACAGCCGCGCGAGCCTTCTGGCCCACTGCGTGGCGCTGAGCGTCAACGCCGTGCGGGCGTGGGAGCGGCGTCCCGCCGCGCTCGCTCACGCCGACCAGCTGGCGGCGGCGGTCGGCCTCGACATGGGCGCCTACTGGACCCCCACAGCATCAACCTACTTCTCCCGCGTGACCAAGGCGCGGATTGGCGAAGCCATCCGCGAGGCGGTCTCGGCGGAGGCGGCAGATCGGCTCACCGGACTGAAAAAGCCGGAGATGGCCGAGGCCGCTGAGCGGTTGGTGGTCGGGACGGGCTGGCTGCCGACGCTGCTTCGCACATCGGCGCCCGAGTCCACGGCGGGCTTCGCCGTGGCCGCCGGCTAGGCGTCGCCGGGGACCGTCGGTCGGCGGTCCCCGGCCTTTGTGGTTGCGGGGAGCGGCCTGCCGTCGCACTTGTTTCCATCGTTTTGCCGCTCCTGCGGGCTCGCCCCTTCGGGCGGCCTTTGAGCCGCCGCCGGCCGTTCGTCGGCGCTTCCCGCCACGCGCCGTGGGCGGGCTCTTGGGGGCCTTCGAAAATTGCATCGCAATGCCTGTTAAGCCCAAAGGCCGGACAGAGGTGCGGCGATCAGGCGGTCGCCAAAGGGCACGCTTCGATCGTGGTCATAGAGCACGGCGCCGAACGCGAACCGGGGGCCTGCAGCCTCCGCGAGCTTTCGCAGTCCGGCGAAATCCGCGTTGCGCACGGTCGCCGCAGCCTTCACCTCCAGGCCGACAATCCGCCCTTGCCGATCTTCCAAGACGATATCGACCTCGTTCTGCTCTTTGTCGCGGAAGTGGCTGAGCGAAAACCGATCGTCGCTCCAGCTTGCCAGTTTGAGCACCTCGGCGAACACGAACGTCTCCAGCACGGCGCCGAAATTGGACCGGTCCGCCGCCACGCGCTCTGGGGTGAGCCCCCGCAGAGCCGCGAGCAGGCCCGAGTCGAGAAAGTGAAGTTTCGGCTTCTTGGTCAGGCGCTTGAGGGCGTTGTTATGCCAGGGCGACAGGGTCCGTACGAGGAACAGTTGTTCGAAGACACCGGTGTATTTCTGCGTCGTCACGTGGTTGAGGTCCAGGCTGGCGCCAACGCCCGCGTGATTGACGAGCTGCCCCGAGTGTTCGGCAAGCGCGCGGAGCAGACGGGGCATACGATCGAGTTGGTCGATGTTGGCGACATCGCGGACGTCGCGGCCGACCACGGCCTCGACGTAGTTGACATACCAATCCTGCCGGCGAGGCCAGCTTCGACGCGCCAGCGCCTCCGGGTAGCCGCCGGCCAGGACAAGGTCGATCAGGTCGGGTCCAAGCCGGACCGGTCCTGCCGTCGGCGCCTGACCTGCAAACAGGGACGTCAGGAACTGGGGCGCCGGTCGCCGCAAAATCTCCGACTGGGCCAGGGGCAACAGGCGGATTGTCTCCATGCGGCCCGCTAGGGAGTCCGCAACGCGTGGCAGGGTCATCAGATTGGCCGAGCCGGTGAGCAAGAAGCGTCCTGGTCGCGTGTCCCTGTCCACGCTTTCCTTGATCGCCAGCAACAGATCCGGCGCCCGCTGCACCTCATCGATGATGGCCCGGTCAAGTCCTCGGATCAGACCGGCCGGATCCGCCTGGGCGGCGGAGAGCGTGGTCGCGTCATCGAGCGTGAGATAGCTTCGGCCCTCCTCGGCAAGCGAACGGGCGAGGGTTGTCTTCCCCGCCTGGCGAGGCCCTGCCAGCAACACCACCCTGGTGTCGATCAAAGCCTCCCGGATTCGGTCGGTCGAATGGCGGCTGAACATGACTGCCTGAAGCGCCTTGGGCGTCTGAATGAAGCCAAATTGGCGTCTATCTGAAATTCATGTGGCGTCCAAATGAAAATCCCGCTGGCGAGATCATGCGCCTGTCATCGTCCTTCCCGAAATCCGCAGATCCGCATTTGCGGCTTTCAGTCGATGCGGATCACCGCACAGGCCACCGCCGGTGGCGCTTCGTCCAGCGGCAGGTAGAGCCGCGCCACCCGCCGTCCGCCGATGGCATCCTCCGCGGTGAACGGCTCGCCCAGGGCTCGCGCCTGGCTGGCCTCTTCCACCGCATCTCTTCGTCCCGACGTCAGCGCCTGCACCGGCTCACCGGTGAGAGGTGAGCCATAGGCGAGGACCGCCTGAGCGCCAGCCTCAGCAATCACGGCGTCGCCATCGGCGCCCGGCCAGCGGATCAGGCACAGAGACTCCCCGAGGCCACCCGCGCTCGCACGCAACGCCTCCCACGTCGGCGGCTCCCCACCCACGCGCCAAGCCTGCAGCAACTGCCCGAGCAGAGCCGTCCGTCCCGTCGTCTTTCCACCCTCGTCCATTGTCGCCTCATCGGGCTCAACCAGATTTTCTGATTATCAGAATATCCGGTTACTGGACCTGTCGACCTTCATTTTCCGTCGACGCGGGCGAATGCCCAAGACCCTTCGTTCACCACGGCAACAACGGCTGATCGAACTACTGGTCGCGCACCGGAAAAATGCGGGCATGAGTCAGGCTGCCTTGGCGACGGCCCTGGGTCGCTACCAATCGGTGATTGCCGCGATGGAATCCGGCAGCCGCCGGATCGACGCCATCGAACTGATCGACATCGCCGACGCGGTCGGATTCGACATCCACGAGCTGATCGACGCGCTCCGCGCGACGCCTTCCGCAGCGCCCTGATTTGCCGGCCGACGGGGTAGCCCTGCGCCCGTCAGCGTCCTTCGCGAAATCCGCATGGGCGGTCTCCCCGACGTCGTAACGCGCAAAACGCCCCTCGGGAGTCGTCGTCCTGAACTGAAGCCGCCGAGGCGGACAGGATCCATGCCCGCCCTCCGGCAGCGTCCGATCTCGCCTCTCCTGGCTTGATCTGGCCGAAGTCCGGCCGCCCTCCGCAACGCCGGTCGGCGACTTTCTTCCCCTGCCGTCGACCACCCCACGCGACCGGTCGCCTGGGGACCCCGATCGGCCGTCATTCCTCGCGCCCCAAGAAACTCGCCACCCGCCGTCCTGCGCTGACGCTCCGGGGCTGCGCCTGCGAGGGCGTCCGTCTCTCGTCCTCTTGATCGCCATCGAGGCCGCGATTGGCGCGGCCCGAGAGCAGGAGCAAGTCCCATGGCCACCATCGGTTCTTTCAGCATGCAAGACGACGGCTCGTACGCGGGCTCGATCAAGACCCTCACACTCAACGTCAAGACCGCCCAACTGCGGCCCGCCGACAAGGACAACGACAAGGCGCCCGACTTCCGCATCTTCACCGGCCAGACCGAGTTCGGCGCCGCCTGGAAGAAGGTCTCCCGCGAGAACCGCGACTACCTCTCGGTCAAGCTGGACGATCCGAGCTTCCCGGCTCCGATCTACGCTTCCTTGGTCGATGCGGACGACGGCTACGCCTTGATCTGGTCGCGCAGCCGCACCGCCGACTGAGCCGCAGAGCGCCCCGCCGCTCGCGGCGGGGCGCCACCCTCAAACCCGCAAATCCGGAAACACGGCTATGACCGTCATCATCACCGCCGAGCAGCGTGCACAAATGCTCGCCAACGGCGCCCGCACCGCCGCCGGCGAAGACATCGACCCCTTTCCGATCGTCAAACTCTTCACGCCAGACGCCGGCGCCACCTGGCTCCTCACGGAACTCGATCCGGAGGATCCCGACATCGCCTTCGGTCTCTGTGACTTGGGGCTCGGCTTTCCCGAACTGGGGTCGGTGAGCCTGTCGGAGATCACCTCCGTGCGCGGCGCCCTGGGCCTGCCTGTGGAACGCGACCTCTACTTCAAGGCCGACCGACCGCTCAGCCGGTACGCCGACGACGCACGCCACACCGGCAGCGTTCGAGCCTGAGGCCAACAAACGAGCGCCTCCGCATCCGTGCGGAGGCGCTTCCGCGCTTTTGCAGAAATGCGCCCAAGCGGCGACACCGGCGCGCCATCTTGCAACCACAACGGGTGCCTAGAGGTTTCACCGCTGGGTGGGCGCGTGCTGGTGAGCATGACGCATGGCCGAATCCGCGCCCCAGACCCTGCTCGCTTCCTATCTCTACATCCTCGCACTCGACCCGCCGGACCTGGCCTGGGAGTACCTCCGCCGTCGGACCGATTACCGGCAGGAATGGCGAGACCGAGGCGCGGCGGCGCGGTTCGGCCTCTACTTTTGTTGAACACCCCGACCGCGACGCCCGTGAGGCGGAGCCGTCCTGGCTGCCGACATCGTGGCCCACGCCTCATCTCGTCGACGTTCCCGACCCCGATGCGCCGATCTTCGACCTCTGGTCGATGCCCGGCGCCAAGCGGTTGACCCACGATGGCCGCACCCTCGCGCTCACCCGCCGAACTGCCGGGAAGATCGAGCGCGCCACGCTCGGCCGAGGCCTGGAACACGGCCAGCCCTTCGGCGTCGCCGACTCTGGTTTGCGCCCGAGCTCCACGGGCCTGGCCGCCGGTGCGATCCGAGCAGCGCTCGCTCATATGCGCGCGCTGCTCGCCGTCGACGCCAAGGCCGCCGGGGCCAGTGATTCCCAGATCTCGCGCGCGCTCGTCCCTGGGTCACAGCTCAGGAACACTTGGTCCTCCGACAGCGCCGAGCGGGCGCTGGTGCGCGACGCGCTCAAGCGCGGCCGGGCGTTCCGCGACGGCCGCTGGACCGAGCTCGTCTGGGGCGCAGGGAGACGCCCCTCGCCCACCTAATCTCCCTGCGACGTGCGCCTTGGCCCGCTCACCCTGTCTCCAATCCGCCGCGCCCCGATCGGCTGCGGCCAGCCCGGAGACCCGACCATGGCCGAAGCCGCCGCCCGCGAGCGCCGCTACCTAACCAATTCCGAAGCCGCCGATTTCCTGAAGCTGTCGCCGCGGACGCTGGAGAAGCAGCGGGTGATCGGCGGCGGCCCGCGCTTTCGCAAGTTCGGCCGCCGTGTCGTCTACGCCCTGGACGACCTGGTGACCTGGGCCGAGGCGCGGGGGTGCGACTCCACCTCGGACCACAACTACGTCGCGGCGCGGTGATCGACCCATGGTTCGCCGCCCGACCGTCGAGCGCCAGCCGCTCGCGCTCTTCCGCGCGCTGAGCGGCGACCTCGCCCCACGCGACGCCCAGGACCTGATGGCCTATCCCTTCTTCAGCCTGGCCAAGACGCCGCGGATCGCGCCGATCGACTTCAAGGCGGGCGAGATCGCCATCCGGGTGGAAGCCACCGCCGAACACGGCATGGCGACCATCTGGGACGCCGATGTGCTGATCTGGGCGGCCAGCCAGATCGTCGAAGCGCGCGATGCGGGGCTGCGGCCGTCTCGGCTGATGGCCGCCACCCCCTATGAGATCCTGACCTTCATCGGCCGCGGTGTGGGCGCCCGAGACTACCAGCGTCTCAAGGCGGCGCTCGATCGCCTACAGTCGACGACGGTGGCCACCACCATCCGCCAGCCACCCCTGAGCGCGCCCCGGCGCGCTCAGTCTTCAGGCCAGACAAGCCCGCCTCCGGCGGGCGGCCGACGGATGCACCGCTTCTCGTGGATCAACGAGTGGAAGGAGACCGCCGACGCCGCCGGTCGGCCCTACGGCCTGGAGCTGATCCTGCCAGACTGGTTCTTCGCCGGCGTCGTCGACCACGCCCTCGTGCTGACCATCGACCGGGCTTATTTCGACCTGACCGGCGGGCTCGAGCGCTGGCTCTATCGCCTGGTGCGCAAGCATGGCGGCCGCCAGCGCGGCGGCTGGGTGTTCGACTTTCGCCACCTGCACGCCAAGTCCGGCAGCCTCTCACGCTTCTCCGATTTCGCCCTCGACCTTCGCCGCCTCGCCGGTCGCCAACCCCTGCCCGGCTACGCCCTGCGCGTCCGTCGGCTGAGAGGCGGCGGCGAGGCGCTCGTCTTCACCCCAACCGCGGCCGACCCGCTGGCGCGCCTTGCCGCGCAGCTGGACGCGCTGGCCTATGCGGAGGACAGCCTGTGAATCCCCTCGTGCTATCAGGCGCACGGACTATCGTGCCATCAGGCGCAGCGGACACGTGCTATCAGGCGCACGAACGGGTCACAACACCTTGGACTCGCTGCGAAATTCGCGCCCGTAACGAGTCTAACAAAGACTCCTACGGAGTCTTTCTAACGGATCGCGCCTGTGGATTGCGCGATCTGGACCGGCTTGGCGAGGGCGCACGGCGATGATCGTCGCCCTCCTCAACCAGAAGGGCGGGGTCGGAAAGACCACACTCGCTCTGCACCTCGCCGGCGCCTTCGCCGCCCACGGTCGCCGCAGCGTCGTCATCGACGCCGACCCGCAAGGCTCGGCGCTCGACTGGTCCCAGGCCCGCGCGGCGTCGAGCGCCCCAAGGCTCTTCGGGGTGGTGGGCCTGGCCCGCGAGACCCTGCATCGCGAAGTCCCGGAGATCGCCCGCAGCGTCGACCATGTGGTGATCGACGGCCCGCCGCG
Organism: Phenylobacterium sp. LjRoot225; assembly: GCF_964252855.1. NCBI lineage: Bacteria > Pseudomonadati > Pseudomonadota > Alphaproteobacteria > Caulobacterales > Caulobacteraceae > Phenylobacterium > Phenylobacterium sp. LjRoot225. Next base: position 452,375 of record NZ_CAXUPL020000003.1, on the reverse strand, counting down.
GGTCACGGCCCTGGCGCGCTCGGCGCTGCTGGCCGCCGACCTGGTGCTGATCCCGGTGCAGCCCTCGGCGCTGGACGGCTGGGCCTCTGCCGAGATGCTGCGGCTGCTCGACGACGCGCGCATCTTCCGCCCGGAGCTACGCGCCCGCTTTGTCCTCAACCGCTGCGCCGCGCGCACGATTATCGCTCGGGAGACGGCGGCGAGCCTCGAACAGTCGGAGCACCGCGTGTTGGCCGCGCGGATCGGTCAGCGGGTCGCCTATCCGGAGGCCGCCGCCGAAGGGCGCCTGGCCTTCGAGCGGGATCCGGACGGTCCGGCGGCGGTTGAGATCGCCGCCTTCGCCGCTGAAGTGCTGGAGGTGGGCGCATGACGGCGCCCACCTCGAAGAACGCTGCGTCCGGCTTTGCGCGTCGGCCCGGCGATCCCGAAGCCTGGATTCGCGCTGCCGACCGGCCGCCAGCACCCATCGCGCCGACCAAGGCCGAGGTCTACGACGCCCGCCTAACCCTCGACATCACCAAGGCGCTGCGGGGCCGCATTAAGGTCGCGGCTTTCCAGCGCGGCGAGACCGTCGCCGACATGCTGCGGGTGATGCTGGAGGCCGCCTTCCCCGACGAGGGCGCGGCGTCATGAGTGCGCTGACCCGCGTGGCCCTCTGGCATGTCCCAGATCTGGCCGACGACTGGCTGCGATTCGGCAGTCCAACGGCGGAAGGGGAGCTCGATCGCAGGCGGTCCTGGGCGGGGTTCGCCGCCGGGGCGCTATTCGCCTACGTCCGTTGGCGCGGCGGCGATTACGGCACGCTGCGTTGGTCGCTGGCGGTGTTGCGGGCGGCAGCGCCCGGCGAACCGGTCGACACCGTCGCCGGCGTCTTGCCGGGAGCGGAGATTCTGCTGGAGGCGTTCGGCGCCGGACCGGTGCGCCGGGCCTTCGCGGTAATCGACGCCGTCGAGGCGGCAGGGTTCGATCCTTGCGGGATCTCCGCAAACTATTGGCGGGTGGCCCGCAACCGACTTGCCGCCCACCAGGTCCCGCGCCCCTACGGCCAGGCCGAGCACGCCGCCTGGCTGGCCCGCCGGGAGATCGCCGCGTGAACCCCGGCGGCGTCGCCATCCTGACGACGAGCCTCGCCGCCGCCTGCAGCCTGGCGCTGGCTGGTATCGGCCATCTGCCGACGCGCGTGGTCTACAACCCGACCGCCAGCGCCCCGCTCGGCTTCTACGCCGTAGAACCCGCATGGCCTCTGCACGCCGGAGACCTGGTGGTCTCGCACCTGCCGACCACCGCGGCCGCCTTGGCGGATCGGCGGCTTTACGTGCCGGCCAGCGTGCCGGTCGTGAAGACCGTGGCGGCGATCGCCGCCGCGCGGGTCTGCCGGAACGGTCTGATGGTGACGGTCGATGGAAGGGCCATCGCCCTGGCGCGGGTCCGCGATCGCGCCGGCCGTCCGCTGCCCGCTTGGTCAGGCTGCCGGACGCTACGGCCCGGCCAGGTGCTGCTGCTCAGCCACCATCCGGCTTCGTTCGACGGGCGATACTTTGGGCCCACCCAGACGGCTCTGATCCTGGGCCGAGCGAGGCCCCTATGGACTTGGTGAAGCCGCTTCTGGCCGGCGTCCTGGCGCTCGCCCTGCCTGCAGCGGCCCGGGCCGAGGAACCCTGGGCCGCGGAGGTCCGCCAGGCCGCCGGGCGCGTCGGCCTGCCAGAGCCGCTGATCCACGCCGTGCTGCGCGCGGAGAGTGGCGGCGATCCGCGGGCCGTCTCCCGCGCCGGCGCCATGGGTCTCATGCAACTGATGCCGGCGACCTGGGCCGATCTGCGCCGCGAGCTCGGCCTTGGCGCGGATCCTTTCCAGCCCGCCGACAACCTCCAGGCCGGCGCGGCCTACCTTCGTCGGCTCTACGACCGCTATGGCCTGCCGGGCGCACTTGCCGCCTACAACGCCGGGCCAAGCCGCTTCGAAGCCTATCTCAACGGACGGCCCTTGCCGCCGGAGACCCGCCGCTATGTGGCGGGCCTCGCCGCCTCGACCGCCAGCGTCGCGTCTCCGGCGGGACGGTTCCAGTCGATCCCGCCGCAGGGTCTTTTCGCCGTCCGTTACGACACCCGGGCCGCGGAGGTCCCGCCTGCTGCCCCGTCGGATCGCGGCCTGTTCGTGTCACGCCCCTAAATCCCGGAAGCTATCGATATGCCCAAGAGGGGTCGTTCAGAGCTGGGGATCTGTGAGGGCAAGATAGAAGGGCGAACCTCGTCCACGGCCTCAGGGCTTTGTCTGCACATCGGTTTCGGTGGCGCCACGGCGCTGAGCGCCTGCGCCGCGATCCAGGCCAGCGCATTGTCGCTGCTCGAACTCCTACGGGGTTCGCCCGCCAGGGCGCGCTGGAACGTCCATGCCGCGCCGTCCTGACGAGGGGCGGTTTCGGCCGCGACCAGGCAAGCCGCGCTCCGGCCAGGCCGGCGGCCGGCGCTTCACCAGCCAGGTGCTGAAGGCGACCCAGAAGGCGGCGAGCGGGGTCCGCCCACGGTTCGCCCGGCGTTCGAAACGCGGAGCCGAGTCGGGCCGCGGACGGACAGTCGCCAGGCTGCTGGCCGGCGCATCCAGCGCACGAGACCGCCGCGTCGTGATCAAGGCGCGCCTGGTGGTCCTCGCCCAGGCGACGCCCGGGTCGACGGCGGCGCACCTGCGCTACATCCAGCGCGACGGTGTCACGGTTGAGGGCGAGCCGGGCCACGCCTATGGCCGGACGACCGACCAGGCGGACGTCGAGGCCTTCGAGGCGCGTGGGCGAAGCGACCGACACCAGTTCCGCTTCATCGTCTCCCCGGAGGATGCGACGGAGCTCGGCGACCTGCGCAGCTTCACCCGCGACCTGATGGGGCGGATGGAGGCCGATCTGGGCACGCGGCTGGACTGGGTGGCGGTCGATCACTTCGACACCGACAACCCGCACAGCCACGTGGTTCTGCGCGGCGTCGACGACCGGGGCCGCGATCTGATCATCGCCCGCGACTACATCGCCCATGGGATGCGCCGGCGCGCTTCATTGCTGGCCACCGAACTGCTCGGGCCGCAGACCGAGCAGGAGCTGCGCGACCGAATGGCCCGCGAGATCCAGGCCGAGCGATGGACTGGCCTCGACCGGCGTCTTCAGGATTTGGCGCGGGACGGCGTCGTGACGCTTGGGCCCGGCGCAGATCCCGTCCTCGCCGGCCGCGCCGAGATCCTCGAACGCCTCGGCCTGGCGGAGCGGGTGGATGGCAGTTTGCGGTTGCGGGAGAACCTCGAGCCGACGCTGCGGGCCATGGGCGAGCGCGGCGACATCGTGCGCACCTTGCAGCGGGCGTTCGCTGGGGAACCGCGCCCACTGGAGATCCTCCATGCCGGTGGCGCGCCTGGAACAATCATCGGCCGGATCTTCCGCAAGGGCTTGGCCGACGAGCTGAACGATCGCGGGTTCCTCGTCATCGACAGCCTGGACGGCAAAGGGCGCTATGTGACCCTGCCGCCGGGCGCGCCGCTGGCCGACTATCCGCAGGGCGCCACCGTCAGCGTCCGCACGGTCGCGGCCGGACCCCGGCCGGCGGACCGCGCCATTGCGGGCGTCGCGGAGGACAACCTCTATCGCCCCGATCGTCATCTCACCCTGGCCCGCGCCGAGGCCGGTCCGAACGACGATCCCGAGGGTTTCGTGGGCGCGCATGTTCGCCGGCTCGAGGCGCTGCGGCGGGCAGGCGTCGTCGAACGGCTGGATGACGGCCGGTGGCACCTGCCGGCGGATTTCCTGAAGCGTGCGGCGGCCCATGAGGCCGGTCGGTTCGGCGGTGTGCAGGTGGAGATGCTGGGGGACGGGTCGCCCTCGCGACACGCGCGCCTACTGGGTGTCACCTGGCTCGACAGGACCTTGATCGAGGAGGCTCGTCCCGCACTGACGGGCTTCGGCGGCGAAGTGCGTCAAGCCTTGGACGCACGACGGACCTTTCTCGCCGAACAGGGCTTGGCGACGCAACGCAGCGCCGGCTGGAAGCTGGCGTGCGATCTCCTGGGCGCGCTGCGCCGGCGAGAACTCGAGGCGGTCGGCGTGCGTCTCGCCGCTGAGACCGGACTGGCGCATCGCCCAACGATCGACGGCGAGATCGTCCGCGGGACCTATCGCCGTCAGCTCGAGCTGGTCAGCGGCCGCTTCGCCATGATCGACGCCGGGATGGGCTTCAGCCTCGTTCCCTGGCGACCGGTTCTGGAAAACCGTCTGGGCCAGGAGGTCAGCGGTCAGGTGCAGGGTGCGGGCGTGCAATGGACCTTCGGTCGATCCCGCGGAGTCGGCGTCTAGAAAAAATTCGCGGGCCAAATCTGCGCGCCGCGCTGCGCCTAGGCGCGACCGGCTTACTCGCGGTTTTCAACGCGCCCTTCTTCGTCTCGCCACATACCCGGATGGTCTTTGACCGGACGTGTGTTCGACAGGCGAACTCACCCTAGGCGTGCACATCGGTGCGTCGCATCGGTGCGGGAGCCGTCGGATGTCGCCGACCAAGGTGCTCATCGGGCAGATCCTGGTGGTGTTCGCCGTGGCCGGCCTCGCCGTCTGGGGCGCGACCCAGTGGGCCGCCCACACCCTGGCTTATCAGGCCCAGCTCGGGCCGCCGTGGTTCATCGCCTTCGCCCATCCGATCTACCGACCCTGGCTGCTGTTCCCCTGGTGGTTCGCCTACTACGCCTACGCGCCGGACGTCTTCGACCGCGCCGGCGCCATCGCCGCCACCGGCGGCCTGCTCGGCACGGCCTCCGCCATCGTCGGCTCGGTCTGGCGGGCGCGGCAATCGCGGCTGGTCACCACCTACGGCTCGGCCCGCTGGGCGAAACCTAAGGACCTGCGTCGCGCCGGCCTGGTGCGGCCTGCCGGCGTCTTCCTGGGTCGCGCCGACGCGGACTACCTACGGCACGAGGGCCCCGAGCACGTCATGGCCTTCGCGCCGACGCGGTCCGGCAAGGGCGTCGGCCTGGTCGTGCCAACCTTGCTGAGCTGGCCGGGCAGTTGCGTCGTTCACGACATCAAGGGCGAGAACTGGCAGCTCACCGCGGGCTTTCGCTCCCGCTTCTCCCACTGCCTGCTGTTCAATCCCACCGACCCGCGCTCAGCCGCCTACAATCCGCTCCTGGAGGTTCGGCGCGGGCAACAGGAAGTCCGCGACGTCCAGAACATCGCCGACATCCTGGTCGATCCCGAGGGCTCGATCGAGAAGCGCAACCATTGGGAGAAGACCAGCCACGCCCTGCTGGTCGGCGCGATCCTGCACGTCCTCTACGCCGAGCCGGACAAGACGCTGCGCGGCGTCGCCAACTTCCTCTCCGATCCGGCCCGGGCCTTCGACCGCACCTTGAAGGTGATGATGACCACGGCTCATCTGGGTCCGCAGGGCGTCCATCCGGTCGTCGCCAGCGCCGCGCGCGAAGTACTGAACAAGTCGGAGAACGAACGCTCCGGCGTGCTGTCGACGGCAATGAGCTTCCTGGGTCTCTACCGAGACCCGACGGTCGCCGAGGTCACGGCCCGCTGCGACTGGCGGATCGACGATCTGGTCGAGGCCGACCATGCGGTCAGCCTCTATCTGGTGGTCCCGCCGTCGGACATCTCACGGACCAAGCCGCTGATCCGCCTAGTCCTGAACCAGATCGGCCGCCGACTGACAGAGCGTCTGGAGGACGCCGAGCGTCCGCGCCGCAAGCTGCTGCTGATGCTGGACGAGTTCCCGGCGCTCGGACGGCTCGACTTCTTCGAGTCGGCCCTGGCCTTCATGGCCGGCTACGGCCTGCGGGCCTTCCTGATCGCCCAGTCGCTCAACCAGATTGAGAAGGCCTACGGCCCCAACAACGCGATCCTCGACAACTGCCATGTCCGGGTCACGTTCGCGACCAACGACGAGCGCACCGCCAAGCGGATCTCCGACGCGCTCGGGACGGCGACGGAGCTGCGGGCGCAGCGCAACTATGCCGGTCACCGCCTCTCGCCCTGGCTCGGCCACCTGATGGTCAGCCGCCAGGAGACCGCCCGCCAGCTCCTCACCCCCGGCGAGGTGATGCAGCTGCCGCCGGACGAGGAGATCGTCATGGTCTCCGGTCACCCGCCGACCCGGGCCAAGAAGCTCCGCTACTACGAAGACGCCAACTTCAAGGACCGCGTGCTGCCGCCTCCTGCCCTGGCCGCCGAGGGCTACGCCGATCGTCCCACGCCGCGGACCGATGACTGGACCGGGCGGATCGCAGCCCCGGCGGCGTCTTCGACCCCGGCGATTGACGGCGTCGACGACGAAGGCGGACCCCGCCGTCAGCCCGAGCTCGACACTCCGGAGGCGGCGCCCATGGCCGCGGCCGCCGACGAGATCACCCGGCTCGACGACGACTTCGACGACGACTTCGACGACGAGGCGGCCGCCGACCGCTTCCGGCCCGACCGCCGACTGCAGACGGCCGCCCGCCTGGCGGCGCTCGATCCCGATGATGGGATCGCCTTATGAGCCGTTCTCCTGGGAGCCGGGCGCCGATCTCCCGCGCGCGCCTTAGCGTCTATCTCGAGCCCGAAGCCGAGAAGCGACTGGCCGAGGTGGCGGCGCTGAAGGGCCTCTCCAAGTCCTCGATCGTCGCCGCGGCGCTGTGGTCGTTCCTGTCGCCGGACGGCGGCGATCGGCGCGAAGCCGCGATCGCCAAGCGCCTGGACAAGCTCACCCGGCAATACGACCGGCTGGAGCGCGACCAGACCATCCTCATCGAGACGGTGGCGCTCTTCGTTCGCCACACCCTGACCGTCACCTCGCCGATCCCGGCCGCCCATCAAGAGGCTGCCGTCGCCCAGGGGCGCGAGCGCATGCGGCAGTTCGTCGACCAGCTCGCGCGCCGGCTCCAGCAAGGGCGCAGCCTGGTCAAGGAAGTCCACGAGGAGATTTTCCCCGACGAGAGCCGGTTCTTCCATCTCGACGACGTTCCTCGTGACAGCGCCGAGGCGGAGGCCGCGCCGTGAGCCTCCATGAGCTTTCCGCCGCCCGCCAGGTGCGGATGCTGCGCACCGCGCTGGGGCCGGTCATCGCCGCGGCGCTGGAAGACCCCGACGTCGTCGAGGTGCTGCTCAATCCGGACGGATCGCTCTGGACCGATCGGCTGTCGTGCGGACGCACGCCGACCGGCGAGCATCTGTCGGCCGCGGACGCCGAACGGATCATCCGCCTGATCGCCACCCATGTGGGCGTGGAAGCCAGCCGCAAGGCGCCGATCGTCTCGGCCGAATTGCCGGAGACCGGCGAGCGGTTCGAAGGCCTTCTGCCGCCCGTCGCGCCGACGCCTGCCTTCGCCATCCGCAAGCGCGCCAGCCTCGTCTACACCCTGGACCGCTATGTCGCCGACGCGGTGATGACGGCCGAGGAAGCCGAAGCTCTGCGGACGGCGGTCAGGCAGCGCCTGAACATTGTCATCGCCGGCCCGACCTCCTCGGGCAAGACGACGCTGGCCAACGCCCTGCTCGAGGAAGTCGCCAAGACCGGCGACCGGGTGATCATCCTCGAGGACACCCGCGAGCTGCAGTCGCTCTCCAACGACCAGGTGCCGCTGCGCACCAAGCCGGGCGTCGCGACCATGGCCGACCTGGTCCGCTCGACGCTTCGCCTGAGACCTGACCGCATCGTCATCGGCGAGGTCCGCGGCGCCGAGGCGCTGGATCTCTTGAAGGCCTGGGGCACCGGCCATCCCGGCGGGATCGCCACCCTTCACGCCGGCTCCTCAGTGGGCGCGCTGAACCGGCTCGAACAGCTGATCGCCGAGGGCGTGGTCAACGTGCCCCGCGCCCTGATCGCCGAAGCCGTCGATGTCGTCGTGCTGATCGACGGCCGCGGCCAGGCCCGACGCGTGCGCGAACTGGTCCGCGTCACCGGCCTGCTGGCCGCAGGCTACCGCCTCGAACCTCTCGTCCCCCTGGAAACCGGAGAAGCGCCATGACGGCGAAACGGATTTACGCAAACCCTCAAACCCGGATCGCCGCCTCGGCGGGTTGGCTGATCTGCGCCTTTGCGGCTTTGCAGGGCCGCGCCGACGCGGCCGGCTCCTCCATGCCCTGGGAGCAGCCGCTGCAGCAGATCCTCAACTCGATCGAAGGCCCGGTCGCCAAGATCATCGCGGTGATCATCATCATCTCGACCGGCCTGACGCTGGCCTTCGGCGACAGCTCGGGCGGCATGCGCAAGCTGGTGCAGATCGTCTTTGGCCTCTCGATCGCCTTTGCCGCCTCCAGCTTCTTTCTCTCCTTCTTCTCCTTCGGCGGCGGGGCGCTGGTCTGATGGCCACCGCCGACGGCTACGAAGTCCCGCTGCACCGGTCGCTCACCGAGCCGATCCTGTTGGGCGGCGCGCCGCGGGCCGTCGCGATCGCCGTCGGCACGCTCGCCGCAGCACTCGGTATCGGGCTCCGCCTCTGGCTGGCCGGGGCGCTCGTCTGGCTGGTCGGCCATGCGCTCGCCGTCTGGGGCGCTCGTATCGACGCCCAGTTCGTCGAGGTCTTCACCCGCCACGTGAAGCACCGCCCACACCTGGACCCGTGAGCCGATGCTGAACCTCGCCGAATACCGCAAGCGACCCGCCAGCCTCGCCGACTGGCTGCCCTGGGCCGGCCTGGTCGCGCCGGGCGTCGTGCTGAACAAGGACGGCTCCTTCCAGCGCACCGCCCGGTTCCGCGGGCCCGACCTCGACAGCGCCACCGAGTCCGAACTGGTCGCCGCCGCGGCCCGGCTCAACAACGCCCTGAAGCGGCTGGGTTCGGGCTGGGCGCTGTTCGTGGAGGCCGAGCGGCGGCCGGCCGCGCCCTATCCCCACACCGACTTCCCCGATCCACTCTCCTGGTTGGTGGACCAGGAACGGCGCGCGCGCTTCGACGACGGTCAGGACCTCTTCGAGAGCGTCTACCACCTGAGCTTCGTCTTCCTCCCCGCTGACGAAGCGAAGGCCCGCGCCGGCTCGGTGCTCTTCGAGAGCGCCGAGCCGCGCGGTGTCGATTGGCGGGCTCAACTCGGCCGCTTCGTCGACCTGACGGAGCGGCTCGCCGGCCTGTTCGAGGGCGTGCTGCCGGAGTTCGACTGGTTGGACGACGCCGAGACCTTGGCCTTCCTGCATGGGACGATCTCGACCCGGCGCCATCCGGTCGCCGTCCCCGAAGTGCCGATGCACCTGGACGCCTTGCTGGCCGATGAGCCGCTGAGCACCGGCCTCGCACCGATGCTGGGCGCGGCCCACCTGCGAACCCTGACGGTCCACGGCTTCCCGACCTCGACTTGGCCCGGTCTGCTCGACGAGCTCAACCGCCTGGCCTTTCCCTACCGCTGGACCGTCCGCTTCCTTTGCCTGGACCGAGCCGAGGCCGAGAAGGAGCTCGGCAAGCGCCGGCGCCAATGGTTCGCCAAGCGCAAGGGCATCGCCACCTTGCTGCGGGAAACCATCTTCCAGCAGGAAAGCCCGCTGGTGGACAGCGACGCCGCCAACAAGGCCCTCGACGCCGACGACGCCCTACAGGCGCTGGGCTCCGACGCCGTGGGGTTCGGCTACCTGACCGCCACGGTGACGGTCTGGGACGAGGAGGCCCAACTGGCCGACGAACGGCTGCGCATGGTCGAGCGCACCATCCAGGGCCGCGGGTTCGTCGCCACCCCGGAGACCCTGAACGCGGTCGAGGCCTGGCTGTCGTCGCTGCCCGGCCACGTCTATGCCAACGTGCGCACGCCGGTCGTCTCGACCCTCAACCTCGCCCATCTCATGCCGATCTCGGCGGTCTGGGCGGGCCCGGAGCGCAACGCGCATCTGGACGGCCCGCCGCTGCTGGTCACCCGCACGGAGGGCGCGACGCCGTTCCGGCTCGACCTGCATGTCGGTGATGTCGGCCACACGCTGGTGGTGGGGCCAACGGGCGCCGGCAAGTCGGTCCTGCTGACCACCCTGGTCCTGCAATTTCGCAAATACGCCGATGCGCAGATCAGCATCTTCGACAAGGGCGGCTCGATCCGCGCCACCACGCTGGGGCTCGGCGGCGCCTTCCACGATCTCGGCCTCGACGGGGTCTTAAGCTTCCAGCCCCTGCGCGACATCGACAAGGCCGCTGAACGCGCCTGGGCGTCCGAGTGGGTCCAAGGCTTGCTGCTGCGCGAGGGCCTCGATCTGACGCCCGAGGCCAAGGACATCCTCTGGGCGGGGCTGACCAGCCTCGCCTCGGCACCGGCGCCGGAACGGACCCTGACCGGCTTGTCGGTGCTGCTGCAGTCGGCAGCGCTGCGCCAGGCGCTGCAGCCCTACACCGTTGCCGGACCCTTCGGCCGGCTGCTGGACGCCGACGAGGAGACGCTGTCGCTCGCCGACCTCCAGGCCTTCGAAATGGAGGACCTGATGCGCTCGCCGGCGCTGACGGCCGCGGTGCTGGGCTATCTCTTTCACCGGCTGGAGGCCAGGTTCGACGGACGGCCCGCCCTGCTGGTGCTCGACGAGGCCTGGGTCTTTCTCGACGACCCGCTGTTTGCGGCCCGGATCCGCGAATGGCTGAAGACCCTGCGCAAAAAGAACGTCGCCGTGGTCTTCGCCACCCAGTCGCTGGCCGACATCCAGCGCTCGACCATTGCGCCCGCCATCGTCGAGAGCTGCCCCTCGCGGATCTTCCTACCCTCGCCCCAGGCGACCGAACCGCAGCTTCGGACCATCTATGAGGGCTTCGGCCTCAACACCCGGCAGATCGACATTGTCGCCCGCGCGACGCCCAAGCGCGACTACTACCTGCAGAGCCGGCTCGGCAATCGGCTGTTCGAGCTGGACCTCGGCCCGGTCGCCCTGGTCTTCGCCGGCGCCTCGGCGCCCGCCGACCATCTCGCCATGGACCAGCTGCCTGACCCTGCCGGCGCGGCCTTCGCCGCGGCCTGGCTGCGCCGCCGCGACCTCGCCTGGGCCGCCGAGTTGATCGACGGCCAAACCCCTGCCGCCAAAGAGGAGACCTGACGGATGTCCAGGAAGTCCTGGCTCGCGGTGACCGCCGCAGCCCTCATCTTGACCGCGCCGCTGCAGGCCAGCGCGTTCGTCGTGTTCGACCCGTCGAACTACGCCCAGAACGTCATGACCGCGGCGCGCAGCCTGCAGCAGATCACCAACCAGATCACCATGTTGCAGAACCAGGCCCAGATGCTGCTGAACGGGGCCAGGAACCTCACCAGCCTCAACTTCAGCGCGCTCGCCCAGCTCAAGGCCAACCTCGCCCGCACACAGTCGCTGATCACGCAGGCTCGAGGCTTGGCCTTCGACGTCGCCAGCCTCGACCAGAAGTTCAAGCAGCTCTATCCGAGCGGCTATGCGGCCGGCACGACCGGCGCGACCCTGGCCGGCGACGCCCAGAGCCGCTGGACAGCCTCGCTGGAGGCGCTTCGCACCACCATGCAGGTGCAGGCCCAGGTCTCTGACCAGATCACCGCCGACCAGGGCACGCTCTCGGACATCAGCAGCCGTAGCGCCTCGGCGATCGGCGTGCTGCAGGCAGTGCAGGCCACCAACGAACTCCTCGCCCTACAGGCCAAACAGGCGATGCAGGGCCAGCAGCTGGCGCTCGCCCAAGATCGCGCCGCGGCGTCCGAGGCCGCCCGCGGGCTGGCGGCCGACGCGCGGGCCCAGGCGGTACGGTCGCAGTTCGTCGGCACGCCGTCGGCCTACGCGCCGCTGCCGGTGAAGGCGTTCTGACCATGTCGGTGAACACCAAGATCGTCTGGCTGGCGGTGGCGTTGGCCTTGACCGCCTGCAATCGCCAGCCAGCCCAGGCGCCGAGCGCTGACGCGCAACCCGCGGCCCATGTCGCCCCGCCCTCGGTCGATGTCACGCGCCTCGCCGCCGATCGCGCCGCGCTCGACGACGCCCACGCCCGCTGCAAGGCCCGGGAGGCCGACGCCACGCCAGAACTCTGCGCCGCCGCCGCCGAGGCGACGCGGCGTCGGTTCACCGGGTCCGCGCCCGCCTATGCCCCCACTCCAGTCGACGCCTTCCCCTCCCAGCCGCGCTGACCGATGAACAACGTCAACGTCATCGACCAATTCACCGACACCTTCGCCCGCTATATTGACAGCGGGTTCGGCCTGGTCGGCGGCGATGTGCGCCACTTGGCGGCGATCCTGATCGCCATCGACATGACCCTGGCGGGCCTGTTCTGGGCGCTCGGCGGCGCGGACGACGTGATCGCCCGTCTAATCAAGAAGGTCCTCTACGTGGGGACCTTCGCCTTCATCATCTCCAACTTCAACAGCCTCGCCGGGATGATCTTCCGCTCGTTCGCGACCCTGGGCCTCACGGCTTCGGGCGGCGGCCTCGGCCAGGCGCAGCTGCTGCAGCCGGGACGCCTGGCCACCGTCGGGGTCGACGCTGGCCGGCCGCTCTATGAGGCGATTGGCAAGCTGGCCGGCTTCCCCGACGTTTTCACCAACCTCGACACCATCGCCATCCTGCTGCTGGCCTTCCTGATCGTGGTGCTGAGCTTCTTCATCCTGGCCGTCCAGGTGTTCGTCGCCATCATCGAGTTCAAGCTGACGACGCTGGCCGGCTTCGTGCTCGTGCCCTTCGCGCTCTGGAACAAGACCAGCTTCCTGGCCGAGAAGGTGCTGGGCAATGTCGTCTCGTCCGGGGTGAAGATCCTGGTGCTGGCGGTGATCGTCGGCATCGGCACGGGGCTCTTTTCCCAGTTCCAGGCGCCGGCCGGATCGGAGCCGACCTTCGACCAGGCGCTGGCCTTGATCCTCGCCTCGATCAGCTTCCTTGGCCTTGGCATCTTCGGTCCGGGCATCGCCGGCGGCCTGCTCTCCGGCGCGCCGCAACTCGGCGCCGGCGCGGCTGTCGGCGCCGCGGCGGCCGCCACCGGCGTGGTGATCGCGGGCGGCGCCGGGCGATGGCGGCGGGGCGTTTGGCGGCGCGGTCGGCGGCGGCGGCCTGCGGGCCGCCACCAGCCTCGCGGCTGGCGCTCGCTCGGCTTACGCCGCCGGCGCGGCGGGGCAGACCGGCGCCCGCTCTGTAGGTGGCGGTCTTGCTGGCGTGGCGCGAGCGGGCGCGCAAGGGCTTGGCGATCAGCTGCGCGCGCGGTTCGGATCCGCCGGTGCGGCGACAGCCGACAGCTCGGGCGGCGGCGCGGCGGCCTCCGAGAAACCGCCGGCCTGGGCCTCAAAGCTCAAGCGCGACCAAAGCTTCCACCAGGGCGTTTCGGCCGCCACCCACGCCGTCCGGTCCGGCGACCACGGCGGCGGCAGCATGTCGCCTTCCCTGCACGATCCGGAGACCTGACCCATGCTCTTCCGGCGCTCGTCCGTCAGCTATGGGATCACGCCCGAGCCGGTGACGCCTTACCAGAAGGCCGCCCAGGTCTGGGATGAGCGGCTGGGCTCGGCGCGCGTCCAGGCCCGGAACTGGCGGCTGATGGCCTTCGGCTCCCTGGGCCTGGCTTTCGCCGCCAGCGCCGGTGTGGTCTGGCAGGCCGGTCGCTCGACGGTCACGCCCTACGTGGTCGAGGTCGATCGAGCGGGCGAGGTGCGCAATCTGGCGCGCGCCACCGAGCGCTACGAACCGACCGACGCCCAGATCGCCTTCCACCTCGCGCGCTTCATCAGCGATGTCCGGGCTCTGCCCACCGACCCAATCGTGGTCCGTCGGAGCTGGCTCGAGGCCTACGACTTCACGACCGACCGCGGCGCCCAGGTCCTCAATCAGTATGCCCGTGAAAACGACCCCTTCGCCAAGGTCGGCAAGGCCTCCGTTACAGTGGATGTCGCCAGCGTGGTGCGGGCCTCGCCGACCTCATTCCAGATCCGCTGGACCGAGCAAACCTATGAGGACGGCGCCTTGACCGCGACGACCCGCTGGACCGCCATCGCCGCCGTCGTCCTGCAGCCGCCGCGAACCGAAGAGCGCCTACGCAAGAACCCGCTCGGCATCTACGTCAACGGCCTGAGCTGGAGCCAGGACCTGGCCCAGCCGGCCCCGCCCGCAACCGTACAGGGGACCGTCCCATGAGCCGCCGCGCCCTCGTCCTTCTGTCGTCACTATCGCTCGCCGGCTGCGTGAGCCATGGGCCGCCGGCGCCCCAGATCAGCTTGGACGCGATTTCGATCCCGGCCCGGGTGACGTCGGAGCCGCCAAGGCCGATGCAGGTCGTCGCGATCCCACAGCCACTGCCCTTGCCGGGGCAGCTGAAACCGCTCTCGCCTCCGCCGGCGTCGCAACCCGTCGCTGATCCGAAGCGCCGCGTGTTGCAGGCCAGCGCCGAGGCGCGCGTCCAACCCGCACGCGACGGCTTCATCAACGCCGTGCAGGTCTGGCCTTTCTCGCCCGGCGCGCTCTACCAACTCTACGCCAGTCCCGGTCGGGTGACCGACATTGCGCTGCAGCCGGGCGAGAAGCTCACCTCGGTGTCCGCCGGCGATACCCTGCGCTGGGTGATCGGCGACACCACCAGCGGCGCGGGCGCCACGAGCCAGGTGCATGTGCTGGTCAAGCCGACCCTGGCCAACTTGAAGACCAACCTGCTGATCTATACCGACCACCGACTCTACCAGCTCGAAATGACCGCCAGCCCCAGCGCCTGGATGGCGTCCCTGGCTTGGAGCTATCCGCAAGATGAGTTGACCGCCTTGCGGGCCCAGAACGCAGCCGCCGAGGCCGAAGCGCCGATCGCCAGCGGCGTCCAACTGGAGCGCCTGCAGTTCCGCTACGCGATCAGCGGTGACAAACCCGCCTGGCGTCCAGTGAACGCCTTCGACGACGGCGAGAAGGTCTACATCCAGTTCCCGGCCGGCATCGCGCAGGCCGAGCTGCCGCCGCTGTTCGTCGTCGGCGGCGCGGGCGAGGCCCAGCTCGTTAACTACCGGGTCCAGGCGCCCTATTATGTCGTCGACGGCTTGTTCGGCGCGGCGGAACTGCGGCTCGGCGGCAAGCGTCAGGCGATCGTCCGCATCGAACGCACCGATGGGCGTAGGGCTGGCGGACTCTTCCGATGACCGCACCTGCCAAGGAGCCGCCGGAGGCGCTTGCGATCCGCGCGAAGCCTCGGCCGGTGACCCGCCTGTCGCGCAAGACGATCGCCGGACTGCTCGCCGTCTCGGCGGTCGTGATCATGGCCGGGACCCTCTGGGCCCTGCGGCCGATGGAGAAGAAACCCTCGCCGGATGAGCTCTATTCCACGGAGCATCGCGCTGTGGCCGAGGGCGTCACCCGTCTGCCTCGAGACTACTCCAGTGTGGCGAGCGCCGCCGGGGCGCCAAAGCTCGGTCCGCCGTTGCCGGGGGATCTCGGCTTGCCGATCGTCGCGGCGCAGGCCGGCGGCCGGATGGCCGCGGGCGCCACACCGGCCATGGGTCCCACCGTCCCAGGTGCATCGGCTGTCGCCGACCAGGCCCGTGACCAGCGCCTGAAGGCGGCGCAGGACGCGGTCGGCTCGCCGTTGTTCTCGGTCTCGGACCGGGGCCGAGCCGCACCCGCGACGGGCGAGGTGGCTGCCGACGGCGGAAGCTCTCTGATCGTGCCGACAGCTGCGGAGACGCCGGGTCCGAGCGGCTCCACGCCGTCTCGGCACGAGGCCTTCGCGAACACCGTCGGCGACCAGCAGAGCGTTTCCGCACATCGTCTCGAGGCTCCGGCGTCACCCTATTCGGTGCTCGCCGGCACGGTGATTTCAGCCGCCCTGGTGACGGGTCTGAACTCCCATCTTCCCGGGCAGGTGATCGCGACCGTCACCGCGCCCGTCTACGACACAGTGAGTGGAAGAATTCTCCTCATTCCGCAGGGCGCACGCCTGCTCGGGACCTATGACAGTCAAACGGCCTTCGGCGACAGCCGCGCCCTGGTGGTCTGGACGCGGTTGATCCTGCCAAACGGCAGATCCGTCATTCTCGACCGTCTGTCTGGCGTCGATGCCCAGGGGTTCGCCGGTGTCGCGGACAGTGTCGATCATCACTGGCGCCGGCTGATCGGCGGCGCTGCGGTGTCGAGCCTGCTGGGCGTCGGGGCCGAACTTGCGACGCCCCAGACGAGCGGAGGCGATGGCCAGATCGTCATCGCCACCCGCAACGGCGTGCAAGACACCGTCAACCAGGTCGGCCAGGAGCTGACCCGGCGCAACCTGGACATCAAGCCGACCATCAAGGTGCGACCGGGCTTCCCGCTACGGGTTCTCGTGAGCCGCGATTTGGTCTTGGAGCCTTACTCCAGTCCACGGGACTGAGGTTCCGCCGACGCAGCTTGCACGAGGCCGTGCAGCGGTTCCCAGGCTCCCTCGCGGCGAACGGTAAGCCAAGTCGATATAGCTGCGTCGGTATCCCTGAGCGGGCGCAGAGCCACGTCGCTCGCCATCGGCGTTAGCGAAGCCGGCAGCAATCCCACGCCCGCTCCCGATGCGACCAGACGCGTGAGGGTTGCCGGGGTGGCGGCCGTGACATCTGAAGCCGTCGATAGTCCCTTCGCCTTCAACAGGGCTTCAATCTGACGGGAGCAGCCAGGGAACGCCCGTGCATCGGGAAGTATAAAGACCTCATCCGCGCAGGCCTTCAGCCAGATCGGGCTGGTAGATTCGTCCTGCGAGGCTTGTGCGACCAGGGTGAGTTGCTCCGTCCAGGCTGGTGTCGACTTGAGTTCCGGTGCGACAGCCGCCTCGGGGGCGAGGAAAGCGTCCAGGCCGCCACCGCTCGTCAACTTCGCCAGATCAGCAACGCCGCCCTCGATGAGCACGACGGTGATCGAGGGATCGGCGTCCTTGCAAAGGCGCAACAGCCGGCCGAACGCAGCGCCGGCCAGTCCCTCCGCCAACCCGAGCCGCAAAGGTTGATCAGCCATGGTGAGAGCCCGCAGCGAGCGGACAGAACTATCCACGTCGATAAGGATGCGGCGGGCGTCCGCCTCGAAGCGAGCCCCCGCCTTTGTCAGCATCGTGGATCGCCGCGTCCGTTCGAATAGCCTTACCTTGAGATCAGCCTCGAGATCGTGGATCTGCCGACTGAGCGGCGACTGCTCGATACCCAACCGCGCCGCGGCACGCCCGAAATGCAGTTCCTCGGCGACGGCGAGGAAATATCGCAGATGCCGAAGTTCGATCATGACGCGGCGCCAGTCATGATCTTCGAAGAGAGCCGGCGATGGTCGCCGCGAAGCTCGCCGGCGTGTCTCGGTAGGGATCGAGACTTTCCGGCCGTCGCCCCCAAATCACCGTTGGAAGGCCGCCGTCGATCATTCGCCGCGCGATCGAGCCGCCCTGGTCGCCTAAACCGATGAAGCCGCAGGTGATGCTCAAGTCGTTTCCTCCCCAGTTGTTGTCGCTGCGCTCGCGAGCGCGACTGGCCGACCAGCACCGGCAGCTCGAACAACTGCTAGACGCTGTCTCGAATCGAAGGTCCGTCGCTTGGTTGCGCCGGACCTTCCTCGCGAATGGTCTTCTGCATAGCCCCGCCGTTGGCAGCAAGACGTCGCACCCGGCCGCCTAGGTTTGAGAAGTCTTTTTAGTCACCACGAAGAACGTCTTCACGAAGGGCGTTTGATTAGTCCAGGAGATGGGGAGTCCTTCCGAGAGCCCGATGACGTCCCCCGATTTGAATTCGTGCGTATCGCCGGTTTCGTGGTTCTCGACCTTCGCTCGTCCTTCAAGGAGGAAGATGGAGGTATCGCCTCGCCCGCCGCTATAGAGGACCGGCTCTGGGTTCCGTGAGCTGGCGCCGGCGATTCCGCAGCCGCCGCGCCAGACACCGACGAGCGCGGTGTCAGGGGCGCCATCTTGCCGGATCAGATAAGCCTCGCCGTACTTTTGAATACCCTTGGACGGCTCGGTCCATTCGCTGCGCTTCCAGCTATCCGGGTTATCGGTGACGTGGGCGATGTGAACGTCGCCGATGTTCTTCGGAGCGTCGGACCTGTCCCATTCGATGAACAGCTTCTTGAGGTACGGGGCATCGATATCCCATTGCACCTTGATGCCTTGCGGGTGACTGACAATCAGACCCGGCTCAATCTGGATTTGCCTGCCCGTCGAGGGGATGGTGATCGTTCCGGAGCCTTCAAGCACGAGGACGGCGTCATGACTGGGAGCGTTCCCGGCGGCCAGGCACGATCCGTTAGGTTGACACCGGTACGCCAATGCGTGCGTGCGCCAAAAGCCGATCTTGAGGGGGCCGGTCGTGCCCTCGCTCCTGATGCGACTAGATTCAGCCAATCCGCCCGGTTTCCACGTGTTGGCGCCTGGGCTCGCCGAGCCAACGTAGATCTTTCGGCCGGTTTTCGTATCAGTTGTAGGCATAGTCGACTCCGCCTTTTCTCCAATCACACGCGCACTCGCGCCCGAAGTCGCTGACATTGAGATTGTCGACCCCGCGAACACCAACGCGTTACGTCTCGTAATCACGCTATTCCCCTCCCTATCTTTGATTGCCTGCTTAGGAAACTCTGGAAAGCCGAGTACAGCGGTCAGTCAGTTTTCTGCATTAGCTCGGCGACTCTGCGATCCATGTCGCAATCGCTGGCTGCGAGAGCAGACACGACGCCCGCGCGATCTTCAGAACTGCGGTTCTGACTTAGCTTGCGCTTGCCGAGCAGTCTGGTGATCAGCAGCCGCAGGCCAACGATGCCGCCGAGTTCGGTCCGAATATACGCTTTCGGAGCGTCGCTCACCCGCCAGCGGTCTGGTCGGTGCGCCTCGTGTCGATCCGTGAGGCGCGTAACGACATTAAGCAGTCTGTCGGAAGCGTCGAAGAACTCGACGGGTCCGTAGGCGTGAACTGCTTCGTAATTCCAGGTCGGAACGACCTTTCCATGCGCCTGCTTGGACGGATACCAGCCTGGGCTGACATAGGCGTCAGCGCCCATAAAGATCGCGAGCGCCTCGCCAATCACAGGTTCCTGCCACTGCGGATTGGCCCTTGCGACGTGACCGTAGAGGACGCCCAATTCCCCCTCGTCCGGCGCGAGGATCATCGGGATCGGGGTGGCTATCGGTCCCGCGGCGGTCGCGGTGACAAACTGGCAGAGCCGCGCCTCACGCATGATGGCGCGCAGAGCGTCGGGTGCCTCTTCCCGGAAAACTGGTGGAATGTGCACTCGGCGTCCCATTGGCTTTCGACCATGATCGCGCCAGACTGGCTCTGATGAAACGTCCAGTTTCGCGCAGAATAGGCAGGCCAGTGGCCGCCGCCCCGCGCCAGGAGACGACTGAGACGAGGCTCGGCGCTCGCCGCATCTACGAGGCGCTCAAGGGGCAGATTGAAGCCGGCGTCTACGCGCCCGGCTCGGCCATGCCGTCGACGCGAATGCTCGCCGCCGAGCTGGGTGTGGCGCGCTCGACGGTGACTGCGGCTTATGATCAGCTGTTGTCGGAGGGGTTCGTCGAAGGTCGCCAGGGGGCGCGAACGGTCGTCGCCCCGCTCCGCCCGATCGAAGCGGTCGCGGAGATCATTCCGAATGCGCCTCGAACGCGGCAGCTGTCGGCTTACGGAGAGCGGATTAAGGGGTTGGCGCACTCAGCGCCACGGCCGGCAGGGCGGACAGCCGATTTCCGCTACGGCGACCTCGCCGTAGACGATTTCCCGGTGATGGCTTGGAGGCGAGCCGTAGTCGCGGCGGCAATGCAGCGGCCAGAACATCTCTCCTATGGCGACCCGTGCGGGTCGCCACGGTTGCGCGCGGCGTTGCAGACCTACCTCTGGCGCGCGCGCGGAATACGGTGCGATCCCAGCCAGATCGTGATTGTGAGCGGCTCTCAGCAGGGTCTCGATCTGTGCGCCCGCCTGTTGCTCGATCCGGGCAATCGCTTCGTCATCGAGAACCCCTGCTATGCGATGGCGCGACAAGTCTTTTCGGCCGGCGGGGCTTTGCCGATTTCAATTCCGGTCGACCGCGATGGCCTGAAGACGGAGTTGCTCCCGAACCTGGAAGCCAAGCTCGCCTACGTTACGCCCTCACACCAATTTCCGCTCGGTGGCGTGATGCCGATCGCCCGTCGTCGGCAGCTGGTGAACTGGGCTCTGACTGCCGGCGCCTACGTGATCGAAGACGACTACGACAGCGAGTACCGCTACGATATCAAGCCGGTGTCCCCACTCTATGCGCTCGAGGGCGCGGCGAACGTCATCTACCTAGGCACGGTATCGAAGACGCTCTCGCCGGCGCTGCGCTTGGGTTATCTAGTCGTTCCGCCAGAGCTGCAGGCAGCCTTCGCCACCGCAAAGCGCCTGGCCGATCGCCATACGCCCTTGCTCGAGCAAGAGGCGCTCGCCACGCTCCTCGATAGCGGCGTCTACGACCGCCATGTGCGCAAGGTTCGTCGCCGAAACGCTGAGCGGCGAATGTTGCTGCTCGAGGCTCTGCACCAAACGTTTGGACCTGCCGTTATGGTCGAAGGCGAGCAGGCCGGCCTCCATGTCGTCGTCTGGTTCCGCCAACTACGCCGGTCGGACGAAGCCAGGTTGGTGGATTCCGCGCGATCGTTCGGCGTCGGCGTCCACCCGGTCTCACCGCTGTTCGATCCCCAGATCTCAACCGCACAGCCCGATCGGATTGGTCTGGTGATGGGCTATGCTTCCCTCGACGCACAGAGCATTAGGGATGGCGTGCGCCTGCTCGGTCAGGCGGTGGGTAGCGTCACTGCGACTTAGAGCCAGCGCTTCGACTCCCGTGGCGTCCCAAGCTCGCCAGAGCTCGTAGCCTCCCAGTTCCCGCTCGCATCGACCACGAAGTTTGGCATGCTTCTCACCAAATCAACGAACTGACCACGAGCCAGGAAAGCGGCCGCCGCAACCCGTGGGCGGTCACCGCTGCGCCGGAAGACTATGTCGCCGCCCAGATCCGGGCGATCGCCGGTCCGGAAATCCCGGTCAGCCGGATCGAGGGCAAATGGAAGGCGAGCCAGATCCAGCCCCAGGCGAACCGGCAGGGCGTGGTCCAGGGACTTCGGGAGAGCGCGGCTGACGACATGGCGAGGATCGTCGAGGAACGCGCCGGCGGAGACTGACGGGTCAAGCGGAGGCTGACGGGTCAAGCTTGGCGGCCCCAAACCCCAGACTGTGCGCGTGACTGGTCAGTTCTCTGGGGCCGCGCTCGCGATTTTCTAAGGAGCCGCCAGAGCCTCGGCCGCAGCCGCTCGCACCGCAAGCGTAAGGCGGTCGAGCAATCGCGCTGCAAGCCGCGTGCGTTGCCAATAGAGCGCGACGGCGATGCGCCGGCGCGGCGACAACTCAATCAAGCGCCCGGTGCCGAGATGTGGCTGGGCCAGGGCAAGCGGCGTCATCGCCCAGCCCAGGCCGGCCAGGGTCATGTCGAGCATCACTTGGGTCGCTGGGGTCCAGTGCACTGGCGCCGAAACCTGCAGGCCCAGCGCCTCCTGCGCCCATCGCGCCTGGAGGCCGTCGTGGCGATCAAAGCGCAGCATGGGCGCGCCCTGGAGGCTCGCCGCATCGACGCCGTTGGCGAAGTAGCGGGACATGAAGCCGGGACTCGCGGTCGCGACATAATCGATCGCGCCGAGAGGATAGGTCCGGCAGCCCGACACCGGAGCGGGCTCGGCCGTTACGGCCGCCAGCACGTCGCCTGTGCGCAGGCGGTCGGCGGTGTGAGCCTCGTCCTCCATGACCAGATCGAGCATGGCCCCGGTCTCGGCTGCAAACTGGGCCGCCGCCCGGGGAAACCAGGTGCTTGCGCTGTCGGCGTTGACAGCGACTCTGATCACGGCAGGCCCGGAAGCTTCATCGGCGAGCTTCGGCAGGTCGGTGATGACATCGCGTTCGAGCAGGCGGACTTGCTCGACATGGGCGCAGAGTTTAGCGCCGACGGCCGTCGGGCGGCACGGCTGGCCTCTCGTCAGCAGGACCGCGCCAAGCCTCTCCTCGAGCCCCTTCACGCGCTGAGACACGGCTGAAGGCGTCACGCCCAGCACAGCCGCCGCCTTGTCGAAGCTGCCTTCTCGTACGACGGCGGCGACGGCCGCGAGCGACCGATAGTCGAGCATCTTTAGCCGCCCTAATTTGGATGTAGCTAGTTGAATTAGACTACAGAGACCGCTCGCTCCATCAAGCGCGACATGACCGGCTTCTTCCTGCCCGCCTTCATCAAGGGTTTCGCCCTCTCCGCCAGCCTGATCATCGCCATCGGCGCGCAGAACATGTTCGTTCTTCGCCAGGGCCTGAAGGGCGAACATGTCTGGCCGATCGTGCTGTTTTGCGCGATGGCCGACGCTGGGCTTATCGTGGCGGGGGTGAACGGCCTCGGCGGAGTGCTCGCCCTGTTTCCAGGGCTGTCACGCGCCCTGAGCTTGGGCGGCGCGGCGTTTCTGAGCTGGTATGGGATCGCCGCCTTGCGGCGCGCGGCCCACCCCTCGGCAGCTATGGTCGAGGATCAGCCAGGGATGACCCTGGGAGCCGCCTTGGCCGGGACCGCAGCCTTCACGTTCCTGAACCCGCACGTCTACATCGACACCGTCCTGCTGATGGGTGCGGTCGGGACAAGTCTCCCACCCATCGAGCGGCCCTTGTTCATGACGGGCGCGGCGATGGCCAGCCTTACATGGTTCTCCGCCCTGGGCTTCGGCGCTCGCCTTATGGCTCCGCTCTTCACCCGACCGGCGGCCTGGCGCGTGCTCGATCGTGGCGTCGGCCTGATGATGTTGGCCCTCGCTGCAACCCTGGCCCAGAGGGCCGCGACCGTCTGATCCGCGGCTGCGCACGGGGCCGTCTGCCCGCGCCAGCCGGTCAAATTTCGATCACCGCCAATCGACGCCCCAGGAGGCTTCATGCACCCCGAAACGCTCGCCATTCATGCAGGACGGAAATCCGATCAGGCCACCGGCGCGGTGACCGCGCCGATCCATCTGTCGACGACCTTCGAGCGTGCTGCGGACGGTTCCTTCCCGAGCGGGTTTGAATACAGCCGCGACGACAACCCCAATCGGCGCATGCTGGAGACATGTCTTGCAGCCCTCGAGGGCGGGGAAGAAGCGATCGTCTTCTCGTCTGGGATGGCGGCCATCACAGCGGTGATCGAAAGCCTCCCGCCTGAGCATCCGCGCCGCTTGCTCCTGCCAGACGACATGTATTTCGGAATTCGATCCTTGTTGAACGAGACCGATCTCGGCGCTCGGTTCGACCGGGCGGTCGTCGACATGACAGACCTCGACGCGGTCGAAGCGGCATGCGCCGCGCCAACCGGCATAGTCTGGATCGAGACGCCTTCGAATCCGCTCCTCAAAATCGTCGATATCTCCACCGTAGCGGACATCGCCCACCGCGCAGGGGCGGTCGTGGTGGTCGACAACACCTGGGCGACGCCGTTGCTGCAGCGGCCGTTCGAACTTGGCGCCGACCTTATCGTGCACGCGCTCACGAAGTATATCGGCGGCCATAGCGATCTCATGATCGGTGGCGTCGTTGCGCGTCACGCGGGCCGTCATGGCGCCGCCCTTCGCGCCGCGCAGAAGCACAAGGGCGCCATCCCGTCGCCGTTCGAATGCTGGCTGGCGCTGAGAGGCATGCAGTCCCTGGCGCCGAGAATGAACGCGCATTGCTCCAACGCCATGGCGATCGCCAAATTCCTGTCCGGTCATCCTGCCGTGAGCGCGGTCCATTACCCCGGGCTGCCCGATCATCCGGGGTTCGGCATCGCCTCGGAGCAAATGACGGCCTTTGGCGGGATGCTCTCGTTCGAGGTGAAGGGCGGACGGGCGGAGGCCATGAAGGTCGCCGCCTCGCTCAAATTGATCACCCGGGCCACCAGCCTCGGCGGCACGCACAGCCTGATCGAGCATCGGGCTTCGGTCGAGGGACCTGAAACGCGGGCGCCGGAGAACCTCCTTCGCCTCTCGGTCGGGCTTGAGCATGCACAGGACCTGGTGGCTGATCTCCAAGAGGCGCTCGAATGCATCCCGCGGCCTTCGTGATCATGCAGAGGCGCAGTCAGCTGCATCACGCCGGGAGGCCGCCCTCGCACGGTAGGACTTGGTCATCTGGCCACGCGGAGCAGTCGCGGCGGCGCCCTTATGCGGGAAAGCCCCCGAAGGGCATGACCTGAACACTACTAGATTCCGCTGGGAGAAGGCCCCCGTCATGCCATCGAAGCTAGGCGAAGTTGCGCAGATCTGGCGCTATCCCATCAAGTCTCTCGCAGGCGAGCGCTGCACGATCGCGACTTTGGACGAGCAGGGCGTCACGGGCGATCGGATCTGGGCGATCTGGGATCAAACCTGGAACCAGATCGCGAGCGGCAAGCAATATCCCGACCTGATGCGGCTGAGCGGGCGCTATTGCGCCCCGGATGGCGGGTTCGACACCGTTTGCATCACAGACGAGGACGGCCGCGAATACCGTTCGGACGACCCTTGGGCCTGCGCGCGTCTTTCGGCGCGGCTCGGCATGTCGGTCGGGCTGAGGCGCCGCCCGGATTCGGGCGAGGGCGAGGATCGTCCCTTGTTCCGCGCGCGCAGACCAATGAATGCGGCCCTATTCCTCGAAATGCTCGGGCGGAAGGATGTCGCCGACACCCCGGTCTCGACGACCTTTCCAGGGGATATGGACGAGCTCTATAAGCTCTACCTCACCGCCCCGGGGCTCTTCGCGGACTGCAGCCCGCTGCATCTTTGTCTCGCGCCCGTCACTTGCGGCGCTGGGCGGCGGCGATCTCGGCGATCCCCGCCGATACCGACCCAACCTGCTCCTCGATCTGCCCAAAGCGGCCGCGCCATTTCCGGAAATCGCCTGGATCGGCAAGCAGGTCGAGGTCGGCGGCGCAGTGTTGGAGATCCTGTCCGGCACACCGCGGTGTTCGATGCCATCACGCGCCCAACCCGGCGTCGAGCAGAACTGGGCGGTCGGGGCCGCCATAGCCAAGGCGCCTGGCAAGGCCCTGGGCAGGATGGGGGCGGACTCCTGTTGATCTCAGCTGGACCTCGAGGGCGAGACCGGCGCAGCCCATGAGGGCGCGCGACACCGCCCGGCCATTCTCAATTTCGGTCTGATCGCCCTACGAAGGGAACGCGGAGGCCACCGCTCGCTGGAGCCCTGTGACCGCCGACGAGCCGTCACCCGCCGCCTCGCTTAACAGCCGCACCTTGTCCGCCAGGGCGTCGGCGTTGGAGAAGGCCTCCAGGCTGGGCTGACGCGCCAGGACGTCGAGCCCGAAGCTGCGCCCGCTGCTGGCCTGCAGCAGTTCGACGAGCGCGCGACGCTCGAGCCCAAGCGTTGCGCCGGCTGACAACGCCTGGTGCGCCATCGCCAGCTTGGCCGCCAGCAGCGAGTTGTTGACCAGCTTCGCCGTCTGAGCGGCGCCATAGTCCCCAAGGTGGAAGATGCGGCGGCTGAAGGTTTCGAGCACGGGCCGCGCCTGCTCGAGGATGGCCAGGTCGCCGGCCGTCATCACCGTGAGCGCTCCGGCCTCAGCGGCGGGCGCGCCGCCGCTTACCGGCGCTTCGAGCACGGAGACGCCGCGCGCTCGCGCGTCACGCGCGACGATCCGGCAGGTCTGCGGGAGCGTGGTGGAGTGGATGACGATGCGCCCGCCTGGCCGCATGGCTGCGATCAATTGCCCGCAGACCTCCAGGACGGCGGCGTCGTCGATGACGCAGATTCCGACATGCTCCACCTGGGCGCCCAGCTCGGCGATGCTCGCGGCGATCCGGGCGGGCGCGCCGCGGAACGGCTCGAGCGTCTGCGCCCGCCGGGCCCAGAGCACCGTCGGAAGGCCGGCGTCGATCATCCGCCTCGCCATGGGCGCCCCCTGGCTGCCAAGGCCGATGAAGCCGCAGGCCGGCCCCTCGGAGACGGCGACCTCGCTCACGTGGCCGCCGCGGCGGTCTCGCCGGCCAGCGCCTTCGACAGGAAGTCGTCCGCTGCATCGCGGAGCGCGACGAAGGGCGGCGCTTCAGATCCGAGCACCTCGCCGAGCAGCCGCACGTCCTTTTTCAGCAACGCCGCGCCGTGGGCGAAGCTCGTCGGCGCAGGCATCCGCGCCCGAACCTCCAGGCCGAAACTGCGTCCGCTGCTCGCCAGCAGGAGCTCGACCAGCGCATCCTTGGCGATTCCCAGCTCGGCGCCGGCCGCCAAAGCCATGTCGGTGAGGCCGATGTTGGCGGCCAGGAGGCTGTTGTTGATCAGCTTGGCGTGCTGACCGGCGCCGACGCCGCCGAGGCGCACGATCAGGCGCCCGAAGGTCTCGAAGACCGGACGCGCAGCTTCGATCACATCGGGCTCGCCGCCCAGCATGAGCGTGAGCGCGCCGGCCTTGGCCGCGGGCGAGCCGCCGCTCACCGGGGCGTCGATGACGAACACGCCGCGCTCGGCCGCATCGTGCTCGAGCGAGCGGCAGGTGTCCGGGTGGACGGTGGAGTGGATAGCGATCCGTGCGCCCGGCCGCATGGCCGGAATGAGGTCGGCGCAAACCTGCCGGACGTCGTCGTCGTCGACGACGCAGATTCCGACGTGGTCAGCCTTCCTCCCGAGTTCGGCGATGGTCGCCGCGAAGCTCGCCGGCGTGTCTCGGTAGGGATCGAGACTTTCCGGCCGTCGCGCCCAAAGCACCGTCGGAAGGCCGCCGTCGATCATTCGCCGCGCGATCGGGCCGCCCTGGTCGCCTAAACCGATGAAGCCGCAGGTGATGCTCAAGTCGTTTCCTCCCCAGTTGTTGTCGCTGCGCTCGCGAGCGCGACGGCGCCGTCAGAGCGACTTCACGGTGCGGCCGCCGTCCACGATGAGGATGTCGCCCGTGTGGAACCGGGACGCGTCGGACGCCAGGTAGGCGGCCGGCCCCTCGATGTCCTCTGGGTAGCCCGGTCGTCCGAGCGGCGTGATCGAGGAGAAGTGCTTGATGACCCCTTCGGCCTGCGGGCTTCCCTGGGTCATCTCGGTCATGATGAAGCCGGGCGCGATCATGTTGGCGCGCACTCCGTACTGCCCCATCTCCACGGCGAGGCCTTTCACCATCGCGGCCAGGGCGCCCTTGGCGCCTGCGTAGTGCTCCATCCCCTGCAGCCCGTGGAAGATCGACAGGCTGCCGCACACCACGATGGACCCGCCGGGGTCCCCGGTTTGCGCGCGCTCGCGCATGTGACGGGTCGCTTCGCGAAGGGTATAGAAGGCGCCGTGCAGGTTCACATTGAGCAGCTCGTGGTACATCTCCGTCGTCATGTCGGGGAACGAGGGCGCCCGCGACGAGAAGCCCGCGTTCACGAACACGCAGTCCACGCGGTCCATGACTTTCAGCGACGAAGCGAACGCCGCCTGCACCGCGGCCTCGTC
Organism: Phenylobacterium sp. LjRoot225; assembly: GCF_964252855.1. NCBI lineage: Bacteria > Pseudomonadati > Pseudomonadota > Alphaproteobacteria > Caulobacterales > Caulobacteraceae > Phenylobacterium > Phenylobacterium sp. LjRoot225. Next base: position 425,101 of record NZ_CAXUPL020000003.1, on the reverse strand, counting down.
GGCGACATCCACCGGCTCGTGGTGCACACGCCCGGCGCCCGCCGCGCTGAGCTTCTCGAGCGCTTCGATATTGCGGTCAGCGCGGCGCCCCCAGACGACGACGTCGGCGCCTTGCTTGGCGCAGCCCATCAGGAAGCCGAGGCCGATGCCGCTGTTGGCGCCCGCGGCGAGGACCACGCGGCCGGTCAGGTCGAAGAGATTGCGCGCCATCTTCAAGCCTCCACGCCGGAGGCGACCGGGTGCGCCCGCAGGTAGTCGGAGAAGTAGGGCTCGAGGTCCTTCTTCGAGAGGCCCCACTCGGCCAGGGAATAGCTGTGCTTGCCGCGCTTGTTCTGCGGGTTGTCCTGCAGCCAGGCCCGCATGCCGGCTTCACCCGCGCCGGTCCATTCGTCGCCGAGCCAGCGATAGATCTTCTTCAGTTGCCCCAGCGGGTCGGCGACGAGATCGTCGTAATAGCAGTGGAAGATGTCCTGCGGCCGCTCGCGGCTGACTTCGAGCGGGCGCGTGGCGTGCAGCGCGAGCTGCAGCGGGAAGCGCTGGCGCATGTAGTCGCGCCCTTCGTCCACCTCGAACATCGGACGTGACCCGCCGCGCATGCCGAACGACGAGCCGACGGCGGCGTAAGGGTCGCGGTGGGTCCAGATCACCTTCGCGTCCGGGAAGGTCTTGAACAGCTGGCGTATGAAGAGGGAGTCCGACGGCATCTTCAGCACCCAGCGGCCGGAGTTGGTGCTCTGCAGGATCTGCAGCACCCGCTTACGGTGCTCGAAGGCGCTCTCCATGTCCGTGAAGAGGATCCAGTCGTGGTAGGTCGGGACAGTCGTCGTGACCGCCAGCATCAGCGACCGGAAATCCTGGGCCAGCAGGTGGACGCATTCCGTGGGCCCGTCGCCCGGCTCGAAGTGGGCGGCGGCCACCTTCGGCGCCATCTTCAGCATGGCCTCGTCCTTGGCGACCTCGGCCAAGCAGCGCGGATCAGTCTTCAGCGCGCCAGGCGCCGCAGGCGGCGCTGCATTGTAGGCCTCCCAGCGGAGCATCGAGCGGTTCGCCGGATCGGCGTCGAGCATGTAGCTGAGCATGGTGGTGCCGGTTCTCGGCAGCCCGAGGATGAAGACCGGCCGCTGGATCGGCGCTTCGACGACCGCCGGGTTCTTGCGGATGTAATCGTCGACCTGCATCCGCGCCGCCAGCGCCTCGACGTAGCGGTTCTTGACGATCGCCCAGCCGCGCTCCGTGAGCCTGCCCTCGCGTTCGTGGTCGCGCAGCAGGATCTCCAGCCCTTCCTTCCAGGTATCGGTGTCGGGATCGGGCGCGCGGACCTTTTCACGCGCAGCGTTCACGATGTCTTCGAAGGTCAGGGTCATCCGGCGCTTCCGCAAAAACGAGCCAAGTCGAAGCGGCCGGCCGCGCTTGGGCTGACCGACGGCTTGGGCGAGGCCCCTGTTGTGTTGCGGGACCTTCGGCCTTGGCGCTTGCTGATCAAAGCCGGGTGTTTGTGGCTGCGCGGCCAATTTGTCGTCGGCCGGCCAGGAGTTCGTCGCGAGCAGCCCCAAACCTCGACGCAGCGATTGCATGACCGCGCCGCGGCGTCGGATCAATCGGATAGGTTCAAGGAAGCCTTAGATGACTGACCAAGAGCGCCGAGCGGACGACCGCCTCCGGGTCGCAGAGCTCGTGAAGTCCGGTGAAGGCCAAGCCGCGGCGATTGAACGCGCGCCTGGGGTCTGGGAGTCCCGTGGCGTCGGGAACAGCTATCTCGTCACCACGCCGGAGGGCGATGTGCTCGTGAACGCCGGGACGTTGGCCGATGCGCGCCGCGGCCGCGAGCTGTTCGCCCAAGTCTCGAACAACCCCGTCCGCTACATCGTGCTGACCCAGAGCCACGCCAATCAGTACGGCGGCCTGGAGGTCTACAAGACGTCCGAAAACACCGTGATCGCCCACCGGACTTATGCCGACGATCGCGGCTACGCCGAGGCTCTGTCAGCGCACTACCGGCGCGGCTCGCGCCGCATCTTCGGCACGATCACAGGCAGGACGGAGGCGATGATCCCCACGAGGGAGGTCCAGCCTGACCTGCTGATCAGCGACGAAGGCCACGCCTTCGAGCTCGGCGGCCGCCGGTTCGAGATCATCTGGACGCCCGGCGGCGAGACCCGCTCGGCGGTGATCGTCTGGCTCCCGCACGAAAAGATCGCCATCGTCGGCAATCTGTTCGGGCCTCTGTTCGGCAACCACCCGAACCTGAACACGCTCCGCGGGGACAAGCCGCGGTCAGCTTCGCAGTTCATCGCCTCGGTGACGACGCTGCGCGCGCTTGGGCCGGAGCTGGTTCTCACCGGCCACGAGGCGATCAGCGGGGCCGATCACATCCGTTGCGAGATCAGTCGCATCATCGACTCCGTTCAATGGGTGCATGACCGCACCGTCGAGGGGATGAACGCGGGCGTCGACCTGCGCACTCTCATGCGTGAGATCCAGACGCCTCCCGAACTCACGCTCACCGAGGAGTACGGCAAGGTCGCTTGGAACGTGCGCGCTATCTGGCACGAATACACCGGCTGGTTCGATCCGGCCCGGGGCACGACCGAGCTCTATGGGGTTCCGCCGTCGAACGTCGCGCCCGCAATCGCGGAGCTGGCCGGCGGCGCAGACCGGCTTGCCGAGCGCGCCTCCGCGTTCGTCCGCGAGGGCAAGCCTCTGGAAGCCCTGCATCTCCTCGACGTCGCGCTTGCGGCCCAGCCGGACTCGGCGCTCGGCCGCGCCACCAAGCGCGACGCGCTGAAGCTTCTCACCGAGCAGACCGGCGGGGCCAATCTCTGGGAGCGAATGTGGATTGCGGCGGAGCTCCGCGAGCTTGACGACGACCGCGCCTAGATCCGCCTCAGGCGCGGCTCAAGGGCGCGGAGAATGCGCTTGCGAAACTCGCTGGGGCCCACGCCGGTCGCCCGCCGAAACGCGTAGGTGAACGTCGACTGTGATGAGAAGCCCAGCTCCGTGGCTATGGACTTGATGCTTTCCTCGGTCGCGAGCCGTCGCTTCGCTGCATCGATCCGGGCTTGAGCCATGTAGTCGCCCACGGAACATCCGCGGCTTGCGCGAAACCCGCGTGTGAGCTGGCGGACTGAGATGTCGCAGAGCTTCGCCAGCTCGAGGAGCGATGGCGGCTCTCCGGCCATCGCGAGGCGCTTTTCAATTATGCGAAGCCGCCAGCCTGCCAACCCGCCGTGTTCGGTGGACTCGCCCACGTCCGAAAGGAAGCGCGCAAGCTCGATCGAGAGCTGGACGACAAGAGCCTCGCACATGGGCTGGCGAGCCAGGCCAGTTCGCCGGACCTCTTCAGCGAGCCTGAGCAGGAGCGCGCGGATCTCCGAGCTGGAGATGTCGAGCACGGCTTCCAGTCGTCGGTCCGTCCACTCGAACTCCGAACCCAACCACTGGTGCACCGCCTCGGCTTTGAGCGAGCAGATCAGCGAGATGTGTCGCCCGCCTTCATGCTTCATGTGCAGGTTGAAGCCGGGGGGGAGCGCGATGACCGAGCCCATCGGGTGAAAGCGGTGCGGACCCCACTGGTCGACGTATCTGGCTCGCGCCTCGGGGCGGCGCGGCGTCATGCACAGATCGATCCAATAGCGGTCGTCACGGAAGAACAGGTGCTCGTCCGGCCCCTCGTGGTTGAGGCGCAGCAGCAGGAGGTGAGCGGTCGGAAGCTCGAGCTCCGCCACCTTTGACAGCTTCGCCGCAGCCGCGGCGCCGTTGCGGTTCGTGGCCATCATGAGATCAGGTGGTCTTCGAAGCCCGGCATGGAAAATCAGGTCCGGAAGATTCTTGCAGCACGCTTGTAAAGCATGGATGCCGCGTGGCTTCTTGTGCCCACCGGGCCATTTTACGCCGGCCGGGACAAACTTGTCTCGTCCGTCTCGGCGCCTGGGCTGCAGTCAGTTGCAAACCCTCAGATCCGGCAAGCATCTCACCCCAGCAGCAATGCAGAGCCACGTCAGCTCATTCGACGTTGGCGCGGTCGTCACCTGATGCACCGCCCAACGAGTGATGCCGCCGTCTTCGCCTGTCGTGGCTATGCATCTCATAAGTACGGGTCAGGACGATGATCACCGCCATGAAGGTCTTCCGTAAACGCCTCCTGGCAGGTTGCTGTCTTGGCTTGGTGAGTCTCGCCACCGCTACCGCTGAGGAGGCCCCCGGGGCGGCCCCGATGGTGACGGTCGACGTCGCCGCCCTGAAGCCGGTGGGCCGCGTGGACGAACGCTTCCAGTCCTACAACGTCGAGAGCGTCGAGGTGACTGGCGGCAACTTCTGGGCTCCGTTCTTGCCGCCCGGCGCCGCTCCGCCGAAGCCGGTCGCCGGCCCCCACGGCGTGGAGTTCGCCTCCGGCGCCTACCGCCGTCGCGAGCCCCTGGACCTTCGAGGCAATCAGCGTCTTCGCATGCTGGCCAAAGCGCTGGGCCCGGCCTATGTGCGGGTCAGCGGCAGCTGGGCCAACAACGTCTATTTTCAGGATGATGATGCGCCTGCGCCCGCCACCGCTCCCACCGGCTATCAGAGCGTTCTCACGCGCGGGGAGTGGGCCGGCGTCGTCGACTTCGCCAAAGCGGTCGACGGCAGGATTCTCACCTCCTTCGCCGTCAGCGCGGGCGCCCGGACAGCGGACGGCGCCTGGAACCCCGATCAAGCGCGACGCCTGATCGACTACACGCACACGATAGGCGGACGCATCGACGCGGTCGAATTGAGCAACGAACCCAACGTGGGGAGGCCGCCCTACGCACCGGACAAGTTCGCGCGCGACCTGGCGAGCTTGCGGGACCTCCTGAAGGCGCGCTCGCCAGAGACCAAGGTCGTAGGCCCAGGCTCCACCGGCGAGGCGGGCTTCAAATTGTTCGCAGCGCCGCCGAAGGAGATCAGCACGGCCACGCTGCTGAGCGGCGAGCCAACGCCCAGGTTCGACGTCTTCTCCTACCACTTCTACGGCGCGGTCTCGGAGCGCTGCGCCGCGCTCGGGAAGAACGTGACGACGTCCGCGGATGAGGCGCTTTCCGAAGCGTGGCTGTCACGGGCTGACGCCGCGCAGCGCTACTACGCGGGCGTGCGCGACCGTTTCGCGCCAGGGGCGCCGATCTGGGTCACCGAAGCTTCGCAGACGGCCTGCGGCGGCGACCGCTGGTCGTCGGCCTTCCTCGACACCTTCCGCTATGTCGACCAGCTCGGACGTTTCGCCAAGGGTGGCGTTTCCGTAGTGTTTCACAACACCTTGGCGGCCAGCGACTACGCCCTGATCGACGACAGAACCTGGCTTCCTCGCCCCAACTATTGGGCGGCGCTTCTGTGGCATCGGCTGATGGGCGAAGTTGTGCTGGACGCCGGATCACCTGAGCCGGGCGTCCACCTCTACGCGCAATGTCTGCGCGGGCGCCCCGGCGGCGTGGCCCTCGTGGCGATCAACCTCAACAAGGCAGGTCGGGCGAGCTTGCAACTGCCGGTCGGCGCGGAGCGCTACACGCTTACCGCCGACGCCTTGCAGAGCGGATCCGTGAAGCTGAATGCGAGCACGCTCCAGCTGACCGCGAGCGACCAGATCCCGACGCTGACGCCCCGTCCCGCCCCGGCCGGCCGGCTCACCCTCCCACCGACCAGCATCAACTTTTTTGCAATTCCGAAGGCCGGCAATCCCGCCTGTGCGTGAGGTGCTGGCGCACGTTCTGGCGAGCTCGCCGCGGCTCTGCTCTGAACGTGCTCTGCGCGTTTTCCATATGTGAGTTTGCGCGGTGATCTAACGCCAAACCCGCTGCAGCTGATCGTCCTTGAGCCGGTCGGAGGGCGCCCGAACGAGTAGATCGCGGCGGTCACGCATCCGACGCGCGGCGACCGCGCTTTCGCAAGATAAAGGAGCAGGTGATTGGAGACGAAGCCTCAGGCGTCCACGCGGCCAAGCGTCGGCGCGACGCTACTGCTGCTCGTGGGCGTCGTGCCGTTCATGGCCGGCCTCTTTGGCCTCTACCATGTGCTGGGCGTGGGCTTGCCCGTCTTCGGCCTGCTGTTCCTTGTCTACTGGGCCGCCATCCTGCGCCAAGACCCGAAGGCTTTTCTGCCAACCGTGCTCGGCGCATTGAGCGGGATCATTCTGGGCTGGCTGCTGGTCGGTAAGCCGCCGCTGCCGGAACCGGCCGGCATGATCATCGCCTTCGCGGCGCTCGTGGCGGCACTGTTTTGCTTCATGCGCGGCCAGGCAAACTTGCTCGTTAATAACGCCACCATGCTGTTCCTGACCGTCGCGACGGTCTCGGAGATGAAGGTTGCGGACAACGTCGTCGCGATGGCGGAGTCATTGCTTCTTGCCGCCAGCTACATGGGAGTCATCTCTGTCGTCGCGCACGCTGTGACTAAGCGCTTTTTCGCGAAAGGCGGGGCCGTCAGGGGCTGAGCGGTTGTTTGAAGGTCCGCCGCCTCGTCTAGGGCGAAGCGTTCGTGTTGCACCTCCCCAGGCGCAGCCGAGCCCGACCATCGCCGACAGGGCGGCCGCTGTTGAATTTGTCTAAGGCGGTTGTAGCGGTGCGCGTGGGCTACTTTTCTCGCGAGAACCGGTGGACCCGTCGCGATGGCATGCAATTTTTAAGGGGCGGTCGGGTGAGGGCCCCGGGTTGGCGGAAGGCGAGCGGAGGAAAGCGCGATGAATGGCCAACAGATCTTCAAGATGTTGCCCGTCGAGGAAGCCGCGAAGCTTCTCGGCCGTGGCCCGGTTTCCTCCCTTCCCTACTACGACCCAGGTCGGTGGGAGCTCGAGCGCCAAGCCATCTTCATGCGCAGTTGGCTCCATGTCGGCCACATTTGCGAAATCCCCGAATCTGGCAGCTTCATTCGTCGCGAGATTGAGTTCGCCCACGCATCGCTGCTGATCATCCGCGGTAAGGACGGTGAAATCCGGGCATTTCACAACGCCTGCACGCACCGCGGCACGCAGCTCGCCGACGAGGTCTCGGGCAAGCGCAGCCGGTTCAGCTGCCGTTACCATATGTGGACCTTCGGCCTCGACGGCGCGCTGGTCTCCGCACCTGACTTCGAACGGTTCCACGTGGCGAAGGAAGACTGCTCGCTGAAGCAGGTGCAGGCGCAGGTGCTCGCCGGCATGATCTTCATCAACTTCGACCCGGCGCCGAAACAGTCAATCCGCGAATTCCTGGGGCCGATCGCAGACGCTTTAGAGCTTACCCCTGTCGCCCGGGCGGTGGACTTCACCGAATGGACTTACGAGATCGAGGCCAACTGGAAGACAAGCTTCGACAATTACCAGGAGAACTATCACCTGCGGGTGATCCACCCGCGGACCGGCCGGCCGGTCCTGGGGCCGGAGAACCCGTTCGGCTATCCCACCCACTATGGGTTCTGTGGGCCGCACCGCAGCCAGACCTTGTGGAAGAACCCCTCCCCGCCCCCGACGCCGCCCATACAGCTGATGTCCTTCCTGCGGGGCGCAGCTCTGGCGGAGAAGGACGACGTCGCCTTTCCAAAGAGCGACTTCAAGCTGTTCCCCTGCCTGCACATCGTCGGTTTACCGCCCAACCAATTCACCCATACCCACATGCCGCTCGGTCCGACTCGAACTCGCGGCCAGATCCGCATGTACTGGACGTCGAAGGCCGACTCGGCGTCTCGGCAGTTCGTCCGGGAAATGGCGGCGATGTCGGTCCGGGACGTGCTGGCAGAGGACCGCGTCGCCATCGAAGCTTGCCAGCGCGGCGTTGGCAGTGGCGCGATCGACAGGTTCCATTTCCAGGATCACGAGATCCTGCTGCGCCACCTCTATGAGGAGGTGGAGGCGCGTGTCGAAGCCTACGTCTCCGAGCGAGCGAGGACCGGAGGTTCGCAATGAGCGTCACTGAGCGACAGTTGCCCGAGGGCTTCGAGGTCCTGGAGCCCTTCGTCATGACGTGGGCGATCTCCGGGACGGCGGAGCGCGCGCAACGGCGCAACGATAGTTCGCCGCAAGAGCGCATCGCCTTCTATGAGGCCTTCAAGGATCTTGCGGAGGGCGCGCTGGAGCGGCTCGATGAAAAGCCGCTGGAGCGGCTCGACGTCCAGGAGCAGCGCCTGCGCGACCTGCTGCTGAGCTTCGCGCAGGTCGCGCTCGCTGTTGAGATACAGGGCGACGCAGAGCCCGAACATGCGAAGCTCCGACGAGAGCTTCGCATCACCCACGCGCCGGCGGACTGACAGGCGAAACGCCAATGGGGCCTTTGCGGCTTGCCCGCGAAAGGCCCCCCGGACCTGATTACAGGATAGGCAGCAGGCGAGCGGGGTTGGTGCTGACCATACGGGTGAGCTTGGCTTCCGAGACCCCGACCCCTGGACGGGGAAGCACCTCGCGATAAGCTTCCAGCCTTGGCTATCCTGCGGACGCACACCCCAACCTTCTGATCTCCTGGCGGAACGCCTGCTTGAGCTCGAGCGCCGCCGGCGATTGTGGGCGTCGGTCGAGCGAATACATGAGGACCGAAAAGCGCCGGGCGGCGCTCGCCTTCCAGGGCAGTTCGCAGAAGGTTCCCGCCTCCAGCTCCCGAGCCACGGCATAGGCCGAGGTCAACCAGATCGCGTCCGTGGTCCGAACGATGTCGGACAGCGAGCCGAAGTCCTCGAAGACGTGGATGCTGCTCGCGGTGCGTTTCAGAAGTTCGGATGGAAGCTGGCCGGTCACGCTGCCCGCCGCGGAGACCAATAGGGGAAATCCGGTGGCCTCCGGCCCCGTGAGCAGCGGATGGCCCTCGCGGACAATGACACTGATCGGGAAGCTCCCGAGCGTCTCGATGCGCACCGGCAGCACGTGCGGCAATGGCCATTCCGCGCTGACGAAGAATTCGATTTCGCGCGCGGTGAGAAGGTACCAGAGCGCCTCGGCCTCGCGCACCATCACCTCGTGCGCAAAGCCCGGCGCAGCCTCGAGCCGCGCGGGAATCGTCCAGGGCAGCAGGGTCCGCGCGACGATCGGCGTCATCCCGAAGCGGATGCGTCCCTCGGTGCGGCTCGAGGTCTGCATCACCTGATGTTCGAAGTCCTTGGCGGTGGCCAGGACGACCTCCGCTTTTTCCACCACGCGCCGTCCCTCCTCCGTCAGGCTCACGCCGGCTGGGTCGCGGTCGAAGAGACGTAGGTTCATTTCCTGCTCGAGCGACTGGATCGCCCGCGTCAGCGCCGACTGCGAGATGCCAAGCTCCTCGGCGGCCCGCGAATAGCTGAGCCGCATGGCGAGGGTAACGAGATAGCGGAGCCGGCGGAGCTCGATCATTATGCATCCAGATCATCGATTTCGCATCGATCATTCATTGGACGCTTTCGCTCGTCCCTGCCACCCAATTCCGGCGCGGGAAAACTTGCGACGGATCTCTCCACATGGCCCACCACCCCCACCTGCTCTCCCCCGGCCGCATCGGGACGCTTGAGCTAAAGAACCGGCTGTTCCAGACGGCCATGGGCACCAATCTCGCCCATCACGACGGCTCGATCAGCGAGGAGAGCATCGCCTTCTATGCTGCGCGCGCCGCCGGCGGCGCGGCCCTCCTGACCATGGGCGCGGTGGGCGTCGCCTACCCGCGCGGCCAGGTACAGGCCGGCCAGGTGGGGATCTCCGACGACCGCTTCCTGCCTGGCCTGAAGCGGCTGACCGACGCCGTGCATCGCGCCGGCGGGCGCGTTTCGGCGCAGCTCCATCACGGCGGCACGTCGGCGGTCTGCGATATGGCCGCCAGCCGGCCCATCCCCGTCCCCTCGACGCCGCTGCCGCAGGGCGGCGGCAAGAGCCTCAAGGACTTCATGTTCCCGGAGGAGAAGGCGCTTTCGCCGCTGCCGCAGATCCTATCCCCGCCCACCTTCAAGGAGATGGACAAGGCGGACATCGGGCAGCTGATCGAGGATTTCGCGAGCGGCGCGGCGCGTGCGGTCGAGGCGGGCTTCGACGCGATCGAGATCCACGGCGCGCACACCTACATCCTCAACTCCTTCATCTCGCCGGCCGAGAACCGCCGGACCGACGAATACGGCGGCTCGGCCGAGAACCGGGCGCGCCTCCTGAAGGAGGTGATCGAGGCGATCCGCAACCGCGTCGGGCGGGATTTTCCGATGCTCTGCAAGCTCAACGCCGCGGAGTTCTTCATCGACGGCGGCCTGACGCTGGACGATGTGCGCGCCACGGCCCGCATCGCCGAGACGGCCGGCGCCGACGCCATCACCGTCAGTGCGCAGCACAACTACGCGATCCCGCGCGCCCTCTTCAGTTCGTACCTGCCGCAGGAGCCGGGCAAGCTGATCCCGCTCGCCGCGGCCGTGAAGGCGGCGGTCTCAATCCCGGTCGTCACCGTCGGGCGCATCGACCCCGCGGTCGCCGACCGGGCGATCGCCGAGGGAAAGTTCGATTTCATGGCGATGGGCCGCAAGCAGATCGCCGACGACCAGTTCGCCAATCACCTCGCGCGCGGCGGCGCGGCGGCGGTCCGGCCGTGCATCTACTGTTACGCCTGCCTCAGCCAGGCGATGCTCCACCTGCCGCTGCGCTGCGCCGTGAACGCCGACGTCGGCTTCGAGAAGGACAATCTCCTCGCACCCGCGGAGACTCCGCGTCGCGTGGTCGTGGTGGGCGGCGGCCCCGGCGGGATGGAGGCCGCGCGCCGGCTGACGCTGCGAGGCCACCAGGTGATCCTGCTCGAGGCGAGCAGACAGCTTGGCGGGACGGCGCGCATCGCAGCGATCGCCTATGCGCCCAATGGCGATTTCGTGGACTGGCTGAAGGCCCGGTTGGACGAACTCGGCGTGGACGTTCGGCTGAACACCTGCGGCACGGTCGAGACGATTCGGGCGCTCGAGCCCGACGCGGTCATCGTCGCCACCGGCGCCGTTCGCCGAGCGCCGCCGATCGAGGGCAAGGATCTGCCGCATGTGCATGACCGCGCCTCGTTGCGGGCCCTGTTGCTGGGCGAAGGCGGCGATGGCGAGGTCTCCAAGGCTCCGCTCGCCCAACGCGTCGCCATGGGCGCCGCGCGGACGCTCGGCCTGACGAACAGCCCAGAGGCGGTGCGCAAGGCGAGCAAGCTCTGGATGCCGGTCGGCGAGCGGGTCGTCATCATCGGCGGCGACCTGGTGGGCCTGGAGCTTGCCGAGTTCCTCCACGAGCGCGGCCGGCATGTGACGGTCGTCGACGAGCCGAGGCAGTTCGGCCGCGGGCTGTCGGCGGCCCGCCGCTCGGTCATGTTGGACGAGATGCCGCTGGCCGGGATCGTGCTGCAGCCGGGCGCCCGCGACATCCGCATCAGCCAAAAGGCGGTCAGTTTCGTCAACGCGGTCGGCGAAGCGTGCGAGGCCCGGGCCGACACCGTGATCATCGCCAAGGGCGCCGAACCCGACACCCGCCTGTACGACGAAATCGTCGCCGCCGACCTGCCAGCGCACATGGTCGGGGACTGCGCTGAGGTTGGCTACATCATCGGCGCCGTACGCACAGCCGCTGACGTCGCCGCAAAGATCTGAAAACCCGGGAGAAGCCGAAAATGAGCAAGCAAGCGCCCGCAGACGGGGTCGCCGTCGTCACAGGGGCGGCCGGCAGCATGGGAAAGGCGACCGCCAAGGCGCTGTTCGAGGCGGGATGGACCGAACTGCTCCTGTGCGATCTCGACGCGGCCGCGCTTAAAACCGTCGCCGAGCCGCTGCGCGCCCTGGGAGCGAACACGACCATCTATGCCGGCGACGTCTCGGCCCCCGGTTACCCGGCCGGGCTGGTCGCCGCGCTCGAGGGACGCCCGATCGGCGCATTGGCGCACATGGCGGGGCTGTCCCCAAAGATGGCGGAGCCGGCCCGGGTGATCGAGGTCAACTTCTGCGCGACCGCCCGGCTCGTCGAGGCGATCCGCGATCGCATGGCCGCCGGCTCGGCCGCAATCCTGATCGCCTCGAACTCGGCCTATTTCCCGAAGAAGCCCGAGGCCGCCGAGGTGTTCACACGTCCCCTGCCGCCCGAAGGAGTCGCGGCTCTCGCACCGTTCGCGCCCACCCCGGAAGAGGCTTACCCGCTCTCGAAGCTCGGCGTTATGGCGCTGGTAAAGCGCGAGGCGAAGTCCTTCGGCTTGCGCGGGGCGCGGCTCGTCTCGCTCTCACCGGGCGCTACGGACACCAACATGTTCCGCTTCGAGACGGACAAGAGCACCGCCGGCGTCGTTGGGCCCGTGCTTGAGAAGGCCGCGGTCCCGCGCGCCGGGCGGCCGGAGGAGATTGCCTCGGTCGTCGTCTTCCTCTGCTCACCGGCGGCGAGCTTCATCGCCGGGACCGACATCCTGGTCGACGGCGGTCAGGTCGCCGGCCTGGGCTTTTGACGGAACGCCTCGCAATCGCGAGGGAGAGAGGAGAAAGGGCGGCCATGGCCAGCAGCGACGCTTCCGCCACCGCGATTACAGCCTCCACGACATGTCCGGCGCTATGAGCCGGCACTCGCGCAACCGGGCGGCCGCGGCGGTCAATCGACAGGAGCCACTATGAAACTCGGATTCGCCATGCCGCACCTGATGCGTCTGAAGGCCCTGGCGCAGCCCTGGGAGGCGGCGGTGACGGGCGCAGACCAGACGCGCTTCGCCAAATGGGCCGAAAAGCTCGGCTATGCGATGATCAGCGTGCCCGAGCACCACATCATGCCGAGTTCGCATGTCGAGCTGTCGGGGCCGCACCACCTCAGCGCCTATCCCACGATGGCCTACTGGGCCGGCGCGACGGAGACCATCCGGGTCAACTCCTGCATCGCACTGCTGCCGGCGCAGCACCCGATCGTCACCGCCAAGGCTCTCGCCACCATCGACCGGCTATCAAGCGGGCGCGTGACCATCACCGTCGGCGCGGGCTGACTGAAGGAGGAATTCGACCTCCTCGGCGTCCCGTTTCACGAGCGTGGCGCGATCAGCGAGGAGTACATCCAAGCCATTCTGGAGCTCTGGACTCAGGAGCGGCCGGAGTTCGAAGGGAAATACGTCTCCTTCCGCGATGTCGCGTTCGAGCCCAAGCCGGTCCAGACGCCGCACCCGCCCGTGTGGTTCGGCGGCGACGCCGATCCCGTGCTGAAGCGGATCGCGCGCTACGCCTCTGGCTGGTGGCCGTTCCTCACCAAGCCGGAGCACCTGCCGGCGAAGATCGATTTCATCAAGTCGCAGACCGACTACAACGGCCGGCTGACCGAGGTCTTCTACGGTATGGCGACCAGCCGGGTCGGCGAAGGCCACGTCGTGCAAGAAGACCCCAAGGCACGGCCGGGCATGACCAAGCAGCAGATTATCGACCGGCTGGGCTGGTTCAGGGAGCTCGGCGTCACGATGAGCGCAATCCCGATCCCCAAGGTTCAGCAGATCGAGGACTACTTCGACTACACCCAGTGGGTCGCCGAAGAGATCATGCCGGTCGTGGAGAAGCTCGGATGAACGCCCCGCTCTTTTCGCTCGCCGGAAAGGTCGCGCTGGTAACCGGCGGGGCGAGCGGCATCGGAGCCGGTATCGCCGAAACGCTGGGCCGCGCGGGCGCGCTCGTGGTCGTCGCCGACCGCGACGAGGCCGGCGGCAGGGGTAGAGCTGAGGCGCTGCGCGCCGGGGGAGCTCAGGCCGACGCCACCCGAACCTAAGATACCGAAGGAGCGCCAGCCGAACCTCCCGGCGATCCGGGCCATCCTGTTGGACTGCCTCGCACTCGCAGCGTTGACCGTGGCCGGGCGACAGCGGGTTAAGTTTAATCGCCGTCCCTATTGCCGTCCGTCAGACGCAGACGAGCGCTCAGTTGGACTTCGATTTTGCAGATCATCCCCTCTGGGGGGAACTCGATCAAGACCTGCCCGCCGAGCTCGCCGCCCACTCCGCGTTCGAGCAGTCGGGAGCCGAAGCCGCGACGCGCTGGCGGGGACACGACAGGACCGCCGCGCTCCTGCCAGGTGATGTGAGCTTGGCCATGCTCGACCGTCGTTGCGATTTCGACCTGACCGCCGCCGCGCCAAGCGCCGTGCTTGATCGCATTGGTGGCGAGCTCGTGCACGACCATTCCCAGGGTCACGGCGAAGTTAGGGTCGAGCTGAAGGTCTGGGCCCTGGAATCGCCAGGCGTAGCCGTAGGGCTGGAGCGTGGCCGTCACGAGTTCACGGAAAGACGCACTGGCCCAAGCGTGCTTGACGAGCAGGTTGTGGGTGCTGGAGAGCGCCAGCAGCCGCTCGATGAAGAGATCGCGCGCCTCCTGCAGATCGCGCGCGCCACCCAGCGTCTGCACGGCCACCGCCTGGACCGACGCGAGCGTGTTCTTTACGCGGTGATTGAGCTCGTCGAGGAGCAGCTTTTGTTGCGCCTCATGCTCGCGCATTTGCGCCATGGTCTTGAGGATTTCGAGCTCGCGGTTCTTGTGTTCGGTGATGTCGAGCAAGGCGGCCACCGCGCGCTTTGGCCGACCCCCTTCCTGCAAGATCTCAGCCGCGCAATAGACCCACGCCTCCTGGCCGTCTCGCCCGTGGATGCGGAATTCGCAGCGAAAGGGCGTTTGGGTTTCCAGCGCCTTGATCCATGCTGCGTGGACCTGCGCCTGGTCATGCGGATCCACCGTCAGAAACGGGTCCGGCCAGATGTCTTCCTCGCGCAGCGGGTCTCGGAGGATCGTCTCCCAGGAGCCGGCGGGGATCAGCTTCTGCTGGTCGAAATCGAGTTCGAAGACCTCTATGCCCGCCAGCTCGATGGCCAGCTGAAGTCGCTGTTCGGCGCGTTGGATGGACTCCCGCGCCGCGACCTCTTCGGAGATGTCCATCGCGGCTCCCCGAACTCCGACGCACACGCCCGCCTCGAAAATTGGCTCGCAAAATTCCCGATACCAGCCCCGCACGTCATCTGTGCGCGTATATTGCACGTCATGCTTGTAGGACTCGCCGGACAGCCGCAGGCGCTCCGCACGCTCGCGGAACTGGGTCCTTGTCTCCGGAGTATAGCGGTTCATCACCTCCTCCAGGGGGATCTCGCGAATCCCGCCGGCGTCTGCCCTCCGCACGATATTCCGGCGAAAATCGGTCTCCCAGCTGGTGAGAGAGACCATCGCCGCGACCGAGCGCTGGCGTGCGGCCTCATCAGCCGCTGCGCGTTCGCGCGCCTCGGTGGCGAGCCGCGCAATCTCGAGCTCAGTCACGTCCCTGGAAACGACCAGCACGCCGTCTGGCTGCCCCGCCACGTCCCGCTGCGCAGATAAGACCATGTCCAGGCGCCGCGGCTCCGAGGCCTGCGTCTGCGCGGGCGCGATGAAGCGCCCGATCGCCCCGCCGGCAGCGGCGTCAAGCGCGACCCTCGCCGCGGCTCGACCCTCCTCGCCCCACAGGCTCACCCAGGCAGCGCCCAGCAGGGCGCGCTGGTCGCCGGCGCCAAGCATTGCAACCGCGCTCGTGTTCGCAAACTGCACGGTCCCGGCGAGATCCAGGATCAGGAAACCGTCCGGACTATTCTCAACCGCGCGTACAATGCGTTCCGTGGCCAACTCCGTGAAAGCCCAATCGCCGCTGGAATCCATTATGCGCGCATTCGGCCTGGCGGCCAGATGCCTCCCGAAATTTCCGACATATTCTCAGGTCTTTACGCAAAGCGAAGGATCTGGGTTGCGTCGCCTTTGGCGGAGTTTCGGACACCTTGCGCGTTGGCCGAAACGCCGGATTGCCGGCGCTCGGGACTACGAAGTAGGTGGTTCTGGTCTGAGCGCGCGCGAGGTGAGCCCTGCGCGCCGCATTCTGCTTGGTCAGTCCTCCTCCAACTCCCCCCTCACACAAGTTGCCAGGCCGACTGCGGCAGGTTACTTAGCGATCGGTCGGTCGGGCGCTGGGCGGGGGCGCGCGCCTTTCACAGTGGAGCTCCCTGGAAGCTCCCTCCCTTCCTGAGTGTTTTGCGGGATATGATGAGAGCCACGTCTTTGCGTCTGGTGAAAGCCCTCCTTGCCGGCAGCTGCGCCTTAGCGATCTCGGCTGTCGCGGCCATTGCGGGCGAGGCCGCACAGCCGCCCAGCGACGCCGTCGTCCGGGCGGGCGCAGACAAGCTCCTCTCCCAGATGACGCCGGAAGAAAAAGCCGCGCAGCTGAGCCAATTCTTCTACTTCCAGATGATGCCGCCGCAGATGATGAAGCCGGCGCTTAGCCTGCTGAACACGACCGGCGTCGGTTCGCTGCTGATGGTCACGGATCCGGCCGAGATCAATCGGCTGCAGAAGATCGCGCTTGAAAAGTCCCGGCTGAAGATCCCGATCCTCTTCGGCTTCGACGTGATCCACGGACTGCACACGATCTTCCCCGTCCCGATCGGCATGGCAGCCTCCTGGGACCCGCAATTGGTCGAGCAGGCGCAGGGTGTCGCGGCGGCGGAAGCCCGGGCGGTCGGCCTGCACTGGACCTTCGCCCCGATGGTCGACATCGCGCGAGATCCGCGTTGGGGGCGCATCGTCGAGGGCGCCGGCGAGGATCCTTACCTGGGCTCCGCCATCGCCGCGGCCCAGGTTCGCGGATTCCAAGGCGATCATATCGGCGCACCGGGCCACATCATCGCCGGACCGAAGCACTTCGCAGGCTACGGCGCAGCCCTGGGCGGCCGCGACTACGACGAAGCCAACATCGCCGACGAAGAGCTGTGGAACGTCTACTTCCCGCCGTTCAAGGCCGCTGTGGACGCCGGAGCCGGGAACATCATGGCCGCTTACATGCCGTTGAACGGCGTACCGGCGTCCGCCAACAAGTGGTTGCTGACGACGGTCCTTCGGGACACCTGGGGCTTCAAGGGCTTCGTCGTCAGCGATTCCGGGACCGTCGGCTCCCTGGTGACGCAGCACTTCGCCATGGACCGCGCGGACGCCGCGGCGCGCGCATTGAACGCCGGGCTCGACATGGAGATGACGCCGCCCTTCTCGGAGCCGGCGGCCGGAACCCTCCCGGCCTCGATTGCGGCGGGCAAGGCTTCTGAGGCGAGGCTCGACGACGCCGTGCGCCATGTTCTCGAAGCCAAGATCCGGATGGGCCTCTTCGAGAACCCATTCGTCGACGAGAAGAAAGCCCAAGCGGTTTTCAAAGATCCGGCCCACCTCAAGCTTGCGCGGCTCGCCGCAGAGCGCTCGGCCGTGCTTCTGAAGAACGAGAACGCCCTCCTCCCGCTCGACCGCAAGGCGTTGAAGTCGGTCGCCGTTATTGGGCCGCTCGCGGACTCCTGGCGCGACACGATGGGGCCCTGGGTATTCCCGATGAACCGGCCGGAGAGCGACAGCGTGCTCTCGGCGATCCGGGCGAAAGTCGGATCCTCGGTGCGCGTCGACTACTCGGAAGGCGTCCGCATGCCCGCGCGGACCATCCCTTCTCCCTTCATCAAGATGGAGCAGATGTACGGTTGGGCGAAGCCCAAGCCGCCTTTGGATGAGACTGCCGAAATCGGCCGGGCCGTGGCGCTGGCGAACAAGGCGGACGTGGCCGTTCTCGTGCTTGGGGAAGCGCAGGACATGATCGGCGAGAACGCATCGCGCGACTCGCTTGATCTGCCGGGGCGCCAACAGGAACTCCTCGACGCGGTGACCGCCACCGGCAAGCCGGTGATCGTGTTGCTGATGAGCGCGCGGCCGCTCGACCTGAAGCAGACGAAGGCACAAGCGATCCTGGACATCTGGTATCCCGGGTCCGCGGGCGGTGCGGCCACCACCGACCTGCTGTTCGGTGACGCCGCACCAGGCGGCAAGCTGCCTTTCACCTGGATCCGCAGCGCCGCACAGGCGCCCAATCCCTATGCCCACCTTACCTCTCACCAGCCGACCGAAGAGCACAAACGCTACTGGGGCGGCGTTAGCGAGCCGACTTACCCGTTCGGTTACGGCCTGAGCTACACGAGATTCCAGTACTCCAATCTGCGGATCGACCGCCCAAGCTATCGCCGCGGCGAGCCCGTCAGCGTCAGCGTCGACCTCAAGAACACCGGCTCGCGCCCAGGCGACGAGGTCGCTCAGCTCTACATCCACCAGCGATACGGAACCTCGGAGCGACCGGTGCGTGAGTTGAAGGGATTCCAGCGTGTCAGTCTCAAGCCCGGAGAGACGCGAACCCTGCGCTTCACGCTGCGGCCGGATGATCTGCGCTACTGGAGCGCGGTCACGCGCGACTGGACCCAGGACGAGGCTGCGTTCGACGTCTGGGCGGGTGGCAGCTCAAAGGCAGATCTGGCGGCTGGTTTCACAGTCGACGACGCTTCGCACCGCTGACCCATCCGGTCGACAAACCTCGGCTCCCAGATCTTCGCAGGCTAGCCAATGATCACCCGCAGGACCCTTCGCGTCTCGGCCACCGCGACCGCCACGCGCACGGCGTCAGCAGCCCCTTTCGACCTCAGCTTCCCGTCAGGCTCCGCTGGGGGGCGCTACGGCGTCCTATCAGATCGAATACGCTGGGCTAGGCGGGCCTTCGCCGCCGCAACGCTTGCGACCGCGCTCACGCCGCTGAGCACCCAAGCCGCGTCCCCGCATGGGCTGCCGGCGGGGAGCATCTATGTGGCGATGGGAAGCTCCTTCGCCGCCGGGCCGGGCGTCGCTCAGCCCGCCGAAGCGGCGCCGGCGCGGTGCGGCCGTTCGGCCGACAACTACGCCCGTCAACTCGCACGCAAGCGCAACCTGCGTCTCGTGGACGTCACCTGCGGCGGGGCGACGACGGCCCATATCCTCGGGCCCTGGAGCGAGCTCCCGCCGCAGCTGGACGCCGTGACGCCCGAGGCGCGGCTGGTCACCCTGACAATCGGGGGCAACGATGTGAACTACATCGGCAGGCTGTACATGGCCTCCTGCACGGCGGAGCACCCGGCGCAGCAGCCAGGCTTCTGCCGGGTGCTCGCCGGGAGGGCGCCGCCGAGCGGCGCTGTCCTTGCGCCTGCGCCATCCGAGCAAGACTGGAACAAGGTCGAAGCGGGACTGGAGCAGGTTGCGCGCGAGATCCGCCGGCGCGCGCCGCAGGCCCGCATAGTCTTCGTCGACTACTTAACCGTTCTTCCGGAGCGCCATCTGTGCGCCCAGACACCACTCGACGAGGCCGAGGCGATCGGGGCACGCCAGACGGCGCGCCGGCTCGCTGAGCTCACCGCGGCCGTGGCTGCGCGCAATGGCGCGGAGGACCTTCACGTGTCCGAGCTGTCGCGCGGCCACGATGCGTGCTCGAAGACGCCGTGGGTGACCGGGTTCATCCCCCCGTCCGGCAGCGAGCGCTTCGCGCCGTACCATCCGAACCTTGCGGGCATGACCACGGTCGCTGATGCGCTCGACAGGAAGCTGCGGCGCTGAGCAGAGCCTCGGCAGCTCATCTTCAGTCCACTCCACGCGACCGTCCCGAAGTCTGCATCCTGCTCTGGACGCCAATGCGTCAGCCCCTAGGACCACCTGAGCAAGATTGGCCGCGCGAGTTTCGCGATCCTGGTCCGTCGGCCGAGACGCCGGCGAGTGGCCCGCGCCGCCTCCGTCCACATGGTTACGACTCGCGGCGCGTTCACCTCTATGGGCGTGGACCTCGCGAGTGCCGCGGAGCCGAGCTGCTGCCTGGTGAACGAGCGGGACCCATGGCGGTCAACTCGACATGATCAATTTGACGGCTGTGGCGCGCCCAGCTACCGCAGGTCCGATCAGCTGTAAGCGTGGCCGAGCTCATTTGCGACGCCGAGGGTAGGCAGCGGGACGGCGAGGGGGCGGTGAGGTGAGCAAGGGCCGCAAGCCGGGAACCGTTCCGCCGGAAAATCGACGCGAACAAATACTGGAAGAAGCGACGCGTTTGTTTGGCGAACGAGGGTATTATGGATTTGGCATCCGGGAACTGGCCGAGCGCTGTCAGCTCAGCAACCCGGGGTTGTTCCATCATTTCGCATCGAAGGAGGCCCTGCTCCTAACCCTGCTTGAGGACCGAGATCGGGCGACCCGAGACGCGTTGGCGGCGCAACTCGGGGCGAACGCTGGCAAAGGTGGCGCCGGGATCGGCCTTGAGCGCGCCCACGCGATGTTTGGAGCATCTGCGCGTTGGAACAGCGCCCGTCCTGAGCTCATGCGGCTCTTCACGGTCATCCAAGCCGAAGCGCTGAACGACGCCCATCCTGCGCACGACTACTTTCTCGCCCGCCAGTCCGCAGTCATCAAGTCGTACGCAGAGTTCATCTCTCCTTTCGTCTCGGACGCCGGTTCTGCAGCGTTGCATCTCGTCGTCACTTTCGACGGCCTGCAGCGAGAGTGGCTGCGCTCGGCTCAAGCCTTCGATTTTGTTGCCGAGGTAGAGCGTGCGGTTGCAAGGATCCTTCCGCTTCCGCTCTCAGAGGCCTGATCGCCCGCAGCGGAGCCGCGTCCGCCCCCTAGAGTGTCAATAACGCCACAGTCCATGCCTGAGCTATGCCGAAGCATGGTCTCCGCCATTAGGCCCCTTTCCTGCCGACCGACCGATCGCTAGGTGGCCAATTGAGCTTGGACTTGGAGCATCGGAGAAGTCATGAGCCAGTCCGAAGGCATCAACCGCCGCCGCGTGCTCAGCTCAACCAGCGCGCTCGTGTGCGGGCTGGCGCTGACGCCGAGGGCGGTGGCTCGATCTGAACGGGTCGAAAGCCTGATCGCGAGCATGACTCTCGCAGAGAAGGCGGGTCAGCTCTCCTGCTTTTCGGACCAGATCCGGATGCGGGGCGCACCGTTCAATCCAGGCCTGCCACCCAAAGGTGACGCGGCGGCTCAGCTGGCGCGGATCCGCACTGGCGCGGTCGGCATGCTGTTCAATGGCGCGGGCTATGAAGGCGCCAAGGCGGCACAGGACGCCGCCCAGGCGACCCGGTTGAAGATCCCTCTGATCTTCGCCGCGGACGTGATCCACGGAGCCAAGACCGTCTTTCCGGTACCGCTTGCGGAGGCCTGCAGCTTCGACCCCGATCTGTGCGAGCAGACGGCGCGAGCCGCGGCGCTGGAGATGACGGCGCTAGGAATCCACTGGACCTTCGCCCCCATGGTCGATGTCGCGCGTGATCAACGCTGGGGCCGCGTGGTTGAAGGGGCAGGAGAGGACCCCTATCTCGCGGCGCAGCTTGGGCTGGCTCGCGTCCGAGGATTTCAGGGTGGCGACCTGAGGGACCCGACCCGTGTCGCCGCCTGTGCAAAGCATTTCGCCGCTTATGGCGCCGTGTCGGGCGGCATGGAGTACAACTCTACAGAAATCAGCCCCGCCACCCTGCATGAGGTGCACTTGGCTCCGTTTCAAGCCTGTGTGGAAGCGGGTGTCGCAACGCTGATGAGCGCCTTCAACGACATTGACGGTGTTCCAGCCTCCGCAAACCGCTGGCTCCTGACTGATCTGCTGCGGGCAGACTGGAAGTTCCGGGGGATGGTGGTGGGCGACTACACCGCCGACGAGGAGCTCATCGCGCACGGCTACGCCGCCGATGAGCGCGACGCGGCCAAAAAGGCGTTTCTCGCAGGCATGGACATGTCCATGCAGTCCGACCTGTTCAACAAATGGCTGCCGGATCTCGTCGAGAAGAATGAGGTTCCGCTTGGGCGGCTCGACGAGGCCGTTCGGCGGGTTCTTCACCTGAAGGAGTCCGTCGGGCTGTTCGACGATCCCTACCGCTCCGTCAACGAACGTGCAGAGCGGACCAGCGTCGCCACACCAGCGATGCTGGAGCTCAGCCGGGAAGCCGGCGCGCGCTCGATCGTCCTGCTCAAGAACGAGGGAGATCTGCTCCCGCTGCCCGGCCACCCTGGAAAGATTGCCCTGATCGGACCCTTCGGTGCGGACCGGCTTCATCTTGTGGGGCCATGGTCGCCGTTCGCGGATAAGAGCCTCAGTCGCTCGCTCGCCCAGGCGCTGAGTGAGCGCAAGCTAGACGTGACTGTCGTTAAGGGGTCGGACATCGAGGCGCCGCTCGCCGCCGGGATCGAGGAAGCCGTTGCAGCGGCCATGCAGGCGGACGTCGTGCTGCTATTCGTCGGCGAGTCCCTGTTGATGTCGGGAGAAGCACAGTCTCGCACCGACATCGGCCTTCCGGCCCCCCAATTGGCCCTAGCAGAAGCTGTGGCCCAGACCGGCAAGCCGATGGTGGTCCTGCTCCGTCACGGACGGGCTCTGGCGCTTAAGGGAGCGATCAAGGACGCCCGCGCAATCCTCGCCACCTGGTTCCTCGGCAGCCGGGATGGAGAAGCGATCGCGGACGTTCTGTTTGGTGACGTCAACCCTTCTGCCAAGCTCGCGATCAGCTTTCCTCACGAGAGTGGACAGCAGCCCTGGTATTACAATCACAAGGCGACAGGGCGACCGGCGCCCGCCACGGGCGCAGCACCCTATAAGGCGCGGTACCGGGAGACGAGAAACGAGGCCTTTTACCCATTCGGCCACGGTCTTAGTTACACCCGCTTCGAGATCACGGATGTCACGGTTCCGGCTCGGATGACCGACCGGATGGAGGTGAGTGCGACCGTGCGCAACACGGGCCGGCGGCTTGGGGCGGAAGTCGTGCAGCTTTATGTCCATGACGTGGTCGCAAGCAGGACCCGCCCGATCCGGGAATTGAAGAGGTTCCAGCGTGTAAGCCTCAGACCAGGCGAAGCGCGGCGAGTAAAGTTTACGCTTACTCGAAGCGACCTGCACTTCTGGGGTGATGGCGGGTGGATTGTCGAAACCGGCGCATTCGACCTCTGGATCGCGAACAGTTCGACGGGCGGAGAGGCGCGCCGCTTCGATCTCGTTTGATATTTTGCTGAGTGCAGAACGTCTCTCATCGCCAGTGCTGCGCATCGGACTGCTGTCGCTCGATGCCACGCCGGCCGGTGAGGGCATTCCCGGAGTTCTTTGTTCGTTCAACCTTAGCGTTGCTGGAGGCCTGATCGCCGCCAGCGGAGCCGCGTCCGCCCCCGAGAGTGTCAATAACGCAACACTCCATGCCCGAGCGATGCCGAAGCTTGCTCTTCACCATGAGGCCCCCTTTTCGACCGACCGACTGATCGCTAAGGTACGTCGGTACGCCGAAACGGCGACCGCAGTCACTGGGCTGCAGATTGGCTCTCTGGGGGGAAATATGAAGCGTTTCATCTGCCTTGCGCTAGCGAGCGCGAGCGTCACCGCAATCTCGAGCGTCGCCGTGGCGCAACCTGCGGCGACGTCGTCAGGCGACAATCAGCTCAGCGAGATCGTCGTCACTGCGCGTCGGCGGGAGGAAAGCCTGCAGACGGTTCCGCAGACCGTGAATGCTGTGACGGGCTCAACCCTCGAGCGATTGAACATCCGACAGTTCGATGAAGTGCAGACCGTCGTGCCGGGTCTGAACCTGACGAACAACGGGAACGGCTTCTCGACCGCCGCGACGATCCGCGGCGCGCCGTTCCAAGCGGAATCCGGAGCGCAGCCGACGGTCGCCTTCTACCTGAACGACGCGACCATCCAGTCGGTCTACGCCTTCCAGTCGATGTTCGATGTCGGCCAGATCGAGGTGCTGCGCGGGCCGCAGGGCACCTTGCGCGGCCAGTCGGCGCCCTCGGGCTCGATCACCCTGGCGACCCGCCGCCCGACGCTCGGGGACTTCGGCGCCTACGGCAATTTGACCGTGACCGACCAGCATGCCCGCAACCTGAACGGCGCCGTGAACGTGCCCGTCGTCCGGGACGTGCTGGCGTTCCGCCTCGCCGGAATCATCGACGACAATCGGGGAGACGGCGTCAACAGTATCAACAGCACCATCCAGCCGTCGTCGAAGACCTGGGCCGTGCGTCCGAGCGTGAGCCTAGAACTCGGCGGCCTGACCGTCGACGCCATGTACCAGCACCTCGACAAGAGGGTGATTTCCTATGCACAGGTCGTCTCGGTTTCCGAGCTCGACCCGAGCCTGCCCGCCGCTCAGGCCCTCATCGACGCCGGTGATCGGGTGGGGCTGACGAACGACGACAACCACTTCAGGCAGAAGCAGGACCTGGTGACCGTGAACGCGGCCTACCGCTTCGCCGGTCAGAAGCTCAGCTACGTGGGTTCGTACTCCAAGAGCAATCTGCTGACGTTTGGCTCGCAGGATAACGCCAACATCTTCACGACCGGGGCGTTCGGTCAGTTGACGCACAGCCTGGCCACGCAGACGACCAATGAAATCCGCCTGTCCTCTGACGACCGGCTGTTCGGTTTCGTCGACTATACCGTCGGCGGCTACGCTCAGGATTTCCACACGCCGACGGACGTGACTCAGCAAACGGCCGTGACTCTGTTCGGCGCTTTGAGAGCCGTCGTGGAGACGCCGATCTTCAAGACCGGGAAGACGCACGAACGGTCGATCTTCGGCAACGCCACGGTTCACATCGGTGACGCGACCGAACTCTCCGGCGGCCTTCGCAAGCTCTGGTACCGCGACGTCAACGACCTGACGGTCAACGGAGCGAGGCTGATGAACGACCAGAGGTCGAAGGCCGAGGCGACGCTCTACAATATCTCGCTGTCGCATCGCTTCACGTCGGACTTCATGGTCTACGCGAACACCGGCAGCGCCTTCCGTCCGGGCCCGTTCGTCACGGGCGTCTTCCGGCCGCTGACGCCTGCGCTTCTCGGCCACATCGACCTCGAGAACGAGAAGTCCAAGTCCTATGAGCTCGGCTTCAAATCGACTTTCTTCGACAAGCGGGTCCTCCTGAACGCGGCGGTGTTCCACCAGGATTTCAAGAACTTCATCAATCGTGGTCCGTCGGTCTACTACGTCAACGTCAACCAGGTCGGCCCGTCGGTCAGCAGCTTCAACTTCGGCAACAGCGTCGACGCCAAGATCGACGGCATTGATGTCGACGCATCGTGGCAGGTGATGCGGGGCCTCAACATCAGCGGCGCGGTCAGCTATGCGAAGAGCAAGATCAAGAACCAGTTGGTCGCCTGTAACGACCTGAACGGCGACGGCGTACCCGACGTCCTCACTCAGGCGCCGACCCTCGCCCAGCTGCAGGCGGCGACCGGGGCGGGCGCGCTATCCGAGTGCCTCTCCAACGACGCCCTTCAGTACACGCCGAAGTGGAACCTGACGCTGCAGAGCGAATATTCGCGCCCGGTTCGCGAGGACACCGACGCCTTCGTGCGCGGGCTATTCACCTACCGTCCGAAGACGCAGGGCGATCCCGGGAACAAGTTTGACAGCGTCGACGCCTTCGGCCTGCTGAACCTCTACGGCGGCGTGCGCGCTCAGGATGGCGCCTGGGAACTGTCGCTGTTCGTCAAGAACATCTTCAACACCGGCAAGGTGTTGACGGCGGAGAACGGCATCGTCGGAACCTCGATTCAGGCCCTCCAGCCGCCGACGTTCCGCACGACCGCGTCGAGCACCGTGACCGCGCCCTATGTGAAGGTGACGACGACGGCCCCTCGCGAAATCGGCGTGAACCTCCGGTACGCCTTCGGCTCTCGCTAGCTCCGGTGCCCCTCCTCCCCTTGGCCGGACAGTTGGGAGCTGTCCGGCCGCTTTTTTGGATCGTTGAGGCGTCCACGCATGTAGCCGGCGTAGTCCGCGAACGCTTGCGCCGTATCGCGTGATCACCAGCCGTCGCGCAGGCCGGCCGGCAGAACCCAATGGAAGAGGCAGGACGGCGGACGGCGCCGCCGCGACGACACTCGCCGCGGCGGCTTTTGGGATTAGGAGCGGCCCGGGGTCGTCCCGGCCGCATATTAGAACGGATCGGATCCTTCTAATGGGCCGTGGAACATCACTCTCGTGAACTCAAGCGCTCGATCCTACGCACGACGCATGCTCATCGCGCTTTGCGCCTCGGCCGTGACATCCAATCTCGGCGCGCCTGTCTCCGCGGCTGAACCCGACGCGCTGGCGCCCGGCTTTATGGACCCGCCGAACAGCGCCAAGCCGCGAGTGTGGTGGCACTGGATGAGCGGCAACGTCTCCGCGGAAGGCGCCGAGCTCGATCTGGAATGGATGCGGCGCGTGGGCGTCGGCGGGGTGCACGTCTTTTCCGGCGACTTGCCGCCGGCACCGTCCGTCATCAAGCCGCCAAAGGCCTTCATGAGCCCGGGCTGGCAAGAGGTCTTCCGCCGCTCAGTGGATCAGGCGCACGCCGCCGGGATGGAAGTCGCCATCGCCGGCTCGCCCGGCTGGAGCGAGACTGGCGGCCCGTGGGTCGCCCCGGCCGACGGGATGAAGAAATATGTCTGGAGCGAGACCGCCATCAAGGGCGGCAGGCCCTTCCAGGGCCAGCTCGCCGCACCGCCGCGCGTCACCGGTCCGTTCCAGGCGAATGCGCTAAAGGACGCCAAGGGCTCGGCCTACGGTGACGCGGCGGTGTTCGCCTTCCCGACCCCGGAGCGGGAGCACCCTCTCCCCCTCGCCAAGTGGCAAAGCAGCGCCGGCGCGTTCGCAGCCTCTGCGGTCACGCTAGAGGGTCTAACAGGAACGCCCGTGAAGCTCGCCCGGCCACCCGCCGCGCCGGACGTCTGGCTCGAAGCCACCTTCCCGCGCCCAACTTCTATCGGCGCGGTGACGCTGAGCATTGCGGACACCGCGAACCTGCTGATTCAGGCCGAGGAAGCGCCGGGCGTCTTCCGGACCGTCGCTGAGGGCCTGATCGAGGCGGCGACGACGCCCGGCGTGCATCCCGCCCCCCAGGAGACTGTGGCGCTACCGGACGTTTCCGCCCGGCGCTTCCGCTTCGTGTTCAAGCCCATGGTCGTCGACGCGGGCGTGGGATTGAGCGCGATGCTGCCGAAGCCGTCGACCGCTGCGATCACCATCAAGATGCTGCGACTGACCGCGGGCGCACGGCTCAACGGCTTCGAGGCGAAGGCCGGGTTCGAACCCAGCGTTCAGCCGGATGCGGTGGGATCGCCGCCCGCGCCGCAGGGCGGGGTCGTCCAGCCCGCGAAAGTGATTGATCTGACCGCGCGACTTCGGCCGGACGGAACATTGGATTGGACCCCGCCTCGCGGACGCTGGACCGTCGTCCGCCTCGGCTGGTCGCTGACCGGCAGGCTGAACAGCCCGGCGGAGCCCTCCGCGAGCGGGCTGGAGGTCGACAAGTTCGACGCCGCGGCGGTGCGGCGCTACCTCGCCACCTACCTCGAAATGTACCAGCAGGCGAGCGGCCACAGGCTGGGCCCGGCTGGGGTGCAGATGCTGTTGACCGACAGCTGGGAGGCCGGCGTACAGAACTGGACGCTGGCGATGATGTCCGAATTCCGGGCGCGCCGTGGCTACGACCCCACGCCCTTCCTGCCTGTGCTGACCGGCCGGGTCGTCGAGAGCAGCGAAGCCTCGGAACGCTTTCTGTTCGATTTCCGCCAGACGTTGAAGGACTTGGTCGTGGCCAACCACCACGGCGTGCTCGCGGCCGAGCTTAAGGCGCGCGGGATGGGGTACTATTCGGAAGCTCAGGGAGATAATCCACGGGCGATCGCCGATGGAATGACCCTGAAGGCCCGGGCCGACATCCCCACGGCCGAATATTGGTACCGCCCCTTCGCCACTACTGCGGGCCAGCCGGCCCTCAAGGCCGATCTCGAGGAAGCCGCCTCCGTCGCCCACGTCTACGGCAAGCCCTTCGCCGCCGCCGAGGCGCTCACGGTCGCAGCGCCGAACGATCCCTGGGCTTTTTCGCCCCGAATGCTGAAGCCAGTTGCGGACGAAATCTTCGCCAGGGGCATCAATCGGCTCCTGATCCACGACTCGCACCACCAGCCGCTCGTCGAGGCCAAGCCCGGACTCCGCCTCTTCACCTTCGGCCAGTATTTCAACCGGAATGACACCTGGGCGGAGCAGGCCGCTCCCTGGATGACCTACCTCGCGCGCAGCTCCTACATGCTGCAGCAGGGGCGGTTCGTCGCCGATGTCGCCTACTTCTATGGCGAGGAGCGGAACCTCACCGAACTGTTCCAGCACCGCTTCAACACCGACGTGCCAAAAGGCTACGCCTACGACTACATCAACCCCGAAGCCCTGCTGACGTTGCTGTCCGTGAAGGACGGACGCCTCGTGACGCCCAGCGGCATGAGCTACCGTGTACTGTTCATGCCGGACCACGTTCATCGGCTGAGCCTCCCGGCGATGCGGAAGCTGCGCGACCTGGTCGTTAACGGCGCCGTGGTCGTCGGCCGCAAGCCGCTCGGCGGACTTGGGCTGAACGATCCGGACGCCGAGATCCGGCGGATCGCCGACGAACTCTGGGGAGATGGCCAGACCGAGGGCCAAACCGTCGGCAAGGGCCGGGTCTACGCCAGCCTGCCGGCTGCACTCGCCGGCGAGCGGATCGCGGCGGACGTCGCGTTCGAGGGGAGTACGCCCGGCGCCGAGATCCTGACCTCGCATCGGCGTACTGATGACGCCGACATCTACTTCGTCTCGAACCAAAGCGACCAGCCACAGTCGCTGCAGGCGCGCTTCCGGGTGCGGGGCAAGGCGCCGGAGGTCTGGCGCGCGGAGACAGGCCAGGCGGAGGCCATCAGTTACCAGCAGCTTCCTGACGCGACGGGCGCGCCGCTCGATCTTGCGCCGCATGACGCCGTGTTCGTTGTCTTGCGCAAGCCTACGACTTTGCGCAGCTGGACCGCGCCCGCGCTGGACCGCCGGCCGCTCTCGACGCTGCGGGGACCGTGGAAGGTGACGTTCCAACCGGGTCGCGGCGCGCCGCCGGCGGCGATCTTCGAGCGCCTGACCTCCTGGACCGAATCTGCAGACCCGGGCGTCAGATTCTTCTCCGGCGTCGCAACCTATTCCGTCGACCTGCAGGCCTCGCGCGACTGGCTGAGGGCCGGGCGGCGCATCGAGCTGGATCTGGGCGAGGTCCGCGAACTCGCAACGGTGTCGCTCAACGGCCGCCGGATCGCCACCACCTGGCATGCCCCCTACAAGGTCGACGTCACGAGCGCGCTGAAGCCCGGCAAGAACCGTCTCGACATCGAGGTCGTGAACCTCTGGCCGAACCGGCTGATAGGCGACAAGCAGCCCGACGCCAAGCCGATCGCCTTTGCGCCGCTGTCCCCCTATCGAGCGAGTTCTCCGCTCCTGCCTTCGGGACTGCTCGGGCCCGTCCGCGTGTTTGCGGTCGACGCACGCACGGCTGCACCTGAAGCGCTCCGCTAAGCGGAGGCGGGGGGACAATGCCGTAGCTAAGGTTGGTGTTGTTAGAGCCGTCAGGAGGGTCACTTAACTGAGTTGACGATGGCTCGTTTCGTCAACGACTCTGGGGGAACGAGATCGCAGGGGGCGAATTTGCCAACGTCGCTGCTCCATTCCATCAACGGATCGGCTTAGCCCGCAACGTCGCCGAGCCTCCGGCACTAGGTTCCCAGACCGGCCGGCGCTTCAAATAGGCAGACCAAACCGCGCGACTAACGCGGCCAGGATCAGAGCGCCAACGGATGCGAGAGCTACCAAAGCCTTCAACGCCGACCTGCGGCGATAGCGACTGGATCGGCTGCTCGGCAGAATCTGGATCAGCATTTCGACAGTATGGGCTCGCTCGGGGCGTTCTCTACGACCAGAAACGCTTCGATTGGCTGACATCAGATACCCTTCGCTGGGGTATCGATGGCCAATATCCCGACCTAAAACCCGACCTAATTGAAATTCTAGGTCGGGGCGCGCCGCAAGGCCGCGCCCAAATTAATGAAATATCGGGAAAAATTGGCGCGCCCGGAACGATTCGAACGTCCGACCCTCAGATTCGTAGCTTGTTGGGGCGTGGGTCAGCGCAGTCCGGCAATTCGGATCGTAGCCCGGCGGGCCTGAGCGGGCATCGCGACGAGCCATCGGCGCCCGGTCCCAACTATGCGGCTTTGACAGCGTGAGCTTCGATCTGCACGCCCAGTTGCCGACGGACGGCGCCAAAGATGGCCGACAGATTGTCCATGCTCGGATTGCCGTGACTCGACAACATCCGGTGCAGGCTCTTGCTGGGGCGGGCGGTTTCCCTGGCCAACCCTTCGAACCCGACCGTCGCGTTCACCAGGTCGCGCAGGATCAGGCGCGCCGTTTCCGGCTCGCCGTTGAGGAACAACGTGGCGGCCTCGTCGAGCAGCGCCTTGGCGAACTCGGGCTCACGCGCCACCCGTTCGCTGACCGTCAGCTTGAAATCCCGGGTCAGCGCCATCTCATCTTCCCTTCCCGGGCTTCGCCTGCTGGCTGGCCGCCGCGGCGACCGCCCTCTTACGCGCCTTGTATTCCTCGTGCAGCGCCTTGGCCCGATCGTTGTCGGCTTGCTGCCCTTTCTTCGTGCCGCCGCCGAACAGCACGATCAACGCAGGGCCGTCCTTCGCCAGGTAGATCCGGTAGCCCGGTCCCCAGTCGATGACGTACTCCCCGATACCGCCGAACCACTTGACGTTCGAGGTGTTGCCCAGCTCCAGACGCAGTTTCGCCGTGACGACCTTGGCCGCCGCCTGCGCGTCGAGGGCGTCGAACCAGACCTGGTAGGGGCTGGTGTCGTCCTCGCGCACATATTCGACAACGGTGGTCGCCATTAAGATAGTACCTTATATGTTACCTTCGTTCAAGCCGCTGGCGCTTGGCGGCGGTCGCCTCGGCCGGAGCGTCTGGTCGCCGGAGAGCGCGGCTCGAACCGCAGGATCTCGGCGCCAAAGTCGCCGCCCCGCAGCGCCCGGTCGATCATCTCCGAGGCCTTGTCGGCGGCGTCCAGCAGGTAGCGGTCCGGGCGCTTGAGGATATAGCCGCCCGTCACGCCGTTCAGGCGATGGCCGAGCAGGGCGGCGATCGTCGGGATCGAGGCGCCACAGTCCTCGGCGATGCCGGCGAAGCTGTGGCGGAGCTGGTGTATGGTCAGGCCTTCGAGGGGGCCGTCGCCCTTCGCGCGGCCGGCCAGGCGGGCGGCCTCGGCTTTCACCGTGCGCCAGAGCTGCGCCAAGCCCGCATATCCGGCCTCGGCGGTGGCGTTGGGGAATACGAACTCACAGTCCGGCTCCAGCATGTCGAGGAGGCGGGTTGCAGCGCTGCCGATCGGCCGCAACGACGGCCCGGTCTTGGTCATGGTCAGCGCCAGGCAGGTGCCGGTCTTGTCCACCTCGCACCAGCGCAGTCCCTCGCCCTCGCCGCGCCGGACGCCAGTGAGCGCGATGAAGCGCAGCAGCTTCAGGCCGATGGCGTTGTGCCGCGGTTCGTTATGGCGATCCCGGCGTTCGGCGAGCGCCTCCAGGGCCGCGCCGAGGCTGCGGTACTGATAGGCGGTGAGCAGCGCCTTGCGCTGGTTGCTCGCGAACCGGCGGACGCGCCTGACGGGATTCTCGTCGAGATAGCCGCACTCGACGCCCCAGTTACAGATCGAGCCCAGGAGACCAAGCACCCGGGTCGAGGCGCCGCGGCCACCACGTACGATCGAACGCCCGCGGCGCCGGGTCTTGACGTTCCGCGCCGCCTTGCCCTCGACGATGCTGACCTTCAGCTTCTCCACGTCGGCCCGGGTGAGCTCGGCGGCCTTTATGACTCCGATGAGGGGTTTGATCTGGGCGCTGATGCGGCTCTTGTCAGTGGCTACCGTGGACGGGCGCTTGCACTGGCCGCCCCGCCCGGCGATCAGCCCGTTCTCAGCCGCCTCGATGTAGAGATCGCAGAGTTCGCTCACGGTGATGGCGTCACGCGCCTCCTGGCGCAGGGCGGCCGGATCGTCCCCTTCGATCACGGCAGCCATCTCCAACTTCGCCAGCTCGCGGGCGCGCTCGACGGTCAGAGGACCGAAGGCGCCTAGGTTGAGCCAGCGTTGGCGGCCCCCGCGGGTGCGGTACTTGAGGACGAACTTCTTGGCCCCGGAGGGATAGACCCGGACGCCGAAGCCCGTGAGATGGGTGTCCCAGTGCACGGTCCCCGACGGATTGACGGGGGGCTCCAGCGCCTCGACGATAGTTTTCGTGAGCTTCGGCATCGGTCTGCACAGGTGGCTACTGCAACCACATTGCAACCACGCGGAGGAAGACCGCAACCTGCCCCAGCGAACTCAGGCGTAGGCAAGTTTTTGAAATCTATAAGCTAATCGTAGTCCGTCGCAGCCGGTCCAAGTCCAGAAAACGGACGAAAATCGGCTCCGAAGGCAAAGGTCACACGTTCGAATCGTGTCGGGTGCGCCACCGGTTTCAATGATTTCAAAGCCCTGCTGAGAACCCAGACCCGACCGGGGGCGGCTGGCTGCGATACTGCAACCATATTGCAACCACGCGGCCGGCCGTCGCGATGAAGGACGCCCCAGGGCTAGCGCCAACCGGAAGGCGATCCACCACAAGGAAATTTCTCTGCGGCCATGGCCGCATGACCAGTCGACCGCGGCTGCTCGCCACAGCCACGGCCCGGATCGCACCTTGCGGAATTCGGCTCTAGGCCAGGGCGGCCGCGACCGCGAAGGCTTCCGGTCCTAGGATGACGTGCAGGCTCCGGTCGGAGGGTTTGGCGAGCGCCCGCACGCCGAGCGAAGCGAGCTGATCGGGATCCACCGCGGCGACCGAGACGACGTCCAGCACCAGACGGCTGTCGCACAGGCGCACCGCCCGCAGGTTGGCGCCTCCGCCCAGCGCCGCGATCCAGCGGTCACGGTCGATGGACGAGCCTGCCCTCGCGGCGGGCGCGGTCGACACTATCGGCGCGCCGGAGAGGCAGGAGCGGATCTCGCTCGCGACCTGGTCGGCTTGCGGCCCCAGCACCACCTGCAGCGCCTTGGCCGAAGGCCGCACCAGGCCGCGCGCGCCCAGCGCCCGCAGCGCCGGCTCGTCCGCCTTGGCGGGGTCGGCCAGCACCAGCCTCAGCCGCGTCGTGCAGGCGTCCACCGTCTCGAGATTGGCGGTCCCGCCGAGCGCCATCACGAAGTCGCGCCCCCGGTCGCCGGTCGGGAGCGCCGCGCTCCCGGCCTGCCCCGTCTCGGCCTCTCGCCCGGGTGTCTTCAGGTCGAAGCGGGCGATGGCCCAGCGGAACACGCCGTAATAGAGGGCGAAATAGACCAGCCCCACAGGCGCCAACAGCAGCGGCCGGGTCGCCTTGCCGAAGTTCAGCACATAGTCGAACAGGCCGGCCGAGAAACCGAAGCCGAGCTTCACGCCGAGCAGGCTCATGACGATGAAGGCGAGCCCCGTCAGCAGGGCGTGGAGCGCGTAGAGCACCGGCGCCAGGAACATGAAGCTGAACTCGATCGGCTCGGTCACCCCGGTCAAAAACGAGGTGAGCCCCATCGACAGCAACATGCCGCCCACCGCGGCGCGGCGGTCCTTGGCCGCGGCGTGGTACATGGCCAGGCAGGCGGCGGGCAGGCCGAACATCATCACCGGGAAGAAGCCGGCCATGAAGGTCCCGGCCGTCGGGTCGCCGGCGAAGAAGCGCTTCAGGTCGCCGGTCGCGCCGTGGAAGTCGCCGACGATGAACCAGGCCAGGTTGTTGAGGATGTGGTGCAGGCCGGTGACGATCAACAGCCGGTTCAGCACGCCAAAGACGAAGAGACCGATCGGGCCGGAACCGATGACCCCACGGCTGGCGGCGTCCATCGCCGCATTGATCCCGGCGTAGGCGCCGCCCACCGCCACGGCGAGCGCCAGGCCCGCCAGGCCGCTGACGATCGGCACGAACCGCCGCCCGCCGAAGAAGGCGAGGTACTCCGGCAGCTTGATGTTGGCGAAGCGGTTGTAGAGCAGGCCTCCCGCGAGGCCCGAAAGAATGCCGATGGGCACGCCGAGCTTGGCCATGCCCTTGGCCTTGAAGGCGGCGCCGGCCAGGTCGGCCGCTTCGCCGGTCATGCCGCGCAGCGCGTCCGGCGGGACCTGCATCAGGGTCTGGCCCGCCTGGGTGGCGATCAGGAAGCAGACCACGCCCGCCAGGCCGGCCGCCCCGTGGTTGTCCCGCGCCAGCCCGACCGCGACGCCTCCGGCGAACAGCAGGCCGAGGTTGGCGAACACCGCCTCCCCGGCCGCGGCGAGGAAGGGGATGTCCAGCAGGTCCGCCTGGCCCAGCCGCAGCAGCAGGGCCGCCGCCGGCAAGACGGCGATCGGCAGCATGAGGGCGCGGCCGAGCGACTGCAGGGCTTCCAGTGGCGAGCGCATCAGCAGGCTCCGTTGCGGAAGGCGTCGGCCAGGGCGCGCACGGCCTCGCGGTCGGGCTGGCGCAGCGCCTCGGCGGCGTGAGCACGACAAGCGGCGAGATCGAGGCCGCGAATCTGCGCCTTGGTCTCGGGCACGGCGCCGGCGATCATAGACAGGCGCTGCGCGCCAAGCCCCAGCAGGATCGGGACGGCGGCCGGATCGGCGGCCAGCCCGCCACAGACGCTGACCGGCCGGCCGTAGGATGCAGCCCCCTGACAGGACGCGGCGATCAGCCCCAGCACCGCCGGGTCGAGCCCGTCGACCTCGGCGGCCAGCTCCGGCTCGCCGCGGTCCATGGCCAGGCCGTACTGGGTCAGGTCGTTGGTGCCGATCGAGAAGAAGCCCGCCTCGGCGGCGAGTTGGCCTGCGATCATCGCCGCAGCCGGCGTCTCGATCATCACCCCGAGCTCCGGGAGGGCGCCTGCGCCCAGATCGCGGGCGGCTTCCTCCAGCGCGGCGCGCACCGCCCGAAGTTCGCCCAACCGCGCCACCATGGGAACCATGATGCTGCACGGGCCGGCGTCGGCGGCCCGCAGGATGGCGCGCAGCTGGGCCTGCAGCAGCTGGGGCCTGCGAAGCAGCAGGCGGACGCCGCGCACGCCCAGCGCCGGGTTCTCCTCGTCGGTCTGGGGCAGATAGGGCGCGGCCTTGTCGCCGCCGACGTCCAGCAGGCGGATGACCACCGGCCGGCCCTGGAGCTCTTCGAGGACAGCGCGGTACTGGGCCGCCTGCTCGTCCTCGTCCGGGGCCGTATCGCGATCGAGAAACAGGAATTCGGTGCGCAGCAAGCCCGAACCGTCGGCGCCGGCCGCGGCTGCGGCGCGCGCGTCGGCCACGGAGCCGATGTTGGCCAGCACCGGCACGCCGACGCCGTCGCGGGTCACGGCGGGCTCGGCCGCCACCGCCTGGGCGGCCGCCCTGCGGTCCGCCCGCGTCGCCAGCCGCAGCTGCGCCGCCTCCAGCGCCTTGGCGTCGGGCCCGACCGACATCAGGCCCGCGTCGGCGTCGAGGATCAGCGGCGCGCCGTCGGGAATGGCCAGGACGCCGGGCCCCGCCGCGACCAGGGCGGGCGCGCCCATGGCGGCGGCGAGGATGGCCACGTGGCTGGTGGGGCCGCCGCGAGCGGTGCACAGGCCGGCGATGCGGCCGGCCTCCAGACCCATGAGCTGGGAGGGCAAGAGGTCGTCGGCCAGCAGGATCGATCCTTCGGCGATCTGCGGCCCGACGTCGACCTCGCCGGTCAGCGCGACCAGCACCCGGCGCTCGAGGTCAAGCAGGTCGTCGACGCGTTCGGCCATGCGCGGGTCGCCCAGGCTGCGCAGCGCCTCGGCGAAGCCGTTCACCGCCGCGCGCCAGGCGAAGGCGCCGCTCTTGCCTTCGCCGATCAGCCGCTCGGCCTGGGCGAAGAGCTCCGGGTCCTCGGCGAAGCTGGCATGGGCGGCGAGGATGGCGCGGCGCGTGGCGTTGACCTCGCCGGCGGCGGCCTCGGCGATCTCCGCGCGCACGGCCGCCACGGCCGCGCTCAGGACCGCCTGTTCGTGGGCGATCCCCTGGCCGGCTTCCGTCACGGCGATCTCCCGACGAACGAGCCGCGCGGCGCGGCCGATCGCCAGGCCGGGCGCCGCCGTCACCCCGCGCAGCACGCCGCTCGACAAGGGCGGGGACGGAGCCGCGGCCGCCGGTTCGCTCGAGGTCGCGAAGGGCTTGCCCTCTCCCATGCCGCTCTCGATCAGGGCCGCCACGGCCTCGAGGGCGGCCTCGGCGTCGGGGCCGGCGGCGGTGAGCGTCGCCTCGTCGCCATGGCGCAGGCCGAGCGACATCAGGGCCACTGGGCTGCGCGCGCTGACGCTGCGGCCGCCGCGTCCAAGGGAGACCTCGGCGGCGAAGCCCTTGGCGCAATCGGCGACGCGCCCCGCCGGGCGGGCGTGCAGCCCGTGCGCCAGCGGTACGCGCAGCTGGCGGCTGAACTGCGGCCCGATCGCCGCAAGGCTCCGGGACGCGACGCCGCCGCCCGTCAGCTGCAGGATCGGCTCCCCGGCGCGCACCGCGCGGCCGGTGAAGTGTCGGGTGATGGCGAACCCCTCCGCGCCGGTCAGCACCACCGGCGTGATCAGGCTGCGGGCGCGCGCCGCCAGCAGGTCGAGGTCGAAGGAGATCAGCCGCTCGCCCTGGCGCACCGACTGGCCGTCGGCGACATGGACCTCGAAACCCTCGCCGCCCAGGCTGACGGTCTCCAGCCCGATGTGCAGCAAGAGCTCCAGGCCGCCGGCGGCGCGCAGGCTGATGGCGTGGCGCGCCGCGTGGACGCCCACGACCACGGCGTCGCAGGGCGCGTGCAGCACCGAGCCGCTCGGATCGATGGCGACGCCGTCGCCCAGCATGGCCTCGGCGAACACCGGGTCGGGCGCCTCCGCCAGCGGCGCGCACCAGCCGTCGAGCGGCGAGACGAGGATCAGCTCAGCGTCCACGCGGCGACTCTCCGAGGGTGATCCGGTCCAGGACCCAGAAGGGATCCAGCTTCGGCCGGGTGAAGGCGATGCACAGATCATGCCGGCCCTCGGTCATCGTCAGCGCTCCGCTCAGCACGGTCGTCGCCTGGGAGCGTGTCGCCGGCGCGAGCGGCAGGGTCGCCACGACCGGGCCGGCGCAACTGTCCAGGCGGACGACGAGCTCGCCCTCCGGCGTCGCGGGCGCAAGCAGCTGGATCTGCTTTGCGGCCTCGCCGATCTGGAAGTTGAAGGGCAGCTGGCCGACCGAGGCGGCGATGCGCCTGACGCCGGTGAGGTCCGCGCCCTCCCAGATCCAGCAGGGCTTCATGAGGTCGACCAGGAAGACCGCCCGCTCGCCACGCGCCGGGGCGTCGTCTTCGAGATTGAGCGCGAACGCGTCGCTGCAGAGCTTCAGCTCCTGGCTGCGACGGCTATGCGGATCGAGGGCGGCGGGCGGCGCCGGAACGTCGGAGATCACCGCGCCAAGCGCGCGCTCGCGGGCGATCTCGGGGCCCAGCCGCTCGGAGAAATCCGTCCAGTTCCGGCGGCTGGCCGGCGTCCAGCCCGTCTCGGCGATGGCGTAGGCGCGCGGGAAGACCATCTTCGAGGCCCGGTCCTCGGTGCGAACATGCTCGGTCCAGAGCTGAGCCTGGACGCCGAGCACATGTTTGGCCTGTTCGGCGGTAAGCGCCGCAGGGATGGGCTCGAAGTCGTAGACCTGCTTGAGATCGACGACGAGGCCGCGGCCCGGCGGCTGGTCGGGGTCGGCGGACTGGCGGTTGTCAAAATAGTAGGTCGGCGCAGCGGCCAGCACGGTGTCGTGGCCCATCTTGGCGGCGACGATCGCCCCGTCGGTCCCGCGCCAGGACATCACCGTGGCGCCCCGCGCGACGCCGCCTTCGAGGATCTCGTCCCAGCCGACCAGCCGACGTCCATGGGCGTTCAGGTACTGCTCCATGCGGGCCGTGAACCAGCCCTGCAGCTGGTCCTCGCTGGCGATGTGCAGCTCGCGCATGCGGGCCTGGACCACGGGGCTCGCCTTCCACTGGGGCTTTACCGCCTCGTCCCCGCCGACGTGGATGTAGCGGCCGGGGAACAGGGCCATCACCTCGTCGAGCACGTCTTGCAGGAAGCCGAAGGTCGCCTCGTCGACATTGAACAGGTTGTCGAACACGCCCCAGTCCGAGGACGCGCCGGACGGCGGCGGCTGAACGGCGCCCAGCTGCGGATAGGCGGCGATGGCCGCGGTGGCGTGGCCGGGCATCTCGATCTCCGGCACGATGGTGATGCGCCGGGCGGCGGCGTAGGCGACGATCTCCCGGACCTCGGCCTGGGTGTAGAAGCCGCCGATCCGCCGGGGCTTGCCGGTCTTCCGGTCGATGTCCTGGGCCGGCCCCGCGCCGGCCGGGACGCGCCAGGCGCCGATCTCGGTCAGGCGCGGATACTTGGCGATTTCCAGCCGCCAGCCCTGGTCGTCGGTCAGGTGCCAGTGGAAGGTGTTCAGCTTGGCCCGGGCCATCTGGTCGAGCAGGGCCTTGATGTAGGCCGGGCTCTGGAAATGCCGGGCGGAGTCCAGCATCAGCCCGCGCCAGGCGAAGCGCGGCGCGTCCTCGATATGGACGCCCTCGATGATCGCAGGTCCCTGCCCCGCCCGCGCGGTGGCGAGCTGCCAGGCGGTGACGCCGCCGTAGAAGAGGCCCGCATCGTCGGCGGCCGTCACCACGAGACCGTCGGGTCCGGCGTCGAGACGATAGCCCTCGCCCGAAGGCCCGCCGCGCCGGAAGCTCACCGCCGGCGCTTTCGGGGCGGCCGCCTCGGTGATCCGCAGGTCGAGGCCGCGGCTGCGCGAGATCAGCTGGGTGAAATAGTCGGCCGCCGCCCGGGCGCCGGGGTCGGCCGCCGGGACCACCACGGGCGTGCGCGCCGAGAGCCGGAAGACGCCGTCGGCCGGCGTCTCCACCGCCGGCGCCGGAACCAGCCCTGACGATCCCGCGGCGGCCGGTCCGGCCAGCAGGGCGGCGCCGGCGGCGAGGACGAACAGCAGGGGTGAACGCATCATTCTCACGGCGCCCGGAAAAAAAGCGGGAGGCGGCGCGGGACCGCCTCCCTGAGTCGAGGGGATTAGACTGCAGGGACCTCGCCCTTAGCGAGCTTGAAGCGACGGCCGCAGGCGCGGCCGATCGCTCCGCCCTCAGAAGGTCAGGTTGATGGTGGCCAGGAACTTGCGGCCGGTCTTGTAGACCCCGCGCGGCAGGGCCGTGGTGTTGGCGTAGGCGTAGTATTCGGAGTCCGTCAGGTTCATGCCGGCCAGCGTCAGGGCGACCTGGTTGGTGAACTTGTAAGTCGCCGAGGCGTCCACCGTGGAGATGGCCCGCACGAACATGGCGTCGCCGCGGTCGATGCCGGTGAAGTACTTCGAGCGCCAGCTGTAGGTCGCCCGCAGCGAGATCGGCCCCTGCTCGTAGAACGGGCTGATGTTGACCTGGTGCTTGGAGTTGTAGGGCAGCGGCGCGCCGTCCTGCCCCTGGCCATCGGCGTAGGTGTAGTTGGTCAGCAGCCCCAGGCCATGGGCGTAGTTCTGCTGATAGGCCAGGGAGACGCCCTTCACCGACGCCGATCCCGCGTTGTGGGGGCGGCTGATCTGGTAGGTCGTGACCACATGCTGGCTCTGGTTGAAGTACTGCTCAGGCGCAGTCTGCTGCAGGATGTAGTTGCTGATGTCCTTGTAGAAGAACTCGGCCGCCAGGATCGCCTGGGGCTGGAAGTACCATTCGACCGAGACATCGAAGTTGGAGGACTTGTAAGGGTCCAGGTCCGGGTTGCCGCCGCCGCCGTTGAGGATGCTGTCGGACAGCCAGAAATAGTTGGTCATGTCGGCATAGTTCGGCCGCGCGATCACCTGGGCCGCGGCGAAGCGCAGCAGCAGGTCGTCGCGCACCGAATAGACCAGGTTCACGCTCGGCAGCACATTGGTGTAGTGCTTCTTGGTGGTCTGCCAGGTCCAGTCGGCCTCGCCGTTGCAGGCGGCGCCGGGATTGCAGACATAGCCGGCGCTGTCGACGTCGGTCCGGACGATGCGGACCCCGACGTTGCCGCGCAGCTTGCCGGCGTCGATGTCCGCCTGCGCGTAGGCGGCGTTGATGTCCTCCTGGATCGCCCAGTTGCCGGAGGTGAACTCCGCCGCGGCGAAGATCGAAGGCGTCGGCAGCTGGCCGCCGGACGGAAGCCAGGCGCCGCTCTCGACGTACTGCACCATGGCGTCGCCGTTGATGCGGAAGCGGTCCCGCATCTGGTCGTTCACCCCGTCGAAGCCCTTGAGGTAGTTGCCAGGCGCCGTGCTGGGCGAGAACAGGCTGGCCGGGGCCGAGACGCCGTTGATGGAGATGCCGGCGTACGACTGGCTGGTCTCGTGGCGGCGGAACTTGTAGCCGACCTGCACGCGCTTGATCACGTCGTTCAGGTCATAGCCGAAGTCGGCCTGGGCGTACTTCTCCTCGTCGTGGGTCGGCTTGGAGACGAGGTTGCCGCTCCAGCCCGGATCGGTGACGAAGCTGCCCGGGTTCCCCTGGGTGTCCGACGCATAGGTGAGGCTGCCCGGCTTGCCCGGCGCGCCGCTGATGTCGACCGTGTAGTCGCCCCAGTTGAGGAATTCGAGGAAGACCTGCCGCTTGGTGCCGCCGTCGGCCTTGGAGATGCCGGCCGCGCCGGACAGGTCCCAGGTGTCGCCCGTCCACTTGCCCCGGAAGTCGTAGGTGTCCGAGTTCATCTCGGCTTCGCGGTACTGGACGTCGAAGACGCTCAGCGCATTGCGGAAGCTGGCGCTGGTGACGACGCCGTCGTCGACCGTCAGGCCGGTGAGCGCGCCCAGGCTGTTCCAGGTGTTGCCCTGGAAGGCGTACATCGACTGGTTGGTGTTGTCGTAGGTCGCCTTGATCTTCAGCCAGTTGAAGCCGAGCTCCAGCCGGTCGTTGGGCTTGTACTGCAGGGCCGTGGTGTAGGTGGTGCGGTCCCGCTCCTGCTCGAAGAAGGAGGTGCCGAAGGCGTTGGGGCTGCGGGCGTCGAGGTTGGCGCTCAGCGTCGTGGCGCAGGCGCCGGTGCAGCCGAAGTTGCGCGAGTCGACCGGGTTATCGGCGTTGGCGCCCGCCCACTGGCTGGCGGCGATGGTGCCGTAGCTCTCCAACCCGTCGCGGCGCAGCTGGTCGGTCGCCTTGGAGACGGAGAAGGCGGCGCCGAAGGTCTCCGACTTGTTCTTCCAGCTCAGCATGCCGGAGCCTTGCAGGTCGCCCTTCTTGGACCGGTCATTGTAGAGGTAGCCGAACTGGGCCGCGATCGTCGGCGACTTCAGGTCCAGGGGCTGGCGGGTGTTGACGATCACCGTGCCGCCGATGCTGCCCTCGTCAATGCGGGCTTCCGGCGACTTGTAGACGTCGACCCGGCCGACGATCTGCGGCGCCAACAGCCCGTAGTTGAAGGTGCGGCCGGGCGCGTCCAGGATGAACCAGTCCGCCGAGGCCACGGTCTGGCCGTTCAGCAAGGTGCGGTTGAGCGCCGGATCGGTGCCCAGGATGCTGACCTTCTCGCCCTGCCCGAACTGGCGGTCGACGGTGACGCCGGGGATCATGGTGATCGCCTCGGCCACATTGGTGCTCGGGAACTTGCCCACGTCCTCGGCGGTGACGGAGTCGACGATCGCCACGGCGGTGCGCTTGGTCTCCAGCGACTGCTGGAGCGAGGCGCGGATGCCGGTGACGACGACCTCGGCGACCGAGGCCTCCCCGGCCGCTTCTGCGGCGGCGGCGCCATGGGCGAGGCTGAGCGCCAACAAGCTGGCCCCACCGGTCATCATCAGTCTGCGACGCATCATATTATCCCCTCTGATCCGAGCGTCGCCCGGAGTTTTCCCAAGCCCAATGTGATACCACTCAGGGGTCCCCCGACCCGGCATCACAGCGGTCGATGAGTGGACTGTGCCGCGTTTCAGTTTTTTGACAAGCCCAAATTGAGACCAATTGCATCTTGCGCATAAATTGGTATCTAAGTGGCTATAGGGTGCTCGCTGCGTTGGCGCCGGGCCTGGAGGTTGTCTTGACGAGCTTCGCTGAACGGATCGCGCGCCTGGATACGGATGATCACGCGCCGCTCTATCGCCAGCTGCAGCGCGCCATCCGCGAGGCGATCCAGAAGCAGGTGCTGGCGCCCGACGACGCCCTGCCGGCGGAACGCGACATGGCCGACGAGCTCGGCGTGTCACGGATCACCGTGCGCAAGGCGCTGGAGGGATTGGTCAGCGAGGGGCTGCTGACGCGCCGCCAGGGCGCCGGGACCTTCGTGGCCTCGCGCGTCGAGAAGAGCTTCTCCAAGCTCTCGTCCTTCAGCGAGGACATGATCTCCCGCGGGCGCAAGCCGCATTCGAAGTTCCTGAGCCGCGCCTCGGGCCAGGTGACGCCAGAGGAATCGCTGACCCTGGGCTTGAGCCCGGGCGCGCCGGTCTACCGCTTCCACCGGATCCGCTACGCCGACGATGCGCCGATGGCGCTGGAGTACTCCACCCTGCCCGCCTTCACCCTGCCCGGGCCGGACGCCGTGAAGGTCTCGCTCTACGAGGCCCTGGAGGCCACCGGCCATCGGCCGGTCCGGGCCCTGCAGCGCCTGCGTGCGGTCCTGTTCACCCGCGACCAGGCCGAACTGCTGGGCATTCAGGCCGGCGACCCCGGCCTCCTGATCGAGCGGCGCGGCTTCCTGCCGGACGGTCGCATCGTTGAGGTCACCCAGTCCTACTATCGCGGCGACGCCTACGACTTCGTCGCCGAACTGAACGCCGTCTCGGCCTGACGGCCGGCCCAACGACCTTCCTTCCTGAAAGACCTTGCTCGTGCCCGACCCCGCCCCCCGCCCCGACTCCACGCGCATGTTTCACGAGGCCGCGGAAGCGGGCGAGGCCGTCGCGCGCCTGCTGGACGCCAACCGGACGGCGGTCGGCAAGCTGGCCGCAGACCTGCGGGCGAACTCGCCGCGCGCCGTCGTCACCTGCGCCCGCGGCAGCTCGGACCACGCCGCGACCTACGCCAAATACCTGATCGAAACCGGCGCAGGGGTGCTCACCTCCTCGGCGGCGATGTCGGTGAGCTCGGTCTACGAGGCGCGCCAGGACCTGCA
The DNA here is from genome assembly GCF_964252855.1 of Phenylobacterium sp. LjRoot225. Lineage (NCBI taxonomy): Bacteria > Pseudomonadati > Pseudomonadota > Alphaproteobacteria > Caulobacterales > Caulobacteraceae > Phenylobacterium > Phenylobacterium sp. LjRoot225. The sequence continues at coordinate 382,372 of NZ_CAXUPL020000003.1, read as the reverse complement.
GGGCGTGTTGTTCCTGGCGATCTCGCAGTCCGGCCGCAGTCCCGACCTGCTGGCGTCCGCGAGCGCGGCGCGCGCGGCCGGCGCGCGTATCGTGGCCTTGGTCAACGACGAGACCGCGCCGCTCGCCGACCTGGCCGACGTGACGCTCCCCCTGCATGCCGGGCCTGAACGCAGCGTGGCCGCCACCAAGTCCTTCATCACCGCCCTGGCCGCCATCGCCCAGCTGGTCGCCGCCTGGACTAAGGACGTCGCGCTGGAGGAGGCGCTGGAGGCCTTGCCGGCTCAGCTGGCCGAGGCCTGGGCGCTCGACTGGAGCTCCGCCGTCCCGCGGCTTCTGACCGCCCAGAGCCTCTATGTGCTCGGCCGCGGCGTCGGCTTCGCCGCTGCTCAGGAGGCTGCGCTCAAGTTCAAGGAGACCTGCGGCCTGCACGCCGAAGGATTCAGCGCCGCAGAGGTGCTGCACGGCCCGATGGCGCTGGTGGACGAGAACTTCCCGGTGCTGATGTTCGCGCAGGAGGACGCGACGGCGGAGAGCGTCGTCGCCCTGGCGGACCAGCTCCAGGGGCGTGGCGCGGAGGTGCTGCTGGCGGGAGCCCGGAGGCCAGACGCCCTGCCCGCGATCGCCGCCCACCCGATCCTGCAGCCGCTGCTGCTGATCCAGAGCTTCTACCGGCTGGCCAATGCGCTTTCGCTGGCGCGCGGGTTCGACCCAGACAATCCGCCCCACCTGCGCAAGGTGACCGAGACCGTCTGATGGCCCGCGCCCTGGTCAACGCCCGCGTCCTGACGCCCGGCGGCCTGGAGCCGCTGACCGTCCGCCTCGACGGCGATCGTATCGTCTCCGTCGGCCTGGAGGCCGAAGCCGGCGAGGAACGGATCGAACTCGGCGGCCGGCTGCTGCTGCCCGGCTTCGTCGACACCCAGGTGAACGGCGGCGGCGGAGTGCTGTTCAACGACTCGCCGACCGTGGAAGCCGTCGCGGCGATCGGCGCGGCCCACCGCCGCTTCGGCACGACCGGCTTCCTGCCGACCCTGATCAGCGACGAGCTGTCGACGGTGGCGGCGGCGATCGCCGCCGTGGACGAGGCCATCGCCCGGGGCGTCCCGGGCGTGCTCGGCATCCACATCGAAGGCCCGTTCCTCAGCGCCGCGCGCAAGGGCATCCACGACGCCTCCAAGTTCCGCGCGCTCGACGACGAGGCGATCGCCCTGGTGTCGTCGCTGAAGCGCGGGCGCACGCTCGTGACCCTGGCGCCGGAGACGACCACGCCGGCGATGATCCGACGGCTCGTCGACACCGGGGTGATCGTCGCCGCCGGCCACACCAACGCCGACTATGCGACGGTCCGCGCCGCGCTCGAGGCCGGCGCCACCGGCTTCACCCATCTGTTCAACGCCATGTCGCCCCTCACATCCCGTCGACCCGGGGCGGTCGGCGCGGCTCTGGAGGATGCCGACAGCTGGTGCGGCGTGATCATCGACGGCCACCATGTGCATCCAGCCACCCTGCGGATCGCCATGGCCGCCAAGCGTCGCGACCGCTTCATGCTGGTCACCGACGCCATGCCGAGCGTCGGCATGGCGCAGAAAGACTTCACCCTTCAGGGCCGGTCCATCCGGGTGGTCGATGGCGTCTGCCTGGACGAGGCCGGCGTCCTGGCCGGCTCGGACCTCGACATGGCCCAGGCCGTGCGCAACGCGATCCAGCTCTGCGGCCTGGACCTGGCCGCCGCCTCGGCCATGGCCAGCCGCACCCCCGCCGCCTTCCTCGGGCTCGAAGGCGAGCTGGGCGCGATCGCCCCCGGCAAGCGCGCAGACCTGGTGGTGGCCGACGACGAGCTGCAGGTGCTGCAGACCTGGATCGGCGGCGAGCCCGACCGACCGCTCTGAACGGCGGCCGCCGGCGGGATTGGATCACCACGAAAATCCGCTCAGGGAGGCCTTGTTGAACAGCACTGCGACCTGCGCCGAGGCCGTCCCGCCCGCCCCATCGGCGTCCACCGGCGCGCCCCAGCGCCGCGAGCGCCTCGTTTCGCTGGATGTGTTCCGCGGCCTGACCGTGGCCGGCATGCTGTTGGTCAACGATCCCGGCAAGTTCGACGCCGTCTATGCGCCGCTCAGCCACGCCGCCTGGCACGGCTGGACGCCCGCAGACCTGGTGTTCCCCTCCTTCCTCTTCATCGTCGGGATCACCACCCACCTGTCGCTGAGCGCGCGCCAGGCGCGGGGCGACGCACCGCAGGTCATGCTTCGCCAGATCGTCCGCCGGGCCGCCCTCATCTTCCTGATAGGGCTAGGCCTCCACTGGTTCCCCTTCCACACCTACGGCCCGATGCCGGGCGCCGCTCCCGCCGGACTCCCGGCCAGGATCGGCGACAGCCTGCTGCATCTGCGTATTCCCGGCGTGCTGCAGCGGATCGCGCTCTGCTACCTCGCCGGGGGCCTTCTCACCCTGTCCGCGGGATGGCGCACGCAGATCGCGGTTCTGGGCGCCATCCTCCTCGGCTACTGGGCCATGCTGATGGGCGTTCCCGTCCCCGGCTCCGGCGCGACGGGTCTGGCCGCGATCGCCGAGCCTTCGGCGACCTTGGGCGCCTGGATCGACCGGCGTCTTTTCGACTGGGGGCCGTGGGGCGTCCATCTCTGGAAGTACAGCCGGACCTGGGATCCGGAGGGCGCGCTCTCGACGCTCCCGGCTGTCGGCACCGTCATCCTGGGCCTGCTGGCAGGGCGCTGGATCGGCCAGGACCGGCCGCTCGATCAGCGGGTCCGGCTCCTGCTTGCGGCCGGCGCGGCAGGGATCCTGCTGGGCCTTGTGTGGGGCGTCGCCTTCCCCATCAACAAGAACCTCTGGACCAGCTCGTACGTGCTCTTCGCCGGCGGCGTGGGAGCAGCCCTGCTCGCCCTGCTGATGCTGACGATCGAACTCAAGGGCCGGCGGCGCTGGGCCGCGCCCTTCCTCGTCTTCGGCGTGAACCCGATCCTCGCCTACGCCCTCTCCGAGGCGACAGCCACGGTGATCTACAGCTGGTGGACGGCGCCGCACCAGGGCCGCCAGGTCGGTGTCGAGCTCTGGTTCACCGACCTCGTCTTCAGCCCCTGGCTGCCGCCCAAACTGGCTTCGCTCGCCTTCGCTCTCACCTACGTCGCAGCCTTCTACCTGCTGCTGCGCGCATTCTATACGCGCGGACTGATCCTCAAGATCTGACGGGCGCCAAGATCTCGGTGAAACGAGCGGCAGGTCCGTCGTCCGCTCAGGCCGCCGTGGCTAAGCTCGGCGTCGGGGCACGTCAGACGCCGGCCTTCGCCACCAACCTCTCGCTCTCAAGCCACAGCCTGTCGACGACGGCGTCGTCATTGATGAGCGGATTGGGCGCGCGGGGCTCGCGCAGGTAGAAATAGCCGCCGCTGGTCTCGCCCGCTTCCTTGGCGGTGGCGAGCCAGATGAGCGTATCCGCGCCCTGCTCCGGCGTCAGGACGTCACGCGTCGCCATGAACGCCTGGGTCTGCGCGTCAGGGAGGATGAAGAAGTTGGAAGCGATCGTGCCCGGATGCATGGCGTGGGCGACGATCCCGTCCTTCGCGAGGCGCTTTGAAAGGCCACGGGCGAACAGGACGTTCGCAAGCTTGGCGTTGCAATAGGCGGCGCCGGGGCGAAAATTATCGAACATCTGGAGATCATCCCACGGCAGTCCCGTGATCATCTCGCTGCCGTCGGACGACGTGTTGATGATGCGGACACTGCCCTTCGGCGCATCGACGGCGGCGCGACGGATCAGCGGCAGCAGGCGATTGGTCAGCAGGAACGGACCGAGATGATTGCCCGCGAAACTCTCCTCATAGCCTTCGAAGGTGACGACCATATCCTTCGCCATGCCGCCGGCATTGTTGATCAGGACATCGATCCGATCGACGAGCGTCGCGATTTCGCGCGCCGCCCGCGCGGCGTCGGCCATCAGTGCGAGGTCGGCCCGGATCATGTCCACCGCGCCTCCGCTTGAGACGGCGCGGATCTCAGCCTCCGCCGCGGCGCTACGCGCCGGGTCACGGCCGACGGCGATCACCCGCCAGCCTTGCTTCGCCAGAGCCTTCGCCGTCTCCTTGCCGATGCCGGAGCTTGCGCCGGTGACGACCGCCACGCGCTGAAAATCTCCGGTCATTTCAATCCCTTCATCGGCATGCCCTCTCTCCTGCGATCCTTGCTGATGGACGACAACTAGACGAGGCCAGCCGCAACCAGGTCTCGAACCTGATCCAGCGAATATCCAACGGAGGTCAGAACCTCTTCGGTGTCATCGCCGACCCTTGCCGGCGGCGAGACCGACGTCTCGGTGACGTCTCCGTTCGGCGCCTTAAGCCGGATCGGATTGGCAGGCACAGAAGCGCCCGCGCATTCGACGGTCGATCCGCGCGCCTGGACGTGCGGATCCTCGAGCAGCTGGCTCCCATGATTGACGATCGTCACCGCCGCTCCGGCAGGCGCCAGCCGATTGACCCACTCGAGTGCGCCGCGAGTCAGGAAGATATCTGAGAGGGTTTGCGCGGCGCGCTCAGCCTCCTGCGGCTGATGCAGGGCGCCTTTCAGGTCGGGAGCCTCCAGGCCGTCGCAGAGCGCGTCCCAGGTCCGGCGCTCGGCGCAGGCCACCGCGACGAACCGGCCGTCCGCGCAGGCGTAGAGCCGACGATCGGGCGTGGCGGGAATGGCGAACGGTCGGTCTGACAACGGGTTGATCCCGCAGGTCAGCAGCCAGGTCGCCGCCTCGGACAGGCTGATGTCCAAAAAGGCCCCTTCGCCGGATTGCGCCCGCTGCAGAAGCGCGGCCTGGATTCCGACGACCGCGGCGAGCGCGCCGGCCTGCAGGCTGAGCGAGATCTCGGGCTGCCACGCCAGCTTCGAGGTGAGGGCCCCGAGAAGGCCCGAGTGCGCGAGGTAGGAGAGATCGTGTCCCGCCCACTCCGCGTAAGGGCCGGTCTGACCGAAGCCGGTGATGGCGCACCAGATGATCTTCGGATTTTCGGCGCGCGCGTGGCCGTAGCCGAAGCCTCGGGCCTCCATGGCCCCCGGCTTGGCGTTCTCCACGACCACGTCGACGCCCGCCGCCAGGCGGCGCAGGACGTCGCTGGACGCCGGGTTGCGCAGGTCCAGCGTCATCGAGCGCTTGCCGCGGCTGAGCGCCACCTGCCCGATCACCAGGCTCGGCTTGCCCTTCTGGGCGGGCGGCTCGACGCGGATCACCTCGGCGCCGAGGTCGGCCAGCACCACGGTGCAGAACCCGCCCGGCGGCAGGGCCGTGAGGTCCAGAACGCGGACGCCGGAGAGCGGCTTGAGCGCCATCATCGGTCACCAGTCGCCGCGCTTGTAGATGCTGAGGCGGACGATCTGTCCGTCCGCATCGAGGTGGAAGAAGTTCGCCGTACGCCGGCTCACGCCGTCGCCCAGCCGGGCTTCGATCTCGACGGCGACGGCGTTGGGCCCGGTGATGGTCGCCTGGGGCTGCGGCGTCGGCGCATTGGCGCCCATGATGTATTGGTACATGCCCTGGATGGAGGCGACGCCGGCCACCTCCTTGCCGTCGGGCAGGACGATCACCGCGTCCTTCGTGAAGAGGGCGACCATCCCTTCGAGGTCGCGACCGCGCATGCAGTCGAAGTAGCGATCCGCCAGTTGGTTCGGGTTCAAGGCTGTCTCCGGTTCGGCTGTGCGAGCGTCATTTGACCTTGGGATTGGCCGAGAACAGCTTCGCAAGGTCGATCTCGCCGGTGGCCACCCCGCCCATGAAGCCGCCGTCGACAGGCAGGGCCACGCCGTTGATGTAGCTGGCCGCGTCGCTGTTCAGGAAGACCAGCGGGGCGGCCTGTTCCTCAGGACTGGAGCGACGGTTGATCGGCTGGGTGAAGGCGTCGATCGCCGCATCGGGGGTGACCTTCACCTGCGCCTCCATGAAGGGCGTCTGGGTCGGCCCTGGCAGGATGCAGTTCATGCGTACGCCGCGCTTGATCAGCGAGGTCGCGGCGATCTGCGTCCAGATGATGATCGTCGCCTTCGACAGCGAATAGGCGTCGCCGGCGCCCTTTAGGCGCTCCTCGCACCAGGCCACGGCAGCGTCGTAGGTCGTTATCTCGATCAGTGGCCTGAGCTCGGCGATGTGGCGCTGCCAGGCGAAGCCCGCGGTCGAGGCGATGCAGGCGATCGCTCCGCCCTCGGAGATCCGCGGGGCCAGCAGATCGGTAAGGCGGCGCGGGCCGATGTAGTTGACCTTGAAGACGTCGATCGGCGCGAAGGTCCCGGACACGCCGGCGCAGTTGAACAGGGCGTCGATCTTGCCGTCGATGCGCGCGACCGCGGCGTCGATCGAGGCGGGATCGCGCAGGTCCAGTTGGTTGAACGAAGCGAGATCAAGCTTGGAGACTTGATAGTCGAGGCCGTGCACCTCGGCGCCCAGGCTGAGCAGCAGTCGGGCGGTCGCCTCGCCCATGCCGGAGAAGCAGCCGGTGATGACGACGCGCTTGTTCTTGTAGCTGATGAGATCGGACATCGGGTCTTCCTATCTAGGCGTTCGCCGCGAGGCGGGTCAGGCGGTCCAGCATGGATTGCGCGGCATCGAGCAGGGCGGCCATCGAAGGGTCGGCGGCCGGCGCCAGCTCGCGGGCGTGATCGACATCCTTGCCCAGCAATTGGCGCATGGCCACAGCGCCTTCCGGCCGGAGCAGCCCCGGAACCGCCTTAAGGGCGAAACTCTCGGCGGAACCTGCCATCAGCGCCTGCCGCAGCGCTTCGCGCTCGAAGCCCAGCTTCTGTCCGAGGTCGAGGATGGCGGCGGACATGCCGTAGTTGGCGATGCTGACGAGGTTGTTCAGCAGCTTGCCCTCCATCCCGCGTCCGACAGGGCCCAGGACGAGCATGGATTTGGCGTAGGACTGCAGCAGCGGCCGTGCGCGCTCGATCGCCTGGTCCTCGCCGCCGATGTAGATCGACAGCTCGCCCTTCAACGCGGCCGGAGACCCGCCCGAGACGCCTGCGTCGATCACGTCGACGCCGAAGCCCTTCGCCTGCTCCGCCACGGCGCGCGCCAACGGCGGCGAGACGGTCGAGTGGATGATCAGCAGGCCGCCGTCGCCCAGCGCCCGGAACAGGGCTCCGTCCGCGGTCAGCGCCTCCAGATCGGCGTCCATCCGTACACAGACGCAGAGCACGTCCACGCGTTCGGCGGTGGCGATCGCGTCCGAGGTCAGCTCGACGCCCGGCTCCTCGAACGCCGCGAGCGCGGCTGCACTGACGTCGCAAGCCACGAGGTCAAAGCCGGACTGGGCGATCCGGTGCGCGATCCCCGCCCCCAGGCTTCCCAGGCCGATGAAGCCAACTTTCATTCTTCCCTCTCCCATGGAGTTACGACGCCGCGCGGCCAAAGAGGCTGACGCTCGCGGCGTGAAGGTCGGCGGGCAGGTCAATCAATGAGCGGAAGACTTGCGTGACCGACGAGACGTGGCTGGTCGCCCGCTCACGCGGGTTAAGACCCGCGGCGGCCGAGGCCGCCAGGAATCGCGCGGCGACGCCCGGGTCGATGTCCCAGCGCTTGTCCTCGTCCATCATCTGTCCCGCTCGAACGAAACTCACCCGAACGCCGCGCGGGTCCAGCTCGCGATAGAGGCCCATGGAAAAACGCTCCAGGCCGGCCTTCGTCGCCTGGTAGACGATCATGTGCGGGAACGGCAGGTCGACGGATTCGCTGCTGACGTTGATGATGTGCGCGCCGGCGCCCATCATCGGGATCGCGGAGCGCGCGCACAGCATGGCGCCCGTCAGGTTCGTGCCGATGCTCGAGAGGATCTGATCGTCGGTGGCCTCCTCCATGAGGAAGGGCTCGTAGACCGCAGCGTTGTTGATGAGCACGTCGATCGCCGGGAAGCATTCGGCGATCTGCGCGAAGGCGGCGCGGACCGAGTCCGGAGACGCCACATCGCAGCCGATCGCCAAGGCGCTGTCGCCGATCTCCGCCGCGACAGCCTCGACCTTGGTCAGCGTTCGGCCGAGCAAGACGACGGTTTCGCCCTCCCCGCCAAAGCGCCGGGCCAAGGCGCGTCCAAGACCGCCTCCGGCGCCGGTGATGACAATGACTTTCGACATACGGCCCCTGGATCTCGTCGTCCGGCCCTGGCCGCCAACAGTCGCACGAGCGACGCCGCCCAGCCTTCAACCGGCGTGAAAAAGCACGCCGTCGCCCAGCGGACCATCACCCTCGGACACTGCGTGGCGCGCTCGCGATGTTATGGCCGCCTCGCGAAACTCCTTCCCAGGCGGGGCAGCCGAACCGACGGCCAGATCCCCGCCAAACTTCCTGCTGCAATCTCAGCGCTCGGGGACCCAGATGAAGCCGTCGCCCTGGGAACGCACCCGTCCGAGGCCGGGAAACGGGAAATGGCCGGCGTACAGCCTCAGGTTCTGATCCGCCGCCCGCTGCAGCAGCGCCCGACGGCTGGCCTTGGCCGCGACGTCGTCGGCGGGGTCGAACTCGATCGTCCAATCCGGCTTCTGCAGCGAGATCACCGAGTGATGGGCCGCGTCGCCGATGACCAGCAGCCGCTGGCCGGCGGAGACGACCTCATAGGCGCTGTGGCCCGGCGTATGCCCCGGAACGGCGATGGCGTTCACGACCCCGGGCAGGATCACGGCGCCCGGCGGAAAAGCCGCCACCTTCGGGGCGATCACCGCGACCAGCCGGCCCAGCTCGGGATTGGCCTTCATCGCCGCCCATTCCGGCGCCGACAGATGAATCACGGCGTTGGGGAAGGCCAGGCCGCCTTGAGCGCCGACCAGGCCGCCCACATGGTCCGGATGGCCGTGCGAAATGAAGATGTCCGTGACCTGCGAGGGGGTGAAGCCCGCGGCGCGCAACGACGCCGGCAGCCGTCCGGCCTTGGCGAAGGACGCATCCGCCGCGCCGGCGTCGAACAACAGCAGGCGCTGTGCGTCCTTCACCAGCAGCGGCTGGATGCTGATGCTGATGCGGTCCGACGGCAGGCCGGCGGCGGCGAGCACCTCCGCTGCTCGGGCCGGCGGCTGACCGACGCCATAGGTCTTGCCGTCGTTCGGCGTCTCGATGTCGCCGTCCTTCAGGGCGACCGCGTCCAGGGCGCCGATCTTGAACCGGAAGGTCTCTGCGGCTGGCGCGATGGCCTGGGCGAGCGCTGGCAGGCTATGGACGGCGACCGCGGCGGTCCCGAACAGAAGACCCGCCAGGATCGCGGCGGACCAGCGTAATCTCATGACAGCGCTCCGTCGCGAGGCGTGGCGGCCGTCTCGATATAGGATCCGGCGCGGCGTCGCGCCAACGCCCGTGGCGAGGCGCAGACCTGGCCGGCGGCAGCGGACCTGAACGGCGCTCTACGAGCCTGCGGCCCGCCGCCCCGCCTCAAAGGCGCGCAGCGAGGTGAGGGTCATCTCCTCGTCGAGCGGGCGTTCGCCGGCCCAGCGTTCGCCCCGCAGTAGAGCTTCGCGACTGGCGGCCAGCTCCAGCCATTCCTGACGCTCGCGTCGCAACCTCGCACGTACACGGAGATCCTCGGCCTTTTCGAGCAGCAGCTCGCACTGGCGCGCATGGTCTCGATATTCTTGAACTCTATCCATAGCGAAACCTCCCTGTTTTCCTCAGGTGGGTAGGCGCCGGCGAGAATGCGCCCCCTCAATCGCAAGACGGCGGCCGACCACGGATGATCTGCCCGTATGCTGGACGCTCGCGGCGGTCGGGCGCCTTCGTCCTGTGCAACCGATGGCGCCCAGGCCCCGGTCGCGGCTAGGGTCGGGCCATGAAGACCCTGCTGATCGTCTGGCACTCGCGCACCGGCTGCGCACGGCGGATGGCCCAGGCCGCCGCCGAGGGCGCCGGCCTGGAGGCCGCCGTCCGCACCCGCCTGGTCCCGGCCGAGACGGCCCAGCCCGACGACCTGCGTGAGGCCTCCGGCTACATCTTCGCCGCGCCGGAGAACCTCGCCTCCCTCTCTGGGGCGATGAAGGAATTCTTCGACCGCAACTATTACCCGGTGCTCGACCAGCTCCAGGGCCGGCCCTATGCGGCGATGATCTGCGCCGGCAGCGACGGGAGCGGCGCGGCCCGACAGGTTGCGCGGATCGCCACCGGCTGGCGGCTGCGGGCGGTGGCCGAGCCGCTGATCATCTGCACCCACGCCCAGACGCCGGAAGCGATCCTGGCGGAGAAACACCTGACCCCGGACCAGCTCGCGCCGTGCGCCGAACTCGGCCAGGCCCTGGCCGCCGGCCTGGCGCTCGGCGTCTTTTAGGCGTCCGCGCCGATTCCAGGTCGATTTCGCCGGTCTTAAGGGCCGTTTTACCGGATCGCGCCAAGACTGATGCTGATCGCGATCGTTCCTCGGCCATCCGGCTGGGGCGGCAGCGGCTGGGGACTGCGCGATGTCAGGGACAAACAAGCTGCCGGCGGTCGGAGCGGAGCTGATCTGCGTCTCGATCGGCGAGCACCTCTACGCCATCGACATCATGCAGGTTCGCGAGATCCGCGGCTGGACCGTCTCCACCCCGCTGCCGCACGCCCCGCCCCACGTGCTGGGCATGATCAACCTGCGCGGCTCCATCCTGCCGGTGATCGATCTCGGCTCCCTGCTGGGCATCGGCCAGACCGCGGCGGTCGCCTCCTCGGTGGTGATGGTGGCGCAGATCGGCGAGAATCAGGTCGGCCTGCTCGTCGACGCGGTCTGCGACATCCTGATGGTCACCGAGAACATGCTGCAGGAGCCGCCGAACGTCGGCGACCGCGTACGCGACTTCGTGGCCGGCGTGATGACCACCGATCAGGGCATCGTCACCCTTCTCTCGCTCACCCACGTCATGCCCGAAAGCCTGGCGAACGCGGCTTAAGGCGCGCGCCTCAAGATACCTCCTCAAGCCCGAAGCGGACGACCTCCCGCAAGCCGGCGGAGGACCGCCCAGATGACCAGGGCCGCAAGGATGCCGACACTGTCGGCGATCAGGTCACGCGCGTCGCCGTCGCGGCCGAACGGCAGGGTCGACTGCAGCACCTCCACCAGCCCACCGAAGCCGAAGGCGAAGGCCGCGATCCGGCCGGGACGCTGCGGCCAGAAGGTCAGGCCGATCCCGGCCAGCACCAGCCAGGCGAGCCCGTGCTCGGCCTTGTCCCAGAGCGACTCCCGCGGCAGATCCTGCGTCGGCGCCTGGGTCAGGTAGAGCAGCACCGCCACCGCCACGCCGTAGGCGGCGACGCGCAGGACCGTGGGAAGGCGGTCCGGCCGCAGGGTCAAGTCTCCAACCCCCGCTTCCGACCGGTCCGGACGATGGTCGGGGCGCAGCCCGACACAGCCGGCTTAACGATGAGGTTCAGCATGCAGGTCCCTGCATAGCAGACCGGCGGATGCTTGCACCCGTCGCCGCCGCTCTCTAGCGTCGGGCGGCGCCGAGGTCTGGAAATCGGGCGCAAAGGGAGCTGGCCATGGCCATCGACGCGGTGATCCTTCACCTCTCGCCCCTCGAGGCCCTGGCGTGAGCCGGCCCGCCAGGATCGGCGCGGCCGCGGCGCTCGCGGGCCTGCCGGGCTGGGAGGCTGTCGACGGGCGCGACGCCATCCGCCGGGCCTATCGCTTCGAAGACTTCAACGCGGCCTTCGGCTTCATGACCCGCGTCGCCCTGATGGCCGACAAGCTCGACCACCATCCGGAATGGTCCAACGTCTACAACAGGGTCGAGGTGCTGCTCACCACCCACGACGCCCACGGCGTGACCGCGCTCGACGTGCAGCTCGCCACCTTCATGGACGCCGCCGCCGGCGCGCTCGGCGCGCAGTAAGCTAGTTCACCACCACCGAGCCCATCAGCACCCGGGCGCCAGCGCGGCCGAGCACGGTGTCGGTCGAGCGCTGCAGGTTGCGGGCGAGAAAGTCGGGATTGGGCGCGACGCCGCTGGGCAGTCCGCCGGCGTAGATCTGCACCACCTGGACATAGGCCGCCCGAAGCCTCGGCAGCATCAGGTCGGCGCGTTCGCGCAGCGCCTCGTCGGGGATGTCCAGGCCGCATTCCACCGTCAGCACGCCGCGCCGCGCGCCCGGACGCACGGTGTAGGCGGTGATGTTGTTGATCGGCAGATAGCTGTCGCCGCCGGTCTTCTTCTTTTCCTCGGCGGCGAACGCCACGGCAGGCGACGCGGCGCAGAGCGTTGCAAGCGCGAGAAGCATGCGGCGGTTCATCACCGCTGCAGCCTCGCAGACTATGGTTAGCGGTCTCTTTACGAGCGCGGCCGACAGTGGCGGCTACAGCCGATTCGCTGAGCTTCTGGAGCGCGCCTTGGGCCGATTTGCGCCGACCACCCTGGACCTGGACGGCAAGGTCATCCTGGTCACCGGCGCCACCGGCTCCTTCGGCCGCCGCTTCATCGAGACGGTCCTGCAGCGGTCCAGGGCGCGCAAGCTGATCATCTATTCGCGCGACGAGCTGAAGCAGAGCGAGATGCAGATCGATCTCGCCGAGCGTTTCACGCCGGAGCAGATGGCCTCGCTGCGCTTCTTCCTGGGCGACGTGCGCGACCGCGAGCGGCTGACGCTGGCCATGCGCGGGGTGGACATCGTCATCCACGCCGCGGCCCTGAAGCAGGTGCCGGCGGCCGAGTACAATCCGTCGGAATGCATCCACACCAATGTGCTGGGCGCCGAGAACGTGGTCTGGGCCTGCCTGTCCAACCGGGTGAAGCAGGTGGTGGCGCTGTCCACCGACAAGGCCTGCAACCCGATCAACCTCTACGGCGCAACCAAGCTCGCCTCGGACAAGACCTTCGTCGCGGCCAACAACCTTTCCGGCGACATCGGCACGCGGTTCTCGGTGGTGCGCTACGGCAACGTGGTCGGCTCCCGCGGATCGGTCGCCCCCTTCTTCCAGCGGCTGATCGCCAAGGGCGCGACCGAGCTGCCGATCACTGACCCGCGGATGACCCGGTTCTGGATCACCCTGAACGAGGGCGTGGACTTCGTGCTGTCGTCGCTGTCGCTGATGCGGGGCGGCGAAATCTTCGTGCCGAAGATCCCCTCGATGAAGGTGGTCGACCTGGCCGTCGCCATGGCCCCGACGGCCACCCTGAAGATGGTAGGAATTCGCCCGGGCGAAAAGCTGCACGAGATCATGATCTCGGCGGACGACGCGCGCACCACCGTCGACCTCGGCGACCGCTACGCCATCGAGCCCGCCTTCGCCGAATACACCCGCCAGGCCTTCGACGCGCCGGGATTGCCGGAAGACTTCTCCTACGCCTCGGACACCAATGACGACTGGCTCACCGGCGACGGCCTGCTGGCCCTGCTGAACGACGGCGCGCCCGGGCCCCGGCGGCGGGCGAGCGACGCATGAGCGAGGCCTTCCTCCCCTACGGCCGCCAGACCATCGAGGAGGACGACATCGCCGCCGTGGTCGAGGCGCTGCGGGCGGATTTCCTGACCACCGGACCTACGGTCGGGCGGTTTGAGGCGGCTTTCGCCGAGCGGGTGGGCGCGAGCCACGCCGTGGCCTGCGCCAACGGCACCGCGGCCCTGCACCTGGCCATGCTGGCCCTGGGCGTGCAGCCCGGCGAGGTGGTGATCGCGCCTTCGACCACCTTCCTGGCCACCGCCAACTGCGCCCGCTACGTCGGCGCCGAGGTGGTGTTCGCCGACATCGACCCCGCCAGCGGGCTGATGACGCCGGAAACCTTGGGCGAAGCACTGATGCGGGTGGGCGACCGGCGGCTGCGCGCCGTGCTGCCGGTGCACCTGCGCGGCGACGCCGTGGACCTGCCGGCGCTGGCGGCGCTGGCGCGGGACGCCGGCGCGGTGCTGGTCGAGGACGCCGCCCACGCGCTCGGGACCACCATGGACTTCGGCGACGGCGCGGAGACCGTCGGCGACGGGCGCCATTCGGCGATGACCACCTTCTCCTTCCACCCGGTGAAGACCATCGCCACCGGCGAGGGCGGCATGGTCACGACCAACGATCCCGACCTGGCCGAGCGGCTGCGGACCTTCCGGAGCCACGGGATGGTGCGCCCGGAGCACGGCCCGGCCTGGTGGTACGAGATGCCGGAGATCGGCTTCAACTACCGCCTGCCCGACATCCTCTGCGCGCTCGGCCTGTCGCAGCTGGCCAAGCTCGACCGTTTCGCCGAGGGCCGCCGCAGGCTGGCCGCCGCCTACGGCGACGCCCTGGCCGGCCTAGCCCCGCTCGTGCAGGCAGCGGCTTCGCCGCCCTGGAGCCGGCCCGTCCCGCACCTGATGACCGTGCTGATCGACTTCGAGGCGGCGGGACGCGACCGCAGCCAGGTGATCGAGGCGCTGCGCGCCCGCGGCGCCGGCAGCCAGGTCCACTACATCCCGGTCCACCGCCAGCCCTACTATGCGGACCGCTACGGCGTCGCCATGCTGCCGGGCGCCGAGGCCTGGTACGCGCGTTGCCTGTCGCTGCCCCTCTATCCGGCGATGACCGAGGCCGACGTGGCGCGGGCAGCCGGGGCGCTTGGCGAAGCTTTAGGTCTCTAGGCGGCGCCGGCTCCGCTTTCCGGGCGTTAAATGGGCGCCGTCGCCTGCCTAGTTGACGGCCGCCGCCCAGCTTCGCGGCGGCCAGGAGAACCCGACCCGTGCATGTGAACCGCCGATGGACGCTGTCCGCCCTGCTCGCCGTCGCCGCTCAGGCGAGCGCGGCGCAGGCGCAAGGCCCGGCCTGGCCCGGAGAGGCGCCCCTCGGCCCGGCGGAGCCCTTCTCGTTCGAGGGCCTGAAGGCCCGGGCCCGGGCGCTCGCCGCCAGGCCCTATCAGCCGCGGCCCGCCCCGCCCGTCGAATTGGCGCGCGCGATCGACTACGACGCCTTCGGCCATGCGGTCTATCGGCCCGAGGCGACGCTCTGGCGCGGCGCGCACGGGGTGCGCCTCTTCCCGCTGAGCGGCGGCGCCCGCGCGCCGGTGATCGTCCACGTGGTGGCCGGCGGCCAGGCGCGGCCGGTGCTCTATTCGCCCGCGCTCTTCGACATGCCCGCGGACTCGCCGGTCCGCCGGCTGGGGGAGCATGCGGGGTTCGGCGGCTTTCGCCTGATGAACGCCGACGACAAGACCGACTGGGCGGCCTTCCTCGCCGCCAGCTACTTCCGCGCCGCCGACCCCTTCAACCAGTACGGCCTCTCCGCCCGCGGCCTGGCGATCGACACGGCGACGCCGGGTCCCGAAGAATTCCCGGCCTTCACCAGCTTCTGGATCGAGCACCCGCCCGCCGGCGAGCCCACCGTCTACGCCCTGCTCGACGGGCCGAGCGTCGCCGGCGCCTACCGTATCGCCCACGAGCGCGGCCGCGCCGGGCTGAAGCAGCGGATCACCGCCCAGCTGACCTTCCGCAAATCCGTCGCGCGGCTGGGGATCGCCCCGCTCACCAGCATGTACTGGTACGGCCAGGACGAACGCTCGCCCCGACATGACTGGCGACCGCAGATCCACGATTCCGACGGCCTGGCCATCTGGACCGGGACGGGCGAGCGCCTCTGGCGGCCGCTGCGAAATCCTGCGCGGGTGACGACCAGCAGCTTTCTAGACCGCACGCCGCGGGGCTTTGGCCTGATGCAGCGCGACCGCGACTTCGCCGACTATCAGGACGACGGCGTCTTCTACGAAAAGCGGCCGAGCCTCTGGGTCGAGCCTCTGGGCGACTGGGGCGCCGGCTCGGTGCAGCTGGTGGAGATCCCGACGACGGGCGAGACGGAGGACAATATCGTCGCCTTCTGGACCCCGGCGCGCGCCCCGGGCCGGGGCAGGCGGCTTGACCTCGACTATCGCCTGCACTGGACAAGCCAGGAGCCGACGCCGGTCGGCGTCGCCCGGGTGGTCGCGACCCGTTCGGGCCTGGCCGGACGCCCGGGCGCTCCGGCGCCGGCGGGCCGCCGCAAGTTCGTGATCGACTTCGCCGGCGGGCCGCTGGGCCAGTTCACCCGCCGCGGCGACGCCGAGGCCGTGGTGACCTCCAGCCGCGGCGCGGCGATCGAGGCCGCCGCCTATCCGATCGTCGGCCAGGACGCCTGGCGGCTGATGTTCGACATCGACCTTCCCCAGGGCTCGATCGACCTGCGCGCCTATCTGCGCCGGGGCGCGGAAGCCCTCACCGAGACCTGGGTCTACCCGTTCGAGGCCTGACGACGGTTCAGGCCGCCGCCGCGAGCGGGCAAGGCGCCGCCGGCGGTGTGATCACCATGCGGTCCACCTCGTAGACCGCAGCCGGCGTCCGCATCAGCGCCTCGACCCTCCGCCGCACGTCGGTCTCCGCCGCATAGGCGCTGCGCAGCGCCCGCGCCCGTTGCAGCACCGGCGGCGGATCGGTGTCTTCCGGCGTCTGGAACAGCCGCTCGCGCGAGGCGGGCTTGCCGGTCGGCGCCCGCGAGGTCTTCACGGACAGCAGAGCCGAGAGCGTCAGGCTGAGAAACACCGGGCTGGTCCAGAGCAGGACCTCGTGGCTGATGAAGAAGGCGCCCACGGCGCCCAGCGCGCCGAGCAGCACGTGGCCGCCGTGCGCGCGCCAGGCTTCCCGGCGGCTCAGCGCAACGCCCTGGCGATGTTGAGCGGCCCAGCCGCTGTCGCGGCCGATCAGGACCTCGACCACCGCCACGCTCTGCATGACCATCATCACCGGCGTCATCAGCAGGGCCCCGACGATCTCGGCGGCGACGCCCAGCCCCAGCCGCGAGGCGCCGCCGAAGCCGCGCCGGGTCTCGCCGTCGCGCAGGGCGAGGACGAGGGCCATCGCCTTGGGCGCGGCGAGCAGCGCCAGGGACATGGCGAACAGGCCGACGATGCAGGCGTAGGCCTGCGAGCCCACCGTGACGTGCTGGGCGGGCCAGACCATCGCCCCGCTCACCAGCAAGGCCAGCCACAGCAGCGGCGCGACATAGGCGAGCACGCCGCAAAGCAGGTGCAGGCGGCTGACCCAGTGCAGGCCCGCGCTCCGCAAGACCCGGATGTGCTGCATGTTGCCCTGGCACCAGCGGCGGTCGCGCGCGGCGGTGTCGAGCAGGGTCGGCGGGCTTTCCTCGTAGCTGCCGGGCAGGCTGGTCACGGTGCGCACCGCCCAGCCGCCCCGGCGCAGCAGGGCCGCCTCCACGAAGTCGTGGCTCATGATGTGGCCGCCGAACGGCCGCGGTCCGCTCAGATGCGGCAGGCGCGCGCAGGCCGCGAAGGCGGCGGTCCGGATGATGGCGTTGTGGCCCCAGTAGTTGCCCTCGGCGCCCGACCACCATTCCTGGCCGCGCGCGAAGATCGGCCCGTAGAGTCGGTTGGCGAACTGCTGCAGCCGGGCGAAGGGCGTCGCGGCGTTGACGATGCTGGGCACGCTCTGCAGCAGGCCCAGGCCCGGATCGGCGTCCATCCGCAGGATCAGCTCGGCGACGGTTTCGCCGCTCATCAGGCTGTCGGCGTCCAGCACCAGCATGTGGTCGTAGGCGCCGCCGTAGGTCTCCACCCATTCGCCGATGTTCCCGGCCTTGCGGTCGGTGTTGTGTTCGCGCCGGCGATAGTAGACCTGGGGGCCGTCGACCAGCCGCCCGCGGACGCGCAGCAGCCCGACCGCCTCAGCCCGGGCGATCTCCTCCTCGCGGGTGTCGCTGAGGATGAAGAAGTCGCACCGCTCGGCGAGGCCGACGTCGCGCACGTCCTCCGCCATCGCCTGGATGCCGGCGAGCACCAGGCCCGGGTCCTCGTTGTAGACCGGCAGGAGGATCGCCGTGCGGCTCTGGGTTGCGCCGGCCGGCGCGCGGGCCTGCGACCGGCCCCCGGCGAAGGCCACCAGGAAACCCGCCGTCGCGCTCAGGAAGCCGAAGGCGAGCCACGCGCCCAGCAGGGTCGAGAGCACGATCACGGCCAGCTCCCAGCCGTTCAGCATCCCGTCCCGCCCCAGCACGCGCGTCAGCGCCGCGCCGTTGAGCAGGCCGAAGGCGCAGGCGCCGATGATCAGCATGACCCGGGCGCGGGCGATGCCGGGGGCGACGTCCAGCCGGGGCGCGCGGTCGGGCGCGGACGGGTCCAGCTGCTGCTGCGGCATGTCGAGAGGCGCCCGGGCCGGCATGGAGCGGAACGCCGGATAGGCGGGCCGCCTCGGCGCTGCGGATGACTTCGCCGCGGGCGCCGGGCGCTCCGCCGCAGGCTGAGCCATGGCGATGCGACGGCGCCTGTGGCGCGTCTTCGGACCAGCGAACGCAAGGCGGAATTCTCCCGCCACATTGCGGCGCGCCCGCTCCCGGCGTCGCTCTTCCTGATTGAACATCATGCCTCGTCTTGGTCGGCCGCAGGCTGAGTGCCGATAGCCTGCCCCTACCGCAACGGTGCTGATCGGGCGATTTGAGGGCGAAGCCGTGGAGCAGATGGGGCGCCACTACCTGCAAGAGTGGTTTTAAGTCATCCACAGGGTCGGTTTGCGCCTGGGCGCCCAACTTGCAGGCGGAGCATCACGACCCGCGCCCAACCGGTCTCTAGGCGGCGAGGCCGGCCTGCTGCAGCAGGTTGCGCACTGTCGAGACTTGTTCGGGCGCATCGGACAGGGCGGCGCGGGTTTCCGGCAGGCGGACCAGCTTCAGCGCCTCGGCGCGCGCCCGGTCGGCGGCGAGGCCAAGCGGAGCGGTTTCGCCGGCGGCGAGGCGGAGCAGAAGGGTCAGGCGATGGAGCGGCGGCGCCTTGGCGCGGGCCACGGAGGCGGCAAGCTTGGTCTCGCCCTCGACCATGCCGCCCAGCTCGCCGAGCCGGCCCTGGACGGTGGCGGAATCCTCCGGCGCCAGCCCGCAACGGCCGACCTTGCGCTGCAGGACGGCGAGCTTGCCGAGGCGCGCGGTGGGCGGCTCCTCGCTGTTGCGGATTTCGGTCTCGAAGCGCAGCGCCCCGACCGCGCCGGCGAGCCAGCGGCTGGCCTGGCGCTTGTTGGCCGCGCCGATGATGTTCTCGGCCAGCCAGACGAGCGCCTCGGTCTCCTCGTAGGCGGTCTTGCCCTTGCCCAGGTAGGCGTCGACGAAATCGCCCGTCACCAGCATCTTCGACCGGGCGGAGAAGGCCGTCTGCACGTCCTCGAGCGGCAGCAGCCGGCCGGCGGCGGCCGTCAGGGTCATGGCCAGGCTGCGCAGGACGTCGATCTCGGCCACGGCGTCGTCCGGCCGCAGGCGGCGCGGGCCGTTGAGCTCGCGCAGGATGCGCTTGCCGAGACCCGTGCGGACCTCTTCGAAGGCTTCCGCCGACAGCCAGCCGCCCAGGCGCGCGGCCGCCCCGGTCAACGGCGGCATGAAGTTGGCGAGCTTGGAGTCGTGCTTCACCATCATGTCGACGGCGGCGTTGGCGATCAGGCGGGTCAGGGCGGCCAGCTCGCCGCCCAGGTCCAGGCCCTTGCCGATCAGGTCCTCGAGGCCCGGCTTGACGCCGAGGATCTCGGCGAGCGGCTGTTCGAGCACGGAGAGCGCGAGGGTGCGGCCTGGGCCGGATTCCGGCGCGGCGTCGGCCAGGTCGAGCAGGCGATTGACCTTTTCGCTCCAGGTGGGGGCCTGGGCGATGGCGCCGGCGATGCCGGAGCCCAGCAGATAGCTCGGATCACCGTCCTTGAGGGCCCGCTGCGCGGCGGCGGCGAAGCTCTCCTTCGAGAGGTCGATCAGGACGCCTTTGCGCCAGTCGCGCATCAGGCGCTCCACCGTGCGCTCGATCAGGCTGTTGTAGGTGCGGATCAGCTCGTGCACCGACATGCCGCGCTCGGTGGCCTCCGGCACGGCGAGCTTCTGGACCGCGTGCTGCAAATCTCCGCCGGAGGCCTCCAGGGTCTCCACCAGGTCCGGCCGGTGCAAAAGCTCGAAGGGGGTCGCCCGATTGCGTTCGAGCCAGTCGTCCAGCAGCCGGCCGATGCGCTCGCGCGCATGCAGGGTGTAGAGGTCTTGCGGGGTGACGCAGAGCGGCTCGAATTCCTTCGGCGCCTCTTTTTTCTTGGCGGTGTCGGGAGCGCCGAGATTGAGGATGGATACAGTCGCGAATTCGCGAGTTTCCTCGTTGAGCGTTTCCTTGGTGACCTTGGCGGAGACGAAACCGTCGACGGCGATCAGGTGTTCAGCCGTACGAATGGCGCCGGCGCGATCTTCGGTCGCCATTTCGAGAACCCAGCCGCCGCCGGGCTTCCTTCGTCCGAAGACCTCGTAATGTACCCGCGCGCCAACCATCTGCGTCCCCCGCGCGGTAACTTGGCCCCATTCGCCTTAAGGCGGAGTTGATCCTGAGAGGCAGGCGCCCCATTGAGGCCACAACGGCCGACGACTAGCTTCGCCAGACGTACGCAGGAGACGTAAACCTACGATGGCTAAAATCACCCTGGTGGACGACGACGAGAACATCGTCGCCTCGGTCAGCCTGGCGCTGGAAAGCCATGGCCACACCGTGAAGGCTTACTACGACGGTGCGACCGGACTGGCGGCGCTGGAGAACGAGCCCCCCGACCTGGCGATCCTCGATGTGAAGATGCCCAGGATGGACGGCATGGAGGTGCTGCGGCGACTGCGCCGCAGCTCGGACATGCCGGTCATCATCCTCACCTCCAAGGACGAGGAGATCGACGAGATCCTGGGCTTCAACCTCGGGGCCGACGACTACATGCACAAGCCGTTCAGCCAGCGCCTGCTGATCGAGCGGGTGAAGGCGGTGCTGCGCCGCGCCGGCGTCGAGACCGAAGAGCCCTCGACGAGCCCGGCGGCCATCGCCGAGGGCGCGGCGCGGGCGATCAAGCGCGGCAAGCTGACCCTCGACCCGGCGCGTCACGACTGCCTGTGGGAAGACAAGCCGGTGAAGCTGACGGTCACCGAGTTCCTGCTGCTGCAGTCGCTGGCGCAACGGCCGGGATTCGTAAAAAGCCGCGACAACCTGATGGACGCCGCCTACGACGATCAGGTGTACGTCGACGACCGGACCATCGACAGCCACATCAAGCGCATGCGCAAGAAGTTCCGCGACGTGGATCCGGAGTTTGACGCGATCGAAACCCTATATGGCGTCGGCTACCGGTACCGCGAAACCTGAGCGGAAGCGGCGTTCGTACCGCTCCCGCTGGCTGCCGGGTTCCCGCCTCGGACGGCTGATCATCGCGCTCAACCTGTTGGGCCTGGCGATCCTGATCACCGGGGCCCTGGTGCTGAACGAGCTGCGGCGCGGGCTCGTCAACGCCCGCATCGACAGTCTCACCACCCAGGGTGAGCTGATGGCGACCATCATCGACCAGGCCGCCACCGTGGGCGAGCCGACGCCGGCGATGGATCCCGACTACGCCGGCCGGGTGCTGCAGCTGCTCGCCAACCCCAAGGCGCAGCGCGCCCGGCTGTTCGACGTCAACGGCAAGCTGATCGCCGACTCCGACTGGGTGGCGGATCGGGTGGAGTCGCGCCAGCTGCCGCCCGCTCGGTCCCGCGACTCCGCCCAGGGCTTCGACCTCGACTTCGCAAGTCCCCGCCGCAAGCCGCTGACGCCGGAGGAACGCGAGGCCCTGCAAAAGGAGATCACCGCCGCGCTCACCGGCCGCCACGTCGCCGAGCTGCGCAAGGCCGAAGGCGGCCAGCGGGTGGTCTCGGTCTCGATCCCGATCCAGCACGTCCGTGCGGTGCTGGGCGTCCTGACCCTGGAGGCCAATGACGTCGACGAGATCATCGCCCGCGAGCGGATGGCGCTGATCCCCTTCATCCTGATCGCCATCACGGTGATGCTGATCTCCTCGCTGCTGCTGAACAGCCTGGTCGCCCAGCCGGTGCTCAGGCTGGCCCGGGCGGCCGACCGCGTGCGCCTGGCCGGGGCGCGGGCGATCTCGCTGCCCGACCTGGCCGGGCGCGACGACGAGCTCGGCGACCTGACCCGCTCGCTGGAGGCGATGACCCACTCGCTGTCCGAACGGATGGATGCGATCGAGAGCTTCGCGGCCGACGTGGCCCACGAGATCCGCAACCCGCTCACCTCCCTGCGCTCGGCGGTGGAGACCCTCGACCTGGTGCGCGATCCCGCCGCGCGAACCCGCCTGCTGGCGATCCTGCAGAACGACGTCCAGCGGCTGGACCGGCTCGTCACCGACATCTCCAACGCCTCGCGGCTCGACGCCGAGCTGTCGCGCGACCAGCCGAAGGTCATCGATCTCGACCGGCTGATCCGGGAGATCGTCGGCACCTACGAGGCCCGCACGCGGGCCGGCGAGGCCACCGTCGGCTACCAGCGCCCGAACCCGCCCAGGCCCATGAAGGTGATCGGACGCGAAGTTCCGCTCGGCCAGATTTTCCGCAACCTGATCGACAACGCCCGCTCCTTCAGCCCCCCGGGCACGGAAGTGCTGGTCACCCTCGCGTCCGTGCGCGACACCCTGGTGGCGGCGGTCACCGACTGCGGTCCCGGGATTCCGCCGGAAAACCTGGATACCGTCTTTCAGCGCTTCTACACCTCCCGGCCCAAGGGCCAGGCGTTCGGCGGCAATTCCGGCCTCGGCCTCTCCATCGCCCGCCAGATCGCCGAGGCGCACGGCGGCGCCCTCGTGGCCAAGAACCGGGTCACCGACGACGGCGAGGTGCTGGGCGCAATGTTCATCCTGACCCTGCCGGAGGCCAAGCCGTGATCCTCCACGCCGGCCTGATCGCGCGGCGGATCGACGGCTATTGGCGCGGCGCCCTGATCGAAGGCCCATCCGGCGGCGGCAAGAGCGATCTGGCGCTTCGGGCGCTCGACCTCGGCTTCCGGCTGGTCGCCGACGACCGGGTGATCCTGTGGATGTGCCAGGGCCGGCTGTTCGGCCGCGCGCCGGCGCCCCTGGCCGGCCTGATCGAGGTGCGCGGACAGGGCGTGACGGGCGAGCCCGCCCTTTTGTTCTGCGAGGTGGCCCTGGTGGTTACGCCCGGCGTCCCGGAGCGCCTGCCGGGCCCCGAAACCGTCGAACGCCTGGCCTTGCAGCTTCCGTGTCTGACCCTGCCCTACGCTGAGGCCTCCGCCCCTGCGAAACTGGGTCGCGCGCTCACTGCTCTTTACGTCGCCAGCCAGAGGCGTATGTAGCACGGCTCGCGATGCGGGCGGAGCGGTCGGGGAACCCCTTGAGAGAACTGGCATGATCGGGCTCGTGATCGTGACCCACGGGCGGCTCGCCGAGGAATTCGTTCTCGCCATGGAGCACGTTGTCGGTCCACAGTCGGCGGTCGAGGCCATCTGTATTGGCCCGGAAGACGACATGGAAAAGCGCCGACAGGACATCCTCAACGCCTGCAACCGGGTCAACACCGGCTCCGGCGTCATCCTGCTGACCGACATGTTCGGCGGCACGCCCTCGAACCTGGCCATCTCCGTCATGGAGCAGACCAAGGCCGAGGTCATCGCCGGCCTGAACCTGCCGATGCTGATCAAGCTCGCCAGCGTACGCACCCGCCAGAGCCTCGAAGAGGCCGTCGCCTGCGCCCAGGAGGCTGGCCGCAAGTATATCTCCGTCGCGTCCTACGTCCTGGCCGGGGAAAAGTGAGCGACGCGGCGACACGCACGGTCGAGATCATCAACAAGCGGGGGCTGCACGCTCGCGCCTCGGCGAAATTCGTCAAGCTCGCCACGGAGTTCGACGCCGAGGTCCGCGTCGCCCGCGACGGCACGGTCGTCGACGCCCGCTCGATCATGGGCCTGATGATGCTGGCCGCCGGTCCCGGCTGCTGCATCGACATCGAGGCCGAAGGCCCCGAAGCCGCCAAGGCCGTCGAGGCCCTGGCCGAACTGGTCGCCGACCGCTTCCAGGAAGACGAATAGCGAGGCTCAGGCGCGACCGGGCGGCTCCACGCCGAACGCCGGCTTGCGAGCGGTCATGGTGATCCGGGTTTCCTCGATGACGTTCAGCCTCTCGGCCGCATAGCGATAGAAGGTCGCCTCATCGAGTTCGCCGGCGTTCAGCAGCTCCCGATACTCGAACGCAGGAACCTGGACGACCGAGGTGATCTGGAAATCGACGCCGGTGTAGTGAGCCAGCGGCGAGTTGGACACGCCGGCCGCCTTCCACTGGTCGTTCAACTCTCTGTCGAACAGCATCAGCATGTTCGGCGTGATCGCGCGGACGTGCGTCGGATCATTCAGGAAAAAGTCGTGATGCGGGTGTGGGACGTAGATCTCGATCCGACAGCCGGGCGCTGAGATCCGGTAGAGCTCCTGCATGATGGCGAGGAACACCTTGGGGTCCCCGCCCATGTGCTCGAGCGAATGAATGAAGCGAACCTCGTCGGCGCAATTGTCGGGCCAGGGCCACGGCGTCTGGTCGAGATTGCACACCTCGTCCGGGGCGGCCTCCGCAAAGGCGTCGACATTCACCCAGCCGGGCGCATGGTTGTGGCCGCAGCCCATGTTGAACTTCATGAGCGAGGCATACCGCCGGCCCGGATGCTTCGGCAAGGCAGGGGGCCGGGTGGCTCGCCCAGCTCGCGCTCGAGCGGCTGGACGCCATCGACCGCCGCGCGGACAAATAAAAAGCCTGCCGCGACCAGGGTCGCGGCAGGCGATTTCGTCTTGAGACGGGACAGCCGGACGCGGACGCGCCTGCCTGCCTACAGGTCGAGGTTCTTGATCGGGCCGTCGAAGCCGCTGCCCAGCTCGTGCTGCGCCTTCGCCAGCTTCTCGGGCGCGGCGCCCTTGAGGTAGCCGTCGATGAGTTGCTGATAGTTGCTGATCAGCCCCTCGATGGTCTTCGACAGGCGCATGAATTCGAAGCCCTCCGCATGCAGGCCGATCTGCTGCTCGGGAATATTCGAATAGTCCTGCTGCGGGATCGGCGGGAACTCCTTGCTGTCGTAGGGCAGCATGATCGTATCCATCACCGGCTCCGGCTCCTGGCCCTCGGGGAAGAGGGTCAGCGACCAGATCTCGAACAGGCAGCTTTCGGGGCCCAGGGGCCGGATCCGGTAGGCCGAGACGCTGGAAAGGAACGGCAGGAGGAAATAGTGCGGGAAGATGAACTCCACCGCCTTGATCGGATGGCTAACGGCCAGCGCATTCAGGTCCGGCGTC
Organism: Phenylobacterium sp. LjRoot225; assembly: GCF_964252855.1. Taxonomy (NCBI): domain Bacteria; kingdom Pseudomonadati; phylum Pseudomonadota; class Alphaproteobacteria; order Caulobacterales; family Caulobacteraceae; genus Phenylobacterium; species Phenylobacterium sp. LjRoot225. The sequence continues at coordinate 357,339 of NZ_CAXUPL020000003.1, read as the reverse complement.
GGCTCGCCGCGTTCGCGGCCCTGGCGGGTGACCTCGGCGTTGACCATGCCGTACCAGGTCATCATCCCCTGGAGCTGATCCGCCGGCAGATCGACGTTCATCAGGCCGCGCGCGGTCTCGACGTCCTTGGCGTGGCACATGCCCGCCATGCCCTCGCTCAGCAGCTCCATATGCCGTAGCTGCGCCTTGATGTTCTCCTGGGTGGAGACCTTCGGATTGATCGGCGCGGCGTGGCCGGCCGGCTCCTGGTACATCGACTGATAGAGCGGACCGGCGGCTTCGTGCAGCTGCGGGTGGGTGCGCATCACGTGGTAGCCTTCCATGAAGGCTTCCATGGCGACTTTCCAGTTCGCCGGCAGGACGGCGCCGTAGCACCATTCCGCGCGCATCTTGTCGATGTTGTACTGGTCCAGGCGGTCGGCGAGCGGTCCGATGCAGTCCCGCACGGACGGCGCATTGTCGTCGTAATTGATGAAGGCGCAGCCGAGCCATTCCTCGACCCGGCAGGCCGGCAGGGCCAAGTCTTCCTGGTCGAGCTGCTGCTCGCTGAACAGGTGCTTGCCGTAGACGAAGGTGTTCTTGCCTTCGATGTTCCAGCGCCAACCGTGGAACGGGCAGGTGAAGCCCTGGATCTCGCAGCTGCCGTGGCCCTTGACGAGCTGCACGCCGCGGTGACGACAGGCGTTGTGAAAAGCCTTCACGCCGTCCTTGGTGCGGACGACGATCACCGACTTGCCGAGGTTCGAATATTCGATCCAGTCGCCGACGTTCGGGATCTGCTCAAGCCGGCAGGCCATCTGCCACGTATGCGCCCAGAGACGCTCGTTCTCGAGCCTGTAGAACTCCTCGTCGTAGTAGCGCGGCGTGGGGATGCGTTCCGGATCGACGATCTGGAACGGCACTGGCCGGAATGGGGCGTCAACACCCTCTGCCATCGGACACCTCGTAATTTCGCTTACTGAGGCATGGTATAATTAGCGCCGGTTCGCAACGGCCATCGCATCGAAGTGATGGCGCCATCGCGGCGGCGAAGGTAAATTGTTCGGGTCTGTCAAAAAACCTGTTCGCCCAGAGGGACCGGAACGCCGTCGGTCGGACCGTCAGGTCTTCCGCGCAGCCTTCTCGGCGAGACCGGAGGTCCCCTCGCGCGCTTCCAGCTTTGCAGCCACCTCGTCCAACGAGACGCCGCAGGCCGCCAGCGCGACCAGCCAGTGGTAGATCAGGTCGGCGCTCTCCGAGGCCACGCCTGCCTTGTCGCCCTGAGCCGCGGCGATGACCGTTTCGACAGCCTCCTCGCCCAGCTTCTTGGCGGCGCGGGCCGGCTCGGCGAGCAGTTGGGCCGTATAGGAGGTCGAGGCGTCCGCGCCCTTGCGGGCTTCGATGGTGGCGGCCAGCCGCCCGAGCACCTCGGCGAACCGACTCACGCCGCGCGCTCCGTCAGCCGGACCGGCAGGCCGGCGTCGGCCATGGCCTGTTTGACGTCGGAGATCGAGACTTCGCCGAAGTGGAAGATGGAGGCGGCCAGCACCGCGTCGGCCCCGCCCTGCACCACCGCATCGACCATATGCTGGGCGTTTCCGGCGCCGCCCGAGGCGATCACCGGCACGCCGACGGCCGCAGTCACCGACTTCAGCAGCTCGAGGTCGTAGCCGATCTTGGCGCCGTCCCGGTCCATCGAGGTCAGCAGGATCTCGCCCGCCCCGCGCGCCACCACCTCGGCGGCGTAGTCGACCACGTTCAGGCCGGTGTCCCGGCGACCGCCGTAGGTGAAGACCCGCCAGCCGCCGTCTTCGGTGCGCTTGGCGTCGATCGCCACCACCGTCGCCTGGCTGCCGAAGGCGTCGGCGCAGGCGCTGATCAGGTCGCGGTTCTCCACCGCGGCGGTGTTGATCGAGATCTTGTCGGCGCCGGCCAGCAGCAGGCGGCGCGCATCCTCGACCGTGCGGATCCCCCCGCCGACCGACAGCGGCATGAAACAGACATCGGCGGTGCGGGCGACCACGTCGAGGATGGTGCCGCGGTTCTCGTGGCTGGCGGTGATGTCGAGGAACATCAGCTCGTCGGCGCCGGCGGCGTCATAGGCCCTCGCCTGCTCCACCGGATCGCCGGCGTCGCGCAGGGAGACGAACTGCACGCCCTTGACGACGCGACCGTCCTTCACGTCCAGGCAGGGGATGACCCGGACCTTGAGCATCAGGCGGCGACCTCGAGGGCTTCGGCCGGGACGATGTCGCCGTTGTAGAGGGCGCGGCCCAGCACGGCGCCGGCGATCGGCGTGCCCTTGCGGGCCTTCAGGTTGATGATGTCCTGGATGCTGGCCAGGCCGCCGGCGGCGATGACCGGGATCGCCACGACGTCGGCGATCGCCCCGAACGCGTCGACGTTGAAGCCCATGGTGGTGCCGTCGCGATCGATGTCCGTGATGATCAGGGCGCCGACCCCGGCGTCCTCGAACCGCTTGGCGACGGTGATGGCGTCGAGGTCGGAGTCCTCGGTCCAGCCCTGCACCGCGACCTTGCCGGCGCGCACGTCGACGCTGACGGCGATCTGCTCGGGCCACAGCCGCGCGGCCGCGCGAACCACGTCCGGCTCAGTGACGGCGACGGTGCCCAGGATCACCCGGCTGACGCCGGCCTCGATCCAGCGCTCGACGTCCGCCAGGCTGCGGATGCCGCCGCCCAGCTGCACAGGGGTCGAGGTCGCGCCGAGGATGGCTTCGACGGCCGGGACGTTGACCGCCTTGCCCTCGACGGCGCCGTTCAGGTCGACGACGTGAATCCAGTGGAAGCCGGCGTCGGCCCAGGCCCGGGCCTGGTCGGCGGGACTCGAATTGAAGACCGTCGCCTGATCCAGGTCGCCGCGGATCACGCGCACGCACTGGCCATTCTTGAGGTCGATGGCGGGGTAGAGGATCACGGTCGCCACTCCAGGAAGCGCGCCAATAGGGAAAGCCCGGCGTCTTGCGACTTTTCGGGGTGGAACTGGACGCCGACGACGTTGCCGTGCGCGACAGCCGCGGGAAAACGGCCGCCATGGTCAACCCAGGCCGCCACATCCCGCTCGTCCTTCGGCCATATGGCGAAGGAGTGGGTGAAATACACCGCCCGGCCGTCTTTTAAGTCGGCCAGCACCGGCAGGTCGGAGACGCCCGTCAGCGCGTTCCAGCCCATGTGCGGCACCTTGGCGTGCGGATCGTTCGGCTCGAGCTTGCGCACCTCGCCCTGGATCCAGTCCAGGCCGGCGGTCTCGCCGAACTCCAGGCCGCGGGTGGCCAGGAGCTGCATGCCGACGCAGACGCCGAGGAAGGGCGCGCCCCTCTTCTGCACCGCTTCGGTCATGCCCTCGACCAGGCCGGGGCGCGCCTGCAGCGCCGCCATGCAGGCGGCGAAGGCGCCCACGCCGGGCAGCACGACCCGGTCGGCGGAAGCCACCGTCGCCGGATCGTCAGTGACGACGATGTGCGCGCGTCCGTCGGCCGCCTTCACCAGCGCCTTTTCGGCGGAGCGAAGGTTGCCCGACCCATAGTTGATCAGGGCGACGTTTTGCATCTGGCTCTAGAGGACGCCCTTGGTGGAGGGCGCCTGGCCTTGCGTCTTGGGATCGAGCTCGACCGCCTGGCGCAGCGCCCGGGCCAGGGCCTTGAAGCCGCTCTCGGCGATATGGTGCGAATTTTCGCCGTAGAGGGTCTCCAGGTGCACGCAGGCGCCCAGGTTCATGGCGAAGGCGTGGTGGAATTCCTTGAACAGCTCGGTGTCCATCTCGCCGACCTTCGGCCGCACGAAATTGACCCGCCAGATCAGGTAGGCGCGGTTGGAGAGGTCGAGCGCGCAGCGCGTCAGGGTCTCGTCCATCGGGATATAGGCGTGGCCGAAGCGGCGAATGCCCTTGAAGCCGTCGAGCGCCTTGGCGATCGCCTGGCCGAGCACGATCCCGGTGTCCTCCACCGTGTGGTGCATGTCGATGTGCAGATCGCCCTTGGTCTCGATCTCGACGTCGATCCCCCCGTGCCGGGCGAAGCTTTCCAGCATGTGGTCGTAGAAGCCGATTCCGGTCGAGATCTTGGACGCACCGGTCCCGTCGAGATCCACGCGCACGCGGATCTGCGTCTCCTTGGTGTTGCGGACGACCTCCGCCTGGCGGGTCATGATCAATATCCCTTGGCGGCCGCCAGGTCCTTCAGCGGGACCTGCGGGCGCGGACCGTAGTGCGAAATCACCTCGGCCGCCGCCAGGGACGCCAGCCGACCGCAGGCCTGCAGCGGCCGGCCCCGGGAGAGGCCAAACATAAATCCGGCTGCGTATTGGTCGCCCGCGCCGGTCGTGTCCACGACTTTCTCAACAGGCTCGGCTGCGACCGTAAGTCTCTCGCCCTGCGATATGATCACCGAGCCCTTGTCGCTGCGCGTCACGGCGGCGAGCTTGACCCGCTCGCGCAGGGCCTGGGTCGCGGCGTCGAAGCTGTCGGTCTGAAACAGCGCCGTCGCCTCGACCTCGTTGGCGAACAGGAGGTCGACCTGGGTCTCGATGAAGCCGAGCAGGGCCTCGCGATGGCGCTCGACGACGAAGCCGTCGGACAGCGTCAGCGCCAGCATCCGGCCCGAGGCGCGGGCCAGGCCTGCGGCCTTGGCGAAGGCGCGCCGCGCCGCATCGGCGTCGAACAGATAGCCTTCGAGATAGACGATCTTGGCGCCCTCGATCACCGCGACGTCGACGTCGGCCTCGGTGAAGGCCGTCGAGGCGCCCAGGTAGGTGCACATGGTGCGCTGGCCGTCGGGCGTGACGTTGATCATGCAGGCCGCCGTCGCCGGCCCGCCGACCAGGGGGGCGTTCTCGAACCGCGCCCCGATCGCGCGCATGTCGTGGGCGAAGACCCGGCCGAGCTGGTCGTCGGCGACCTTGCCCAGGAAGGCGCCCGCGCCGCCGAAGCTGGCGAGACCCGCGACGGTGTTGGCCGCCGAGCCCCCGGAGGTCTCGACGCCCGCCGCCATCTTGCCGTAGAGCGCCTGGGACTGGACCTCGTCGACCAGCATCATGCCGCCCTTCGCTAGGCCGTTCGCCTCAAGGAAGGCGTCCTGCGCCGGAGCGATCACGTCGACGATGGCGTTGCCGATCGCGGCGACGTCGTAGAGGTCTGTCATGCTTGGGCTTTCCGGGAATTCGCGTGCGCGGCTTACAGGGAAAGCCCCGACGGGGCAACGCGACAGCTTAGCCTTGCAAGAGGATCAGGGCGCTGAGAATCGCCGGTGACACGATCACAAGCAGGATGAAGCCCCAGAAGACGCCGCCGCGGATCAGATCCCACTTGCTGGGCCGTGACAGGTTGAATTCAGATTCGATGGCCAGGCAGGTCATGACGCGCCTCCAGTTGCGTTCCGGACAGCTGAATGCGCCTGCAAAGCTCCCCTGACAAAGGAGAAGAACACCGTTCAGGTGATCTCAAATCACTCGGGATAGAGGCCGTCCCGCTTCGCCTGCTCGATCAGCCAACGGCGGAAGCGGCGGATCGCCGGAAGCTCGGCCTTTTCCGGCAGGGTTACGATCCAGTGGCTGTGGGGCCCCGAGATGGCGACGTCGAAAGGCCGCACCAGCCGCCCCGCCGCAAGGTCGTCGACCACCATGGCCTCCTGGGCCAGCGCCACGCCGCGCCCCGCCAGCGCCGCCTCGATCGCCAGGTAGATGTTGCTGAACTGCAACCCCTGGGTCGTATCGACCTCGGGCGCGCCGGCGGCGTCCAGCCAGTGCCGCCAGGTGGCCTCCGTGGGCATGATGTAAACATCCGACAGCAGCTGGGCGTGGGCCTGGGCCAGGTCGCGCGGCTCCTTCAGCGGCTGAACCTGCAACAGCTTCGGACTACAGACCGGGAACATCCGGGTGGCGATCAGGCGGGTGGCGGCCAGGCCCGGCGGAGGCTCCACGGAGTAGCGGATGGCGATGTCGATACGGTCGCGCACCAGGTCGGCCGCCAGGTCCGAGGCGGCGATCATCACCTGGATGTCGGGATAGCGCTGCTGGAAATCATGCAGCCGCGGCACCAGCCAGCGCGCCGCCAGCGAATGCATGACGCTGACCGTCAGCGGTCCCGCCCGGGCGCCCTGGGCCTCGGCGACAGCGGTCTGCATCATCGCCAGTCCCTGGCGCACGCCCTCCGCCTGCTGCTCGCCGGCGGCGGTGAGCCGCACCGCGCGGTTGAAGCGCTCGAAGAGCCTTAAGCCCAGCTCGGTCTCCAGCGCCTTGATCTGCCGGCTGACCGCGCCCGGCGTCACCGCCAGCTCGTCGGCGGCCTTGAGGAAGCTCTGGAAGCGCGCGGCGGCCTCGAAGGTGCGCAGCGCGTTCAGCGGCAGCCGCGACGTGGTCACCTCACCGCCCGTTGACGAAAAGGTGGCGCGACGGACAGAGGTCGGCCACCGAACATTCCTCGCACTTCGGCCGCCGGGCCACGCAGACGTAGCGTCCGTGCAGGATCAGCCAGTGGTGGGCCCGCGTCAGGTAGGGCTCGGGCACGATCGCCATCAGCTGGGCCTCGACCTGGTCCGGCGTCTTGCCGTCGGCCAGCCCCAGCCGGTGCGAAACGCGGAAGACGTGGGTGTCGACGGCGATGGCCGGCTCGATGCGCAGCTCGTTCAGCACCACCGAGGCGGTCTTGCGCCCGACGCCCGGCAGCGCCTGCAGCTTCTCGCGGTCCAGCGGCACCTCGCCGGCGTACTGCTGGATGAGGATGCGCGAGAGCGCGATGACGTTCTTGGCCTTGGTGTTGTAGAGCCCGATCGAGGAGATGAAGGGCTTCAGCCCCGCCTCCCCCAGCGCCAGCATCGCCTGCGGCGTGTCGGCGACCTCGAACAGCTTGCGCGTCGCCTTGTTGACCGAGACGTCGGTCGCCTGGGCCGAGAGCGCCACCGCCACCACCAGGGTGTAGGGGCTGTCATAGTCGAGCTCGGTGCGCGGATCGCTTTCCTGGCTCTCGAAACGCTCGAACAGGGCCGCGACCCTCGCCTGCTCTGCGGGGCTGACGCGCTTGGCGCGGGATGGGGCGCGGGGTTTGGCTGCGGGCTTGGCCATGGGCGGCGGAAGATGGCGCGAGGCGGCTCGGTTGTCACGCGTCTGAACCCCTAACCTCAACCTAGACTGTCATCCCGGCCGAAGCGCAGCGGAGAGCCGGGACCCAGGGCCCCACGCACTGCAGAACCCCCTGGGTCCCGGCTCGGCCTGCCGTCCGTCCGGGATGACGGGCATTTTGTAGAAGCCCATCTGCCTTCGCGGCGCTGGAGCGTCGCCGCGCGGAGGATTATTCTCTCCGCCATGGCCTCGCCCCTCTACATGGACGCGGAGATCCGGCCGAACCGTTCGTTGTCCGAGCGGGGATTCATCGTGCTGATCGGCATCGTCACGCTCGCCAACTGCCTCTCGGCGGCGGTTTTCCTGGCGATGGGGGCGGTCCTCGTGCCCTTCTTCCTCGGCTTTGACGTCCTGGCGGTGATTGTCGCCTTCCTGGTCAGCTTCAGCGCCGCCAAGCGCATCGAGCGCGTGCAGGTCTCCGCCAGCGAAATCCGCGTCACGCACGAGACCCCGAAATGGACCCGGCTGGTCTGGGAATCCCCCACCGCCTTCACCCGCGTGCGCGTCGAGACGGAAGACGAGCGCACGGTGGCGCTGAAGCTCGCCCTCTCCGGCCGCGAGGCCGAGGTGGCCGCAGCGCTAAGCCCGCGCGAACGCGCCGACTTCGCCAAGGCCCTGGAGCGGGCGATCTGGCGCGCCAAGCGGGAGCGGAGCTGAAACGAACGCCCCCTCCGTCTCGCTGCGCGAGCCACCTCCCCCGTTGCACGGGGGAGGAGCGAAGCCCGCTGCTCCCCCGCGAGCGGGGGAGCTGTCGCGAAGCGACTGAGGGGGCGCTCGGCCCCTACAGAATGAACCGCGACAGGTCGGCGTTCTGGGCCAGCTCGCCGACCCGGACGCGGACGTATTCGGCGTCGATCGAGAGGCTCTCGCCGGAGCGGTCGCCGGCGGTGAAGCTGATCTCCTCCAGCACCTTCTCGAGGATCGTCTGCAGCCGGCGCGCGCCGATGTTCTCGACCGAGCTGTTCACCGTGACGGCGGCGTCGGCCAGGGCGTCGATCGCCTCTTCCGTGAAGCTCAGCGTCACGCCTTCGGTGGCCAGCAGCGCCTGGTGCTGGCGGATCAGGTTGGCCTCAGGCTCGGTGAGGATGCGGCGCAGGTCGTCGCGGGTCAGGGCCTTGAGCTCCACCCGGATCGGCAGCCGGCCCTGCAGCTCGGGCAGCAGGTCCGAGGGCTTGGCGACGTGGAAGGCGCCCGAGGCGATGAACAGGATGTGGTCGGTCTTCACCGGCCCGTACTTGGTGGAGACCGTCGTGCCCTCGATCAGCGGCAGCAGGTCGCGCTGCACGCCCTCGCGGCTGACGTCGGCGCCGGCGCGATCGGACCGGCTGGCCACCTTGTCGATCTCGTCGATGAAGACGATGCCCTGGTTCTCGGCCAGCTCCAGCGCCTCCTGGGTGAGCGCCTCCTGGTCGAGCAGCTTGTCGCTCTCCTCGGCGATCAGCGGCGTCCAGGCGGCGGAGACGGTGGTCTTGTGCACCTTGGTGCGCTGGCCGAACGCCTTGCCGAACATGTCCGAGAGATTGAGCATGCCCATCTGGGCGCCCGGCTGGCCGGGGATGTCGAAGGCGGGGATGGCCGGGCCGGAGTCGGCGACGGTCAGTTCGACCTCCTTCTCGTCCAGCTCGCCGGCGCGCAGCTTGCGGCGGAACGACTCCCGCGCGGCCGTCGAGCCGGGGCCCGTCAGGGCGTCGAGGATGCGTTCTTCCGCGGCGGCCTCGGCCCTGGCGCGCACCCCGGCGCGGCGCTTCTCGCGAACCATGGCGATGGCGCTCTCCACCAGGTCGCGGACGATCTGGTCGACGTCGCGGCCGACATAGCCGACCTCGGTGAACTTGGTGGCCTCGACCTTGAGGAAGGGCGCCTGGGCCAGGCGCGCGAGCCTGCGGGCGATCTCGGTCTTGCCGACGCCGGTGGGGCCGATCATCAGGATGTTCTTCGGCGTAATCTCGTCTTGCAGGTCGGCGGGCGCCCGCCGGCGCCGCCAGCGGTTGCGCATCGCCACGGCGACGGCGCGCTTGGCCTCCTGATGGCCGACGATGAAGCGGTCGAGCTCGGAGACGATCTCGCGGGGGGAAAATTCGGTCATTGGGTCAGTTCGCCTGAGTTGATGGCGGCCGCCGAACGCCCCCTCAGTCGCTTCGCGACAGCTCCCCCGCGTTGCGGTGGAGCATCTTCGGCCCAGATCCTCCACCGCGACGCGGGGGAGGTGGCTCGCGCAGCGAGACGGAGGGGGCGTTCGGCCACGGCCCTACAACGTCTCAACCGTGAGCTCACGGTTGGTGTAGACGCAGATGTCGGCGGCGATGCTCATCGCCTTGCGGGCGATGGCCTCGGCGTCGAGGTCGGTGTCCATCAGCGCCCGGGCCGCCGCCAGGGCGTAGTTGCCGCCCGACCCGATGGCGGCGACCCCGCTCTCCGGCTCCAGGACGTCGCCGACGCCCGTCACGGTCAGGATGGTCGAGGCGTCGGCGACGATCAGCATCGCCTCCAGCCTGCGCAGGTAGCGGTCTGTCCGCCAGTCCTTGGCCAGGTCGACGCAGGCGCGGGTGAGCTGCTCGGGATATTGTTCGAGCTTGGTCTCCAGCCGTTCGATCAGGGTGAAGGCGTCCGCGGTCGCCCCGGCGAAACCCGCCACCACCCGGCCGCCCGCCAGCCTGCGGACCTTGCGGGCGTTGCCCTTGACGATGGTCTGGCCCATGGAGACTTGGCCGTCGCCCGCGATGACGGTGGAGCCGCCCTTGCGGACGGCTAGAATGGTGGTCCCATGCCAGTCAGGGAAGGTCGTGGAAGCTTGGCCCATGGTCGGGCATGTGGCCAGGGCGTGTGGCGAGGTCAAGGCGAGGCGAGCATTCGCGCATGAGTTTCCCCCGATGAGTTTCACCCCAATGAGCTTCACCGACGAGGAAGTCGAACGTTACGCCCGGCACCTGGTGCTGCGCGAGGTCGGCGGCCCAGGGCAACAGAAGCTCAAGGCCGCCCGCGTGCTGATCGTCGGCGCCGGCGGGCTGGGCTCTCCCGCCGCCCTCTATCTCGCCGCGGCGGGGGTCGGGACGGTGCTGCTGGCCGACCCGGACGTGGTCGACCGCTCCAACCTGCAGCGTCAGATCATCTACGCCGAGAGCGACGTTGGACGGCCGAAGGCCGGAAGCGCCGCCGACCGGCTCGCGGCGCTCAACCCGCACATCTTCGTCGCCGGCTTCGAAGGGGCCTTCGACGAGACCACCGCCGACAAGCTGGTCGCCGGCGTCGACCTGGTGCTCGACGGCACGGACGACTTCGCCACGCGGATGTGCGTCAACGCCGCCTGCGTGCGCCACGGCAGGACCCTGGTGTCCGGGGCCATCGGCCGCTGGACCGGCCAGGTCGGCGTGTTCCAGGGCCAGCCCTGCTACCAGTGCCTGGTGCCGGAGATCCCGCCGGACGCGGAGACCTGCGTCGCCGTCGGCGTGGTCGGCGCATTGGCCGGCGTGGTCGGCTCGATGATGGCGCTGGAGGCGATCAAGCTGATCGTCAACGCCGGAGAATCCCTCGCCGGCCGTTTGATGATCTACGACGCGCTCGCCGCCGAGACCCGCACCGTCCGGGTGGGCGCGGACCCGGATTGCCCCATCTGCGGAGGGAAGACGCCATGAGCCAGGAGGCCTGGACCGAGGTCGACCACTATCTGACCGAGGCGCTGCTTGCGCCCGACCCGACGCTCGACGCGGCCTTGGCGGACAGCCAGGCGGCCGGCCTGCCGGCCATCAATGTCGCGCCCAACCAGGGCAAGCTCCTGATGCTGCTGGCGCAGATGACCGGCGCCAGGCGCATCCTCGAGATCGGCACGCTCGGCGGCTATTCGACCATCTGGCTCGCCCGCGCCCTGCCCGCGGACGGGCGGCTGGTCACCCTGGAATACGAGCCGAAACATGCGGAGGTCGCCCGCAAGAACCTCGCCCGCGCCGGCTTCGCCGACCAGGTCGAGGTCAAGGTGGGCGCGGCGATCGCTGCCCTGCCGAGCCTCGAAGGCCCCTTCGACTTCATCTTCATCGACGCCGACAAGAGCGGCTATCCGGACTATTTCCTCTGGTCGCTGAAGCTCGCCCGCCCGGGGACCGTGATCGTCGCCGACAATGTGGTGCGCGCCGGCAAGGTCCTGCAGCCGGGGAACGACGCCAATGCGCTGGGCGTGCGGCGCATGAACGAGCTGATCGCCGCCGAACCGCGGGTCGCGGCCACGGCGGTCCAGACCGTCGGCTCGAAGGGCTGGGACGGCTTCTGCCTGATCCGGGTCAAATAGAGCCCTCTTCCCGCTTCCGGGGAGAGGGCTTTGACTTCTAAAGCATCGCCGGGATCACCCGGTCCGGCGGACGGTGGCCGTCCATCCAGGTGCGGATGTTGATGATCACCTTCTCGCCCATGTCGATCCGCCCCTCGATCGTCGCCGAGCCCATGTGCGGCAGCAGCACGGCGTTGGGCAGCTTGAGCAGCTTCGGATTGATCGCCGGCTCGAACTCGAAGACATCCAGCCCCACGCCGGCGATCGCGCCGGCGGCCAGGAGATCGGCCAGGGCGTTCTCGTCGATGATCTCGCCGCGGGCGGTGTTGATGACGATGGCGTGCGGCTGAAGCAGCTTCAGCCGCCGGGCCGACAGCAGGTGGTAGGTGGCGGGCGTGTGCGGCGAGTGGACCGAGATGATGTCCATCCGCGCCAGCATCTGGTCGAGGCTCTCCCAGTAGGTGGCCTCCAGCTCCTCGGCGATGCGCACCGAGACCGGCTTTCTGTTGTGGTAGTGGATCTGCAGGCCGAAGGCCTTGGCGCGCCGCGCCACCGCCTGGCCGATCCGGCCCATGCCGATGATGCCAAGGCGCTTGCCGGTGATTCGCCGCCCCAGCATCCAGGTGGGCGACCAGCCCTTGAAACCGCCCGTCTCGACGACGTTGGCGCCCTCCACGATCCGGCGGGCCACCGTCATGATCAGCGCGAGCGTCAGGTCGGCGGTGTCCTCGGTCAGCACGCCAGGCGTGTTGGTCACGGTGATCCCGCGCTCGGTGGCCGCGGTCACGTCGATATGATCGACGCCGGCGCCGAAGTTGGCGATCAGCTTCAGCTGCGGACCGGCCTTCTCCAGCAGGGCGGCGTCGATCTTGTCGGTGATGGTGGGGGCCAGCACGTCGGCGCGCGCGACGGCGGCCTCGAGCGCCGCGCGGCCCATCTGCTCGTCCGTCAGATTGAGCTCAGTATCGAAAAGCTCCCGCATCCGGGTCTCGACCGGGTCCGGCAGTTTGCGCGTGACGATGACTTTCGGCTTGCGGGCGGCCATGTGCGAACTGAAAAGGGGACCTTGAGGGACGCCGCGTCGCCGGCGCAATCGATCTCTACGGACCACCTCTAGCAAAGGGGCCCTGTGCGGCCAAGGCGAGGCGAACGGATGGCGGTGATGATGCGGGCGCTGCTTGCGGCGGCGACGCTGGGGGCGGCCCTTGTCGCAGGCGCGGCAGAAGCGGCCGACCGGGCGACGCCCTCGGGCCTGCCGGTGCCGCGCTATGTCTCGCTGAAGTTCGACAAGGTGAACGCTCGCGCGGGGCCGGGCGACGATCACCGGCTGCTCTGGGTCTATCGCGTCCGCGGCCTGCCGGTGCAGGTCGTCGCCGAAACCGCCGAATGGCGGCGGATCTGCGATCCCGAGGGCGAGCTGGTCTGGGTCCACAAGCGCACCACCGACGGCCGCCGCACGGCGATGAACATGCAAGCGACCCCCCTGCCGCTCCGCCGGCGGCCGAAAGACGTCTCCCACGTCGTCGCCTATCTGAACCCGCGAGCCCTCGCCGCCCTGGTCCGTTGCGAGGAGGGCTGGTGCCGCGTGAAGGCCGACGATGTCTCGGGCTGGATGCCCGAAAGCAAGCTCTGGGGCACGTCCGAGGCCATCCAATGCCGCCCCGGCCGAACTCACGGCCAGACACACGGAACGACAGGCGCCCGTTGAGCCTGTCGTGCGCATCATGTTAGGGCCTGACGCTCATTCTGATTGAGCCCATCGCCATGAGCATCGAAATCGCCGCCGAGGTCCGCCCCTCGAGCTTCACCAAGGAAGACCTCCTTGCCTGCGCCCGGGGTGAAATGTTCGGGCCAGGCAATGCCCAGCTGCCGGCGCCGCCGATGCTGATGTTCGACCGCATCGTGAAAATTACCTCCGATGGCGGCGTCAACGGCAAGGGCTTCATCGAGGCCGAGCTCGACATCACCGACGACCTTTGGTTCTTCGCCTGCCACTTCATCGGCGACCCGGTGATGCCGGGCTGCCTGGGGCTGGACGCCATGTGGCAGCTGGTCGGCTTCTTCCTCGGCTGGTCGGGCGCGCAGGGCCGCGGCCGGGCGCTCGGCGTCGGCGAGGTCAAGTTCACCGGCCAGGTCACCCCCAAGGTCGAGAAGCTCGTCTACAAGATCGATTTGAAGCGTGTGATCATGCGCAAACTCGTCATGGGCGTGGGCGATGGCCTTCTGCTCGCCGATGGAAAACCCATCTATGAAGCCAAGGACCTGCGGGTCGGCCTGTTCGCCGCCCAGGACCTGAGCTGATCGAACGACCACCAGGGACGGAGGAAATCAGCTGATGCGCCGTGTGGCCGTCACCGGACTGGGTATCGTCTCATCCATCGGCGTGAGCGCCGACGAGGTGCTGACGTCGTTGCGCGAAGCCAAGAGCGGCGTTGTCGCCGCGCCGGAGTATGCGGAGCTCGGCTTCCGCTGCCAGGTGCACGCCCCGCCGCAGATCGACTGGGAGTCCCTGGTCGACCGGCGCGCCGCGCGCTTCCTGGCTCAAGGCACCGCCTTCGGCCACATCGCCATGGAGCAGGCGATTCGGGATTCCGGCCTCGAGGAGGCCGAGGTCTCCAACGAGCGGACCGGCCTGATCGTCGGCGCCGGCGGCTCGTCGACCCGCACCATCGTCGAGGCCGCCGAGATCACCCGCACCAAGGGCCCGAAGCGAATCGGCCCCTTCGCCGTGCCCAAGGCGATGAGCTCGGGCCCTTCGGCCACCCTGTCGACCTGGTTCAAGATCCGCGGCCTGAACTTCTCCATCTCCTCGGCCTGCGCCACCTCGGCCCACTGCATCGGCGTCGGTTTCGAGCAGATCGCCATGGGCAAGCAGGACATCGTCTTCGCCGGCGGCTGCGAGGAGCTCGACTGGACGCTCTCCAACCTGTTCGACGCCATGGGCGCGATGAGCTCCAACTTCAACGACCGGCCGAGCGTCGCCAGCCGCGCCTATGACCGCGACCGCGACGGCTTCGTCATCGCCGGCGGCGGCGGCATCGTCGTGCTGGAAGAGCTGGAGCACGCCAGGGCGCGCGGGGCCAAGATCTACGGCGAGATCGTCGGCTACGCCGCCAACTCCGACGGCTACGACATGGTCGCCCCCTCAGGCGAAGGCGCGGCGCGCTGCATGCGCCTGGCCCTGGAGCAGGCCGGGAACCCCACCATCGACTATCTGAACCCGCACGGCACCTCGACGCCGGTGGGGGACTCCAAGGAAATGGAAGCTGTGCGCCAGGTCTTCGGCGACAAGCCCCCCCTGATCTCCTCGACCAAGTCGCTGACCGGCCACAGCCTCGGCGCGGCCGGCGCGCAGGAGGCGATCTACAGCCTCCTGATGCTCAACAACGGCTTCGCCGCCGAGAGCGCCAACATCGAAAACCTCGACCCGGCCTTCGCCGACCTGCCGATCCTGCGCCAGCGCGCCGACCGCGAGCTGACCACGGTGATGTCCAACAGCTTCGGCTTCGGCGGCACCAACGGCTGTTTGGTGATGCGCCGCATTTGACGCGCCCCTTCTCCCCTTGTGGGAGAAGGTGTCGGGCGCCAGCCCGACGGATGAGGGGTCGAAGATGACCTCCGCTTCGACAGCGGCGTCGCCGCCGACCCGGGACGTCTGAGAGACCCCTCATCCGACCCGCTTCGCGGCCCACCTTCTCCCACAAGGGGAGAAGGACCGCCCGTGTCCGGGATGACACAGCATGGCAGGCGCATTAAACCGCCCCCAAGCACGATCGTGGATTGGAGAAAACCCCGTGGCCGATGACTACCAGATGCCCAAGGGCGAGCTGATGAAGGGCAAGCGGGGCGTGGTGACCGGGGTCGCCAACCACCAGTCGATCGCCTGGGGCATCGCCTCGCAGCTGGCCGCCCAGGGCGCGGAGATGGCCTTCCTGCACCTGCCGGGCATGGAGCGTCGCGTCCAGCCGCTGGCCGACAGCATCGGCGTCAAGACCCTGGCCGCCGTCGACGTCACCGACGACGCCTCGATGGACGCCGCCTTCGCCACGGTGAAGGAGGCCTTCGGAACGATCGACTTCTTCGTCCACGCCATCGCCTTCGCCAACAAGGACGAGCTGAAGGGCTCCTTCGTCGAGAACACCACCCGCGACGGCTTCCTGCGGGCGATGAACATCTCCGCCTTCAGCTTCGTCGACTGCGCCCGGCGCGCGGCCGAGCTGATGCCGGACGGCGGCTCGATCATCACCCTCACCTACATGGGCTCGGAGCGGGCGATCCCGAACTACAACACCATGGGCGTGGCCAAGGCGGCGCTGGAGAGCGCCACCCGCTACGCCGCGCGCGACCTCGGGCCCAAGGGCATCCGCGTCAACGCCGTCTCGCCGGGCGCCATGCGCACCCTGTCGCTGGCGGGCATCCAGGGCGGCCGCGGCATGCTGGCCAAGGGCCGCTCGCTCTCGGCCATGAAGGAAGACACCTCGATGGAAGGCGTCGCCGGCTGCGCCCTGTGGCTGCTGTCGGACCTCGGCCAGTCGACCACCGGCGAGGTGATCCACGTCGACGCCGGCTTCCACATCATGGGCTTCTCCGACGACGAGGGTGGCGAATAAAACTCCGCTCATCCCGGCGAAAGCCGGGACCCAAGCGGCCGCGCCATCGCCCGCGCCGCATCAGGTCTGCTATTCAGCTTGGGTCCCGGCTTTCGCCGGGATGAGCGGTGGATGATATGGACACCTTCGACGCCGACGTGATCATCGCGGGCGCCGGCATGGCCGGGGCGACGCTCGGCCTGGCGCTGGCAAAGGCCGGGCTGAAGCCGCTGCTGATCGATCCGGTGGTGTTCAGCGCCCAGCTGGCGCCGACCTTCGACGGCCGCTCCTCGGCGATCGCCTACGCCGCCTTTCGCCAGTGGCGGGCGCTGGGCCTGGCGCCGATGCTGGAGCCCTATGCCGAGCGGATCGAGCACATCCTGGTCACCGACGGCCGCGCCCCCGGCCCGCTGACGCGCGGCCCCGGCCCCTTCTTCCTGCAATTCGACGCCGAAGAGATCGCCGACCGCTGCGACGGCGAGCCGCTCGGCTACATGCTGGAGAACCGCCGCACCCGCGCCGCCCTCGCCCAGGCGCTGGAAGACGCCGGCGTCGCGGTCCTGGCGCCGGCGCGCGTGGTCGCCGCGACCTTCGGCCCGCGCGCGGCGAGCGTCACCCTGGCCGACGGCCGCGTCCTGCACGCCCCGCTGGTGGTGGGCGCCGAAGGACGGGGCTCGGTGATCCGCGAGGCGGCGGGCATCGGCGCCCTCGGCTGGGACTATCGCCAGACCGGCGTCGTCGCGACCGTCAAGCTGGAGCGGCCGCACGGCGGGACCGCGCACGAGTTCTTCCTGCCGTCCGGCCCCTTCGCCATCCTGCCCCTCACCGAACAGCGCGCCAGCCTGGTCTGGACCGAGAGCGTCCGCCGCGGCGCCGCCCTCAAGGCCGCCCGCCCCGAGGTCTTCCACGCCCATCTTCAGCGCCGCATCGGCGAGCACCTCGGGACGGCTGAGGTCCAGGGGCCGGTCTTCACCTATCCGCTGACCCTGCAGCTGGCGGAGCGGCTCTCAGGTCCGCGCGTGGCCCTGCTGGGCGACGCGGCGCACGGGGTGCACCCGATCGCCGGCCAGGGGCTGAACCTCGGCCTGAAGGGCGCAGCGGCCCTGGCCGAAACCATCGTCGACGCCGGGCGGCTCGGCGAGGATATCGGCTCCGAGGCGGTGCTGGCCCGCTACGCCGCCTGGCGACGGTTCGACACCGTCACCCTCTCGGCCGGCATGGACGCCTTCGTGCGGCTGTTCTCGAACGACAATCCGCTGCTGCGGCTGGTCCGCGGCGCGGGCATGGCCGCGGTCAACCGGATCGGCCCCGCCCGGCGCTTCTTCATGCAGGAGGCCGGCGGCGGCGTCGGCGACCTGCCGCGCCTGCTGAAGGGCGAGGCGCTTTAGCGCCCCCTCCGTCTCGCTACGCGAGCCACCTCCCCCGCTTCGCGGTGGAGGAGCGAGGCGCTGCTGCTCCCCCGCGTGCGGGGGAGCTGTCGCGAAGCGACTGAGGGGGCGTTCCGCGCCGCCCTACTCCCCCTCGGCCAGCTCCCTCGCCTCTTCCGGCAGCATGATCGGCACGCCGTCGCGGATCGGGTAGGCCAGCTTGGCGCTGCGGCTGATCAGCTCGCCCTTGGCGCGGTCGAGTTCGAGCGGCCCCCGGGTCACCGGACAGACCAGGATTTCCAGGAGGCGCGGGTCGACATCGACCTCGGAGACGGCGGGTTCGCTCATGGGCAGACCCTTACTGCACCGAATGGTTCTCGTCATCGCCGTCGTCGACGGAGTCGATCTCCAGCAGGGTGGTCAACACGTCGAAGCGGCCGGTGAGGTCCGGCGCCTGCAGCAGCGCCTGCTTCTCCTGCGGGTCGAACGGCAGGCCCATGGCCAGGCTGTTGACCAGGGCCTCCAGCGGCGCGCCGCTGGCGGTCTCCCAGTCGATGTCGAGGTCGCGGCGGTTCAGATAGCGCTTCAGGGCGTGGGCGAAGCGGTCGCGGGCGTCGGCCGGCACCGGCGTCTTCTCGTTCTCCGACAGGTCCGCCTCGAAGGGGGCGTAGATGGCGCGCGCCTGGCGATAGGGCAGCCGCATGGCCATCTCCTCGCCCGGCTCGAACCGGCAGAGGCCGGTGAGGGTGATCAGATAGCGGCCGTCCGAGGTCTCGGCGAAGCTGGTGATCCGCCCGGCGCAGCCGACCGCCGCCAGGCGCGGCCGCTCGCGGTCGCCGCCCGGCAGGGTCTGGATCATGCCGATGATCCGGTCCCCCCCCATGACGTCGTCGACCATGTTGAGATAGCGCGGCTCGAAGATCTGCAACGGCAGCTCGCCGCCCGGCAACAGCAGGGCGCCGTCGAGCGGAAAGACCGGGATCACCTGCGGCAGGTCCGCGGTCCGTCTGAATCCGGCCATGGGCGCTCTCCGAGAAAGCCTAACTGAACAGTATCGCAGACAGTCGCCGGCGTCCCTGTTTGGCGAGCTCCGACATCTGGCCGGCCGCCTCGAAGACGACGAGCAGCTGCTTGCGCGCCGCCTGCTCGTTCCACTCGCGGTCCGCCTCGATGATCGTCAGCAGGTGGTCCATCGCCTCGTCCAGCCGCCCGTGGGCGCCCAGGGCCTTGGCCAGCTCGAACCGGGCCTCGTGGTCGGCCGGGTCGCGCGTCAGCCGCTCCTGGAACTCGCGCACGTCGGCCGGCGCGTCGGCCGCCAGCGCCAGGGCCGCGCGGACGCTGTCGAGGTCGGGATCCTTGGCGTCGGCGGGCGCCATCTCCAGGATCTGCTGCGCGCGGTCCATTTCACCGCCGGCGAGATAGACCCGCGCCAATCCGCCCAGCGCCTTCACGTTCTCGGGGTCGTGCTGCAGCACCTGGGCGTAGGCCTGGGCCGCGCCGCCGAGATCGCCCAGCTCGAGCGATTCCCGCGCCATGGCCAGGGCGTCTTCGATCCCGTCGTCCGCGCCGCCGGCGCCCGACTTCGCCAGCCGCTCGACGAAGGTCTTCAGCTGGCTCTCCGGAACCGCGCCCATGAAGCCGTCCACCGGCTGGCCGCCCACGAAGGCGAACACCGCCGGGATCGACTGCACGCGCAACTGGCCCGCGAAGGCGGGGTTCTTGTCGATGTCGATCTTCACCAGCTTGACCGCGCCCTTGGCCGCCTTGACGACGCGTTCCAGGGCGGGGCCCAGCTGCTTGCACGGCCCGCACCAGGGCGCCCAGAAGTCGACGATCACCGGCTGCACGCGGCTGGCTTCGATCACATCGACCACGAAGCTGGCGTCGGTCGCATCCTTGATGATGTCGCCGGCCGGCTTGCCGGTGGTCTCGCCAATCAGGGTCATCTCTCCGCCCTCAACTCTCGTGGTCTAAACTCTTGCGGCCCCAAGATGGTCGCACCTTGGCCGCGGTTCAACGCGCCTCAGCGCATTCCACCCGCGCCAACGTCTGGAAATCGACGATCATCGGCTCCACGCCGAGCGCCTGGAAGAAGCGCCGCAGGCCCGCCTGGTCCACGCGGGTGGTCGCCGTATTGGTCAGCGGATGGAAGTTGACCGCCGCCGCCTCGGCGAGCGCGCGATCGAGCACGAAGCGCACCCGGCGTTCGGCGTCGTTGATCAGGCCGAAGGCGGTGACCGAGCCTGGGGTCACGCCGAGCGTCTCCACCATCAGCGCCTCGGCGCCGAACGACAGGCGCGCCGAACCGATCACTGCAGGAAGCCGCTTCAGGTCGATCACGCTGCGGTCCTCGGCCGAGATCAGCCAGAGCTGGCCCTTGGCGTCCTTCAGGAACAGGTTCTTGGTGTGGGCGCCCGGAAGCGCCGCCTTGATCTCCTCGCCCTCCCCCACCCGGAAGACGGCGGGATGCTCGTGGGTCGTCGCGGCGACCCCGATCTCGTCGAGGAAGGCCAGCAGGTCGGCTTTGGTCTTCATGGGCGGGGTTCATAGCCGACTTCAGCGCGCCCGTTCAGGCGCCGTGGGTCGGTTTCTTGTCCACGAAATACACGAAATACACGAAAGGAGCGGAGCAACCCGAACGGCCGCGCCCCTCGATCGACCGGCCAGAGGCCGGTCCATTCGTGGCCCTCCGGCTCCGCAAACCGCGCACTCTGAGCGCCGCCGCTTTCGTGTATTTCGTGGACAAATCCTCTTCGGTGTTTTCCGTGCCTTCCGTGGTTCCCTTGACGGCGCTGGACGCCACCCCTCCCGGTGCCTAGAGGTCGACGACCCCGAGACGTCGAGAGCGCCATGGAACTCGAGTGCTACCCCACCACCGAACGGCCGCCGGAGCTGGTGCCGGGCCGGCCGCAGCGGGACTGGATGGACCGCTTCACTGAGCGCCACCCCTACCGCTGCCTGCCGCTCAGCATGGCCAACACCTCGGGCTGGGAGCTGCTCTGCCCGACGGGCTTCACCGCCGAATGGACCGGGGGCCTGCATCAGAGCGACATCAAGCTGACGCCCGACCGCCCGAACCCTGATTTCCATCGTTTCGCCACCAGCCACTTCAGCCACGGCGTCGTGACCTTCCACCCGGGCTATCTGTTCCGCACCCCGCCGGGCTGGTCGATGTGGGTGATGGGACCGCCCAACCAGATCAAGGACGGGCTCCAGCCCCTGGCCGGCGTGGTCGAGACCGACTGGCTGCCCTTCCCCTTCACGATGAACTGGGTCTTCACCCGGCCGGGCAAGGTCCACTTCGACAAGGGCGAGCCCTTCTGCTTCATCACCCTCACCCAGGACCACCCCCTGCACGAGATCCAGCCGGTGATCCGGCGGATGGATTCCAACGCGGAGCTGCGCCACCAGTACGACGTCTGGGAGAAGCACCGCAGCGAGTTCAATCAGAAGATTTTCCGCCAGGACCCCGAGGCCACCAAGGCGGCGTGGCAGCGCTATTACTTCAAGGGCGAGTTCCCCGAGGAGGTCGCGCCGGCCCCGGAAGGGCACGTGAACAAGCGCCGCCTGAAGTCCCCAAAATTCCGCGGCTGAGGCGCTTGCCAACCGCCGGACCCTCTGCCATAAGCCGGCCTCTCGAAATTGGGGGCCGCACAGCGGATCTGGTTTCAAGAAGCGCGGGCGTAGCTCAGTGGTAGAGCACAACCTTGCCAAGGTTGGGGTCGAGAGTTCGAATCTCTTCGCCCGCTCCAATTTCTTCCAACGGAAATTGAGCGACAGCGCCTCCCGAAAGGGAGGCGTTCTGCGTTTGGGGACGACGCCCGACTAGCGATCGGAAGGGAACGCGCCATAGCTCTGCGCGCCACGTCCGGATACGCCGTGGCGCCTATTCAATTCAGAGCGCGTCGACGTTGTCGGGCTCTCGGTCGAAGTGGTCGTGCCGGCCATCGACATAGCGGATCGACTTCGCGAGCATGTCAGGGTCGGCTCCTTCGAGCGTGGCGACCTGAACCGCGACGGTCGCGGCGCCCCGCGGGTCCATCCCTTCCGCATGGGTGCGCACGCCGCAGGTGCTGCAGATATGATAGGTAAGGTTGGGGCGCGGCTTGCCGGGCGGCGTCCAGCGATAGTGGATTTGATCGCCGCCGCCGCGCATCAGCCGGAACCTGTCGGCGGGCGCGAAAGCGAACCAGGCGCGGCTCTTGCTGCACAGCGAGCAGTTGCAGCGCAGCGTGCCTTTTTCGAGGTCGATGTCGACGGCGTAGCGGACGGCGCCGCAGTGGCATCCGCCCTCATAATGCTGCTCGGCCACGGCGCTCGCTTCCGCATGATCATCCAACGGGAGTAAGCGGCGGCGCGCGCGCCGGTTCCCGCCTGCCAGAAGCGGCGGCGTCGAACTTGCGCCGCAGCCAGATGCATCAGTCGCTGCGAAGCCGTTTGACGAGATCGTCCGCACCGCGTTGTAGGAGCCGCCGGCGAGATCGAAATGCAGCATCGGCGCCAGCACCCGGTTCGACGCCTTTGCGCCGGTCAGGGTGAGGCGGACGCGCAGGGTGTTTGGGTCGGGTCGGGACACGAGCTTGAACGACCGGCCGAGCGCCGCGGTGAATTCTTGTCGCCCATCTTGCCGAACTGGGCGTCGGCGCCGCGATAGATCGCGACCGGCTCGACCATCACCTTGTCGTACCGGCTCCAGTCGACGGGCGCGACGTAGCGAAACGGCGTGCGCCCGGACTTGTCGCCGCTGTTGGGGAGCAGCTGCGGCGAGGACTCCAGACCGGTATCGGCGACCGGAGGGGCGCTGGCGCATCCGGCAAGGACGGCGCCGGCGGCCAGGACGGCGATCAGGCCGCCACGGTTGCGGGGCGAACGCGCCGGTCTTCGAAAGCGTCTCGATCAAGGTCAATCTCCTGTCGGCCCTGGGGGTGGGGCGATCGGTCGGCGGCGCGAGGCCTCGGACCGCAGGCGATCTCTGTCGGTCATCGATTGAGGTTTGATGGGGACCGCATGTCCCGTCGATGAAGGCCTGGCGGCCCGGTTCCGGCAGGCGCGCAACCTCCAGCGGGCCTCCATCATCCCTCTGCGGCGGCCAGACCAAGAACCAGACGCCCGAAAGGCAGGCGCCGAACGGTCCGGCCGCCAGAATGTGTTGCTAATGCGAATGCGTCGCAATATTAGCAAGCGGCGCCGTGTCGGGCAGGTCGGGCTGCGGACGTCAGCGGTCGGCCCGAAGCGGGTCGGCCCTTCGGAACGGACCGATCCGGCCCCGAAGGGTGCGGCGAGGCTTGGGGGTAGGATGAGAGATGTGCGGGCGGTTTCCGGCGTGGCCGCCAAGGGTCGAAATGGGGCGGCGCTCGCGGTCCTCGCCTCGGCGATCCTGTCGGCTCCTCCAGCCTGGGCGGAGGAGTCGGAAGAACAGGTCTTCGCAGAGGCGGACGCCATCGTCGTCAACGGCGCCCGCCCAGTGAAGGACGGGGCGATGAAGGTCGGGGCGGCGAAGGTCGACGCGCCGTTGCGCGACATTCCCCAATCGATCCAGGTCGTCTCGGGCGAGTTCATCCGCGACCTGGTGGCGCTTCGCGTCGAAGACGTCGTCCAGCAGGTCAGCGGCGTGGCGCGCGGCAACACCAGCCTGAACGGCGACAGCTTCATCTTCCGCGGCTTCTCGACGAGCGACTTCCTGCGCAACGGCTATCCGGACCGGCGCGCGTCTCTGCGCGACCTCGCCGCGATCGAACGGATCGAGGTCATCAAGGGGCCCGCCTCGGCCCTCTACGGCCGCTCCGAGCCGGGCGGCACGCTCAACTATGTGACCAAGGAGCCGCTGGCCGCCCCCTTCCGTGAGGTGAGCCTGCTGGTCGACAGCTTCGGCTACGTCAATCCGGCGGTCGATCTTTCGACGATGACGGCCGACGGCAAGCTGGGCGCGCGGGTGGTCGGCGCGTTCCAGGACGGCGGCAACTTCCGCGACCACTCGTTCGCCAAGCGAAACTTCGGCTCGGCGGCGATCAGCTGGCGGCCGGGCGAAAACACCCGGATCCTCTTCAACTTCGAGGCGCTGGACGACAACCGGTCCTGGGATCGCGGCCTGCCGTCCACCGCCGCCGGCCCCGCGCCCGTATCGATCACCACCCTGGTCAGCGAGCCGACCGACTTCCGCAAGGTGCGGGAACAGCTCGTCAGCTACACCCTCGACCATGCGTTCAGCCCGACCTGGCGGGTGCGTCAGGCGGTGCTGTTCTCCAGGTCCGACAGCAACAACGTCCGCACCCGTTTCGTGAACACCACCCTCGACCTGGCCACCGGCCTGATCGACCGCGACCGGCTGGGGCCGCGCACCGGGTTCGACGAGCAGGTGAGCGCGCAACTGGAGCTGGCGGGAGAGTTCACCGGCCCGGCCGGCGTCCGGCACAAGGTGCTGATCGGCGGAGACCTCGATCGCTACAAGAGCGGCGACCACACCTTCCAGGGCAACACTCTGGTCGCCTCCAACCGGATCAACATCTATGCGCCGGTCTACGGGAATTTCGTGGCCCGGGGGTTCCGCGAGAGCAGCAACACCGTCTCGACGATCAACGCCGACGGCGTCTACATCCAGGACCTGATCGAGCTCAGCCCGAAGGTGAAGGCCATGGCGAGCCTCCGCTACGACCGCTCGGAAAGCATCTCGGACAACCTGATGCGAAACACGACGTCCAAGGCGACGACCGACGGCTACTCGCCGCGCGTGGGGCTCGTCTGGCAGCCGAACGACAAGGTGTCGCTCTACGGCAGCTTCAGCCAGTCCTTCGTCCCGGTGGTGGGCCAGGATTTCGCAGGCGAGCTCTTTAAGCCGACGATCGGCAAGCAGTACGAGGTCGGCGTGAAGACCGAGCTGTTCGACAACCGCCTGTTCCTCACCATGGCGGCGTTCCAGATCCGCAAGCGCAACATGAGCGTCCCGGATCTGGACCACGAGGGCTTCAACATCCAGACCGGCGAGGTCACCAGCGAAGGGGTCGAGGTCGACGCGCGCGTCCGGCCGGCGCCTGGCTTCGACATCACCGGCAGCCTCTCGCTGATGGATGTCCGCATCACCCGCGACACCCGCGCCGGGGCGGTGGGCCGCAGGCCTGCGAACGTGCCGAACACCAGCGCCGGCCTCTGGGCGAGCTACGCCCTGCAGAACGAGCGGCTCGCCGGCTGGAGCGTGGCCATGGGCGGCGCCTATGTCGGCCGGCGCGAAGTGAACGACCTCGGCGGCGCCTTCACCCTCGCCCCCTACGTGCGGGTCGACGCTTCGCTGCGGTACGAGGCGGAGACATGGCGCGTCGCCGTCAAGGTCAACAACCTCTTCGACAAGCGGCACTTCGTGAACGGCAGTGACGGGCGGATCGACGGGGTCTATCCCGGCGCGCCGCGCAATGTCGCGCTCACCACCTCGATCCAGTTCTGATCCGCCCGATGCCAAGCAAGCTCTCGCCAGCAGTCCAGGCCACATCCCGGACCATCGCCACGGTCGTCGTGGGCTACGCCGCGACCGTCGGAACGGTGGCGCTGCTCAGCCTGCTGCTGGTGCTGCTGCTGGGAATGGTGCGCAGCGAGGCGATCGTGCTGATGAGCATGATCGGTTTTCTCGGCTATGTGGGGATCGTCGTGTGGGGCTTCGCCGAGCCTCGGCTGGTCCGGGTCTGGACCGTGCTCGGCGGCGTGGCGGTGGTCGGCAATGGGATGGCGATCGCTCTGACGCCGCTGCTGCCGCCGATTTCGGTCGGAGGAGGCTGAGATGGAGGACGGCGAGACCGCCGCGCCGAACGGGTTTCGCGCGTCGATGAACTGGCTCCACACCTGGGCCGGCGTGGTGATCGGCGGCGTGCTGTTCGCCATCTTCTGGATGGGCTCGCTCTCGGTGTTCGACCGCGAGATTGATCGCTGGACGATGCCCATGACGCGCATCGACCAGAGCGAGCTGCGCTCGCTGGACGCGCTGAAGCCCATCGTCGAGCGCCTGGTCGACAAGCCCGAGCAGTGGTCGATCGTCCTGCCGTCCGAGCGCGTCCCGACAGTCCAGGTGCGCGCGCGGGAGAGGGGCGGCGAGGAGGTGCGTCGCCATGTCGATCCGGCTTCCGGCGCCCTGCTCGACCCGCCAGGCACGCTGGGAGGGACGCGCTTCTTCTATCCGTTCCACTACCGGCTGCACATTCGGCTGTTCAATCTCGGCGAATGGCTGGTCGGCGTCGCGGCGATGACCATGCTGGTCATGTGCGTATCGGGCGTCGTCATCCACAAGAAGATCTTCGCCGACTTCTTCACCCTGCGCATCGTCAAGAAGCCCCAGCGCACGACGCTCGACCTGCACAACCTGACCGGCGTGTTCGGCCTGCCGTTCAACTTCATCATCGCCCTGTCGGGGCTGATCATCTTCTTTTCGGTCTATATGCCGACGCCGCAGATGATCGCCTACGGCGGGGGAAAGGCGACCCTGGCGGACGAGGCCTACGGCCGCTTCAAGCGCAAGGCGGCCGACCGGCCCGCCCCGCTGGCCTCGCTCGACGCCATGCAGGCCGAGGCCATGCGGCGCTGGAACGGCGAGCGTCCCGAGCAGCTGCGCGTCTATCATCCCGGCGACGCCAAATCCTACGTCGAGCTGCGCCGGTCGTCCGAGCATGGCGTCACCGACAGGATCGATGCGATCTATTTCGACGGACCGACCGGGGCCGTCATCAAGGCTGCCTCGGCGCGGCCGATCGCCAGCGTCCAGCGCTTCGTCGCGGGCCTGCACCTGATCCAGTTCCGCCACTGGACGCTGCGCTGGCTCTATTTCATCTGCGGCCTCTCGGGCTGCGTTCTGATCGGCACGGGGTTCCTGTTCTGGGTGCAGTCGCGCCGCAAGCGCCATGAGAAGCTAGGCCTGCGCGGCGTCGGCGTGGTCGAGGGCCTGTCGGTCGGCGCCACGACGGGCATCCTCATCGCGACGCTGGGCTTCCTGATCGCCAACCGGCTGCTGCCGCTGACGATTCCCGGACGCGAGGCCCTGGAGGTGTGGACCTTCTATCTCGTCTGGGTCGCGTCCTTCGCGCATGCCTGGATCCGGCCCCGCGGCGCCTGGGCGGAGCAATGCTGGACCATCGCCGCCGCCGCTCCGCTCGCGGTGATCCTGAACGCCGCCACCACCGGCGACACCCTCATTCGCACCGCGCTGCGCGGCCAATGGAGCGTCGCGGGCATGGACCTGACGCTCCTGGCGGGCGGCGCGATCGCGTCCGTCGCCGCGCTGCGTCTTCAGCGCCGCGCCGCGTCGGCGCCGACGCGGGCCCTCTATTCGACAGGAAAAGACCATGTCTGAGGCGTCACTTCTGGCGGCCATGTTTCTGTCCGCCCAGGCCGGCTTCCTGCTGCTGGCGCTGAGCCAGCCGCGGAACTGGAAGTTGGTCATGGGCGAGGCCGCGCCGGCGAGCCGTTGGGGGCGGCGGCTGCGTTTCGGCGGCTACGCCTTGCTGGCGGCGTCTCTGGGGATCGCACTGCACCGCGACGGCCCATCTTTCGGCCCTATCCTGTGGACGGTCTCCCTGACGGTCGCCGCCGCGAGCGTCGTGGCCTGGCTGACCTGGCACGCCCCGCGCCTGCGGCCCGTCCTGCGCGCCCTTGTCGGGACCCTTCCAGGACGGCGACACAGCTAGCCCCCGCGGAAATTTCCTTGGGCGGCGGCGCTCGGCGTGGGAGATCGACCCGCCGGACCGCCACAACATCGCCGTTTGCGCCACGGACAAGGTCGACAAGGTCAGCCGCCTGCCTTTGCCAAGGGAGGAGCGCGCTGCAAAGCGGGATGGGCCAGCCTGTTGGCGCGAAGGACAGTAGCGATCTTCCAGCGTCTCCTGATCGCCATGGCATGGGTGATGCTCGCGGCCGCGGCGCCCAATCCGGCGCCCGCCCAGCCCCAGAGCCATGTCCAGGGGCCCGCGCCCTCCGTGACGACGCGCTTTGGCGCGGCCATGGACGCGCGGCTGGACGGCCACGAGGCCAGCCTGCGCGCCATACGGCGCGCGGCCCGGACAGGCTCCGCCGACGATTCGGCCCTGCAGGCCCAGAAGGCGGCGCTCGAACCCATCCAGGCGGACCTGGCGGACGCCCTGTCGACGCTGACGCCACGCCTGGAGGACGCCCAGGAGCGGCTGGCGGAGCTCGGACCGGCCCCAGGTCCAGGCCAGCCGCCGGAAGCCCCGGACGTCGCCGAGGCCCGAGCCCGGCTGCTGAGATTCCAGAAGAGCCTCGACGATAGCTCGAAGCGGGCGCGCCTCCTCTCTGTGGAGGCGAACCAACTCAGCGAGTCCATGGCCGGTCGGCTGCGGCGGAACTTCTCGGCGCGGCTGTGGGCGCACAGCCGCTCGGTGTTCGACCCCACCCTGTGGGGAGACCTCGCCGCCAGTCTGCCGGACGACGTTCAACGCGCCTATGATGCTGGCGCAGCCCAGGCAAGGCAGGTCTCGGCGACGCCCGCCGCCCAGGTCTGGTCGGCGGTCCTGGCGGCGCTCGCCCTGTTCCTGCTGGGCCCGGCGCGGATCATCCTCGTCGGCCTCGGACGGCGCCGGTCGATCGCCCAGGTTCCCAGCTCGGGCCTGCGCAAGTCCGCATTGGCGTTGTGGTTGACGCTCATTGGCGCCCTGACGCCGCCCTTGGCGGGCCTTCTGCTCTATTCGGCCCTGTCCGGCGTGGTCCGCCTGACGCCGGCCGCGGACGGCCTGGCGCAGGCGTTCATCAGCGCCTTGCTGTACGCCGCGACGATAGACGCGCTCGGCCGGAGCCTGCTGTCGCCGGGCCGGCCGAGCTGGCGGCTGGCGCCGGTGACCGACTCCTTCGCCGACCGACTGGCGATTTTCGCACCGATCATCGGCGCCGCGGTCGGGCTCGCGAGCTTCCTGACGCGCGCCAGCGTCGAGCTCGACGCCAGCCCGGCCGTCGGCGAAGCGACCCGCTGCCTGAGCGTGATCCTCCAACTCCTCGCCGTCGGCGGCGCCCTGGCCTGGGCGCGCAGCACCTCGGCCAGCCAGGAAGAGCCCGACGAGGCTCGGTCGCGCCTGCCGTGGGTCCTCGCCGCCGTCGCCGCGTGGCTGGCCCTCAGCGCCGCTCTGATCGCCGTGGCGACAGGCTATGTCGCGCTCGCCAGCTTCATCATGCGCGAGCTGATCTGGATCGCCACGGTGCTGGCGAGCCTGTTCCTGCTGATGCGGTTCATCGACGACCTGTGCGAAACGCTGTTTGCGCCGCGCCAGGGCCTCAGTCGGCTGGTCGGGGCGGCCACGGGCCTGTCCGACCACGCGCTGGAACAGATCGGCGTGCTGCTGTCGGGCGCGCTGCGGCTGGCCCTCATGATCTTCGGCTGGATGGCGATCGCCGCGCCCTTGGGGGCCAGCGCCCGCGAAATCCTCACCCGGGCGACATCCACCGAGATCGTGTTCAAGCTCGGCAAGATCTCGATATCGCCGGGCCTGATCCTCGGCGGCGTGGTCGTCTTCGCCGCCGGCCTGGTGATCACCCGGGTCGTCCGCAGCTGGGTCGAGACGACCTACCTGCCCAAGACGCGCATCGACGTGGGGCTGCAAACATCGATCACCGCCGGGCTTACCTACCTGGGGGCCCTGATCGCCCTCCTCACGACCTGCGCCTATATCGGCTTGAGCCTGAGCAACATCGCCCTGTTCGCCAGCGCGCTGTCGGTCGGCATCGGGTTCGGACTGCAGGCCGTAATCGGCAATTTCGTTTCCGGCCTGATCCTGCTGGCCGAGCGGCCGATCAAGGTGGGCGACCGGATCGCCCTCGGCGACCAGGAAGGCGACGTGCGGCGCATCAACATCCGCGCCACCGAGATCGAGCTGGGCGACCGCTCCAAGCTGATCGTCCCCAACTCCGACCTGATCTCCAAGATCGTGCGCAACGTGACCCACGGCGGCGCGCTCGGCCAGGTCAAGATCGTGCTGCGCGTGGCCAACGACAGCGACGCCGCAGAGGTGCGCGATTTGCTCTTGGGTCAGCTCGCAAGCCACCCCGGCGTGCTACGCGAGCCTCCGCCCGGCGTCTTCCTCACCAGTGTTTCCGACGGCGCCCTCGAGTACACGGCGATGGGCGCCGTCGCCTCGCCCCGCCACGCGTTCGGGACCAGGAGCGATCTGTTGTTCGCGATGGTGGCGGCGCTGAAGGCCCGCGACGTCAAGCTGGCGCCCCCTTAGACCTCGATCCGGTCGGGCTCCCAGGCCGGTTCGCGAATCTGGCCGAATGATCAGCAAATGGCGTCGACGGTTCGGGGCTGGCGGCGCCAATTCTTGCGAACGGGTCGGAGCCCGCCCCAAGACGGCTAAACCACAATGACGCTCCTCGAAATCGCCACTCGCGCTGTCTGCCAGGAAATCGGCCTGCATCCGGACCGCTGGGAGAACTTCGCCCACCTCTCCCAAGCGGCCTTCGACGCTATCGCAGCGCACCTCCCAGAAGACGTCCGTGCGCTGTTCGTCGGCGAGGAGCCGCGCAGCGTCGCCGGCGCCGCGGTGGTCCGCGCCTCCACGATCACCATGCCGCCGGAGCACGGTGAATAGACCTCGACCTTCATCGCCGCGCTGCGCCGGAAGCCGCGGCCTCGATCTCAGACGAACCAGCCGTCCGTCGCGAGCGTCGCGGCGCTCCAGGACCCCGCCCCATAGGCCGACAGGTCCAGGCTCTGATCCTCGAAAACCTGCAGAGGCTCGAGGGCGGCGCCCCCTTGGATCGCCTCGACGCTGGACGGCGGCGACCAGGCCTGTGATGCGGCGGAGACGTCCAGGGCCAGGGCGACGGCGAGAATCGCGGCGCCGGCGTGCAAGCCCGTGCGCCCGGCGGGCTGCGCCGCCGGCGAGGCGATCGGAGCCGTCTCGTCGCAAAACAGTCCGACCGGGTAGGACCACCGCAAGGCGCGCATCTCAGCGCGCGCGGCGCTCCACTGTCGCCTGGCGACCAGCGCCAGTAGAGCCAAGCCCAATCCCCAAAGCAACAAGGTCATCCCACGCCCCCCGCCCATCGGCCATACCAACGGTATGACCAGCGTGGTTACCAATCCGTATGCGGCGCAAATGGGGTCCGGGGGCCGTCGACGCCGGGGCGGCGGCGACGGCCTTGGATGAGCGCTACTTCTTCGGCTCTGGGTACTTGATCCGCGGCTGCAGGTTGGAGATCACCTGGCGAGCGTCGAAGGCTTTCGGATCTTCGGCGGGCTTGGCGCCCTTGCCCATGAAGATTTCGGCGCTGGCCTCGAACTTCTCCACCGTGCGGATGTCGATGCGGTCAGCCCAGAAGGGGTCGCCCCAATAGGGGTCCCAGGAGCGCCAGGCGCCGTAGCCCGGGCCCCAGTAGCGCCAGGACGGACGCCAGGCGCCGAAGGTGGGGCCATACCAGGGTCGATAGAGCGGGTCCGGCTCCACATAGGTGTAGGCGTTGCGCTGGGTGTTCCGATCGACGATGGCGAACCAGTCAAAGCCCTGCTGCACCGTCAGCTCGGCGGCGCGGAAGAGCAGGTAGCCCTCCACCGTCTCGCGCGCGGTGAGGCTGTTGCCGGAGAAGGTGACCCGCCAGCGATTCGGCTCGATGCGGACTTCCGAATACCCGCCGGAAGCCGCCTGACCTCGAATATTCGGCTGGTAGGGCGTGGGGGTGGCGCAACTCGCGAGCGCGGCCGCCAAGGCCACGGTCACGGCCAGCGCGGCTGATCTCTTTGCCATTTGTTGTTCCAATAACTAGGCGATGGTCCCTCGAGGAACGCTACGCTGACAAACACTTGGCCACAATTGTGGTTGCTTGGCGGCGGCTAAGCTTCACGCGCGAAACGCAATCGCGGCGTTGTCGAGCCGGGATCAGGCGCCCACGCCGGCGACCAGCATCCAGATCAGCCGGCCCGCCGCGCCGAACAGCAGGACGAGGGTGGCGAGCGCCTGGATGATGAAGCCCGGCGCGCGCTTCAGCGGGTCGCGCATATAGCCCTGGGCGTAGATGATGCGGCCGACCACCCAGACCGCGCCCAGGCCCGCGGCTGCCGCGTCGTTCCAGTAGATGGCGAACAGCCACATCGAGACCAGCAGGGCGGTCAGCCATTCGAGGCTGTTGTAGTGGATGCGGATGGCGCGCTCGAGCCGCGGGTCGCCGGTCATGGCCGGGGCCGGGATCTTGCAGGCGTGGCGCACGCGGCCGACGTTGATCCCCATCCCCAGGACCGTCAGCACGGCCGCCAGCGACGCCAGCGCGACCCAGATGTGCGGTTGCATCCTTATTTCCCCCTCAGGCGGCCGGTCTGGCGGCCATGGGGGAGCTTGGCACAGGCGCCCGCCAAGATGGAACTCCCGCTGCGCCCTCGCGCGTTCGGGTCGAAAGCCCGCCGGAGACCCGACCGTGCTCGTGGAGTCCACCGCCGTCCACGCCATCGACTACGACCCGCGACGCCAGACGCTATGGGTCACCTTCGTCAGCGGCGAACGCTACCTCTACCTCGACGTGCCGGCCGAGGTTCACCAAGCCTTCCTGGAGGCGGAGTCGAAGGGCCGCTTCTTCCAGGCGCAGATCCGCGGTCGATATGGGTTCGAGCGGCTCCCATAGCTTGTCATCCCGGAAGCCGCGCAGCGGCTGTCCGGGACGACAGGGCTTGCCCTATTTCTTCAGCCGCCGGTCGCGGTTGGCGGTGACGCGCAGGCGCAGCGCATTGAGCTTGATGAAGCCCGCCGCGTCGCGGTGGTCGTAGGCCACGGCGCCTTCTTCGAAGGTCACCAGTTCCTGGTCGTAGAGCGAATAGGGGCTGGTGCGGCCGATCACGGTGACATTGCCCTTGTAGAGCTTCACCCGCACCTGGCCGCCGACCATCGTCTGGCTGTAGTCGATGGCCGCCTGCAGCATCTCGCGCTCGGGGGCGAACCAGAAGCCGTTGTAGATCAGGGACGCGTACTTCGGCATCAGCTCGTCCTTGAGGTGAGCTGCGCCCCGGTCGAGGGTGATGGACTCGATGCCGCGGTGGGCGGCCAGCAGGATGGTCCCGCCGGGGGTCTCGTAGACGCCGCGCGACTTCATGCCGACGAAGCGGTTCTCGACCAGGTCCAGGCGGCCGATCCCGTTGTCGTGGCCGAGCTGGTTCAGCCTGGTCAGCAGGGCGGCCGGCGAGAGCTTCTCACCGTCGATGGCGACCGGGTCGCCCTTCTCGAAGTCGATGGTGATGACGGTCGGTTTGTCCGGCGCATCCTCGGGCGAGATGGTCCGCATGTGCACGAACTCCGGGGCCTCGACCGCCGGGTCCTCCAGCACCTTGCCCTCGGACGAGGAGTGCAGAAGGTTGGCGTCGACGCTGAACGGGCTCTCCCCGCGCTTGTCCTTGGAGATCGGGATCTGGTGCTTCTCGGCGAAGTCGATCAGCGCCTCGCGGCTCTTGAAGTCCCATTCGCGCCAGGGGGCGATCACCCGGATGTCCGGCTCGAGCGCGTAATAGCCCAGCTCGAACCGGACCTGGTCGTTGCCCTTGCCGGTGGCGCCGTGACAGACGGCGTCGGCGCCGATCTTGCGGGCGATCTCGATCTGCTTCTTGGCGATCAGCGGCCGCGCGATCGAGGTGCCCAGCAGGTACTGGCCCTCGTAGACGGTGTTGGCGCGGAACATCGGGAAGACGTAGTCGCGGACGAATTCCTCGCGCAGGTCCTCGATGAAGATGTTCTCGGGCTTCACGCCCAGAAGCAGCGCCTTGTCCCGCGCCGGACCGAGCTCCTCGCCCTGGCCGAGGTCGGCGGTGAAGGTGACGACCTCCGCCCCGTACTCGGTCTCCAGCCACTTCAGGATGATGGAGGTGTCGAGGCCGCCCGAATAGGCGAGCACGACCTTCTTGACGGGCTTGTCGGCCATGGCTGGTAAGTCCTGAAGTCGCGGGAGGATGAGGGCTCGCGCGCCTTAAAGGGCGCCGAGCCTTCGGGTTCAAGGCTTAAGCTGACCTTCGCGCTCCAGAGCCGTCATCGCTTCGCCCAGCCATCGCAGGTGCAGGAGGGCCAGCAGCGGGGCGGAAACCGCGCGCACGCCGAACCAGATGAAGGCCAGATCGGCGTCGTCGCTCCAGGTCCGGGCCTGGAGCACGAACCACAGGCTGAGCAGGAAGGCCGCGCCGGGCAGCGCCCAGACCACCAGCCCCCGCGGCAGCCGCACGCCCATCAGCGGCGGCTTCACGTCTTGCGGAATGCGCCGCCAGGCCTGACGCGAGGCGCTGAACATGATGCTGAGCGCGACGATCCAGAGGGCGTCGCCGGCGTAGGTCCAGACCATGGGCTAGCGTCCCGCTTCCGAAATTCGCCAGTGTAGGCGCCAGGCGTGAGCGAACGTCGGAAGCGACAAAAACACGAGGTGGCGTCTCCTCAGATCTGGCCGGCTGTCCGGATTTGCAGCTCGCTCCGGCATAGCGGCGACGCAGGCGAACTTCAAATCCTGCACGCTAGACGGTCACCTGGGTGCCGAGCTCCACGACCCGGCCGGGCGGGATCTTGTAGAAGTCGGTCGGGTTGGCGGCGTTCTTCAGCAAGAAGATGAACAGCTTGTCCTGCCACAGCGGCATGCCGGACTGGGCCGAGGGCACCACCGAGCGCCTTCCTAAGAAGAAGCTGGTGGCCATGATGTCGAACTTCAGCCCCAGCCTGCGGCAGAAGCCGAGCGCCTTCGGCACGTTCGGGCTCTCCATGAAGCCGTAGGAGATGATCACCTTCTTGAAGTCGTCGTTGACCGGCTCGATGCGGATCCGGTCCTCGTCGCGCACGCGCGGCGTCTCGGCCGTCACCAGCGTCAGGATGATGTTCTTCTCGTGCAGCACCTTGTTGTGCTTGAGGTTGTGCATCAGGGCGACGGGCGCGGTGTCCGGGTCGGAGGTCAGGAAGATCGCCGTGCCCGGGGCGCGATAGGGCGCCCGCGCGCGCAGGATCTCCGACAGCTCCGACAGGGGCACGCTGTCGCGGCGGGTCTTATCGCTGAGGATCTGCGACCCGCGGGCCCAGGTCCACATGATCACCACCAGGCCTGCGCCCAGCACCAGCGGCAGCCAGGCGCCGTGGAAGAACTTCAGCAGGTTCGAGGTGATGAAGACCATGTCGAGCAGGCCGAAGCCGGCGCTGGCCAGAACGGCGACCCACAAGGGCTTCTTCCAAAAGTGCTGGACGATGACGAAGAACAGCAGGGTGTCGACGAACATCGCCCCGGTCACGGCGATGCCGTAGGCCGAGGCCAGGTTGGTCGAGGAGCGGAAGGTGAAGAGCAGCGCCAGCACGCCGACCATCAGCATGGTGTTGACCTGCGGCACGAAGATCTGGCCGGCCTGGGTCTCGGACGTGCGGCGGATGTCGATCCGCGGGAAGAGGCCGAGCTGCACGGCCTGCTGGGTCATCGAGAAGGCGCCGGTGATCACCGCCTGGCTGGCGATGATGGTGGCCGCCATGGCGAGCAGCAGGACCGGCCAGTACACCGCGTCGGGCACCATCCGGTAGAAGGGCTCCACCGCATTGGCCGGGTCGTGCAGCACCATCGCCCCCTGGCCGAGGTAGTTGAGCAGCAGCGCCGGAAGCACCAGCGCCAGCCAGGCGGCCTGGATCGGGCCTTTTCCGAAGTGGCCCATGTCGGCGTAGAGCGCCTCGGCGCCGGTCACCGCCAGGAAGACGCTGCCCAGGATGATGAAGCCCAGCAGCCCGTTCTGGAGCAGGAAGACCACGCCGTAGTGGGGCGACAGGGCCCGGAAGATCGAGAGGTCGTCGGCGATATGGTAGACGCCGAGCGCCGCCAGCACGAGGAACCAGACGGCCGTGATCGGGCCGAAGAACCTGGCCACGTTGGCCGTGCCGCGCGATTGAACCATGAACAGAGTGACCAGGATCGCCGCCGAGAGCGGCAGCACCAGCCGGCTCACCTCGCGCGGCGCGCCCGGCGCGTCGCGCACCCCTTCGACGGCGCTGAGCACCGACACCGCCGGGGTGATGATGCCGTCGCCATAGAACAGGGCCGCGCCGATCACGCCCAGCAGGAAGACCCCGGTCGAGCGGGCCGGCAGCGACCGCTGAGCGAGCGCCATCAGCGCCAGGGTGCCGCCCTCGCCCTTGTTGTCCGCCCGCATCAGGAAGACGACGTATTTGACCGTGACGATGAGGATCAGCGCCCAGGTCACCAGCGAGACCACGCCCAGCACCGCCATTTCGGGACCGATGCCCTTGCGGGTATGATGCAGCGCCTCGCGCATGGCGTAGAGCGGACTGGTCCCGATATCGCCGAAGACCACGCCGACCGAGCCCAGAGCCAGCTTCCAGAACCCCTCGTGCTGCGCGCCGCCGTTCGGGTCGTCGGCCGCGAGCGGCGCGGCGCTGGCCTGATCCGCCATGCAAGTCTCCGGGACCGTTTTCGCACGGCTTCCTTGTCGGACGCCGCCGCAGTCTATCGGCGCGATATAGAGTTTCCTGGGGCGGTTCAATCGCCGCCGCAGACGCAGGTTCCCTGGCGCAGGCTGAACGTAACGTATGGCGTGGCGTCTGGCGCCTATTGCGACACCTTCTCCCAGCGATAAGGCTCGTCTTCGCCGTTCCGTTGCGGTGCTCCGGAACGTTCGGCGACACGATACCCAATCGCCTGGCTCGCCGCGCGCTGGATCGGGGTGCGTCCGCACAGCATCAGCCATAGATCTCATGGCGGCCATGATGCCCGCCGGCATCGGCAACTCAAGGACGGCGGCGAAGGCCGCCGCCGCGTCGCGGCGCGCCCACAGGGCGCGTCCTTGACTTGCCGATACCGGCGGGCTCGCATCTGCCGTGAGACCTAAGGCGGAGAGCGTCTCGCGACGCTACAGAGGTCCCGGATCGCGGAGCGCGCGGGGACAGCCTGCCTCTTCCCGGACATTGCTCCGGGATGATCACCTACGGGCGCCGTCTCCGCCAGAGACGGGCGCGGGATTGAAGTACTCGCGAAAGAGCGTGATCTTTCCCTGGCGAAATCGAAATATCGCAACCAGTCGGTTGACGGCTGTTCCATCCGGAACCGTCTGCACAGTGGTGCTCACTTCGAGCGCGATCACGCCGGGCGTGCGGCCTGTGTAAGCCTGGTCGAGGCGATATTCGATATGGCGGACCTTGCCCGTCATCGTCTGACGAAAGAAATTCAGCACCTGGGAACGGCCGCTGACGACATGCCCGGCGCCGGCATAGGGAAGCTCCAGCACCGCGTCCTCAGCCAGCAACGTTTCGGCGCCGGTGAAATCGAGTCGTCCCACGGACGCCAGGAACGCCATCGCGGACTGGGTTTCGGCATCGCCCGTCTTGTTTTGACCAGGACCGGGCGCCGCCGCGGCTACGCGTCCTCGGTCATGGCTCGCCGCATGGGCGGCCGGCGCCAGCGCAAGCGCCAACAGCAACCCTGCCACGATCGACGTTCGGGTCTTGGGACAGGACAACCACGCGATCGTCATTTCGCTCGCCCGCTCCAGGAAGGTGTTGTCGGTCGTTGCTCTGGCCATGTCATATCCCAAGGCTGGCCTCGTCCGACAGCTTCCAGCGCCCCGCCGCCCCCTTGACAATTCGACCCAATCGTTCGTGGTTTGTTCGCGGATGCTCGACCTCGCCACAACCTCGAACCCCACGGCCCAGACCGACGCCCAGGCGGCCCCCGCGGGCGTCGGCTTGCCGCGGGCCCTGATCGAGCGCCAGCTGCAGGTGCTGGGCCGGCTGGCCGAGGCGGGGCTCAATCTGGCGCTCGCCATCGAGCGGCAGGCGACGACGGAAGAGGCCGCCCAGGTGGTGGAGGGCGACGCCGCCCTGGCCTTCGCCCGCGTGTCGCGGGCCGTGCGTCTGACGCTCGCCCTGCAGTCCAGGGCGATCAAGGACCTGCAGGCGCTGGATCAGGTCGCCGCCGGCCAGCTCTACGCCGATCGCTGCAACGCCGAGCGGGAGCGCCGGCAGCTGGCGAAGCAGCGCCAGGACCGCGTGCAGCGCATCGTCGAGCGGGTGATCGGGGCCGAGGCCGCCGACGCCGCCGAGGTCGACCGGCTGGCCGACGAGGCCTGCGAGCGCCTCGAGCACGACGACATCTACGGCGACCTGACGGCCCGGCCGGTCGGCGAGATCATCGCCCGGGTCTGTCGCGACCTCGGCCTTTCGCCCGACTGGAGCCGCCTGGCCGAGGAGGCCTGGGCGCAGGACGAGATCCGCAGCGGCGCGCCCGGCTCCCCCTTCGCGTCATCACCCTTGGCCTCGCCCCAAGGGCTGGACCCGCCGGAACCGCAGGGGGCCGCCGACCCGGGGCCGGCGGAGCCCCAGGCCGCGTCGCCATGAAACGCTTGGTGCTGTAGCGGGGCGCGACGATCTTCCACGGCTCGGCTAGTGCGAGATCTTCTCCCAGCGATAGGGGTCGTCCTCGTTGTTGCGGAAATCGCCGCGCAGGTCCGCCTTGCCGTCGCCGTCCGTGTCGTAGACCGCCCACTCCGGATGGCCGTCGCGGTTCTTGTCGTAATAGATGGTGTCGTAGACGCCGCGGCCGTTCTCGTCGCGCATCAGGATCGACGGCTCCCGCCGGCTGTCCGGCAGGATCAGCACGGTGTCGCCCGCGTTGTCGCAGTCGGAGTCGATCAGATAGGCCTTGCCCTTGGGATCCTTCCAGTCGCTTTCCTCAAGGTCCTTCCATTCGCACTCTGCGGCGACCTGCGGCGCGACCGTCCGGTCCTGGCCCCGCGCCAGGAAGTTCTTCACGTCGTCGACCGAGACAGCGAAGTTCAGCCCCTCCGCCTCCGCGTCGCCGAAGCTGTTGATCCCGACCAGGTTGGCCTGGCTGTCGAGCAACGGCCCGCCGGAGTTGCCCGGATTGATCGGCGTCTGGGTCTGGATGACCGTCGCCTCATGCTGGACCTTGTCGCCCGCCTTCCAATTGTAGGCGCGGCGGATCTGGCTGACGACGCCGCGGGTATAGGTCCAGGTCTCGCCCGTCGGATGGCCGATGGCGTGGACGTCGGCGCCGACCTGCAGCTTGCCGGTGTCGCCCAGCGTGATCGGCTGCACGCCGGCCGGGATCTGGTCGACCTTGAGGAGGGCCAGATCGGCGACCTCGTCCACCTTCAGCAGGGTGGCGCGGCGCAGGTCGGCCTTGCCGGGCGCGGCCCCTTCCATGGGCGGCTTGAAGACGACCGCGACCTGTTTGGCGCCCTGCACGACGTGCAGGTTGGTGACGATCTGGCCGTCCGCCGAGATCAGCGCGCCGGACCCCATGCCCTTCTCGGTGACCACCAGCACCACGGCGGCGGCCGCGTGCTGATAGACCTGGGTCTCCGCCGCGCCGCGGTTGGCCGCGACCGGCGGGGACTCAAGCCGCTGGAGCACCTTGCCGAAGGCGGCCCCGGCGCCCTTGATCGGGCGTGCGAAGTCGGGCGCCGGCCCGGCGGCCGGCTTTCCGCTGGCGCGGCGGACCGGCTGGCCGAGCTGCGCGGCCAGCGGGTAGGATGTTGCGCAACAGGCCGCGAGCACGCCCGCGACGACATGGACCCACTTCATGACAGCATCCCCCCGGAGCGGCTTGGTCTGGCGAAGACTAGCCGGCGGCATGCTCGTCACAAGCGTGTTTCTGCTCATCGCTAAACCATCGATCGCAAGCGAAACCCTGGCGCCACAGTTGACCGCAGCCTCCCGGTTGTTTGCCGAGGGGAAGGCGGAGACGGCGCGCGACGGCCTGGAGCGCCTGTTGCATTCGCCCGCCGCGGTCGAACCCGAGGCCCGCCTCTCCGTCGCCCGCGCTCTGCTGGAGGTCTGCCGGCGCAACGGCGACAGCGCCTGCGTCGCCCGCAACGTCCAGGCCTTCGTCGACGCCGCCGAACGCGCGCCGACGGCCAACGCCGTGCAGCGCGGCCGCCTGGCGCTCGAGGCGGTCTATCACCTCGACACGGCGCGTTGGATGTCGGGCATGGCGCCGGACGCCATCCTCGCCGAGCCCAGCTGGCGAACGCAGGTCGCCTACGACGGCGACCTCTACCTGCGCCGGCAGGTGCTCGCCTCCAACCTGCAGCTGCAAGCCGATCGACGGACGGAACTCGACCGCTCGCTCAACAAGATCCTGTCGCTGGCGGCCTCGCTGAAGAACCCGGAGGCGGCGCGCGACACCGTCGCCGCCAGCCTGGCCGACGTGCTGGCCACCCTGCTCGACATCGGCGAGACCGACCGCGCCTGGGGGCTCTACCGCGCCAGCGGCGCGGACATCGCCAAGGCGCTGCCGCCGCTGACGCTGGACGCGGCGGTCTATGAGCTCACCCAGGCCAAGCTTCGGCAGGCGGTCGGCGACCTTGCCGGCGCCAGGCTCGCCCTGCAGGCGTCAGCCATGACCCTGCGTCGGATCGAACTCGATCCGGGGCTGCGCCAGCAGCTGCTGGCCGAGGCCCTCACCCTGAAGGCGGCGCTCGACGCCCTCGCCGGGGACCTGCCGGCGGCCCGCGCCGCGCTCGCCGAGCATCCCTTCGCCGCGCTTTACGCCAGCGCCGGCCGCGCGCCGGCGAACCTGGAGGAGATCATCTATCTCGCCGCGCGCAGCTTCGTCGCCGCGATCGACCAGAAGCCCGACCCGATCGTCGCCCAGGCGCTGCAGGCCCGCCCGGCCTTCGCGGCGGATCCCGAGACCGCCGAATACGTCGCGGCCTATCGCGCCGTCGGATCGGCGCTCTCGGCCCCGGCGGACGCCGAGCGGCGCGCGCGGCTGATCGATCTGGGGCGGCGCATGCGCGACCTCGCGGCGCGATCGGACAAGGCCGGCGAGCTCAGCCGCCTCACCGCGATCGACCAGCTTCTCATCGCTCTGGCGCTGACCCAGGCAGACTCCGCGCGGACCCCGGCCGAGGCCGATGTGGTCTTCAACCTGTTCCAGCTCGCCGGTCGGACCGGCGCCTCGTTCGACGCCGACGCCCTCACCGCGCTCGGCCAGGCCCACGATGAGCTGCAGCGCCGAACCGTCCACCAAGCCCTGCGTCTGAAGGCGCGCCGCGACCGCCTGGAGCGGGAGGGGGTCCAGAAGACCGCCGTCGCCCTGTCGCGTGACTCCGCGGCGGAGCTGTTGCACCACGACATCGCAGCCCGCGCCCTCTTGCGCGACTTCGACGAGCGGCTCGCGCAGGCCGAGCGGCGGCTCGCCAAGGACGGCCTGTCGCTCCGCGGGCCGCGCCTGACGCCGCTCCCGCGGCTGCAGGCGGCGCTCGCCCCGGACGAGGCGGCGCTCGCCGTCGCTTCGACCGTACACGGCCTGGCCTACATGTGCGTCCGGCGCGAGCGCGCCTCGCAGTTCGTCGCCTCGGTCGACGCCAGGCGACTGATCGTCGACACCAAGCTCATGCAGGCGGCGCTCACTGCCACCCATCCGCCGTCCGACGCGCTGGACGCCCAGTTTCCGGCCGAGGCCGCCGTCCGGCTCCATGGCGTCCTGCTCAAGCCGTTCGAAACCTGCCTGAAACCGGGCGACCGGATCGTCTGGCTGGGCGGCGTCGCTGCGGCCGGGGTTCCCCTGGCCGCCCTGCTGACATCCCTGCCGCCCAAGCTCGAGCGAGGCTATGACCTCGCCAAGGCCGACTGGGTCGTGCGACGCCACGCCATCAGCTATGCGGGCTCGGCCGGCGCAGTCGTGGCGCTGCGGACGAGAGCCGCGCCGCCGGCCGACTTCGACTTCCTGGGCGTGGGTGATCCGCGGCTGGAGGGGCGGTTCGCCGACGGCCAGGCGCGCGGCGGCGCGGTGCTCCGCGGCGTGCGCCCGGGCGCACGCTTCGACAACCTCGCGCCCTTGCCGGAAACCGCCGACGAACTCGCGGCGTCCGGGCGCGGATTCCGCAAGGCGCGCGTGCTGCTCGGCGACGTGGCGACGGAGGCCGGCGTGCGCAGCCAGGTGCTCGGGAACTACCGCTATCTGTCCTTCGCCACCCACGGGCTGTTGCGCGAGGACCTCCAGGGACTGCCCGATCCCGCCCTGGTGCTGACCCCGGTGTCCGTCAGCGACGCCCGCGACGACGGCCTGCTCACCGCCTCCGAGATCGCCGACATGAACCTGCGCGCCAGCTTCGTGGCGCTGTCGGCGTGCAACACGGCCAACTTCGATTTCGACCAGGTCGCCCAGGACCTGCCGGCCCTGGCCTCGGCCTTCGCGGTCTCAGGCGTCCCCTCGACTCTGGGCACGCTCTGGCCGGTCAATTCGCAGACCGGGCAGGCGGTGGTCTCCGGCGTCTTCGCGCGGCTGCGCGACCAGGGCGCCGCCCCGGCCGAGGCGCTGGCGGAGGCGCAGCGCGCCTTCCTCGCCGCCCCGCCCGAGCGGGCCTACCTGCATCCGCGGTTCTGGGCGCCCTTCGTCATCCTGGGCGACGGAGGCGCGCCAGCCCGCACCCCCGCTACAGAGGCGTTGGCGCTGACGGCGGTGGAGACGCTGACGCCGCCGGGCGGCGAAGTGGTGGCGCTGGCCCAGACGCCGGACGGCCCCGCGGCGCGGTTCATCGCCGAGCCTGACGCCGCCCGCCGGCCCGGCGAGGGCGTCCGCCTGCTGACGCGGGGCGCAGAGGCCTGGCGCACGGTGGGCCATGAGGCGCGCGCCTCGCGCGTCCTGGGCCAGGTCGGCCCGATGCTGATCGCGGGCGGCTACGAGACCGGCGCGACCGGCCGGCTGGCGCCGCGGCTGGACGCCTACGACCGCCAGGGCCGGCGCGTGACGTCCTGGCGCGGCGAAGGGCTCTCGAAGGTCGACGCCGGCATTCTCGCGGCGACGGCGCAGGATGCTTCGGCCCTGCTGATCGTCGTGGGCGAGCGGACGCGGCCGGACGAGGCGGGCGGCGGCGCCCTGCGCGTCCTGCGGGTCGGCGCGGATCTCGCGCCGCAGCCGCTGTTCGAGCTCCAGGCCCCGCCCGGCGCCCGGATCTCCAACGCCGCCCTGGCGTCGCTGGGTGATCGGCTGCTGCTCACCTACACCGCCGACAATCGCCGCAGCGCACAGCCGCCGCCGAGCCTGGAGGACTATGACGACCATTACTGCGCCCCAACGCCGGAAACCCGCATCGAACTGCGCGACGTGCGGAACGGCGCGATCCTTGCGACCCAGACCATCAACGGCTTCGCCGCCGTCGCCGCCCTGCCCGGCCAGGCTGGCGCGGCCGTGCTCGGCGGCTCGCAGGCGGAGGGGTGCAACGGCGAGCGGAAGGCGGCGGTGGTCGGGCTCGACGCCAGGCTGCAGCCACGAACCCTCTATCTCGACGACACGCTCGGCGCCTCCGAAGTCCGCACGCTCTCGCCGCTGCCGTCGGGGCGGCTGTTCGTGGCCGCCTATAAGGAGAGCCTGTTCGACTTCGCCCCGGTGTTCGCTGCGCCGTCCGGCGCCGCGGACGCCCTCGCCTTCGGCCGGAGTTATTCGACGCTCGTGATGACCCTCGACGAGAAGGGCCGCACCACGCCGCCCAAGCCGCTCGACGCCGGCGCCGACGTCATTCCGACCACCGCGCTCGCCACCGACGGCGGCGAAATCCTGCTGGGCGGGTCGCTCGCCGGGCAGGCGGCGATCTTCCACCTCTCCCTCCCGAGGAGCGCACCGCGATGAGCCGCAGACTGGCCCTGGTCA
Organism: Phenylobacterium sp. LjRoot225; assembly: GCF_964252855.1. Lineage (NCBI taxonomy): Bacteria > Pseudomonadati > Pseudomonadota > Alphaproteobacteria > Caulobacterales > Caulobacteraceae > Phenylobacterium > Phenylobacterium sp. LjRoot225. The sequence goes on along the minus strand of NZ_CAXUPL020000003.1, from coordinate 314,423 downwards.
CCGGCGCCTCCGCAGGCCTGGGCGCCGCCTTCGCCCGGACGCTGGCGGCGCGCGGCTACGACCTCGCGCTGAGCGCGCGGCGCACCGAGCGGCTGGAGGCGCTCGCCGCCGAGCTTCGCCGCCGTCACGGGATCGAGGCGCTGGTCGCACCCGCCGACCTGGCGGACCCCGCGGGCGTCCAGCAGATCCTTCACCGGATCGCCGCCGCCGGCCGGCCGGTCGACGTCCTGATCAACAACGCCGGCTACGGCCTGCCCGGCGCCTTCGCCCAGACGAGCTGGGCCGAGCAGCAGGCCTTCCTGCAGGTGATGGTCACGGCCCCCTGCGAGCTGGCGCACAAGCTGGTCGCCCCGATGGTCGAGCGGCGCTTCGGCCGCATCGTCAACGTCGCCTCGGTCGCGGGCCTCTTGCCCGGCGCGGCCGGCCACACCCTCTACGCCGGCGCCAAGAGCCTGATGATCAAGGCCTCCCAGAGCCTGCACCTGGAAGCCGCGCCCCATGGCGTCCACGTGACCGCCCTTTGCCCCGGCTTCACCTACACCGAGTTCCACGACGTCAACGGCACTCGGGCGCGGGTGAGCGCGGCGACGCCGAAATGGGCCTGGCTGCCGGCGGACAAGGTGGTCGAGGCGGGCTGGCGCGCGGTGGAGGCCAACCAGGCGGTCTGCACGCCCGGCCTGGTCTACAAGCTGATCTGCGGCGGCGCGAAGCTGGTCCCGGAGTCCTGGGCGCTGGCCGTCATGCGCGCCCAGGGGCCGCGGTTTCGGCAGAGCTGACGGCTACTTCACATAGGGCGTCGCCGCTTCCGGGCGGACGAAGCCGGTGGTCGCGTCGGCGACGCCGCCGAGGATGAACTGCACCGCCATGGCGCAGAGGATCAGGCCCAGCACCCGCACCACGATGGTCAGGCCGATCCGCCCGAGCATGCGGCTGATCAGCGGCGTGGCGAGGAAGGCCAGCAGGGTGCAGGTGCTGACCGCGGTGATCACGCCGACGCCGATCGCCGCGCCCGCCAGGCCGAAGGCGCGGGCCTGGCTGGCGTAGATGACCACGGTGGAGATGGCCCCCGGGCCGATCAGCAGCGGCATGGCGAAGGGGACGATCATCCGCTCGAACCGCTGGCGGGCGTAGCCGCGCCGCCCGGCCGGCGCGTCCGGGGCGTCGGCCGCTTCGGCGAAGGTGGCGGTGAAGTCGTCCCGCGCCATCTGCAGACCCAGCAGGAAGAGGATGACGCCGCCGGCGATCCGGAAGGCCGGCAGCGAAATGCCGAAGAAGGTCAGCAGCGACAGGCCGGTGAAGTAGAAGAAGGTCGTGAAGGCCAGCACGAAGAGCGAGACGTAGAGGGCGATCTGCGCCCGGTCGCGTCCGCTCGTTCCGGCGGTGGCTGCAGCGAAGACCGGGACGTTGCCCAAGGGGTCCAGCAGGGCGAACAGGGCGACGAAGAAGTTGACCGCGAAGTCGACCTGGCTCATGCAGCCGTCTTAGCCCAAAACTTGGCGCGCCGCACCGCAAGCTGGACCGCGCGCACCCTCTGACCGGAGCCTGCCCATGGCCGCCGCTTCTGCGCCCGCGCCCGCGCCCGCCTCGATGCGCGCCGATCCGCGCCTGATCCTGCCGCTGGACCGGCCGACCGTCGACGAGGCCCGCGCCCTGACAGCGGCGCTGGGCGATACGATCAGCTTCTACAAGGTCGGGCTGGAGCTGTTCGCCACCGACGGCATGGCGCTGGCCCGCGAGCTGAAGGCCCAGGGCAAGCAGGTCTTCCTCGACTGGAAGCTGCACGATATCGGCGCCACCGTCGAACGGGCCGCCGGTGCGCTGGCCTCCTCCGGCTGCGACCTCCTGACCGTTCATGCCGAGCCGCAGGTGATGGCCGCCGCCGTCCGCGGCTGCGCGGGCTCGGGGCTGAAGATCCTGGCGGTGACGGTTCTGACCAGCCTGACCGACGCCGACCTGGCGCAGATCGGTTACGCCGAGGACGCCCGCACGCTCGTCGAGCGCCGCATCCGCCAGGCGGTGGACGCCGGCTGCGGCGGCGTCGTGGCCAGCCCGCTCGAAGCCGCCCTGGCGCGCACGATCGGCGGGCCGGATTTCTTGGTGGTGACGCCCGGCGTCCGCCCCGACTGGTCGGCCAAGAACGACCAAGCCCGCGCCGCCACCCCGCTCGACGCCCTCAAGGCCGGCGCCTCCCACCTCGTCTGCGGCCGCCCGATCACCGCGGCGGCCGACCCGCAGGCCGCAGCCCTGCGGGTGATCGCGGAGATGGCGGGGGCTTAGGAAGATGGCCCCCCTGAGGGGAGGATCTTGGCTCCTTTCTTGACCTGACTTCTCCACAGGCGCATAAGCGCGCCCTTCTGGCGCAACCTTGGTCAGCGCCCTCCACCGCCACGACCCCATCACTATATGGGACGAGGGCGGCGAGGCCCCCCGTCGACGTGATCGTCCACGGGGGTTGATCGCGTTTGGGCCATAGGTGGATCTTTATGTTCGACGCACTGACAGATCGGCTATCCGGCGTCTTTGACCGTCTCGGCGGGCGCGGCGTGCTGTCCGAAAAGGACGTGGACGAGGCGCTGCGCGAGGTGCGCGTGGCCCTGCTCGAGGCGGACGTCGCCCTGCCGGTGGTGCGCGAGTTCATCGCCAAGGCCAAGGAGCGGGCGACCGGCGAGGCGGTGATCCGCTCGGTCCGCCCGGCCGACCAGGTGGTGAAGATCACCTACGACGGCCTGGTCGAGATGCTGGGCGGAGACGGCGAGCCCGAGGGGCTGAACCTCTCGCTCAATCCGCCGACCGTGATCCTGATGGCCGGCCTGCAGGGCTCCGGCAAGACCACCACCGCCGCCAAGCTGGCGCTGCGCCTGTCGAAAGAGCGCAAGAAGGTTCTTGTGGCGTCGCTCGACACCCGCCGTCCGGCGGCCATGGAGCAGCTGGCGACCCTGGCGGTGCAGGCGGGCGTGGAAAGCCTGCCGATCGTCGCCGGCCAGTCGGCGCCCGACATCGCCCGCCGCGCCCTCTCCGCCGCCAAGCTTCAGGGCTACGACGTCCTCATCCTCGACACCGCCGGCCGCACCACGCTGGACGAGGCGATGATGAACGAGGCGGCCGAGATCGCGAAGATCTCCAGCCCCTCCGAGACCCTGCTGGTCGCCGACAGCCTGACCGGCCAGGACGCGGTGCGCACCGCCAAGGCCTTCCACGAACGCCTGCCGCTGACCGGCCTGGTGCTGACCCGGGCCGACGGCGACGGCCGCGGCGGGGCGGCGCTGTCGATGCGCGCGGTCACCGGCCTGCCGATCAAGTTCCTTGGCGTGTCGGAGAAGATCGACGGGCTCGACGTCTTCGACGCCCAGCGGGTCGCCGGCCGCATCCTCGGCCAGGGCGACGTGGTCGCTCTCGTCGAGAAGGCCGCCCAGGATCTCGACCTGGCCCAGGCCGAGGTCATGGCCAAGAAGATGGCCAAGGGTCAGTTCGACCTCGACATGATGGCCGACCAGCTCAAGCAGATGAAGCGCATGGGCGGGATGGAAGGCCTGATGGGCATGCTGCCCGGCGTCCAGAAGATGAAGAAGCAGATCGCCGAGTCCGGCGTCACCGACAAGACGATCGACCGTCAGGCGGCGATCATCTCCTCGATGACCAAGGCCGAGCGCAAGAAGCCGGACGTGCTGCAGGCCTCGCGCAAGCGCCGCATCGCCGCCGGCGCCGGCGTCGAGGTTTCCGAGGTGAACCGCCTTCTGAAGCAGCACCGGCAGATGGCCGACGCCTTCAAGATGATGAGCAAGAACGGCGGCAAGGGCTTCGCCCAGATGGCCTCCATGCTGGGCGGCGGCGCGCCGGGCGGCATGGACATGGCCAAGCTCAAGGCGCTCGGCGGCGGCAAGGCGCCGACCCCCGAACAACTCGAACAGGCCATGGGCAAGCTGCCCGGCCTCGGCGGCCCCGGTGGCCCGAAACTTCCCGGCCTGGGCGGTCTGCCCGGCTTCAATCCCTTCAAGAAATAATCGAATCCAAAAGGACCAAGACTAATGCTGAAGATCCGTCTCGCCCGTGGCGGCGCCAAGAAGCGCCCCTACTACTCGATCGTCGTCGCCGACAGCCATTCGCCCCGCGACGGCCGCTTCATCGAGAAGGTCGGCTCCTATAACCCCCTGCTCAAGAAGGACGATCCGAACCGCGTCGTCCTGAAGGTCGAGCGCATCCAGGAATGGATCGGCAAGGGCGCCCAGCCCACCGATCGCGTGGCTCGCGAACTGTCCAAGCAGGGCCTCGCCCAATGGCAGGCGAGCAACAACCCGAAGAAGGGCGAGCCGGGCGCGAAGGCCAAGGAACGCGCCGGCGAACGCGCCCAGCGCGAAGCCGACCGCGCCGCCGCCCTGGCTGAAGCCGCCGCCGCGCCGCCGCCGGTGGTCGAAGAGCCGGTCGCTGAAGAAGCCGCCCCGGTGGAAGCCGTGGCCGAAGCCCCGGCCGCTGCGGAGGAAGCTCCTGCCGAAGCCGTTGCTGAAGCTGAAGCCGCTCCGGCCGACGAAGCCCAAGGCTGATCCTCGTTCGTCATCCCGGCCCGGCCTCGCCGGCCGCCGGGATGACGGGCGTCGGCGTGATCGTGAGTTCGGACAATCTCATCTTCGTGGCCCGCATCGCCGGCGCATTCGGCGTCAAAGGCGAGGTGCGGCTGACGACCTTCACGGCCGATCCCATGGCCCTGCTGGACTATCGCGACCTGAAGCGCGAGGACGGCGCGCCGGGCCTGACGCTCACCAGCGCCCGGCCGGCCAAGGGCGGGGTCGTCGCCCGGGCCAAGGAGGTCGAGACCCGCGAACAGGCCGAGGCGCTGCGCGGCCTGCGTCTCTACATCCCGCGCGAGCGGCTGCCCGCACCGGACGACGAAGACGAATACTACCTCGTCGACCTGATCGGCCTGTCGGTGGTGACGCCGCAGGGCGAGCCGCTGGGCGTGGTGCGCACGGTGCATGACTTCGGCGCCGGCGACCTTCTGGAGATCCAGCCGCCGCAGGGCGCAAGCTGGTGGTTGCCGTTCACCCGCGAGGCGGTTCCCGAGGTGCGCATGGCCGATCGCACGCTCATAGCGGTGCGGCCTGAAGAGAGCGAATAGGCTTCGCTCAGAAGCCGACCAGCAGCTGTGCGGCCCAGCCTGCCGCGAAGCCAGCGGCCGCGATCAGACTGAAAAAGGCCAAGGCCACGCCCGGATCCTCGGGCTGGCGGCGACGCTTGAGCGCCAGGACATCGGTCATCGGCCTGCTCCTGCTTGCAGAACAGGAATAGCCGCGGCGCGCCCTTGTTCCGCAGCATTTGAGCGTCTGTCGGGTTTGCGGCGATTTTTGCAGGCCCGCGGAACCGACGGCCGGGAAGCGTCGTTCACTGAACTGTGACGGTGGCGCTATGACGCCCCCCGATGTAATGCCCCGTCACCCAAAGCGAGCCCCGGCGTTCCCCGCGTCGGGGCTTATTGCTGTCTCCGGCTGAAATGAGCGCAGAAACGAAAGCGGCGGCCGCATCGCTGCGGCCGCCGCTTTAATACTCGGAGACGTCGGAAGCCTAGGCTTCCGTGGTCCCGACCGGCTTCTGCGACTGCTGGCGTTCGGCGATCCGGGCCGACTTCCCGCGACGGTCGCGCAGGTAATAGAGCTTGGCGCGCCGGACGACGCCGCGACGCTTCACTTCGATGGATTCGATGTTCGGCGACAGGATCGGGAACAGACGTTCCACGCCTTCGCCGAAGGAGATCTTGCGGACGGTGAAGTTCTCGTCGACGCCCTGGCCGGCGCGGGCGATGCAGACGCCCTCGTAGGCCTGGATGCGTTCGCGTTCGCCTTCCTTGATGCGCACGTTGACGCGCACGGTGTCCCCCGGACGGAATTCCGGGATCTTGCGGGTGGCCAGGAGGCGGTCGGCCTCTTCCTGGCGGAGCTGTTCGATCACGTTCATGGTCTTCATCCTTACCGGGCTTTACTCGCCCTTTGCCTGTTGATTGGCGAGACGCTGCGCCCACAAGTCCGGCCGCCGCTCCCGCGTCGTCTCTTCGCGCTGCCTTTGCCGCCACTTCCGCACTTCGGCATGGTGGCCGCTCAGCAGCACCTCGGGGATGTCGAGCCCTTCGAACGTCCGCGGCCTGGTGTACTGCGGATGCTCGAGGAGCCCGTCCTCGAAGCTTTCTTCACTCAAACTCTCAGCTGACCCGAGAACGCCGGGCGCCAGCCTTACGCACGCTTCGATCGTCACCAGGGCTGCGGCCTCGCCACCGGCCAGGACCGCATCGCCGACGGCGATCTCCTCGAACCCGCGGGCGTCGAGCACCCGCTGGTCCACCCCTTCGAACCGGCCGCAGAGCACGATCAGGCCTGGGGCCTTTGACCACGCCTGCGCCCGTTCCTGGGTGAGCGGTCGACCCCGGGCGCTCATGTACAAAAGCGGCCGCCCCCGGCGCTCCACGCTGTCGAGCGCAGAGGCGATGACGTCCGCCCGCATGACCTGCCCCGGGCCGCCACCCGCCGGGGTGTCGTCCAGGAAGCCGCGCTTATCCTTGGAAAAGGCTCGAATGTCCACCGTTTCGAGAGTCCAGAGGCCGGCCTCGCGCCAGGCCGTGCCGATCAGCGAGACGCCGAGCGGGCCCGGAAAGGCCTCGGGAAACATGGTGAGGACGCTGACGTCGAAAGACATGACGCCTCCTTGGCCCTTCCTGGCGTCCCCGCGTCAAGCCTTGCCCGGTCTCGGGACGGCGCGTAAGCCTTGCGCCATGTCGGAGATCGACCTTCGCGAGACCCTGACTCTCGAGCAGCTGGAAGTGAACCTCTTCCGCGGGTTCAGCCCTGCGCCCGAGGCCGGCCGGATCTACGGCGGCCAGGTGATCGCCCAGGCGCTGCAGGCGGCCTATGCGACGGTCGAAGGCCGGGTCTGCCACTCGCTGCACTGCTACTTCATCCGCCCGGGCGACCCGCAGATTCCGATCATCTTCGAGGTGGACCGCTCGCGCGACGGCCAGAGCTTCACCACCCGGCGGGTCATCGCCGTGCAGCACGGCCGCCAGATCTTCAACCTCGCCGCCTCCTTCCAGACGCCGGAGACCGGCTTCGAGCACCAGGCGCAGATGCCCCAGACGGTGGGGCCGGAGGGTCTGCCGGACCTCGCCGAGGCGCTCGGCCGCGTCGGGCCCCACCTCTCGGAGGAGGAGCAGCGGCCGAGCTACCTCAAGCCCATCGACATCCGATTCATCGACACCACCGAGCCCAATCCGGACGGAACGCCCCTGGATCCGCTCCAGCGCGCCTGGTTCCGCATCGCCCATCCGCTGCCGGACGGGCAGCTCTGGCACCAGGCGGCGATGGCCTACGCTTCGGACATGGGGCTGCTCTCGACCTCACTTCGGCCGCACGGCTCGGTGTGGAATTCGCCGCAGATGCAGGGCGCCAGCCTCGACCACGCCATGTGGTTCCACCGGCCCACCGACTTCACCCAGTGGCATCTTTATGTGATGGACAGCCCCTCGGCGTCGGGCGCGCGCGGCATGAACCGCGGGACGATCTTCCGGCACGACGGGACGCTGGTGGCGTCCACCGCCCAGGAAGGCCTGATCCGCTTCCGCGAGCCGAAATAGCCAGCCTCAAGCGGCGTCGGCGACATAGGCCGAGAGCGACTCGACCAGGTGGTCGAACATCGCCCGCATGCGGCGGCTGGCCTTCAGGTCCTCGTGCATGACGATCCAGACGCCCAGCCGGTAGACCGTGTGCTCCGGCAGCACGCGCTCCAGGCCGTAGCGCCGGCCGAGCGGCGCCTGGCAGACGCCGATGCCGAAGCCCGCGCGGATGGCGGCGAGCTGCGCCAGGTCGCTGTCGGAGCGGAAGGCGAACATCTCCCGCGTCACCGGCAGGTCGAGACCAGCGATCTGGGTCATCCGCCGCAGGCTGTCGACGCCGATCAGGGTGCGGCCGGCGAGATCGGCGAGGCTATCAGGGCGGCCGTTCGCCGCCAGATGCTCGCGGGTGGCGTAGAGCGCCAGCGGAATTTCCCCGATCTTACGGGCGACCAGGGCGCCTTGCGTCGGCGGCGCCATCCGCACGGCGATGTCGGCCTCGCGGCGCAGCAGGTCCTGGGTCTCGTTCGACAGCACCAGTTCGACAGCGATCCGGGGGTGTTGCGACCGGAAGGCGGCCAGCACGGTCGGCAAGACCTCGGCGCCGATCACCTCGCTGGCGGTGAGGCGCACCGCGCCTTCCAGTGCGGCTGCGCCATGACGACCCTCGCGTAGGGCGGCGGCCGCGGAGGCGGCCATCTCCTGCAGATGCGGCCGCAGATCGAGCGCCAGCTCCGTCGGCTGCAGGCCGCGCGGCGAACGGACGAACAGGGGCGCGCCCAGCCGCCGCTCCAGCGCCTCGATGTGCCGGCCCAGCGTCGGCTGGGTCAGCCCGCGCAGTCGGGCGGCGGCGGACAGGCTGCCGGTCTGCAGCACCGCTTCAAGGCTCTGGAAGAGGTCCCACTCGGCCATGCATATTTGCATAACTGAGCCACAAAGAACCGCAATTCCGTTCAGGCCTGCCGGCGCGCATTTCTTCGTCATCAGAACGGAGGGCCGACCATGACCGAGACGGACAAACCCGTGGCGCTGGTGATCGGCGCGACCGGCGGAATCGGCGGCGCTGTCGCCGACCGGCTGGCGGCCTCAGGCTGGGGCGTTCGCGCCCTGCACCGCGACCCGCGGGCGGCCGCGGTGCGCGCCGGTCGTCCGGCCGTCGAATGGGTGACGGGCGATGCGATGAACGAGGGCGATGTCGTCCGCGCGGCGGAGGGCGCCAGCCTGATCTTCCACGGCGCCAATCCGCCCGGCTACCGCAACTGGGCCAACCTCGCCCTGCCGATGCTGAACAGCACCATCGCCGCGGCGACGACGCGCAGGGCGCGCATCCTCTTTCCCGGCACGGTCTACAACTACGGGCCCGACGCCTTCCCCCGCCTGCGGGAAGACGCGCCCCAGACGCCGGGGACGCGCAAGGGCGCGATCCGCGTCGCTATGGAAGACGCGCTGGCCCGCTCGGTCGACGCCGGCGCCTCGGTGCTCATCGTCCGCGCCGGGGACTATTTCGGCGCGACGGGCAACGGCTGGCTGTCGTCGCAGGGGCTGCTGCAGGCCGGCCGCCCGATCTCTAGGGTCAGCTATCCGGGCCCACCCGGGCTGACGCACGCCTGGGCCTACCTCCCTGACGTCGCCGAGACCATGGTCCAGCTGGTCGAGCACGGCGGCCTGGGCGGCTTCGAGAGCTTCCACCTGCAGGGCCATGAGGTCACCGGCCTGGCGCTATTCGAGGCGCTGCAGGCGGCGAGCGGCCGCGACCTGAAGCTAGGGCGCCTGCCCTGGCTGCTGTTCCAGGCGCTCGCCCCCTTCAACGAGACCTTCCGCGAGATTCTGGAGATCCGCTACCTCTGGCAGGCCCCGGTGCTGCTCGACAACGGCCGCCTGGTCGCCAGGCTCGGGGCCGAGCCGCGCACCGAGCTGGTGACGGCGCTGCGAGCGACGCTGCGGCGGATGGGCGCGCTGGCCGAGGCGCCTCTGCCGGCCTGAGCCGCGAGCCTCATCAGAACGGCTTCACCAGGGACAGCCTTCCGGATGCTGCGGCAGGCCGTCGTCCAGCTTGAGCCAGGCGGGCTTGGACGACACCCAGATGTGCATCTCCGGGGGAAGAACATCCGGTGCGTCGAGGGTGGCCAGGCCCACCGCCCAGTAGCCGGGACGGTCGAGCGGCTCGGTGTAGACCATGGTTCCGCACTGCGGGCAGAAGTGGCGAAGCAGGCGTTGCGACGACGGGTGGCTGCTCGTCTCGCCCGTGCGCTCCAGGGCCTCGGCGCGGAAAATGGCTCGGCCGTACATCAGTCCGCCGCTGGCCTTGCGGCAGAGGCCGCAATGGCAGATCCGCACATTGACGGGCTCGCCGACGGCGATGAAGCGCGCCTGCCCGCAGAGGCAGCCGCCGGTGACAACGTTGATTTCGCTCATGGCGCCGTTGAAGCGCCTCTTCGAAGGCGACGCAAGGCCATGAAATCGACCATGAAATTTCGGGACGTCGCGCCGCGGCACTAGACGAGGGCGGGGCCGAACACCTAGATGCAGCCCATGTCCGGCAAGACCCTCTATGACAAGATCTGGGACGCCCACGTCGTCGACCAACAGGACGGCGAAGCGATCCTCTACATCGACCTGCACCTGATCCACGAGGTGACCACGCCGCAGGCCTTCGCCGGCCTTCGCGTCGCCCACCGCCCGGTGCGCCGGCCCGACCGCACGCTCGCGGTGGCCGACCACAACGTGCCGACCGAGGGCCAGGCGCTCGGCGTCGACAAGGTCGCCGACGAGGAGGCGCGCCTCCAGCTGCAGACGCTGGAGCGCAACGTCAAGGAGAACGGCATCGAGTTCTTTCCGATGGGCGACGTGCGCAACGGCATCGTCCATGTGGTCGGGCCCGAGCAGGGCCGCACCCAGCCGGGCATGACCATCGTCTGCGGCGACAGCCACACCTCGACGCACGGCGCCTTCGGGGCGCTGGCGCACGGCATCGGCACCTCCGAGGTCGAGCACGTCCTGGCCACCCAGACGCTGCGCGCCAAGAAGGCGAAGAACCTGCGCGTCACCGTCGAGGGCGAGCTTGCGCCCGGCGTCGGCGCCAAGGACATCGCTCTGGCCATCATCCGCGAGATCGGCACCGCCGGCGGCACGGGCTCGGTGATCGAGTACACCGGCTCCGCCATCCGCGGCCTGTCGATGGAAGGGCGCATGACGCTCTGCAACCTGACCATCGAGGCAGGCGCCCGCGCGGGCCTGGTGGCGCCGGACGAGAAGACCTTCGAGTACCTTCAGGGCCGCCCCGCGACGCCGAAGGGCGGCGCCTGGGAAATGGCGCTGGCCTACTGGAAGAGCTTCTTCTCCGATCCGGACGCCGTCTTCGACCGCGAGGTGACGATCGACGCCGCGACGATCGCGCCGCTGGTCACCTGGGGCACCAGCCCCGAGGACGTGATCGCCGTCACCGACCGGACGCCGGACCCCGCCGCGTTCGCCACGCCCGACAAGCGCGCCTCCGCCGAACGGGCGCTCGAGTACATGGGCCTCGCGGCCGGCCAGCCGATCACCGAGGCCAAGGTCGACGTGGTCTTCATCGGCTCGTGCACCAACAGCCGCATCGAGGATCTGCGCGCGGCCGCAGCCATCGTCGCCAAGGCCACCGAGGCGGGCCGCAAGGTCGCCCCCCACGTCCGCGCCATGGTCGTTCCGGGCTCGGGCCTGGTGAAGATCCAGGCCGAGGAAGAAGGCCTGGACGCGATCTTCACCGCCGCGGGCTTCGAATGGCGCGAGCCGGGCTGCTCCATGTGCCTGGGCATGAACCCCGACCGGCTGAAGCCCGGCGAGCGCAGCGCCTCGACCTCCAACCGCAACTTCGAAGGCCGTCAGGGCCGCGGCGGGCGAACCCACCTGATGAGCCCGGCGATGGCCGCCGCCGCCGCCATCGCCGGCCACATCGCCGACGTCCGGGATTTCCTCTGATGCAGCCCTTCACCCATATCGACGCCAAGGCCGCGCCGCTGCCGCTGGCCAACATCGACACCGACCAGATCATTCCCAAGCAGTTCCTCAAGACCGTGGAGCGCGAGGGGCTGAGCAAGGGGCTGTTCTACGACCTGCGCTTCGACGAGCAGGGCCGCGAGAAGCCCGACTTCGTGCTGAACCGGCCGGAGTACCAGGGCGCCGGCGTCCTGATCACCGGCGACAACTTCGGCTGCGGCTCGTCGCGGGAACATGCGCCTTGGGCGCTGATGGACTTCGGCGTCCGCTCGGTGATCGCCACCAGCTTCGCCGACATCTTCTACAACAACTGCTTCCAGAACGGCCTGCTGCCGGTGGTGCTGAAGGCCGACGAGGTCGAGGCGCTGATGGCGGAGGCCAAGGGCGGCAACCACGTGATGAGCGTGGACCTGGAGACCCAGACGGTCACCGCGCCCTCCGGCAAGACCTTCCGCTTCGAGATCGATCCGGTGCGCAAGGAGAAGATGCTGAAGGGCCTCGACGCCATCGGCGAGACCCTCCAGAAGGCCAAATCAATCGACACCTACGAGATGAAACGCGCGCTCGCCCAGCCCTGGCTCGAGGGCGCGTGAGCGTCATTGTCGCCGGGACCTTCCGCATTCCGCCGGAGAACTTCGCTGGCCTGAAGCCGCACCTGCAGACGGTGGTCGCCGAGACCCGCAAGGAAGACGGCTGCCTGACCTATTCCTACGCCCGCGACGTCGAAGATCCCGGCCTGATCCGCGTCTTCGAGCACTGGCGCGACCAGGCGGCGCTCGACGCCCACTTCCAGGCGCCGCACATGATCGCCTGGCAGAAGGTGCGCGTGGAGCACGGCTTCCACGACCGCCAGATCTGGAGCCATGACGTCACAGACGGGCGGGCGATCTAGCTCCTCCCCCGCTTCGCAGGGGAGGAGCGGATACTTCTGGGGTTTGCAGCGCCTTCGCCTTCGCCTAGGACGACCGCGCATTCCAATCGACCCCGGGGCCTTCCCATGACCGACCTGCTTCTCCTGCCTGGCGACGGCATCGGCCCGGAAGTGATCGCCGAGGTGCGCAAGGTGGCGGCCAAGCTCGCGCCGGACCTGGTGATCGACGAACGTCCGTTCGGCGGCTGCAGCTATGATCAGTTCGGCGCCCCGCTGACCGACGAGACCCTGGCCGCGGCCAAGGCGGCCAAGGCGGTGCTGATGGGCGCGGTCGGCGGTCCGAAGTGGGCCGGCGTGGCGCGCGACAAGCGCCCGGAGGCCGGACTGCTGGCCCTGCGCGCCGGGATGAACGTCTTCGCCAATCTTCGGCCCGCGCTCTGCTTCGCGCCCCTGGCCGACGCCTCGAGCCTGAAGCGCCATCTGGTCGAGGGCCTCGACCTGATGATCGTGCGCGAGCTGACCGGCGGCATCTACTTCGGCAGCCCGCGGTTCATCGAGGAGCTGCCCGAGGGCGGCAAGCGCGCCGTCGACACCCAGGTCTACACCACCGCGGAAATCGAGCGCGTCGCCCGCATCGCTTTCGAGCTCGCCCGCGGCCGGCGCAACAAGGTGACCAGCTGCGAAAAGTCCAACGTGATGGACAGCGGCCTGCTGTGGCGCGAGGTCGTGACCGACCTGCATAAGCGGGAGTTCGCCGACGTCGAGCTGGAGCACATGCTGGCCGACAACGCCGCCATGCAGCTGGTCCGCAGCCCCCGGCAGTTCGACGTCATCGTCACCGACAACCTGTTCGGCGACATCCTTTCGGACGAAGCCTCGCAGCTGACCGGCGGCCTCGGGCTCCTGCCCTCCGCGGCGCTCGGCGCGCCCGGCGCGCCCGGCCTCTACGAGCCGATCCACGGCTCGGCCCCCGACATCACCGGCAAGGGCGTCGCCAATCCTCTGGCCGCCATTCTCTCCTTCGAAATGGCGCTGCGCTGGTCGCTCGGCCGCGTGGACCTGGCCGACCGGCTCTACGCCGCCGTCGTCCGCGCCCTGGAGAACGGCGCCCGCACCCCGGACATCGGCGGAAAGCTGACCACCACGCAGATGGGCGAAGCGGTCATCGCGGAGCTCTAACGCTGCGGCCTACGGTCGCACCAAGTCCGATGAACACGCTAAGCGGCAATGCGCTGTTAACCGCGGTCTGGCTGGATGGTGCGGTTATACGGAGGCGCTGGGAAGTCAGGTGTCGCGCGAAGCGAACACGAGCGTGAGCTGTCGACCCTGCGCCAGGCGGGTCGGCTAGCTATGGGCCTGGATCCAGCCTCCCGCGCTCGTTTCAATCTGAAGGACGCGTCGGTCCTGCTGCTCGACGCCACGCCGCTCGGCATGTCGATCCTCGTGCAGATCGTCACCGGCCTGGGCGCGAAGAGCCTGCACCGCTGCGCCGACGGGGAATCCGCCCGGGCCGCCGTCGAGGGCAACCAGATCGACCTCGCCATCATCGACAGCATGGCGCCGACGGGCGAGGGCTATGACTTCGTCGAGTGGATGCGGCGCGAGGCCGGCGAGCCGAACTGCTACACGCCCGTCCTGATGACCACCTCGCACACCCCGCGCAGCCAGATCTCGCGGGCCCGTGACTGCGGGGCGAACATCATCATCAAGAAGCCCTTTCCGCCGATCACCGTGCTGGAGCGGATCATCTGGTCCTCGAAGGAGGGGCGGAAGTTCCTGTTCTCGGACACCTACGTCGGGCCGGACCGGCGCTTTCGCAACGTCGGCCCGCCGAAGGGCCAGAAGGGCCGCCGGCGCGAGGACTTCAGCGCCACGCCGCTGCCTCAGGGTCCCGGCGGCGCCGGGGCCAAGGAAGCCGACATCGAGGCGGGCGTCGACATCGACGTCGCCGAGATCGAAGGCGCACACGAACAGGACGGGAATTGATGACGACCGCCCGCTTCACCGTCCCCAAACAGCGCCTTGCGCAATTGCTCAAGGTCCCCGGCGGACTTCCCGTCTCGGAGGCGATCACCGCCGCCCAGGCCAACCTCGCCGTGCTGAAGCCGCAGTGCATCGGCGAGCTCGACGAATTGCTGGCCGCCGCCGAGAAGGTCTTCGCCGGCCTGGGCTCGACCTATGACGAAGCCGGCGTCGGCGCCCTCTACCAAACCGCCGTGCGCGGCATCGGCCTGGGCGACGTCTGCGGCGCAGGAAGCGTCGACGTGGCGCTGCACAGCCTGTGCGACCTGCTGGACCATCTGCAGACCCATCAGCGCTACGACCGCGAAGCCGTCGGCGTGCACCTGCGCGCCTGGAAGCTGCTGATCAGCACCGAGCTGCCGCCGGAAGGCGCCCAGGCGGTGCTGGCCGGGCTCAACAAGGTCAGCGCGCTCTACAGCAGCCCAAAGGCCGACGAGGCCTGACGCGCCGGCCCGTGGTAGATGGCGGGCCATGGCTGAGTACACCAACTACCATGCGCCCTATGTCGCGGCCTGGCGGCACCTGCTGTTCGAGCGCGCCAAGTGGGATCCACAGCAGCCGAGGACGGTCGTCGAGGTCGGCAGCTATGAAGGCTCGTCGGCCTGCTGGCTGATGACCGAGCTCTTGCGCGCGCCGGAGAGCCGCCTCTACTGCATCGACGTCTGGACCGGCGAGGACGGCGAGGCCCTGTTCCAGAAGTTCCAGGCCAATATCGCCGAGCTGCCGAACGCCGCCCAGGTCGAGACCCTGCGCGACTGGTCGCAGAACGCCCTGCGCGAGCTGATTCGCCGCAAGGTGAAGGCCGACCTGCCACCGTGCTGCGCGACCTCGTCACCGGCTTCGACCTGGTGAAGGTGGGCGGGCTGATGATCTGCGACGACTATCTGTGGGACGACCCGCGCTGGGGCGGCAACCGCACGCTCGGCCGGCCGAAAATCGCGCTCGACGCCTTCACGACCATCTATGCCGACAAGCTGCGGATGGTTCGCGGCCTGCCCAACGTCCAGGTCTATTTCCAGAAGACCGCCGACTGAGAGGCGTGGCCTTGCGGTCCAGCCGGAGCCTCGCCATCTCCCGGTTCTTGCGTCAGGGAGCTGAAACGCGTAACGGAGCGCTCCCCCAAAGAGATTGCGGAGATTTTGCGATGGGTTACCGGGTGGCCGTCGTCGGCGCCACGGGCAATGTGGGCCGCGAGATGCTGAACATCCTCGAGGAAGTCAATTTCCCCGTGGACAAGATTCATGCGATCGCCTCGCGCAAATCCATCGGCGTCCAGGTCTCTTTCGGCGACGCGATTATCAAGTGCGAGGACGTCGAACAGTTCGACTTCTCCACCGTCGACATCGTGTTGATGAGCGTCTCGGGCGCCTTTTCGAAGGAATGGTCGCCGAAGATCGGCGCCGCCGGCCCGATCGTCATCGACAATTCCTCGGCCTGGCGGATGGACCCGGACGTGCCGCTGGTCGTGCCGGAAGTGAACCCGGACGATGTCGAGTGGGCGAACCGCAAGAACATCATCGCCAACCCGAACTGCTCGACCGCCCAGCTGGTGGTGGCGCTGAAGCCGCTGCACGACCTCGCGCGCATCAAGCGCGTCGTCGTGGCGACCTATCAATCGGTCTCCGGCGCCGGCAAGGAAGGCATGGACGAGCTGTTCGACCAGACGAAGAACGTCTTCGTGCTGGGGGCGACGCCGCCCAAGAAGTTCCCCAAGCAGATCGCCTTCAACGTCATCCCCTTCATCGGAGCCTTCCGCGACGACGGCTACACCGACGAGGAAGCCAAGATGTGGCAGGAGACGCACAAGATGATCGATCCCGAGATCAAGCTCACGGTCACCTGCGTGCGCGTGCCGGTCATGGTCGGCCACTCGGAAGCGGTGAACATCGAGTTCCACGATCCGATCGACGAGGACGAGGCGCGCGACCTCCTGCGCGAATCGCCGGGCCTGATCGTCATCGATAAGCACGAGCCCACCGGCTACATGACGCCGAAGGAAGCCCAGGGCGAGTTCCCGGTCTTCGTCAGCCGCATCCGCAAGGATCCGACGGTCGAGAACGGCCTGTCGATGTGGGTGGTCGCCGATAACCTGCGCAAGGGCGCGGCGCTCAACGCCGTGCAGATCGCCCAGCTGCTCCACGAACGCGGCCTGATCCGCCACAAGGCCCTCGCCTAGCGCCATGACCTCGTCGTCGGCGCCGGGCGAATCCCGGCTGGCGACGGCGGCGGGGGTTGGCTGTTACTCGATCTGGGGGCTGCTTCCCCTGGTCTTCCAGCTCATCGGACGCCTGGGCGGCAGTCCGTGGGAAATCCTCGCGCACCGCACCGTCTGGGGCGCGCCCGCCGCCCTGGTCTTCGTCCTGCTGGCGCGCCAGGGTCGCGCGGCGATCGCCGTCTTCCGCGATGGGCGGACGCTGGCCTGGCTGGCGCTCGCCGCCGTGCTGATCGCGCTCAACTGGATCACCTTCATCTGGGCGGTGAACTCTGGCCGGGTGCTCGAAACCAGCCTCGGCTACTACATCCTGCCGCTGATCAACATGGCTGCAGGCGCCCTGATCTTCGGCGAACGGCTGGACCGGCAGGGACTGGTCGCGATCGGCCTCGCCGCCGCCGGCGTCGTGCTGCAGACCGTCGCCCTTGGCCATCTGCCGCTGGTCTCCCTGGTGCTGGCCGTCACCTTCGGCGGCTACGGAATCGTCAAGAAGCGGGTGAACGCCGAGGCCCAGGCCGGGATGCTGGTCGAATGCGTGCTGCTGGCGGTTCCGAGCGCGGTCTTCGTCCTCTGGCTGCAGGCGCACGGCCAAGGCCATTTCGGCCAGGGCCTGCCGCTGACCGCCCTGTTGGTCTCCTGCGGCCTGCTGACCGTGATCCCGCTGGTGCTGTTCGCCTGGGCCGCGCGGCGCATTCCGCTCTCGGCCATGGGCTTCCTGCAGTTCATCGCGCCGACCATGACCTTCTTTCTCGGCGTCCTGCAGGGCGAGGCCTTCAGCCCCCTGCGCGGCGCCTCGTTCGCGCTGATCTGGGCCGGGGTGGCGGTGTTCGCGCTGGGCGCCTGGCGCAAGAGCCGGCTGGTCCAGACCACGGTCGCGACTCAGAGCGCCGCGTAGACCGCCTCGATCAGCCGCTTCGGCCGCAGGTCGCCCATCAGCTGGGTGTCCTGCTTGTTCATCACATAGGCGCAGCCGATCCTGGTCTCCGGGTCGGCGACGGCGCAGGAGCCGCCCCAGCCGGAGTGGCCGAAGCTCTGCAGGGCCGGGCCCCAGGGCTTCTCGGTCTCGTTGCGCATGACCCCGGCGCCCCAGCTCATGACGAAGGGCAGGACGAGGTCCTGGCCGCGGATCCGCTCGCGCGCCATCTCGCCGATCAGGGCGGGCGAAAGGATCTCCGCGCCGTCGAGCCAGCCATCGTTCGCCAGAGCGCCCATCAGCCTGGCCAGGGACTCGGCGGTCGCGTGGCCGTTGGCGGACGGCAGCTCCATCCGTCGCCATTCGTCCTGGTTCCGGCCGGCTGGCGAAGACCAGGAGGTCATGAAGGCCGCGCGGGTGGGCGGGTTGTGCTCGCCGAAATCGGGCAGGGCGCTGGGCCGCTGCAGGTCGGCGACCCGGCCGAACTCGCTGTCGGGCAGGCCGATCCAGAGGTCCAGGCCGAACGGTTGGGCCAGGTCCTCGCGCAGCGCCGTCCCCATGGTGCGGCCTTCCACCCGGCGGAAGATCTCGCCGGCGATGTAGCCGAAGGTGATCGGGTGGTAGCCGCTGGCCGTGCCCGGCGGCCAGAGCGGCGCCATGGCCGCCAGCTGGGCGCAGATGGCGTCCCAGTCGAACCAGAGCGCCGGGTCCATCTTGTCGGGAAAGCCGCTCAGGCCCGCCTGGTGCGACAGCGCCTGTTCGACGGTGATCGCCGCCTTCCCGGCCTGGCCGAATTCCGGCCAGATCTCGGCGACCGGCTGGTCGTAGCTCAGTCGGCCGGCCTCGACAGACCGGGCGACCAGCACGGCGGCGAGCGCCTTGGTGGTGGAGAAGACCGGAGTCAGCGTGCGCTCGTCGAACGGCCTGGTCCGCGCGCGGTCCGCGTGCCCGGCCCACAGGTCGACCACGACCTCTCCCGCCTGAACCAGGGTGAAACGGGCGCCGAGCTCGAGCCCCTGCTCGAAGTTGTCGGCGAACACATCCTTGACGGCGGCGAAGCGCGGAGCCGCGAAACCGGCGATCTCGACCATGTCGGACGCCTAGACCATTCGCCGCCGAAGTGGAAGCCGGCCGACGCCGCCGGGAATGCGCGCTCAGACCGTCTCGCGCTGGCGAAAGCCGTCGCTGCCGTCGTCCTCGGCGGGCGTGCGCCGAACGGCGGTGACGCGCGACGCCGGCGGCCCGGAGGCGCAGGCCCGCTCCAGGTCGGACAGGGCCTGGGCCGCCCCGATCGCCAGGATCTCCACCGAGCCGTCGGCGCGATTGCGCGCCCAGCCGCTGAGGCCGAGCCTTTGCGCCGTCTCGACGGTCCACCAGCGATAGCCCACGCCCTGGACGCGGCCTTCGATGCGCAGGTTTGCGGCGGTGCGGATCATCGCGGCGGGATGCCGTGGATGAGGCGGCTCGGCAACCCCTCCAAGCGACTCGCGCCCGCGGACGCGGCCGGAGCCTGGTCTACAGCTCCTTGATGCGCACGTTCGCGGTCGGGTTCACCAGCTGCTCGGCCAGGGCCACGATCGGCAGGTCGACGACCCCCCACTCCAGAGCCACCTGAACCGTTTCGGCGGCGACGCGGGCTGCACGCTCGGCCGCGGCCCGCGGCGCCAGGCCCTCGATCAGGCCCGCGCCGAAGCTGGCGGTCACAAGGTCGCCGGTTCCGTTCGGCGCATGGGCGAGGCGCTGGTGGGTGAAGAGCACGGCCTCGTCGGCGTCGCAGTAGAGCAGGCCGATCTCGCCCTCGGCGCCTGACAGCGAGGTCACCAGGGCGCGGCGCCCAAGCGTGCGGCAGGCGGCGATGGCGCCCGCCACGTCAAGAATCGGCGCGCCGGCCAGGCGGCCGAGCTCCCACAGGTTGGGCGTGATCCAGTCGGCGAGCGGGACGAGACGCGTGGCGACCGCCTCGGCCACCTCCGGGTGGACATAGAGGCCCTTGGGATCGTCGCCCATGATCGGATCGACCAGCACGATCGGCGGCTTGGGCGCGGCGGCGCGGATCCGCTCCAGCAGGCTGGCGGCGATCTCGACCTGTTCGGGGATGGCGAAATAGCCGGCGATCACCAGGTCGACCTCGCCGAAGATGGCGTCGGCCTCGATGTCGGCGAGCATGCGGCGCAGGACGTCCGGCTCGGTGACGTCACCGGCGGCGCCTGTGGCGGGATTCCGACCGAAGAGCACTGTCGGCGCCAGGACCGGATCGATCCTGTGCGCCGCCAGCACATACTGTTGGGCGCCTCCGCCAATCCGGGAGGCCGCAACGAAGGAAGACAGGATGAGCGCCACGGGCATGGCGCCATGCCTTACAACCTACGCTCTAGTACCGGTAGTGGTCGGGCTTGAATGGGCCCTGCTGCGGGACGCCGATGTAGCTCGATTGCTCATCCGACATCACGGTCAGCTTCGCCCCGAGCTTCGAGAGGTGCAGCATCGCGACCTTTTCGTCGAGGTGCTTCGGCAGGGTATAGACTTTCGTCTCGTACTTCGTGTTGTGCTTCCACAGCTCGATCTGCGCCAGGGTCTGGTTGGTGAAGGAGGCGCTCATCACGAAGCTCGGGTGGCCCGTGGCGTTGCCCAGGTTCACCAGGCGGCCTTCCGACAGGATGATGATCTTCTTGCCGTCCGGGAACTCCACGTGGTGGACCTGATCCTTGATCTTGTCCCACTTGTAGTTTTTGAGGCCCGCGATCTGTATTTCGGAATCGAAGTGGCCGATGTTGCAGACGATGGCGTTGTTCTTCATCCGCCGCATGTGATCGACGGTGATGACGTCCTTGTTGCCGGTCGCGGTGACGAAGATGTCGGCCTTGCCGCAGGCGTCGTCGAGGGTGTTGACCTCATAGCCTTCCATCGCCGCCTGAAGGGCGCAGATCGGGTCGATCTCGGTGACCACGACGCGCGCGCCGCCGCTGCGCAGCGAGGCCGCCGAGCCCTTGCCGACGTCGCCATAGCCGCAGACCACCGCCACCTTGCCGGCCAGCATGACGTCGGTCGCCCGGCGGATGCCGTCCACCAGGCTCTCGCGGCAGCCATAGAGGTTGTCGAACTTCGACTTGGTGACGCTGTCGTTGACGTTGATCGCCGGGAACGGCAGCTCGCCGCGCTCGTGCATCTGATAGAGGCGGTGAACGCCCGTCGTCGTCTCTTCCGAGACGCCCTTGATGGCGTCGCGGATCGCCGAATAGAAGCCCGGCTTTTCCTTCAGGTAGCGCTTCATCACGGTGAAGAGCGCCTCTTCCTCCTCATTGCCCGGATGGGCGAGCACCGAGGGGTCCTTCTCGGCCTTGGGACCCAGGACGCAGAGCAGGGTGGCGTCGCCGCCGTCGTCGAGGATCAGGTTCGGATAGCCGCCGTCGGACCATTCGAAAATCTTGTGGGCGTACTCCCAGTACTCGATCAGGTTCTCGCCCTTGATCGCGAAGACCGGCGTGCCCTTGGCGGCGATCGCCGCAGCGGCATGGTCCTGGGTGGAGAAGATGTTGCACGACGCCCAGCGGACGTCGGCGCCCAGCGCCTGCAGCGTCTCGATCAGCACGCCGGTCTGGATGGTCATGTGCAGCGAGCCGGCGATCCGGGCGCCCTTCAGCGGCTGCTCCTTGCCGAACTCCTCGCGCACCGCCATCAGGCCGGGCATCTCGGTCTCGGCGATCTCGAGCTCTTTGCGGCCCCAGTCGGCCAGGGCGATGTCCTTCACGACATAGTCGGTCATGTCTTGTCCTTGCGCGGGCGCAGAGCGCGTCAGGCGAAGGCCGGCTTCGCCGCGCGATGCGCTCTGGATTTCTGACTCAGAGCTTTCCGCTGGTCGGAAAGGCTCCGGGGCTCATCGCGGCTCTATACCGGCCGCCGCCCATAGCAGCAAGGATCATATAAGGAAGTCTTTATGTGATTCTTCGCCGGCCAGCGCACGACGGCCGCAAGTGGACGCCGGTTGCGGCGTCCGTCATGCTCTACGATATTGAAAATACACAGCAAAGATGGGCGGGCGCAGAAACGCCCGCCCGATTGGGAAGCCCGGAACCGTGAGCATCCCCGAGTCCGAAGTTCGCATGCGCCGGCGGCGGGCTCCGGCGAACTTCAGATCCGGCGCACGAAATCAGAGGCTGCTGTACCTGGCCCGGTCGGCCAGCTGGCTCTCGATCATGGCCGCCGCCGAAATCAGGGTGTCGGTCGGATGGTCGGCGCAATAGCGGTCCACCCAACGGCTTACGGTCGGCTGATCGACCTTGGAAAGAATATCGGCGCCATCCTTGCCGCTGCGCGACAGCCAGCCCAGCACCCAGTTGAGCAGAAGCGCCTTGTCGAAGTCGTCGTAGGATTCCTGCATGGGCCAGGCGGCGCAACTCGCCTCCCCCATCCATCTGGCGTGGCTCGGCGCGGCTTGGGCGTTCGCCGTAGCGAGCGCCAGGCCAAACGCGATCATCAAGGCCATTTTCATGCGGCCCTCCCGTGGCTCTTGCGTTTCCTCCGGCTCCATCGCGTGGAGCTCTGGCTCTTTTAACGCCGCCGCGTACGGCCGCGCTGAGTTAAGAAGGGGTTAAAAGTTACGGACTGGCAACATAATTTCATGGTGAACGCAAACAGCGTCACCGGAGCCGGCGACCGGGCCTGATCAGATGTCGATGCAGAGCTTGCCGAAGCGCTGTCCCGCCTGAAGAAAGCGGAACGCCTCGGCCAGCTCCTCGAGGGGGAAGGTCCGGTCGATCACGGGCTTCAAGCCGTTCGCCTCGATGGCGCGGACCATGTCGATCTGGTCCCGGCGGCTGCCGACGGTCACGCCTTGCAGGCGCAACCGCTTCGCCTGGACGATGGCGAAGGGAATGGTGTCGATATCGAAGCCGGCCACCGCACCGATGATCGCCACATGCCCACCGGTCCTGGCGGCGATCAGCGACTGCCGCAGCGTGTTCGGGCCGCCGACCTCGACGACATGGTCGACGCCAAGGCCGTCCGTCAGCGCCAGCACCGTCTCGCCCCAGGCCTCCACCTCGCGATGGTTGATCACGTGGTCGGCGCCGAGCGCCTTGAGGCGTTCGAGCTTCTCGTCGCTGGAGGAGGTGGCGATGACGGTCGCGCCTGCGGCCTTGGCGAACTGCAAGGCAAAGAGCGAGACGCCGCCGGCGCCCTGAACCAGCACCCGGTCGCCCGGCTTCACCGCGCCGTTGGTCACCACCGCGCGCCATGCGGTGACTCCGGCGCAGGTCAGCGTCGCGCTTTCAGCATGGGTCAGGCCTTTCGGCGCCCGGGTGAAGTGGGTCGCCGGGCGCGTGGCGTACTCGCAGGCGAAACCGTCGGCCGGGCCGCCGGGGCTGCTGACCAGCTGGGAGCGCTCCATATGACCGTCCAGCCACGCGGGGTGAAAGGTGCTGACGATCGCGTCGCCGGGCGCGAAGTCCGTCACGCCGTCGCCGACCTCGACCACCTCGCCGGCCCCGTCCGACAGGGGGATGAGGCCGTCCGCAGATGGGAAGACGCCGGTCGCCACCAGGCCATCCCGGAAATTCAGCGAGGCGGCGCGGACGCGCACCCTGATCTCGCCCCGCCCTGGCGCGGGCGCGTCAGCCTCATCGAGACGAAGCGTGTCCAAGCTGGCTGGGCGCCCGATCCGCATCACCTTCATGAGCCGGTCAACCTTCCATCACGCGCCTTGAACGTCCCGTCTCTGCTGCGCGAGGCCGGCGCCATTGTCCAGGGAAACGCACCGCGGGTCCGGGTTGCGGCGCGGCGGCGGTTCAGCGCCAGAAGGGATCGACCTCGGCGAACCGGTCGAGGGCCTTGGCGGCGCGGGCGATGCGGCGCGGCTTTTCGACCGAGGCGCGCCCAACCTGTTCGCCGCCCGCGAAGGCCGCCTCGGCGCTGAGGCCGAGACCTCCGAGCAAGGTCTCCGCCGTGGCCAGGTCGTTGAGCCCGCCGAGCTCGTCCTGCACCTCCTTGAGCGCCTTGACGAAGCGGGTCGTCGCCTTGCGCCCGAACAGGCCGTGGAAGCCCTCGGCCGCATAGCGCAGCTTCTTGGCGTCGATGCGCACCTGGTGCCGTTCGGCGTCGTCCTGCCGCTTGAGGTCCCGGCCGTCTTTGAGAAGCTTGCGGCGGCGGGTCTGCAGCGACGCCTGGGCGAAGGGCTTGGCGGCTTCGCCCGAGGGGGGTTGCGACAGCCAGTCTCCGGTCTCCACCCAGCCGGTCACCTCGATCAGCAGGTCGCGGAATCGCGCCGAGCCGACCGCCTGCTCGACGTCGGCGGCGGCGTGTTCGCGAGCCGCCTGGATGGCCGCCGCCAGCGCGATCAGTCCGGGGTCAGACGGCTCGGCCTTGACGGCCGGCGCCAGCAGCTCCTCGGCGAAGACGTCGAGGTTGCGGGCCTCGTCGCAGGCCTTGGCCAGCCAGCGCAGCTCGTCCTTGATCCGGTCGTAGTCCTGGTCCTCCACCACCTCGCGGAAGGTGGAGAGCGCGCTGCGCAGCGTGCGGGCTGCGACCCGCAGCTGGTGTACGGCCTCGGCGTCGGGCCGCTCGCGGAGCAGCTCTGAATTGGCGGCGATCGACGTCAGCGTGCTGCGGCCGATCGCCTGGAAAACCTCTGCGAGCGTGGCGTCCTCACCGATCTCCGGCCGCGCGCGGCGATGGGCGTGCAGCGGACAGTCGGCGACGAGCGCCTGGCCGCGCTGGGACTTGCTGGCGAAGGAAAGGTAGATCGGGGCGGCTTGGCTGAGTTCGCGGGCGAGTTGGAACAGGGCGGCCGGCTCTCCCGACTTGAGCTCGAGCTCGACCTCGCTGATCGGGCTCACGCGCTTGCCGCCGCGCACCTCGCCCTGGTCCAAGGCCAGCTCGATCTCCGCCCCGGCGAAACGCACCAGCCGCTGGCGGCGGGTCACACGCACATGAAAGGCCGGTTTCAGCTCGCCGCGAGCGCCGTGCGGCAAGAGCTGCGGCAGCGGCCCCAGGCTCGGATCCGGAGCGTCGGTGGCGATCGGCGTTTCATGTTCTTCGCGCGCCAAGCCATCCCCGCGCTTCACGGTCTGCATCCGCTGGCCCTTGCTCTCGCGAACGCGAAGCGAGGCGCCGGCCTTCTGCAGGTCGAGGTCCGGGGTGTCGAAATAGACGCTGATCAGCTCCCGGCAGTCGTCGTCGCCCTCCGGCGCCGCGGCGAGCACGCGGCCGAGATCCTCCGGCGCGCACAGGAACTTGAGCTCGATCTCTTCGGGATGCGGCATCGTCACACTCTCCGCCCGCGCCAATCTACACCCGGCCGCTGCTCCTGGCATGCGCGATATCAACTTTTGGAGCCGGCGAGGGTCGCCGGGGCGCGGCGCGGCGGTTGCCGCGGACGGCGTTGGCGTATAGGTGCGAGGGGAATTTTGTCCGCAATGTCTGAGGAGCCGGCATGAACGCGCCTGTCCTGCCCGCGACTGTCCTGCCTGCGAGCGGGATCGATTACGCCCAGCCGCGCCACGACTGGACGCTGGAAGAGGTGGAGGCGCTGTTCGAGCTGCCGTTCACCGAGCTGGTGTTCCGCGCCGCCGACGTGCACCGGCGCTGGTTCGATCCGACCGAGGTGCAGCTGTCGCAGCTTCTGTCGGTGAAGACCGGCGGCTGCGCGGAGAACTGTGGCTATTGCAGCCAGTCGGCCCATTTCAAGACCGGAACGCCCGCCTCCAAGCTGATGGAGGCCGAGACGGTCATCGCGGCGGCGAAGCAGGCCAAGGAAGGCGGCGCCCAGCGCTTCTGCATGGGCGCGGCCTGGCGCGACCTGAAGGACCGCGACCTGCCCCAACTCGCCGCCATGATCTCCGGCGTGAAGGAACTCGGGCTCGAGACCTGCGCCACGCTCGGCATGCTGAAGCCGGAGCAGGCCAGGGCGCTGAAGGACGCCGGCCTCGACTACTACAACCACAACCTCGACACCGGGCCGGAGTATTACGACAAGGTCGTCACCACCCGCACCTACCAGGACCGGCTCGACACCCTGGAAGCCGTCCGCGACGCCGGCCTTTCGACCTGCTGCGGCGGCATCGTCGGCATGGGCGAGACCCGCCGCGACCGCGCCGGCCTGCTCCAGCAACTCGCTAGCCTGCCGGCCCATCCGGACAGCCTGCCCGTCAACGACCTGATGCCCATTCCCGGCACGCCGCTGGGCGACGCCAGCCCGATCGACGGGCTGGAGTTCGTCCGGATGATCGCCGTCGCCCGCATGGTCTGCCCGAAGTCCGTGGTCCGCCTCTCGGCCGGCCGCGAGCACATGTCGCGGGAGCTGCAGGCGCTCTGCTTCCTGGCCGGCGCCAACTCGATCTTCGTCGGCGGCAAGCTGCTGACCACCTCGAACCCCGACCAGGACACCGACGCCGCCCTGCTGGCCGACCTGAAGATGCGGCCGATGACGATGAAGACGGCCTGATAGGCCGCAACGCCCCCTCCGTCTCGCTGCGCGAGCCACCTCCCCTGCTACGCGGTGGAGGATCTGGGCCGAAGATGCTCCACCGCTTGCGGGGGAGCTCCCGCGAAGCGGGTGAGGGGGCGTTCGGCGCCCGCTCCGCGAAATGAAAGTCGTGTCTGGCTAACCCACCACCACCGTCCGGATCGCGCCGGTGAGCTGTTCCAGGTCCGCATCCGTCACCACGAACGGCGGCGTCAGGTAGATCAGATTCAGCATCGGCCGGATCCAGACGCCGGCTTCGGCGAAGCGTTGCGACAGCGCGCCGACCGCCACCGGCGTGGCGAACTCCACCACGCCAATCGCGCCCTTCACCCGGACGTCGACCACGCCCGTCGCTGTCCGGCAGGGCTCCAGTCCCTTACGCAGGCCGGCTTCGATGCGGGCCACGTCGGCGCGCCAGCTTCCGGTCTCGAACAGGTCGAGCGAGGCGTTGGCCGCAGCGCAGGCGAGCGGATTGGCCATGTAGGTTGGCCCGTGCATCAGGGCCGCGCCCGGATCGTCCGACCAGAAGGCCTCGAACACGCGGGCGCTGGCGATCGCCGCCGAGAGCGGCAGGGTGCCGCCGGTCAGCGCCTTCGACAGGGTGACGATGTCGGGGACGACGCCCGAACCTTCGCAGGCGAAGAGGTCTCCGGTGCGCCCGAAGCCGGTGAAGATCTCGTCGAAGATCAGCAGCATGTCGTGGTCGTCGGCCACGCGCCGCAGGGTGCGCAGCACCTCGTCGTCGTGGAAGAACATGCCGCCGGCGCCCTGGACCCGCGGCTCGACGACGATGGCGGCGATCTCCTGGGCGTTCTCGGCGAGATAGGCGCGAAGCCCTGCCTCCGAGGCCGCGTCGGTCGGCAGGGCGACCACGTGCTGGGCCGGCATGACGCCGGCGAAGAGGCTGTGCATCCCCTCCTCCGGGTCGCAGATCGTCATCGTGGCCAGGGTGTCGCCATGATAGCCGCCGAGGAAGGACAGGAACCGGGTGCGGCCCGAGACGCCGCGGTTGATCCAGTACTGCAGCGCCATCTTCATCGCGATCTCGACCGAGACCGAACCGGATTCGGCGAAGAAGACGTGGTCGAGGTCGCCGGGCAGCAGGGCCGCCAGCCGGCGGGCCAGCCGATAGGCCGGCTCGTGCGCCAGGCCGCCGAACATCACGTGAGGCGCGCGCGCCAGCTGGTCGGCCACCGCGTCACGAATATGCGGATGATTGTAACCGTGACAGGCGGTCCACCAGCTGGCGATGCCGTCCACCAGCTCGCGCCCGTCCTCCAGGATCAGCCGCGACCCGTCCGTCCGCGCGACCGCCAGGGGCGCAGGCGCGGTCTTCATCTGGCAGTAGGGTCGCCAGACATGAGGGGCGCCCTCGACCAACCAGTTGGGGGCTTCGGACATGGCCGTGCTCCGTTCACGTTTCGGCGGCGGGTCTTTCGCATGGCCGCAAGGTCGGGCATAGCGCCCGCGTGACCGACACCCTCACCGCCTTCGCCCAGGGCAAGATCGACCAGCTCGCCGCGGCGAGCCTGCTGCGCACCATCCAGCCCACCCGGCGGATGGCCGGCGTCCTCGTGGAGCGCGGCGGCCGAACCCTCGTCTCCTTTTCCTGCAACGACTACCTCGGCCTGTCCCACCACCCCGAGGTCAAGGCCGCCGCCATGGCCGCCGTCGAGACCTATGGGACCGGAGCGGGCGCCTCGCGGCTGGTCACCGGCGACCATCCGCTGTTTTCAGAGCTGGAGGCCCGGCTCGCGACGCTGAAGGGGACCGAGGCCGCCTGCATCTTCGGCTCCGGCTATCTGGCCAACACCGGCATCATCCCGACCTTTGTCGGGCCGGGCGACCTGATCCTGGTCGACGAGCTGGCGCACGCCTGCATCTGGACCGGGGCCAAGCTGTCCCAGGCCGAGGTGGTCGTGTTCCGCCACAACGATGTCGCCGATCTCGCCGCCAAGCTGGCCGAGGGCCGCACGGGCGCGCCCAAGGCCCTGGTCGCCACCGACGGCGTCTTCTCGATGGACGGCGACATCGCCCCGCTGGACGAGATCAGCCGCGTCTGCCGCGACCACGACGCCTGGCTGCTGGTGGACGACGCCCACGGGCTGGGGGTGGTCGGCGACGGCAGCGGCACGGCCCGGATGTTCCCCGACGCCCGGGTCGACCTGCAGATGGGCACGCTGTCGAAGGCGATCGGCGGCTACGGGGCCTATGTCTGCGCGACCCAGCCGGTGATCGACTTCATCAAGACCCGCACGCGGACGGTGGTCTATTCGACGGGCCTGCCGCCGGCCAACGCCGCAGCCGCCATCGCCGCCCTCGACGTCATGGCGCGCGAGCCTGAGCGGATCGCCGCCCCGATCGCCCGGGCGCGGCGGCTCACCACCGCGCTGAACCTGCCGCCGGCCGAGAGCGCGGTCGTGCCGATCATCCTCGGCGAGGCCGAGACCGCGCTGGCCGCCGCGCGCGACCTGGAGACCAAGGGCCTGCTCGTCGTGCCGATCCGCCCGCCGACGGTGCCGGCCGGCACGGCGCGGCTTAGACTCGCCTTCTCCTCCGAGCACACGGACGAACAGATCGACCAGCTGGTGGAGGCGGTGCGGCCGTGGCTGCCGCGCTGAGCTCCACCGCCCTGTTCGTCGCGGGCGCCCACACCGACGTCGGCAAGACCCATGTGGCCTGCGCCCTGATCCGCGCCGCCCGCGCCCGCAACCTGACCTGCGACGCCTTCAAGCCGGTGCTCAGCGGCTTCGACCCCGCCCGCTGGCGGGAGAGCGACGCCGGCCGGTTGATCGAGGCGCTCGGCCGCGAGGAGGCCGACCTCGACGCCGTCTCGCCGCTCCGCTTCTCGGCGCCACTGGCCCCGCCGGTCGCCGCGCGGCGCGAGGGCCAGAGGCTGGCAAAGTCCGCCCTGCTCGCCCGCTGCCGCACCTGGCTGGCCGCCAGCCCCGCGCAGCTGAAGCTGTTGGAGGGCGCCGGCGGGCTGATGTCGCCGATCGCGGAGGACGGCACGGCGCTGGACCTGCCGGAATACCTCTCCCTGCCCTCGATCCTCGTCGGCGGCGCCTATCTGGGCGCGGTCAGCCACGTGCTGACGGCGCTGGAGGTGATGCGGGCGCGTCACCTGCGGGTCATCGCGCTGGTGATAAGCGAGGACGCCAGCCCCGAAGCGCCGAGCTTCGACGACACGGTGGCGATGGTGCGGAAGTTCGCCGGCCCGGTTCCGGTCGTGTCGGTGCGCCGCGACGACGAACGTCCTTGGGCCGAGGCCTTGCTGCAGCTGGTCCTGGCATAGACCGCCGCGCCTCCCTACCTTCACCACTCGATCCGAGGGGGACGCGTGCAGCCGATCATCACTATCGAGGGCCTGGCCAAGACCTATGCGGGCGGGTTCCAGGCGCTGAAGGGCGTCGATCTGGAGATCCGCCAGGGCGAGATCTTCGCCCTGCTGGGTCCGAACGGCGCCGGCAAGACCACGTTGATCGGCATAGTTTGCGGTCTCGTCCGGCCCACAGCCGGCCGGGTGATTGCAGATGGCCACGACATCAAGAAGGACTTCCGCGCCGCGCGCGCGAAGATCGGCCTGGTGCCGCAGGAGCTGGCGACGGACGCCTTCGAGAGCGTCTGGAACACCGTCTCCTTTTCACGCGGCCTGTTCGGCAAGGCGCCGAACCCGGCCCACATCGAGAAGGTGCTGCGGGACCTGTCGCTCTGGGACAAGAAGGACGCCCAGCTTCGCGCCCTGTCCGGCGGCATGAAGCGCCGGGTGATGATCGCCAAGGCGCTGAGCCACGAGCCGCGCATCCTCTTCCTCGACGAGCCCACCGCCGGGGTCGATGTCGAGCTGCGCCGCGACATGTGGGAAATGGTCCGCAAGCTGCGCGAAAGCGGCGTCACCATCATCCTGACCACCCACTACATCGAGGAGGCCGAGGAGATGGCCGACCGCATCGGCGTCATCTCCCGGGGCGGGCTGATCCTGGTCGAGGAGAAGGTCGCCCTGATGCGCAAGCTCGGCAAGAAGCAGCTGACCCTGCAGCTGCAGGAGCCCCTGACCGCCCTCCCCGCGGGCCTTGACGCCTACCAGCTGGCCCTGGCCAGCGGTGGCGCCGAGCTGGTCTTCACCTTCGACGCTCAGGCCGAACACACCGGCATCGCCGAGCTGCTGCGCGAGCTGTCCAAGCGCGGGGTCGACTTCAAGGACCTGCAGACCAGCCAGAGTTCGCTGGAAGAAATCTTCGTCAGCCTGGTGAGGAGCCGCGCATGAACCTGCACGCCGTCGCGGCCATCTATAAATTCGAGATGGCGCGGACCTTCCGCACCCTGGTCCAGTCGATCGCGGCGCCCGTGATCACCACCTCGCTCTATTTCATCGTCTTCGGGGCGGCGATCGGCAAGCGCATGGCCAGCGTCGACGGGGTCCCCTACGGGGCCTTCATCGTGCCGGGCCTGATCATGCTGTCGATCCTGACCGAGAGCATCTCCAACGGCTCGTTCGGCATCTACATGCCGAAATTCGCCGGCACCATCTACGAGGTGCTGTCCGCGCCGATCTCGACGGTCGAGATCCTGGCCGGCTACGTCGGCGCGGCGGCGTCGAAGTCGGTGATGCTGGGGACAGTCATCCTGATCACCGCCCGGCTGTTCGTGCCCTTCGAGATCGCCCATCCGGTCTGGATGGCGGCCTTCCTGCTGCTGACCTCGGTGACCTTCAGCCTGTTCGGCTTCATCATCGGCATCTGGGCGGACGGCTTCGAGAAGCTGTCGATCATCCCCATGCTGGTGATCACGCCCCTGACCTTCCTGGGCGGCAGCTTCTATTCGATCAAGATGCTGCCGGAGATCTGGCAGACGATCGCCCTCTTCAATCCGGTGGTCTACCTGATCAGCGGCTTCCGCTGGGCCTTCTTCGGCGTCTCGGACGTCGGGGTGGGCTTGAGCCTGGCGGCCACCGCCGGCTTCATGCTGGTCTGCGTCCTCGCCGTCGCCCGGATCTTCGCCACCGGCTGGAAGCTCAGGACCTAGGCCGCAACAGAGCTAGGTCCGGGGCTTGCGCTTCAGCGCGACGTAGAGCGCCCCCTCGCCGCCGTGGCGGCGGTGGGCTTCGGAAATGCCCGCGACGATCGGCGCCAGGTGGGGCGCCGCCAACCACTCCGGCGTCTGGCGGCGCAGGATCCCGTCGCCCTGCACCCCTTTGCCGGTGATAACCAGCACCGAGCGGAACCCCTCGTCCCAGGCGCGGTGCAGGAAGGCTTCGAGGACGGCCCGGGCGCGGGCCTGGTCGTAGCCGTGCAGGTCGAGCCGGGCGGCGATCGGATCACGCTCGCGGGCGATGCGGTGGCGGCGGTTGGGTTCGATCCCGTCGATCGCTTCGCGAGGCTGTGACTTCGCCGGACGCTTCGACGGGGTCTTCGCGGGCGGCGGGATGCAGGCTGGCGTCTCGACCGCCGCTTCCGCGGCCGTCGGTCGCGGGATCGGCGTCGCTCGCCCCGGCATGGGATGGACGGTGCCGGCGACCAGGCTCCAGATCCTCAGCTCCTCCGCCTTCAGGGGCCGCTTCACGGCGCAGCCTGCCGCGGCGACAGCCGATAGAGGCGCAGCGTATGGCGCACCCGGCCGGCCTCGGCGCCGGCGTCCGGCCCCTCGCCGAGATAGAGGTCGGCGCGGACCTGGCCCAGGATCGCCCCGCCGGTGTCCAAGGCGACGGCGAGCCGGCGGTAGGCGGGGAAGGCGCCCTTGAGCAGCGGCGCCTCGGCGTCCACCCACAGGAGCTCGCCCATGGCGTGCTGCGTCCGGTCGACGGCGACAGCGCGGCCGGCGGGCAGCGGGACGTTGGCGGCGCCCACCGGCGGGCGACCGTCGTCGGGCGCGAGGCGGAAAAAGGC
This sequence comes from Phenylobacterium sp. LjRoot225, assembly GCF_964252855.1. Taxonomy (NCBI): domain Bacteria; kingdom Pseudomonadati; phylum Pseudomonadota; class Alphaproteobacteria; order Caulobacterales; family Caulobacteraceae; genus Phenylobacterium; species Phenylobacterium sp. LjRoot225. The sequence goes on along the minus strand of NZ_CAXUPL020000003.1, from coordinate 282,502 downwards.
GTAGCGCGGATTGAGCTGCATCAGCGCCTGGGCCTCGGGACCGCGGTGAGCGGCGAGCCAGGCGTGGATCGCCTCGCCGGAGGTGTTGTCGGCCGCCAGCAGGCCGCGGTCGCGCATGATGTTGGCGATCCCGACAAAGGGGCGGCCGTTGTTGGCGGCGTAGAGCGCCTTCATCCGCCGGCCGTCCTCGAAGACCAGGGCGCCAGACCCCTGGATCTGCAGGAAGAAAAGGTCCTCCGGCCGAAGCCAGGCGAGCGGGGCCGCGGGGGCGGCGGCTTCGATGTTGGCGCGGTCGGGATAGGGCAGCAGCGGACCTGAGCCAGGGTCGATCGCCGCCCCGGGCCGGCCGGCCTGGGCCGGGTCGAACAGGCCGGCGTCGACGACCTTCAGATCGGTCGGCGCGCTGCGCAGGGGCGCGCTGAACTCGGCGTCGGGCGCACGGCGCGCCGCATAGATCGGCGCGTAATAGCCGGTGAGCACGCCCTCGCCCGGCAGCGCCTCGGCGACAAAGCGGGTCTCGAAGAAGTCGCGCGCGGCCGGCTCGTCCAGCGGGGCCAGCGCGCGGGCGCTGCGGCAGACGCGGGCGAGATCGACGTCGCGCGACGTCGCGCAGGTCTCGCGGAAGGCCGCGAAGGCCTGGGCGTGGTCGTCAGCCAGCCACCCCGGCAAGGCGGACAGCGGCAGAATGCGCTCGGGGGCCGCCGGCGGGGCGGACGGCGCCGGCTCCGGCGGAAACGGGGACGGCCCGGGTTGGGGGCGCGGCGGCGCGGTCGCGCAGGCGGCGAGGCTCAGGACGGCGAGCGCCGACGCAACCAGGCGCAGCCTCACGGGAGGTCAGGCCTCCGCGGCGTCGACGTGGATCAGGATCCAGTTGGGATCGCGGCTCTTGAGATTGCGCTCGAAGGTCCACAGCTCGGCGGTGCGGCGGTCGTCGACGGCCTCGCCTTCCGGACCCTTCGAGCGATTGCGGAACTCGGCCAGGAAACGAACCGTCAGCCGCGCCAGATCGCCGCCGCCGGCCACCTCGGCCTTCTCGAGGTCGGCGCGGGGCGGATGCAGGAACTCCACGCTCTCGGTCCGGCCCTCGGTCTCGCGCGTGGCGATGGCCGTGTCGAAGCTGGCCATCACGCCGGGCGCCAGCAGGTTGCGCAGCGTCGGCCGGTCGCCGGCCGCGAAGGATTTCACGATCATCTCGTAGGCGCCCTTGGCGCCTGCGAGAAAGTGGCTGATCTCGAAGGACGGGTCCTTGGCGCGCACCGCGGCCAGGCCGCTCAGGCTCACGCCCTCGTCCGCCGCCTCGAGCGGGCGGTCAGCCGGACGCACGACCGGGCCGGCGGGCTCGGGCGCCGGCTGGTCTTCCGGTTGCCGGCCCACACGCCGGCCCAGCACCGAATAGAGCTGATAAAGCACGATGGCCGCCAAACCGGCGAAGATGATCAGCTCGAGGAGTTGCAACGACGTCTCTTCGGGTCAGGGATGATGGGACCTCAATAGCCCTATATAGGACACTGCAACGCCCGCGTCAGGGGCGACGTTGCATCGGTCCGGACGTCATGTTAGCCCGCCGGGCCAACGGATGCGTAAACGCCACGCATCGCACTACGGACATGAAGCCGAAATATGACCGACATCGACGCCGACGCGGGCGCGCCTGACCTGGCCGCCGAGCCCCCCGGCATCCGCATCCTCGCTCAATTCGTTCGCGATTTCTCGTTCGAGAACCCTCGCGCGCCCGACGCCTTGCGCGCCGGCGCCGTCCAGCCGCAGATCGACCTGGGCGTCGAGATGAACGCCCGCGGGCGCGACGACGGTCTGTACGAAGTCGATCTGAAGCTGTCGGCCCGCGCCTCGCGCGACGACGGCCCGCTGTTTGTGGTCGAGCTGCTCTACGGCGGCGTCTTCCAGATCGGCGGCGTCAGCGCCGAAGACCTCGAACCCGTGCTGCTGATCGAGTGCCCGCGCTACCTCTTCCCGTTCGCGCGCCGGATCATCGCCGACATCACCTCGGAAGGCGGCTACCCGCCCTTCCTGCTCGACCCGATCGACTTCGCCGGCGTCTACGCCGCGCGCAAGAACGAAGAAGGCCAGATCGGGCACGCCTAGAGATGATGCTCCCCCGGAAGGGGGAGCCTCAGCTCAGTCCTCGTCCCGAAGACGCAGGATCGCCGTGCGCGCCGCTTCCCTGTGGCGCGGCTTCAGGTTTCGGCCGACCAGCCCCAGCAGGGCGGCGAACACGGCTGCGTCGTCGGTGTAGCCGAGCATCGGGATGAAGTCGGGCACGGCGTCCGCCGGCAGGACGAAATAGGCCAGCGCCGCCAGCATCATGCCCTTGGCCGCGGACGGCGTCTGGTCGTCCCGCGCGCAGTACCAGACCGACAGGGCGTCAGCCGCGAAGGGCACCCGGGCGGCGGCTCGGCGGATCTTCGGCCAGAAGCCCCGCGCCACCCGCTGCTCGTTCAGCCGCAAGACCGCAGGCACGAGCGCGCGCGACGGATCGATCGGCGTGCGCGGATCGAAAGCTCCGCCGGGGTCGGCGTCGTCCAGGTCGGGGGAGGCGTTTTTTGCGGCGCTCATCAGGCTTAAGTGTTGGTTTTTCCAGAAGATGATACCGCCAAGCGGCCGCCGCGGCTAGCGCCGCCGACGGCTGCTGCTGCTGGCGGCCCCCATTAGCCCGCCCAGAACGCCGCGGATGAGCTGGCGGCCGACCTGGGTCCCGATGCTGCGCAGCATCGAGGTGGCGAAGGCGCCGACCATCTGCTCGCCCTGAGACGGCCGCGCGCGCGGGGGGGCGCGGCCGGGCGCGGCGGCCGGCGCCGGCTCGGCGGGGGCGGCCTTCTGCTCGGCTCTAGCCTTGAGCGTCTCGAACGCCGACGCGCGATCCTGCAGTTGATCGTAAAGCCCGCGCACGGGGCTCGCCGCCGTCAGCTGGCGGCGCTCGTCGGGCGTAACCGGCCCGATGCGCGAGTTGGGCGGTCTTACCTTGGTTTGCTCGACCATGGTCGGCGCGCCCTTTTCGTCGAGCACCGAGACCAGGGCTTCGCCGACGCCCAGAGCCTGGATCGCCTCGCCGGTGTCGAACGCCGGATTGGTGCGGAAGCTGGCCGCCGCCGCCCTCAGGCCGCGCTGGTCGGCGGGCGTATAGGCGCGCAGGCCGTGCTGGATGCGATTGCCCAGCTGACCCAGCACCGTGTCCGGCACGTCGGCCGGGTTCTGGGTGATGAAATAGATCCCGACGCCCTTGGAGCGGATCAGCCGGACGACCTGCTCGACCTTGTCGAGCAGCGCCTTGGGCGCGTCCTTGAAGAGCAGATGCGCCTCGTCGAAGAAGAAGACCAGCCGCGGCTTCTCCGGATCGCCGATCTCCGGCAGCTGCTCGAACAGCTCGCTCATCAGCCACAGCAGAAAGGTGGCGTAGAGCTGGGGCGAACCGATCAGCCGGTCACCGGACAGCAGGCTGACATAGCCGCGGCCGGCGGCGTCGGTGCGCATCAGGTCGGAGAGGTCCAGCGCCGGTTCGCCGAACAGGTTGGCGCCGCCCTGGTTCTCCAGGACCAGCAGCTTGCGCTGGACGGCGCCGACCGTCGCGGGCGCGACATTGCCGTACCGACTGCTCAGCTGCTTGGCGTTGTCGGCGGCGTAAGTCAGGGCCGCCTGCAGGTCCTTCAGGTCCAGCAGCAGCAGGCCTTCCTCATCGGCGGCGCGGAAGACGACGTTCAGCACCCCCTCCTGTACGTCGTTCAACTCGAGCAGGCGCGACAGCAGGAGCGGCCCCATCTCCGAGACGGTGGCGCGGATCGGGTGGCCCTGCTGGCCGAACAGGTCCCAGAAGATCACCGGGGCGGCGGACGGCTGCAGGGTCACGCCCAGCCCCTCGGCGCGGGCCAGCAGCTTTTCGTTCGGCTGGGCCGCCGCAGCGAGCCCGGAGAGGTCGCCCTTCACGTCGGCGGCGAAGACCGGAACGCCGGCGTCGGAGAAGCCCTGGGCCAGGACCTGCAAGGTGACGGTCTTGCCCGTGCCCGTCGCCCCGGCCACCAGCCCATGGCGGTTGGCGCGGTCGAGCCTGAGGCTTTGCGGCCCAGGGCTTGAGGGAGAGTCGGACCGACCGATCAGAACGCCGTCTTCAGCCACGGGGCGTCTCCTTTGGGTATGCGACGGCGGCTCCGGCCGCCCGACGGGAACGCGTGGGGCGTTCAAGCGCTCAAGCCATCCGCATCGGCGCGATTGACGCAAGCCCTCTCGCCGCGGACAGTCCGCCCGCGCTGAACAAAAAGGGCTCCATGGCCGCCGCTGTCTCGTCTTCCGCCGTCACCCGCAACGCCACCGTGCTGCTGGCCGTGATCGCCACGGGCGCCACCCTCTATTGGCTGGCCCACATCCTGACGCCGCTGGCGCTCGCCATGTTCCTGGCGGTGATGATCGACGGCTTCGCCCGGGTGCTGGCGCACCGGCTGCCGGGGGTCTCCCGCCGCGCGGCCCTGCCGCTGGCGGTCGTGCTGTCGTTGGCGATCTTCGGCGGCAGCGCCTTCTTCATCGCCGAGAACGCCACCAACTTCGGCGGCCAGCTGGTCGGCTACACGCCGAAGCTCAACAGCCTGATCGCGCAGGGCGCGAATATGCTGGGGATCCACGCCCCGGTGAGCATCAGCACGCTCGCCCAGCAGCTCGACCCGGCCAAGTATCTCGGGATCGTGGCCCGGGGGCTGCAGAATTTCACCGCCACGGCGGGCTTCGTCCTGGTCTACGCCGCCTTCATCATCGCCTCGCGGGGCAACTTCGAGCGCAAGATGGTCTCGCTGTTCCGCAGCCGCGAGGAGCGGCAGGAGGCGGTGGCCGCCTTCCTGCGGATCCGCGACGGCGTCGAGCGGTACCTGTGGGTGCAGACGATCACCGGCCTGATGATCGCCGCCGGCTCCTGGATCGCCATGACCGCCGTCGGTCTCAACGACGCTGCCTTCTGGGCGTTTCTGATCTTTATCGTCTCCTACATTCCGGTGATCGGGGGGCTCCTCGGCATCCTCGCGCCGCCGGTCTTCGCCCTGCTGCAGTTTGACACCATCTGGCAGGCGATCGTGCTCTTCGCCGTGCTGAACACCATCGGCGTGGTCGTCGGCAATGTGATCTATCCGCGAATGCAGGGACGCAGCCTCAACATCGATCCGGTGGTGGTCCTGCTGGCGCTCGCCTTCTGGGGCGCGATCTGGGGCGTCGTCGGGGCCTTCCTCTCGACACCTCTGACGGTCATGGCCATGGTGATCCTGGCGCAGTTCGAGGGCACTCGGTGGATTGCGATCATGCTGTCGGCGGACGGCGCTCCGCATCAGTTGAGGGAAGCCAAGCCAGGCGCCCCGCCCGATTAGCCGCACCACCCTTGATCACAATAAGTTATGACCGCTGGGGATCTTTCCGTTGTCCGTCTGGAACCTATCTAAGGTGAGCCGCGACCCCAACGGCCGCGACAGGTGCGTCCGTCCCCCGAGCCCTCGGACGCAGCGAGCCCCGAGCGAACCGCCGCCCCCCCACGGCGGGACCGCACGCCGCCGGAAACTCTCCTCCGGCGGCGTCCTCGCTCGGCTGGCGGAGGCGCGCCGGTGAGCAAATCTCGGCGCGTCCCATCCGCCCTCTCCCCATCCGCGCTGACCAAGGCCGTCATCCAGACCATCGGCGAGGACCCCGCCGCGTCCGCCGTCCGCGTCTTCGCGCAACAGGCCGCGGCCGACGTGGTCGCCGACGAGCTGCCCGAACTCACCGCGACCCAGCTGGCCGACAACCTGGCGGACTTCTGGCGCTTCGGCGAACGCCGGCGTGGCCGCGCGCCGCTGGTGCGGATCGCCGCGGCCCTGGACGCCGATGCGCCCGGGCTCGACCGGCTGGAGATCGTGCAGGACGACTGCGCCTTCCTGGTCGACAGCGTCATGGGCGAGATCGCCGACCAGGGTGTCGCGGTGCGGGCCATGTTCCACCCGATCGTCGACGTCTTCCGCGACCGCGCCGGCCTGCGCGCCGAATCCGGCACGGCGCGCAGGGAATCGATGATCCAGGTGATCCTCGAGCCGATCGGACCCGACCGTGAGGCGACGCTGCAGGCCGGCGTCGCGGCGACGGTAGCCGATGTCCACGCTGCCGTGGACGACTTCAAGGCCATGCTGGCGCTGGTGCGCCGCACGCTCGACGAACTGCGCGAGCGGCCGGGCAAGGCGACGCCTGAGGAGTTCGAGTTCCTGACCTGGCTGCAGCCCGAACAGTTCGTCTTCCTGGGCGCGCGGATCTACGAATTCCCTAAGCGCCCCAACGGCGAATATGCACCGGAGGAACCGCTCTACCAGGCCAAGGACGGATTGGGCGTGCTGCGCGATCCCGAGCGCACCGTGCTGCGCCGGGCGAACGAGCCCGCCGTCCTGATGGGCGCCAGCAAGGATCGGATCTTCCGCGAGCCCGCCGTCACCGTCGCCAAGGCCAACGCCAAGAGCCGGGTCCATCGCCGCGGCTATCTCGATTACGTCGGGGTCAAACGTTACGACGACGAGGGCCGTCCCTATGGCGAAGTCCGCTTCGTCGGCTTGTTCACCGCCCGGGCTTATGACGAGTCGGTGACCGCCGTGCCGCTGCTGCGCGAGAAGGTGGCCCGTGTGCTGGCCCGCGCGAACGCCGCGCCCGGCGGACACAACGAGAAGCGGCTGAAGTACATCCTGGAGATCCATCCCCGGGACGAGCTTTTCCAGGTCGACGAAGACGAACTGCTGACCCAGGCGCTCAGCATCGTGCATCTCACCGACCGGCCGCGTGTCGGCCTGTTCGAGCGGCGCGATCCGCTGGACCGCTTCGCCTCGGTGCAGCTGTTCCTGCCGCGCGACCAGTACGATTCCGAGCTGGAACGCCGGGCTGGAGAGATCCTGGCCCAGGCCTACAAGGGCCGCGTCTCCGCCGCCTATCCCACCGTGTTCAACGCCCCTGTCGCGCGCGTCCACTACATCATCGGCTTCACGCCGGGCGCGCACGCCTGGCCGGACCTGAAGGCGCTGGAAACCGCGATCGCCGAGGCGGCGCGCAGCTGGCGCGACCGCTTCGAGGCCGCCGTTCGCACCGGCGGCGTCGCGCCTGCGGCGGTGGCGGAAACCCTGGCGCGGTTCCGGGACGCTTTTCCGGCCGGCTATCAGGACCGCTTCGACCCGGCGGAGGCCCTGGCGGACCTCGAGGTGATCGAGAGCCTGGGCGACGCCCCGGTGCGCGCCCGGGCCCATCGTCAGCCTACGGACGGTCCCACGCAGTTCCGCTTCAAGCTCTACCGTGCAGGAGCGCCGATCCCTCTCGCCGACGTCCTGCCGATCCTCGAGAACATGGGCCTGAAGGCCATGGCCGAGGCCGGGTTCCCGGTGGGCCGGCCGGGCGAACCGCCGGTCTGGGTGCACGATTTCGAGATCGACGATTCCCGTGGCGAGCGCCTGGTCTTCTCGGAAATCAAGCTCGCCTTCGAGGACGCGGTGGCGGCGGTCTGGACCGGCCAGACGGAAAGCGACGGCTTCAACCGCCTGGTGCTCGAACTGTCGATCCCCTGGCGCGACGCAGCCCTGGTCCGAGCCCTCGCCCGCTACCGCCAGCAGTCCGGCCTCGACCCCACCCAGAGGGCCCAGGAAGAGGCCCTGTCGAACCATCCCGGCGTCGCGCGGCTGATCCTCGACCTGTTCCGCACCCGCTTCGATCCGGCGATCCGCGCCGACCTCGCCGCCCGGCGCGAGCAGGCCATGGAGGTGTCCGCAGAGATCCTGGGCGCCCTGCAGCACGTCGACAGCCTGGAAGAGGATCGGGTGCTGCGCCGGATGGCCGCCCTGGTCCAGGCGATCCAGCGGACCAACTACTATCAGCTGGACGCCGAGGGTCGGCCCAAGCCCTACATCTCCTTCAAGGTGGCGAGCGGCCAGCTGGCCGACCTGCCGGCGCCCAGGCCCTTCCGCGAGATCTTCATCTGGGCGGTCAACGTCGAGGGCGTGCACCTGCGCTTCGGCCCCGTCGCCCGCGGCGGCCTGCGCTGGAGCGACCGGCGCGACGACTTCCGCACCGAGGTGCTGGGCCTGGTGAAGGCCCAGCAGGTGAAGAATGCGGTCATCGTGCCCGTCGGCTCGAAGGGGGGCTTCTTTCCCAAGCGCCTGCCGAAGGGCGGCGCGGCCGACGCGGTCCGCACCGAGGCGATCTCGGCCTACAAGACCTTCCTCCATGGCCTGCTCGACCTGACGGACAACCTGACCCCGGACGGCCGGGTGACCCACCCCGACGGCGTCATCGTCTACGACGGCGACGATCCCTATCTGGTGGTGGCCGCCGACAAGGGCACGGCGACCTTCTCCGACATCGCCAACGAGGTGGCCGAGTCCTACGGCTTCTGGCTCGGCGACGCCTTCGCCTCCGGCGGCTCGGCCGGCTACGACCATAAGGAGATGGGCATCACCGCCCGCGGCGCCTGGGAGGCGGTGAAGCGTCACTTCCGCGAGCTCGGCAAGGACATCCAGTCGGAACCCTTCAGCGTGATCGGCGTCGGGGACATGTCCGGCGACGTCTTCGGCAACGGCATGCTGCTGTCCAAGCAGACCCGGCTGCTGGCGGCCTTCGACCACCGCCACGTCTTCCTCGATCCCGATCCGGACCCGGAGCGCAGCTTCGCCGAGCGGGAACGGATGTTCGCCCTGCCCCGGTCGTCCTGGGACAACTATGACCGCAAGGCGATCTCCGAGGGCGGGGGGGTCTATGCCCGCACCCTGAAATCGATCCCGCTCTCCGCCCAGGTGCGGGCCGCCCTCGACATCAGGGCCGAGGAGCTCAGCCCCCACGAGCTGATCACGGCGATCCTCAAGGCGCCCGCCGAACTGCTCTACCTCGGCGGCATCGGCACCTATGTGAAGGGCGGTCGCGAGGCCAATGTCGATGTCGGCGACAAGGCCAACGACGCGGTCCGCGTCAACGCCCGGGACCTGCGGGTGAAGGTGATCGGCGAAGGCGCCAACCTGGGCGTCACCCAGGCCGCGCGAATCGAGTTCGCGCTGGCCGGCGGGCGGGTCGAGACCGACGCCATCGACAACTCGGCCGGGGTCGATTCCTCCGACCACGAGGTCAACATCAAGATCCTGACCGGCATGCTCGAGCGGTCGGACCAGCTGACCCGCAAGCGGCGTGACAGCCTCTTGAAGTCGATGACCGAGGATGTCGCCGCCCACGTGCTGGCGCACAACTACGGCCAGACCCTGGCGCTGTCGCTGATGGAGATGGACGCCGCGGGCGAGCTGGAGTCCTACGCCCAGTTCATGACCCGTCTGGAGGCCGACGGCCGTCTCGACCGAGCGGTGGAAGGCCTGCCTGGCCCCGCCGAGATCACCGCGAGGGCCGAGGCCGGCCTGGGCCTGACCCGGCCGGAGCTGGCCGTGCTCCTGGCCTACGGCAAGCTCGAGCTGAAGCGGGAGATGGCCGCCGGCCTGGCGACCGACGATCCCTGGTTCGAACGCCAGCTGGAAGGTTACTTCCCCAAGCCGCTGCGAAAATACGCCGACGCGCTGCGCCGCCACCGGCTGCGGCCGGACATCATCGCCACGGTCATCGCCAACGACATGGTCGACCGCTGCGGGCCGAGCTTCCCCTGGCGACTGATGAGGGCCGCCAACTGCGACGTCGGCGCCTTCGTCGCCGGCTATGAGGCGAGCAAGACCCTGCTCGACCTGCCGGCGCTCTGGGACCAGGTGTCGGCGCTCGACGGCCGAGCGCCGGCCGCGGGACAGATGGCGCTCTACCGGCAGATCGCCTCGGCGCTGCGCGGTGCGACCTTCTGGCTGGCGCGGCGGGCGATGCGGAACAAGGCTGGCCCAGAGACCCTGGTCTCGCGCTACGGCGACGGCTTCCGCAGCCTCAGGACCATCGCGCTCGAGGTCGCCTCACCGGTCGAGCTGGCCGGGATCGAAGCGCGCGCCCGCACGCTGGCGGAGGCCGGCGCGCCAGAGGATCTCGCCCGTGCGGCCTCGGTCCTGCAGGCGATCAGCACCGCCGCCGATCTCATCGACCTGGCCGAGGGCGCCGGCTGGCCGCTACGCAGCGCGGCCCGGCTCTATCACGCGGCCGGGGAGGCCTTCGGCTTCGACCGGCTGCGCGGCGCCGCGGCCAGCTATACTGTCGGCGACAGCTTCGAGCGCACGGCGCTGCGCCGGCTGATCGAGGAGCTGCTGGCCGAGCAGGCCAGCCTCTCGCGCGCGGTGATAGCCAAGGCCGACGCGCGCAAGGCCGGCGACCCCGCCGGCGCCCGCGCCGCCGTGAAGGCTTGGAGCGCGCCGCACGAAACCCAGGTGGCGGCCGCCCGGCGGACGCTGACGGAAATCGAGGCCTCCGTCGGGCCCTGGACCTTCGCCAAGCTCACCATCGCCAACGCCGCCCTGCGGGAGCTGGCGCTGACCGGAGACTCGCGGCGGCGGAAATAAGGCGTGGAGCGGGTCGTCAGTGCCGGAACACCCGCACGCCGGTGAAGACCATGGCCAGGCCGCGCTCATTGGCCGCTTCGATGACCTTCTCGTCACCGATCGAGCCGCCGGGCTGGATCACCGCGGTGCAGCCGGCGTCAGCGGCCTGGATCAGGCCGTCCGGGAAGGGGAAGAAGGCTTCCGAGGCGCAGGCGGAGCCGGTCAGGTCCAGGCCGAAGTCGGCGGCGCGCAAGGCGGCGATGCGGGCGCTGTCCTTGCGGTTCATCTGGCCCGCGCCGATGCCCAGGGTCTGGCCGGTCCGTGCGTAGACGATGGCGTTCGACTTCACGTGCTTGGCGATGGTGAAGGCGAACAGCATGTCGCGGATTTCCGCCTCGGTCGGCGCGCGCTCGGTCACCACCTTGAGGTCGGCGGGGGTGAGACGCGCAGTGTCGCGGCTCTGCACCAGGAAGCCGCCGGCCACCGAGCGGAAGGTGTCGCCGGCCTCGGTCGGGTCGGGCAGGCCGCCTGTCGTCAGTAGGCGGACGTTCTTCTTCTTGCGGAACAGGGCGACGGCGTCCTCGTCGGCATCCGGGGCGATCACCACCTCGGTGAAAGTCTCCAGCACCTTGGCGGCGGTGGCCGCGTCCAGCCTGCTGTTCAGGGCGACGATGCCGCCGAAGGCGCTGACCGGGTCGCAGGCCAGCGCCCGCTCGTAGGCTTCCAGCAGCGAGCCGCCGGTCGCCAGGCCGCAGGGGTTGGCGTGCTTGATGATGGCGCAGGCCGGCGCGGCGGCCGGATCGAACTCGGCGATCAGCTCATAGGCCGCGTCGGTGTCGTTGATGTTGTTGTAGCTGAGCTCCTTGCCCTGGAGCTGCTTGGCGGTGGCGACCCCGGTCCGCGGATTGGCGAAGCGGTAGAAGGACGCTTTCTGGTGGGGGTTCTCGCCGTAGCGCATGGTCTGCACCAGCTCGCCGGCGAAGGCGCGGCGCCGCGGCGCCTCGTCCCCCAGCTCCTTGGCGAACCAGCCGGAGATGGCCGCGTCATAGGACGCGGTGCGGGCGTAGGCGCGGGCCGCCAGCCGCTTGCGCAGGTCCAGGCTTGTGGAGCCCTCGGCCTCCAGTTCGGCGAGCACCTCCGAGACATCCGCAATCTCGGTGCAGACGGCGACATAGCCGTGGTTCTTGGCCGCCGAGCGGATCATCGCCGGGCCGCCGATGTCGATGTTCTCGATGGCCGTCGCATAGTCCGCGCCAGCCGCGATGGTCGCCTCGAACGGATAGAGATTGACGTAGACCAGGTCGATCCCGCCGATCCCGTGCTCCTCCATGGCCTTCTTGTGCTCGGGCGCGTCGCGCACGCCGAGCAGGCCGCCGTGCACCACCGGGTGCAGGGTCTTCACCCGGCCGTCCATCATCTCAGGGAAGCCGGTCAGCTCGGAGATGTCCTTCACGGACAGGCCGGCGTCGGCGATCGCCTTGCGGGTGCCGCCGGTGGAGACGAGCTCGACGCCCATGGCGGCCAGCGCCTTGGCGGCGTCAATCAGGCCGGCCTTGTCCGAGACCGAGATCAGGGCGCGGCGGATCGGGGCGCGGTCGGGCGCGGCGGGGAAGTCGGGAGCAGCAGGCATGGCGTTCTCCTTGCGGGGTCTTAAGGAAAATGCCCAGGCGAGCGGCGGATGAGTCCTGCGCTCCCCGGTGGTCGCCCACCTTACATCGCCAGTCACGCAGGATGAGGCGGGACTTAAGACGCGGTTATGCCGGCGTCAACGCGCGCGGCGGCGGAGAGCTTCCAGCGAAGCCGTGCGCCCTCGGCGATGCGCGCCTGGCCGCGCAGGACGATCTGCTGCGAGCGGCGCGGCTGGCCCAGCCGATAGTGCAACGACGGCTCCAGCACGACCTCGACGGCGTCGTTGCGCAGCCACCAACCCCGGTCATCGCCTTCAGGCTTCAAAAGGACGCTCTTCTTGTCCCGGGCGATCTGGGCCTGGACGTCCGGGTGCAGGTGGAAGCGGACCATGAAGGGCACGAAGCGCCGCCCATTCGGCTTCACTGGACCGACCGGTACAAAGCTGTCTTCACCGCGCAACTCGTCGGCCTCGACGTCGATGTAGAGCCGCCGCTCGTGCCGCAGCCCGAACCGCTCGACCCAGCCGTCGTGGGCCAGCTCCAGCCAGAGCGCGCCGGGCGCCTCGTGCCGACGGGACTCGATGCGGTGCACGGCGCCGGTGAGCCGCGGGCCCAGCACCTTGGCCGCGAAGCCGCGCAACGGCTCGCCGCAGGCTGCGTCGCCGATGGAGGCGGTGGAGGCCGCGTCCACCAGCCGCATGGCCTGAGGCGCCTGGGCCTCCGGCGACCAGCCGCCGCCGACGATCAGCCGCCGTTGTCCAACGAGCACTTCAATCGCCAAAGGCTGGGCGCAGGCGGCGACGCTCCAGGGCCCGGACGCGGACGGGGCGGAGTCCGCGCAGATCTGCAGCGAACGGGCCTCCAGCCGGTGATAGCCGTTGCGGGCGGCCGGCGCGGCGCGGTCCTGAGCCTCATCCTGGGCGCGCGCAGCCGAGACATAGGTCCGCTCGCATTCCTCTCCACCCTGGAAGGCGGCAAGCCGGCCGTCCGCCAGGGTGAAGAACCGCACCGCGCCGGACAGGCGGTCGATGGCGCGCAACAGCTCCTCAGGCGCCGAGAGGCCGCGCTGCGCCAGGGCGTCGTCCAGCGTGGAGAGGTCGAAGTAGAGCTCGAGCGCCGCTTGCGGATTGCGCGAGGCATGGCCGCCGTCCGGCGTGACGGTGATCGGCAAGACGCGCTTCAGACGCGCCAGCCCCTGGCCGAGCAGCCGCTCGCCGGCCCGTCCGGATAGAGCTGCGCCGGCGATCGCCGCCACGGTCGCCCGCTCTGCCGCTCGGGCGGGGCCGTCGTCGATCTGCAGCAACCGGCGCGCCTGGCGACAGAGGTCGAGGGCAATGCGCGCCGCCTCCGCATCCGAAGCCCGCGAGCAGATGGCCCGGGCGGCGCAGGCCAGGTTGTAGACCCTCCGCTCCAGCACTTCGGAGCTCCAGGCGAAGGCGTTCCAGCGGCCGAAGGTGTGCGACCATTCGAGCGTCAGCCGCAGCCCCTCCGTGGCGCCGTCAGGTCCGGCGGCCAGCAGGTCGCGCATCCAGCCGAACCGGTGCAGGACGACGGCGAAACGGCGGCTGGGGCTTGGCCGGTTCCAGGGATCGCCGCGCACGCCCGGCGCCATGGTCTCGCCGGCGAGGACGAAGGCCCCGGCGAGGATCTGGCGCCCGGCGCTCAGGCTGGCGGGGCGCAGGTCCCTGGGGATGGCGGCGAAGCCTTCAGGCCGGCCGCGGGCGAGCATCCAGCGGTGCAGCGGGGTGCCGGCCCACTCCTGGCCCAGCCGGCGCCGCGCCGCGAGGCCGACGGCGATGGCGACGTGGCGGCCGGGCAGTCGGTCGATGACTGAACCTCCCGCCATGCGCCCCGCTCTCAGCCGCCGCGCAGCGCGTGGATGTTGGCGGCGTACTTGTCGGGTCCGCCCCGGAAGACGGCGCTGCCGGCCACCAGGGCCGTCGCGCCCGCGGACAGGCAGGACGGCGCGGTCTGCGGCGTGACCCCGCCGTCGACCTCCAGGATGATGTCGCAGCCGCTGGCGTCGATCATCTTGCGCAGGCGCTCGACCTTGCGGAGCTGCGAGGTGATGAAGCTCTGGCCGCCGAAGCCGGGGTTCACCGACATCACCAGCACCAGGTCGATGTCCTCGATGATCCATTCGATGGCGGACGGATCGGTCGACGGGTTGAACACCACGCCGGCCTTGGCCCCCAGCTCCCGGATCCGGCGGACCGTGCGGTGCAGGTGCGGGCCGGATTCGGGGTGGACGCTGAGGATGTCGGCGCCGGCGGCGACGAAGGCTTCCAGATAGGGATCGACCGGGGCGATCATCAGGTGCACGTCGAAGGGGATCTTCACGTGCGGCTTCAGCGCCTTCACCACGTCCGGACCGATGGTGATGTTCGGCACGAAGTGACCGTCCATCACATCGACATGCAGCCAGTCCGCGCCGGCCGCCTCGACGGCGCGGGCTTCTTCGCCCAGGCGCGAGAAATCGGACGCAAGGATGGAGGGTGCGATGATCGGCGACACAGACATGGGAGACGGCATAATCTGATGCGCGCCCGCCCGCCAGAGTTGTCGCATCGGCGCTCTGGCGCGAACGCTCAGCTGCGCCTTAGCCGGGCGGCGTAGAAGCCGTCGAGACCGCCGGGGCGATGGTGCGGCAGGATCCGCAGCGTCCCCTCCGAAAGCCGGCTGGCGTCCGGCGACCCGCCCTCTCCGGCCGTGATCGGATCGATCGCGAAGTCGGGATGGCGCTGCAGGAAGGCCTCGACCTGGGCCTCGCCTTCTTCGGGCTCCAGCGAGCAGACGCAGTAGACCAGCCGGCCGCCGGGTTTCACCCGGGTCGCCGCCGCATCGAACAGCCGCGACTGCACGGCCGCGAGGCTGGCCACGTCGCCGGGCTTGGCCGCCCAGAGCACATCTGGATGGCGGCGGAAGGTGCCGGTCGCTGAACAGGGCGCGTCCAGCAGCACCGCGTCGAAGCTGCGCCCGTCACGCCACGTCGCGCCGTCCGCCGTCACCACCTCGGCGGCGAGACCGGTGCGGGCAAGGTTGTCGGAGAGCCGCGTCAGCCGCGGCGCCGATTTGTCGAGGGCCGTCACCTGGGCGCCGGCGGCGGCCAGCTGCAGCGTCTTGCCGCCCGGGGCGGCGCAGAGGTCGAGCGCCGCCTGGCCGGGCTGGACGTCCAGCAGCCGGGCGGGAATGGCGGCGGCGGCGTCCTGCACCCACCAGCCGCCCTCGGCGAAGCCAGGCCAGGTGGAGACGTCGCCACGACGGCTGGTGCGCACCGAACCCCCGGGAAGCACCTCGCCCTCGATCTCCACGGCGAGGGTCGAGGCCTCGCTCGGATCCTTCAGCGACAGGTCGGTGGCAGGCTCCTCGGCGATCTGGGCGGCGATCTCGCGGGCGGCGTCGACGCCGAAGGCCGCGGTCCAGCGTGCGTAGAGCCAGGGCGGCGCCAGCCGCTCGGGATCGTCAAGCTTCGGCGGCTCGCGGGTCAGGGCGCGCAGCACGGCGTTCACCAGGCCCTTGAAGGCGCGGCTCTGGTTGTGCTGCTGCGCAAGGTCGACGGAGCTGGAGACGGCGGCGTGAGCCGGCGTCTGCAGGACGAAGAGCTGGGCGACGCCAAGGCGCAGGATCTGCACGACGCGGTCCGGCGGGGCCTTGGCGACGCGCTCCTGCAGCGCCTGGTCGATCGGGCCCAGCCGACGCAGGGTCGCCATCACCAACGCACGGGCGAAGGCCCGATCCCGCGGCGACAAGGCCGCAAGCGACGGGTGGTTGAGCCCCTCCTCCAGCCCGGCGCGTCGCGACAGCGCCGCGGTCAGGAGGTCGAGGGCGGCGGCGCGGGCAGGAAGGCCTGCGGTGTCTTGCGGTTCGGACTGGCTCACCCGCGCCGGGGTGCCCCCTCAGCGCTTGCGGCGCAAGGACTTTGCGCGTCAGGCGGCCCGGGCTGACGTTGGCGACGCTGGCTTTTCCGGCGCGCTCGACCTAAATGAGACCGATGGAGACCCCGCCCAACGCCGCGCCGGACAAGGTGCTGACGCCCGCCGCCCGCCGCGCGCTCGAGGAAGCCGAAGCTCGCCGCCAGGCCGAGGCCGCGGCTGCGGAAGCCCTCGCCGCCGAGCAAGGCGGCCCCCGCGGCCCCGAGCCCACCCGCTTCGGCGACTGGGAACGCAAGGGCATCGCCGTCGACTTCTAGGCGCGCGCATTCATTTTCATTTGTCATCCCGGAAGCCGCGCAGCGGCTATCCGGGACCCATGAACACAGAAGACGAAGGCGGCCCGCGGCGAGGCTGCGCGAAATCTCATGATGCCGTGTTCATGGTTCCCGGTCTTCGCTTCGCGAAACCGGGACGACAGTGGGGAGGCGGCAACCGCGTCCGATAACCGCCAGCAGGTCGGCGCGGCGGCAGTTATGTTCGCGCCATGACCCACTACACCATCTTCGAGACGTCGCTCGGCTGGGCCGCCGTCGGCTGGACGCCCGCAGGGCTCGCCACGGTGCGGCTCCCGCAGAGCGAACGCAGCTCCGTCCTTGCCGCGCTGAAGCGGAAGCTGCCGGACGGCCAGGAAGCTGAACCGCCGCCTCAGATCGCCGCCGTCATCACCGACATTTGCGACCTGCTCGCCGGCGGCAGGCCAGACTTCGCCGGAGCGCCGCTCGACATGGCCGACACGCCGGAGTTCCACGCCCGGGTCTATGCAATCGCCCGCGACATTCGCCCGGGTCAAACCCTGACCTATGGCGAGGTGGCCGAACGGCTCGGCGACAAGCGGCTGGCGCGCGACGTCGGCCAGGCCTTGGGCAAGAACCCCTGGCCGATCGTGGTGCCCTGTCACCGGGTGACGGCGGCGGGCGGCAAGCTCGGCGGATTCTCCGCGCCCGGCGGGGCCGCAACCAAGCTCAAGCTGCTGGCGATCGAGGGCGCGGCCGCAGCGGCGCAGGCGGACCTGTTCGGCTGAAGCGCGCCTGTCAGACCCGCGTCAGCCGCCGGCAGATCTCGTCGAGCTGTTCCAGGCTGGCGTAGCGGATCCGCACCTCGCCGGCGCCGCCGCGATCGGCGACGTCGACGCTCATGCCCAGCGCATCCTCGAGATCGGCTTCCAGCGCTGCAGTGTCGGCGTCCTTGGCGGGGCGGCGTGGACCCGAGGCCTTCTTCGGGCCCGCCGCCTTGGTGCGAACCAGGGCTTCGGTGTCGCGCACCGACAGGCCGCGGGAGACCACGTGCTCGGCCACGGTCTCCTGGTCGTCGCTGGCGAGAATGGCCCGCGCGTGACCCGCCGAGAGCCGGCCGTTCAGGACGTGGTCCTGGACCGGACTGGGCAGCTGCAGCAGGCGGAGCGTGTTGGCCAGGTGGCTTCGGCTTTTGCCGACGGCCTTGGCCGCCTGTTCCTGGGTGTAGCTCATCCGGCCCATCAGGTTTTCGTACGCGCGCGCCTCCTCCATGGCGTTGAGGTCTTCGCGCTGCACGTTCTCAACGATGGCGATCTCATAGGCGCGGTCGTCGCCAAGCTGGCGCACCAGGGCGGGAATGGCCGTGACGCCTGCCCGCTGGGCCGCACGCCAGCGCCGCTCCCCGGCGACGATCTCGTATTCCCCGGCGCGGTCGGGTGACGGCCGCACGAGGATCGGCTGCAGCACGCCGGAGGTGCGGATCGACTCTTCCAGCTCCGCCAGTTCGGTTTCGGAGAAGTGCTGCCGCGGCTGGCCGGGATTGCGGTGGATCAGCTCGATCGGAATCTCGCGAGCGCCCTCGAGCCCGGGTTCGCGCGCAGCCGGCCGACCTTCCGCCGCCGCCGCGGCGTCCGCGGCGTCCTCGACCTCGGCCTCGCCGAGCAGCGCCGACAGTCCCCGACCCAGTCCCCTGCGGCCCTCCGTAACAGCCATCGTCATCTCCTCAGGCCGCGCCGGCCGCAAGTTCCTGGCGCCGCGCCCGCTCGCGCAGCACCACCTCGCGGGCGAGCTTCAGATAGGCCTGGCTCCCCGCACATTTCAGGTCATAGACGAGCGCCGGCTTGCCAAAGGACGGCGCCTCGGAGACCCGCACGTTGCGTGGGATCACCGTCTGGTAGACGGTCTCGCCGAAATGGCCGCGCACGTCACGCGCCACCTGTTCCGACAAGCTGTTTCGGCGATCGTACATGGTCAGCACGATGCCCTGGATCTCCAGCTTCGGGTTGAGGCTGCCGCGCACCAGGTCGATCGTCCGCATCAGCTGCGACAGGCCCTCCAAGGCGAAGAACTCGCACTGCAGCGGCACCAGCACGGCGTCGGCGGCGGCCATGGCGTTGACCGTCAGCAGGTTCAGCGACGGGGGGCAGTCGATCAGGACATAGGTGTAGCCGCCCCGGGTGCGCAACGGCTCCAGCGCGTCCCGAAGCTTGAACGACCGCCGGGCCTGATGGCCGAGCTCCAGCTCGACGCCGGAGAGATCCGGATCGGCCGGGACCAGGTCGAGCCCCGGCAGGGCGGTCTTCACGATCGCGGCGTCGATCGGCTTTTCGCCCATCAGCACGTCGTAGAGGGTGTTCTTGCGCAGCGCCCGGCCGACGCCGAGGCCGGTCGAGGCGTTGCCCTGGGGATCGGAGTCGATCAGCAGCACCTTTTCGCCGACGGCGGCGAGCGCGGTGCCCAGGTTAATGGCGGTCGTCGTCTTGCCCACGCCGCCCTTTTGGTTGGCGATCACGAGGACGCGCAGCGGCCGGTCAGACTTTTCGGGCACGACCCAGTCTCCTTACGCGCACGACCTGGCCTCGGGGATCACTGAGAGACGGTATCGTATCCGCCTCGAACTCCCAAGATTTAGCGGCCTCATCCAGCTCCGCCGCTACATCTTGTCCCTTCAGGAACAGGCCGAGCGCGCCAGATTTGAGGTAAGGCCTCGCGTACCCGAGCAGGCGAACGAGCGGCGCGCAAGCGCGAGCGGTGACGATGTCCACAGCAAGCTGCAGGTTTTCCGCACGCTCGTTGTGAACGGTGGCCGGCAGCTCCAGCGCGCCTACGACCTCCGAGAGGAAACGGCAGCGTTTGGCCATGCTCTCGACGAGATGGACGTGAAAGCCGGGCCGCCCCTTGCCGAGGATCGCCAGCACCAGGCCCGGCAGGCCGGCCCCTGCCCCCAGATCCGCCCAGACCAGGGCGTCCGGCGCCAGCTTCAGCAGCTGGGCGGAGTCCCAGGCGTGGCGGTTCCAGAAGACGTCCAGGGTCGCTGGGCCAACGAGATTCATCTTCTCGTTCCAGTCGGCGAGCATCACCTGGAAGCGTTCGAGGTCAGCGATCTGCTGAGGCGTGGCGCCTGTCGCGCGCGCGAAGCTTTCCGCGTCGGTGACGTCCATCCTGCGGCGGGCCTCAGGCGGCGCGGCGGCGAACATGGGCCAGCAGGGCGGTCAGCGCCCCGGGCGTCACCCCCTCGATCCGCGCGGCCTGGCCAAGGGTCAACGGGCGCACGGCCGCGAGCTTTTCGCGCACCTCGTTCGAGAGGCCGCCGACGCCGGCATAGTCGAGATCGGCCGGCAGCCGCAGGTCCTCGTCACGGCGGAAGGCCTCGGCGTCGGCCGCCTGGCGGTCGAGGTAGCCGGCATAGGAGGCGTCGATCTCCAGCTGCTCGCGCACCGCCGGCGACCATTCCGCCGCCTGCGGCCAGATCACCGCCAGGTCGTCGAAGCTGATCGTCGGATAGGCCAGCAGTTCGAGCAGATTCCGTCGCTGGCCGTCAGCCTTCACCGGCAGTCCGGCCCGGGCGGCTTCCGCCGGGCTGAGCTTGAACGTACGCGCCGCGCCGCGGGCCGCGGCCAGGGCCGTTGCCTTGGCGCCGAAGGCGGCCGCGCGCTCGGCGCCCACCACGCCGAGTTCGACGCCCCGGGCGGTGAGCCGCTGGTCGGCGTTGTCGGCGCGCAGCGTCAGCCGGAACTCCGCCCGACTGGTGAACATCCGATAGGGCTCGGTGACGCCCCGGGTGACCAGGTCGTCGATCAGCACGCCGATATAGGCTTCGTCCCGGGCGAACTCGCAGGGCTCGGCGCCCGAGGCCGCGCGCGCGGCGTTCAGGCCCGCGACCAGCCCCTGGGCGCCGGCCTCTTCATAGCCGGTGGTGCCGTTGATCTGGCCGGCGAGGTAGAGGCCGGGCAGCGCCTTGACCTCCAGCGTCGGATAGAGCTCCCGCGGATCGACATAGTCGTATTCGATCGCGTAGCCGTGGCGCTTCACCCGCACCTGCTCGAGACCCGGGATGGTGCGCAGGAACAGGTCCTGGGTCTCCGCCGAGACCGAGGTCGAGACGCCGTTCGGATAGACGGTGTCGTCGTCCAGCCCCTCCGGCTCCAGGAAGATCTGGTGGCTGGTCTTGTCGGCGAAACGGACGACCTTGTCCTCGATCGAGGGG
Source organism: Phenylobacterium sp. LjRoot225 (assembly GCF_964252855.1). Taxonomy (NCBI): domain Bacteria; kingdom Pseudomonadati; phylum Pseudomonadota; class Alphaproteobacteria; order Caulobacterales; family Caulobacteraceae; genus Phenylobacterium; species Phenylobacterium sp. LjRoot225. Next base: position 262,075 of record NZ_CAXUPL020000003.1, on the reverse strand, counting down.
CAGTAGCGTGGGCCCTTGCCCGAAACCCGTCCGCCATAGACCGCCGACTCCGACAGCCGCTCGGCGATGATCCGATGGGTCTCGGCCGTGGTGTAGGTGATGCCGCACTGGATCTGCGGGGTCGTGATCGCATCCGTCAGGAATGAGAACGGGACAGGCTCCGCATCCGCGGCCTGCATTTCCAGCTGGCCCCAGGCGATCGTGCTCCCGTCGAGCCGGGCGGGCGTCCCGGTCTTCAGCCGGCCCATGCGCAAGCCCAGCGAATAGAGCCGGTCGGACAGGCCGATCGCCGGGGCGTCCCCGACACGCCCAGCGGGGATGCGTTCCTCGCCGCGGTGGATCATTCCCTTCAGGAAGGTCCCCGTGGTCAGCACCACCCGGCCGGCGGCGTAGGCTTCGCCCGAAGCGCCGACCACGCCGACGACCCGGCCGTCCTCGATGATCAGGTCCTCGACCGCCTCGGCCCGCACCGTGAGGTTAGGGGTTGCGGCGAGCTCGGCCTGCATCGCCTCGCGATAGAGCCGGCGGTCGATCTGCGAGCGCGGACCGCGGACCGCCGCGCCCTTGGAGCGGTTGAGCATGCGGAACTGGATGCCGGCCTTGTCGGCCAGCCGGCCCATCAGCCCGTCCAGGGCGTCGATCTCCCGGACCAGGTGACCCTTGCCGAGGCCGCCAATCGCCGGATTGCAGCTCATTTCGCCGAGGGTTTCGATCTTGTGCGTTAGCAACAGGGTGCGCGCGCCGACGCGCGCCGACGCCGCGGCGGCCTCGCAGCCGGCGTGTCCGCCCCCGATGATGATCACGTCCCAGCTCACCAGACGTCCGGGCTCCAAGCACAGACGCCCCCGGCAGGCGGGGGCGAGGCGGCCTATATAGCGGATCGTCGGAAGGAATTCACCTGGGGACGGAGCTTGTTTCACGTGAAACTTCGCGCCAGACCCGGCGCCTGAATTTCGCACAGCTCTGCTTTAGAGGACGCAGCTATGTTTCACGTGAAACACGAACCTGTGGATAAGAACCTTGTTTCACGTGAAACAACGTTACGCCAGGACCTGGGCGTACTTTCCAGAACCGAAGATGACCGAGTAAAACCTTCGGAACTACTTGCCTATGCAGAAGGTCGAAAAGATCCTGCCCAAGACCTCCTCCGGGTCGATCCGCCCCGTGATACGGTCCAGCGCGCGACAGGCGAGACGTACATCCTCCGCGGCCAGCTCGAGGGCGTCCACCTCTTCGGCTGCATGTCTTAGCCGCGCCGCCGCCTCCTCCAGCAATACTTTATGGCGCAGACGGGTTGCCGCCGGGGGCTCCGCACCGGTCAGACTTGTGACCACCCGTTCTGCGAGCGTGCTCTCCAGCCAGGCGACGTCATTTGGACTGCGCGCCGAGAATGGCGCGCCCGGAAGGTCCAGCCTCCCCTCGCCCAGGTCCCGCTTGGTGAGCAGAATGATGTCCTCCGGCCGCAGGCTCGTGGGGGCGTTCGGGGTGCTGTCGGCGGTTCCGTCCACCAGCCAGATGCGGAGGTCCGCGGTGTCCGCCCAGGCGCCCGCACGCCGCACGCCCTCCGCCTCGATCTCGTCGGTCGTCTCCCGCAGCCCGGCGGTGTCGGCGACGATCGCCTTGTAACCGCCGAGCTCGAGCGGAACCTCGATGATGTCCCGCGTGGTCCCGGGAATGGCGGTGACGATCGCCGCCTCGCGCTTCGCCAGCGCGTTGAGCAATGTGCTCTTTCCGGCGTTCGGCGCGCCGATCAGGGCGATCCGAAATCCCTCGCGGATCCGCTCGCCACGCGCGACGTCCGCCGCAGCGGCTTCGATTTCGGCGATCAGCAGCGCCAGGACGGGTTGCGCACGCTGCGCCACATCCTGCGGCAATTCTTCGTCCGGGAAGTCCACGGCCGCCTCGAACAGGGCCAGGGCTTCCGTGAGCGCCTCGCGCCAGCGAGCCTGGGCCCCGGACAACCGGCCGTCGAGCTGGGCCAGGGCCTGCAGGCGTTGCGCCTCGGTCTCGGCGTCGATCAGGTCGGCGACCCCTTCGGCCTGGGTCAGATCGAGCTTGCCCGCCTCGAAGGCGCGTCGGGTGAATTCGCCGGGCTCCGCCAGGCGCAGACCGATCGACGACAGGGCCTCGACCAGGGCGGCGACAACGGCGCGCCCGCCATGGACGTGGAACTCCGCAGCATCTTCGCCGGTGTAGCTCGCCGGCCCCGGGAACCAGAGCACCAGGGCCTGATCAATCTCCGCGCCTGCCGGCGTGAACAGCCGCCGTACGCTGGCCCGACGCGGCGCGGACAAGCCCCCGGCAAGGGTTCTGAGCGCGACCTCCGTCCTGGGCCCCGTCAAACGCACCACAGCGATCGCAGCCCGGCCCGAGCCGGTCGCCGGCGCGAAGATAGTGTCTCTCATTTCTTCGTCGCAGCAGCGCTCATGCCGGCTTCCATCAGCTTGCGGAACTGCTCCTGGGCGCCCTGGCCGTAGGCCATCCAGTTCTTCACCAACTCGTCAGGCGCCAGCATGGCCATGTTGGATCCGATCTGCTTCTGCATCTCGCTGACGATGTGTTCGTTCAGGACGCTCACATCCGGCAGGCCCAGGAAACGGCGGGCCTCTTCCGGGGTGCAGTCAATCTCCACGATCATCTTCATCGGCAGGTGCTCCTTCGCATTCCTTATGGTCGTTCAAGGGCTCGTCGCGCTAGTGTCCCGATTCCGAAGTTCGCAGGCGCTTGTGGCGGGCTCCGACGAGCTTCGGAATCGAGAAGGACACTAGCAAGTGCAAGTTTCTAGTGTGCTTTTTAGATCTGAAGTTCACCACGGCGCGCGACCCAGATGCTGGCGAACTTCAGATCCAGCACACTAGAGCCATTCCCGATCCGGAAAGCTAAACGGCCAGGAATGGCTCTCGTTCGAAGTTGGAGCGCGTTCTCGCCGCAAAACGGGTATCCACTTCTGCAGCGCGCTCTTAGCTTGCTGATCATCTGGAACGGGAGATCCCCATGGGCGAACAAACGACCGTCACGACGCCGGACGGCTCCTTCTCGGCCTATCTGGCGCGGCCGGCGCAGGCGCCCAGCGCCGCGGTCGTCGTGATCCAAGAGATCTTCGGCGTGAACCAGGTGATGCGCGAGATCACCGACGGGCTGGCGGCCCAGGGCTTCCTCGCCGTCTGCCCGGACCTCTTCTGGCGGATCGAGCCGGGCATCCAGCTGACCGACCAAAGTGACGCTGAGTGGCAGCGGGCGTTCGGGCTGTTCAACGCCTTCGACGTCGACACCGGAATCAAGGACATCGCCGCGACGATTGCGAGCATACGGCAGGATCCAGCCTGCACCGGCAAGGTCGGCGCCGTCGGCTTCTGCCTGGGCGGCCTGCTTGCCTATCTCACCGCGACACGCACCGACGTCGACGCCTCGGTCGCCTACTATGGCGTGGGCATCGACAGCCGCCTGGCCGAGGCCGAGACCCTCGAACGCCCTGTGCTGATGCATATCGCCGAGGAAGACGGCTTCGTGCCGAAGGAGGCTCAGGCGAAGATCATCAACACGCTGAACGATCACGCCTTCGTCGAGATCCACACCTATCCGGGCCGCGACCACGGCTTCGCGCGCACTGGCGGCCAGCACTATGACGCCCTGGCCTCCAGCCTCGCCGGCGAGCGCTCGCTGGCCTTCTTCCGAAAGTACCTCTTCTAATGCGCGCGATCCGCTTCGACAGGACCGGTGGTCCCGACGTCCTCGAGCTGCAGGATGTTCCGACGCCCACGCCCGGCCCCGGAGAGATCCTGATCCGCCACGAGGCGGTCGGGGTGAATTTCATCGACACCTACCACCGCAGCGGCCTCTATCCCGTGCCCCTGCCCTCTGGTCTGGGCCAGGAGGCGGCTGGCGTCGTGGAGGCCGTCGGCGACGGCGTCACCCGATTCAAGGTGGGCGACCGCGCCGCCTACGCCATGGGGTCGCCGGGCTCCTATGCCGACGCCAAGACCCTCGCGGAGGCGCGCGCCGTACATGTCCCCGATGGGATCGATGCGAGGACGGCCGCCGCGGTCCTGCTCAAGGGGATGACCGCGGAGTTCCTGCTGCGGCGAGCCTATCCGCTGAAGTCCGGCCAATCCGTGCTGATCCATGCGGCGGCAGGCGGCGTCGGCCAGCTTCTCACCCAGTGGGCCAAGGCGATCGGCGCCACGGTCATCGCCACCGCCGGCAGCGCGGCCAAGGCCGAGATCGCGCGCAGCCTCGGCGCTGACCACGTCATCCTCTATCGGGACCAGGACGTCGCTGCCGAGGTCCGGCGATTCACCGATGGCGAGGGCGTCGCGGTCGCCTACGACGCCGTGGGCAAGGACACCTTCGAAGGAACCTTGGGCAGCCTCGCCCGGCGCGGCCTGTTCGTCAGCTTCGGCAACGCTTCGGGATCCCCGCCGCCTGTGGAGGCCCTGCGCCTTATGCGCGCCGGCTCGCTCTTCTTCACCCGGCCGACGCTGGCCGACTATGTCGCCACAACCGAGGAGCTCGACGCGAGCGCCGCTGCCGTGTTCGACATGGTCAGCTCGGGTAGGATCCGTATCGCCATCGGTCAGACCTACCCGCTGGCCAAGGCGGCCAAGGCGCACGAGGCGCTCGAGGGGCGCCACACCAACGGGGCGACCTTGCTCACCCTAGAGTAGCGGCAAGGTCCCTGCGCCGCGGCACGACCCAGTAGTGTTTCACGTGAAACACGCTTTATTTAGTCAAACCACGTTCTCCACTAGAACGGGTGGGTCATGCCGCGAACAGCCGCGCCATCGCGGCCTGCATCTTGGCGGACTCCTCCCGGGTCTGAGCGCCGAGGTTCTTGATCTCTTCGGCGATGACCGAGAAGGCCCTACCGGAGTCTCCCGCCCGGGCCGCTTCGATCAGGGCGTTGAAGGCGATCAGCCGGATCCGCGTCGCCGTCTGTTCGATGTCATCCAGCGCGCCGGTCATCACGAGGCGGATGTCCGCCGCTCGCTCCGCCTCCGCTCTCAGGGCTTCAGCGAGATCCTGCTCGAACGCCGCGACGATCCCGTTCAGGAGCGGAAGCAGAACCGCCCCGGCCAGGTCGGCGAGCGCCCGGATCTCACCGCCGCAGCTCCCCTCCCCGGCTTTCAGCCGTTGCAAACAGGCCGCGCCGCGCGCGCCGAACGACGCCAGCACCTCCGCACCACGGCCGTGTCCCTCGATACGCCCTGACAAGAGCGCGCGGACGCGATCGGAGAACAGCGGCGGGATCGCCTGCTCAGGGTCCCCGTGAAGCAACAGACGCACCCCAGCCTCGAAGCTGGCCAGGGCCTCGCCGGCGGACACGAGCAGGTCATCCGCCTGCCCGTCGGGCATCTGGCTCAGCGCGAGAAACATGACGGCGCGGTGCGACAGCATCCGTTGCCGACCGGCGATGTTGATCAGGGCGCCAAGCGCAGTCCGGTCGATGTCCCCACGGGACGATGAGCCTTCCTGCCGGCGATCTTCATTGGCGACAATCATCTCCACCTCCGGCGGAGATCGCTGCCCGGACAGGCGCCTAAGCGCGAGTCCTGCCCGCATAGGGATGTCAAAAACACCCTTGCACGGTGCGAGTGCAAAATCCGGGGGCGCCGCCGCCTGCCCCTTGGGCAGCCGACTTACGGTGGCTCAGACAGGCCGCGCGGTCATCGCGCCGGCCTGTCCGGCCGCACGTCAGGTGTTCATCGACTGGAAGAAGTCGTCGTTGCACTTCGACTGGCGCAGCTTGTCGAGCAGGAACTCGATCGCATCCTGGGCGCCCATCGGGTTGAGGATCCGGCGCAGGATGTAGGTCTTCTGCAGCTGTTCCTTCGGCGTGATCAGCTCTTCCTTCCGGGTGCCGGACTTCAGCACGTCGATGGCCGGGAAGATCCGCTTGTCGGCGACCTTCCGGTCGAGCACGAGTTCCGAGTTACCGGTGCCCTTGAACTCTTCGAAGATGACTTCGTCCATCCGGCTGCCGGTGTCGATCAGGGCGGTGGCGATGATGGTCAGCGAGCCGCCTTCCTCGACGTTCCGCGCGGCGCCGAAGAAGCGCTTCGGGCGCTGCAGGGCGTTGGCGTCGACACCGCCGGTCAGCACCTTGCCGGACGACGGAACCACGGTGTTGTAGGCGCGGCCGAGCCGGGTCACGGAGTCCAGCAGGATCACCACGTCGCGCTTGTGCTCGACCAGGCGCTTGGCCTTCTCGATCACCATTTCGGCCACCTGCACGTGGCGGGTCGCCGGCTCGTCGAAGGTCGAGGACACCACCTCGCCCTTCACGGTGCGCTGCATGTCGGTGACTTCTTCCGGGCGCTCGTCGATCAGCAGAACGATCAGATAGCACTCGGGATGGTTCCGCTCGATCGACTTGGCGATGTTCTGCAGCATCACCGTCTTGCCGACCCGCGGCGGGGCGACGATCAGGCAGCGCTGGCCCTTGCCGAGCGGGGCGACGATGTCGATCACCCGGCCGGACCGGTCCTTCAGCGTCGGGTCGTCGATCTCCATCCGCAGGCGCTCGTCGGGATAGAGCGGCGTCAGGTTGTCGAACAGCACCTTGTGGCGGACGTTCTCCGGGGCTTCGAAGTTGATCTGGTCGACCTTGACCAGGGCGAAATAGCGCTCGCCTTCGCGCGGCGCACGCACGGCGCCGTCGACGGAGTCACCCGTCCGCAGGCCGAACTTCCGGATCTGCGAGGGGCTGACGTAGATGTCGTCCGGACCCGGCAGGTAGTTGGCTTCGGGCGAGCGAAGGAAGCCGAAGCCGTCCGACACCACCTCGAGCGTGCCCGAGCCCGAGATCTCCACGCCCTCCTCGGCGAGGGTCTTCAGGATCGCGAACATCATGTCCTGCTTGCGCATGGAGTTCGCGTTCTCGATCTCCAGCGTCTCGGCGAAACCCAGGAGGTCGGCGGGCGACTTGTCCTTCAGCTCCTGCAGGCTCATCCGGGTGAGCCCCATGGAGGCGATCGCGGAGGTGACTTCCGACGGCTCTTCGGCGGATTCCGAAGCGTTGTTGGGATCTTCCACGGGCTGGGCCTCGCCGGCTTGCGGCTCCAGAACCTCGGCGGTGGCGAGAATATCGTCTTGCATTGAATCTGACTCGTTGAAGGCGGCTCGCGGACGGACTCCGGGCGCGGCCTCATAAAGCTGGGAGCGCGTTCAGCGCTGATGTGGTCGTCTCGTTGGGAGCCGGCGTGCCTGCGCCTACAGCGCGGGCGGCCGGAAAAGATGCGGGGCGCGCCGGGCAGTTCGCCGACGCGTGGAGCGATCCGAACCACAGGCGGCCAGCGGCGTCAAGCCGATCCGGAATATCCGCCCTTGAGGGACGTGTCTTATTTCCCGAATTCCGTGGTCACCGCGACGACCATGGCGATCGCCGCGAGGAAGGGCAGCTCGTTGGTCATCCGCCAGAACTTGTTGGACCGCTCGTTGCGGCCCTCGGCGAACGCCTTGCGCGCCACCGCCAGATAGTGATGCCAGCCGGTGAGGAAAAGGACCCCGGCGAGCTTCACAACCATCCAAGGCTCCTCCAGGAACCGCCAGCCGCGGATATGGCCATCGACCCAGATCAGGGCCAGGCCGAACACGAGGGCCAGAACGAAGGCCGGGTTCATGATGATCCTGAGGAGCTTGGCTTCCATCGCCCGGAAGGTCAGGTCCAGCTCCGAGCCGGCCGTGGCGGTCGAGTGGTAGGCGTAGAGGCGCGGCAGATAGAGCAGGCCCGCCATCCAGGCGATCACCGCCAGGATATGGAGACCGCGAAGCAGGTCGTAGTGAGCGATCAGCCAGTGGGTCATCGCCGCTCCTCTCTGTCACAGGCGCAGTTGAAAAGACCCGCCGGACACAGCCACGGTCCGTGCGGCCGGGCGTCCCCGAACCGGCTCAGCGCCACGAGAGACGCCTGGGCGAGTTCCTGGACGAACGGTTCGCGTACCCCCGGCGTCGGGGCTCGCAGATAGGGCCTGCAGCCGACCTCGTGCGCCAGCTTGGCGTACTCATGATCGAGCTCGACCAGGGTCTCGACATGTTCCGACACGAAGGCGAGCGGAACGATCAACACGCCCTTCCCCTCGGCGCCTGCTTGGCGGATCTCAGCGTCGGTCGCCGGCGCGAGCCATTTGAGCGGGCCCACCCGGCTTTGGAAACAGACCCGCCAGTCGGTCAGCTCGGGCAGGCGCCCGGCGATCCGGCCCGCCGTCGCCTCGACCTGGGCCTGGTAGGGGTCGCCGGCGTCGATCACCTTTTGCGGCAGGCCATGGGCCGAAAACAACAACCGCAGGTTCGCAGGCGAGCCCGCGCTCTCCCACAGGCGCCGAATCGCCTGGACATGCGCCTCGACCAGGCCGTCGGCGGTGGGATAGCAGCAGATCGCGCGCGATCGTCCTGGGCCCTTGTAGGCTGCGTACCAGTCCTTCAGCGACGATCCGGTCGTGGTCGTCGAGTACTGCGGATAGAGCGGCAGAAGCACGACCTCGTCCGGCGCGAACTCCGCCACCTGCCTGGCCGTCTCGGCGGCGAAGGGGTTCCAGTAACGCATGGCGATGAAGACGCGAGCGTCGACGTCCGGCGCCAGGCGCTTCAGCTCGGCCTCCAGGGCCGCCGCCTGGGCCTGGGTTTCCGGCAACAGGGGCGAGGCGCCGCCCATCAGGTCGTAGTTGGCCTGGGCGACCTTCTCCCGCCGCTTGGCGATAAGCGCCGCAAGCGGCTGACGCACGATCGCCGGAAGACCGATGATCGCCGGGTCGCGGAACAGATTGGTCAGGAAGGGCCGAACCGCCGCCGGACCATCCGGACCCCCGAGATTGAAGAGGACGATGGCGAGCTTCATGCATCGGCCCAGGTGTGCCTGCCCGTCACCCGCTCGACGACGCGCGCAATGTGCGCAATCGGCGTGTCCGGCAGCACCCCGTGGCCGAGGTTGAAGATGTAGGGCCCCTTCCCCCACTGCTCGAGCAGTTGTTCCACACGCGCGTCCAGCGCCGGCCCGCCCTGCCGCAGCAGGAGATTGTCGAGCGCACCCTGGATGGTCTTGCCCTGGGCCTGCAGGCGACGGCCGAGGGCCGCGGTGGCCTGGGTGTCCAACGCCACCCCTTCCACCGGCACAGCCTCGGCATAGGCCTCCACAAGCGCCCCTGCCCCGCGCGGGAAGCCGATGAAGGGGACGGTCACCCCCGCCGCCCGGACCTTTTCGACGATGGCCGCATGCGGGGCGATGACCACGCGCTCGAACACATCCTCCGCCAGCCCCTCGGCCCAGCTCTCGAAAAGCTTCAGCGCCTGGGCGCCCGACCGGGCCTGCATGACGAGGTAACGCGCCGTCGATTCGACCAGCACCTCGAGCAGGGCGTCGAGTGCCTTTGGCTCGGCATAGGCGAAGGCGCGCGCCGCCGCGCGATCCGAGCCGCGTCCCTCGATCATATAGGTCGCCACCGTCCAGGGCGCGCCCGCAAAGCCGATCAGCGCCCGATCCGGCTCGAGCTCGGCGCGGACCCGCTGCAGGGTCTCGCCGATGTCCGCCAGCCGGCCGGTGGACGCCTCGATCTGTTCCGCCAGCGCCGCGATCGGCGGCAGCGGCGCAAGTCTCGGCCCCTCCCCGGCCTCGAACCAGACATCCTGCCCCAGCGCCCGAGGGATCAGCAGGATGTCGGCGAAGACAATCGCCGCATCGAACGGAAAGCGGCGCATCGGCTGCAGGGTCGCCTCGGCGGCCATCTCGGGATTGTGGCAAAAGGCGATGAAGTCCGGCGCCTTGGCCCGCAGCTCCCGGTATTCGGGAAGCGATCGTCCGGCCTGCCGCATGAACCATACCGGCGGCCGATCCAGGGTCTCCCCGGCCAGGGCGCGCAACAGGCGGGGCATCATTTGATCGGGAGCAGGCGTCATCGACCCGGTTAAATCTCTTTGTGGTCGATCGCTCAAGCCCGGCGGTCAGATCCGTCCGCTCGCCTGCCTCTCTTCAAACCTTAAGAATATTTAAATGGATTGAGGAAGGGAGAGTTAGAGCCTGTCGAGTAGGTGGACAACTGCTCCGCCCCCACGGCGCCAGGGCGTTTCTCCCCAGCTTATCAAACGCCGCGTGGCCGGGTTCTCCCGCCCCTGTGGATTACGGGGATGCCGGCCAACCCCTTTTTTCGCTTAAGATTTCGTTAAGGAATGGCGGGATGACCGGGGTCCTACCGGCGGCCATACCCGTCCTGTAGATGGTCCGGGGTCGGATTTCACGCGCCCGCGAGGACGAGTGGATTAACGAGCCGTAAACGGAGCAAACCATACCGGCCATTCACCGGCTCCCGGAAACGACCGTGAAATCACGGCGCCTATCCCCAATCGGGCCGGCGTTCGCTAAGAGGGATTCACAGGATCTGTCCCCAGGCTTTTTTAAGGGGCCGAGACGTTGCCCAGCTCTTCCGCGGCCCGACTGGCCACCTATTTCCACGTTCACCTGGTCTCGGACTCCACCGGGGAGACGCTGAACGCCATGGCGCGCGCCGTATGCGCCCGCTTCGACAATGTGCTGCCCATCGAGCACATCTACGCCCTGGTGCGGTCCCAGCGGCAGCTCGACCGTGCGCTGGGCGATATCGAAGAGGCGCCTGGGGTGGTCATTCACACCATCGTCGACGAGACCCTGCGCCAGGCGCTCGAGGATGGCTGCCGGCGACTGGACATGGCCTGCATCCCGGCGCTGGACCCTTTGGTCTCGGCGCTGTCCCGTTACCTGGGCGCTTCGACCACCACCCGGGTGGGCGCGCACCTGCGCCTGGACAATGACTATTTCAACCGGATGGATGCGCTGAACTACGCCATCGGCCATGACGACGGCCAGGGCGGGCAGGATCTCGACCAGGCGGACGTGGTGCTGGTGGGCGTCTCCAGGACGTCGAAGACGCCGACCTCCATCTATCTGGCGCATCGCGGCGTGCGCGCCGCCAATGTGCCCCTCGTCCCCGGCCGCCCGATCCCGGAAAAGCTGCTGACGCTGAAGAACGCCCTGGTCGTGGGGCTGACCATCTCGCCGGACCGGCTGATCCAGATCCGCCGAAACCGGCTCCTGTCCCTGCACGAACGGCGGGAGTCGACCTATATCGACACCGACGTGGTCCGCGACGAGATCATCCAGGCGCGCCGTCTCTATGAACGTCACGGCTGGCCGACCATCGACGTGACCCGCCGCTCCGTCGAAGAGACGGCGGCGGCGATCATGAACCTGCTGCACGGCGGCCACGGCCAAGTGGAGGTCCTGGGTTGAGCCTTCCCCTGATCCTGGCGTCGAAAAGCACGGCCCGTCGCGCGGTCCTCGAAGGGGCTGGCGTTCCCTTCGAGAGCGCGGTCGCCGGCGTCGACGAGGACGCCGTCAAAATCGGCCTGCTGGCCAGGGGCGCCACGCCGCGTGAGGTCGCCGAAGTTCTCGCCGAGCAGAAGGCGGTGCGCATATCGCAAGACCGGCCGGGTCTGGTGATCGGGGCCGACCAGACGCTGGAGTTCGAGGGCGGCCTCTACGACAAGGTGGACAGCCTCGCGGCCGCCCGCGATCGGCTCAAACTGCTGCGCGGCAAGCCGCACCAGCTGCATTCGGCCGTGGTGGTGGCCCGCGACGGCGCGCCGATCTGGCGGGAGACCGTCAGCGCGAACCTGGCCATGCGCGATTTCTCCGACGCCTTCCTCGAGACCTATCTCGAGAAGGAGGGCGAGGCGGCCCTCGGGTCGGTGGGCTGCTATCGGTTGGAAGGCCAGGGCGCCCAACTCTTTGCGCGGATCGAGGGCGACTATTTCACCATCCTCGGCCTGCCGCTGCTGGGTCTCCTCGATCTTCTTCGACAACACCAGGTGCTGACCGCATGAGCCCCAAGATCACCCGGCCCAGGATCACCGGGACGACAGCGGTGGCCGGCGTCGCCGGCGCGCCCGTCCGCCATTCGCTCTCGCCCATCATCCACAACGCCTGGATCGAGGCGGCCGGTCTCGATGCGGTCTATGTGCCCTTCTCCCCTTGTGGCGACGACTTCATCCGCTTCGCAGCCGGCCTGCGGGGAGGCGTCATCCGGGGTTTGAACGTCACTCTCCCCTTCAAGGAAGCCGCCCTCAGCATCTCCGATGAGGTCAGCGAGCGCGCCGAGCGGGCGGGAGCGGTCAACCTCCTGGTGTTTGACGACGATGGGCGGATCACCGGCGACAATGTCGACGGCCTCGGGTTGCTCGGCGCCTTCGAGGCCCAGACCCCGGACTTCGATCCGAAGCAGGGGCCGGTGGTGATCATCGGGGCGGGCGGCGCCGCGCGCGGCGCGGCGGCCGCCTTCGTCCTGGCCGGGGCGCCGGAGATCCGGATCGTCAACCGCACCCTCGCCAAGGCCGAGATGGTCGCCGGCGCGCTCGGCCGTACGGTCCGGGCCTATCCTCTCGCGGCGGCGGCGGAAGCCTTCGAGGACGCCGCCGCAGTGATCAACGCCACCTCCGCCGGCCTGGCCGACGAGATGCCCGATATGCCGCTGGAAGCCACTCCCGCCCAGGCGATCGTCATGGACATGACCTACAAGCCGCTCCTCACGCCATTCCTCGCCAAGGCCCAGGCGACGCAGCGGCGCACTGTGGACGGCCTGGAAATGTTGATCCGCCAGGCCGCGCCCTCGTTCGAAGCCTTTTTCGGGCGCGTGCCCCCGGCCGACGTCGACGTCCGCGCCCTTTGCATCGAGACCCTGGAGAGCCAGGCTTGATCCTGCTGGGGCTCACCGGCTCGATCGGCATGGGCAAGTCGACGACGGCGGCGATGTTCCGCGACGCCGGCGTGCCGGTCTACGACGCCGACGCCGAGGTCCACGCCTCCTACGCCAAGGGCGGCGCCTGCGTGGAGCCCCTGGGCGCGGCCTTCCCCGGCGTGGTCAAGGACGGGGCGATCGATCGCGAAGCCCTGCGCCGGGCGGTGCTCGACAAGCCCGAACAGATGCAGCGGCTTAACGGCATCGTGCATCCCATCATCGGCGCCCTGCGAACCAGCTTCTTCGAAGACGCCCGGGCCGCCGGCGCGGATCTGGTGGTGCTCGACATCCCGCTGTTGTTCGAAGGCGGCGGCGAGCGGGGCATGGACGCCGTCGTGGTGGTGACCGCCCCCCCCGAAATCCAGCGCGCCCGGGTGTTGCAGCGCGAGGGGATGACGCCCGAGCGGCTCGACGCCATCCTCGCCCAGCAGACGCCGGACGCCGAGAAGCGGTCCCGCGCCGACTTCGTCATCGACACCGGCCAGGGCCTGGAGCCCGTACGCCGTCAGGTCGCGGAAATTATCGCCGTCATGCGTGATCCACAGCGCCGACCAAATCGTCGCGCCGCAACCGCTTGATCGCAGGCCGCGAAGCGGGCGAAGACTGATCCATGGCGCGTGAGATCGTTCTCGACACCGAAACCACCGGCTTCGAGCCGCACCTGGGCCACCGGCTGGTCGAACTGGCCTGCCTGGAGATTGAGGATTTCATCCCGACCGGGCGCACCTTCCACACCTATGTGGACCCCTGCCGCGACATGCCGGTCGAGGCCGAGCGGGTGCACGGCCTCTCCGCCGCCTTCCTGCGCGGCAAGCCCCGGTTCGAGCACCCGGAGGTGGTTGACGCCTTCCTCGACTTCGTCGGCGACGCCCCGATCGTGGCGCACAACGCAGGGTTCGACCGGGCCTTCGTCAACTGGGAGCTCAGCGTCATCCACCGCGAGCCCCTGCCGGAGCCCCGCTGGGTCGACACCCTGGCGCTCGCGAAACATCGCTTCCCGGGGATGCACAACTCGCTGGACGCGCTCTGCAAGCGCTTCAAGATTTCGCTCTCCGAGCGCGACAAGCACGGGGCGCTGATCGACGCCAAGCTGCTGGCCGCGGTCTATCTCGAGCTGAAGGGCGGCCGTGAGCGCCGGCTCGAGCTGACCTCTTCGGCCTCGGCGCGCGCCGTCGCCGCCGCCACCGCGCAGCAGTACGGCGCCCGCCCTCGCCCGCTTGCGCCGCGCTCCACGGAGGTCGAACGCGAGCTGCACGCCGCCTTCATCCGCGACGTGGTGAAGAGCGACGAGCTCTGGAAGAAGCACGGGTTCTGACCCGAGGCGAAGCTCAGCCGAAGCCGCTCAGCGCCGGTCCCAGCCCTGCTGTGATCTGAGCCGCCGACCCCGGCCGCAGGGACTCGAGCAGGCGGGCGCCTTCGATGACCGCGAGCAACGCCATCGCCGCATCCCGCCGCGCAGTCTCAATGTCCATATCGAGACGTTGAGCGACCCATTCAGCCCAAGCCTCGGTCAGCCGTTGGGCGATCGACCGGAATGGCTCTTCGGCCCGGACTGCGTGAGCACAGATGTCGGACCAGACGCTCATGAAGGGCGATACGGCCTCCGATCGGAGGACGACCATCGCCGTCGACAAGAAGGCGGCTGGGGCCATGGGTCCGGCGGAAATCGCCGTGTCGAGAACACGGGCCAGACGCGACGACACCGCTTCCAGCGAGGCGGCCACCAAGTCGGCCTTGTCCTCGAAATAGTAGAGCAACATCCGGTCGCTCGTACCCAGGCCGGCGGCCAGCTCGCGCAACGGAATCTGGGCGACGCCGGCCGCAAGCAGTCGGTCTGCGATCCGCCCGGCGAGCGCCGCCCGCTTATGCAATCGAGCTTTCGTCATGACGGATCTGTAGCGAATGCTACAGATATGCGCTATGTAGCACCTGCTACATAGGAGAGCTCCCATGCTCCGGACCAACCAGATCGCCGTCCTTGTCGGATTGAGCCTCGCCCTCTGGATCCTCGCCACCCTCTACATTCGCTTCCTCCCCGACGCCTTCGTCGACCCGTTCCAGGGAAACCTCGGCTTCGCCGCCAGCGTCCCCATGGCATGGCTCAGCGTCTGGCTGGTGAGGCGCGCTGGGCGCCTGGAAGCCGCTGAGCTTGTGCCTGGCGTGGCCATCGTCGGCGCCGTCGCGATGATGATCGACGGCGCTGCTCTGCGCTGGAGTCCTGGCGTCTATGGCGATGATCCGCTGGCGGTCCGTCTGGGCGCGGCCTGGCTCCTGTGGGGCTACGGCCTGAGCCTTGGCCTGGCCTACCTCATGGTTGCGCGGTCGCTCCGCCACGCCTGAACGCCCAGCCTTGACCGGCCAGACCCCATAGTTCGGTATACGAAATATGGGGTCTGGGAGCGCGGTCATGAAGTCCAAGGGATCGACGTGGCGTAGGCGCATCGCCGCCCTGGCGGTCGGCGCTAGCCTGATCGGTCCCCCTGCGCTTGCGGCCCCCGCGGCTCAGGCCCTCGGGCCGACGTCGCCCTCCAGCGGCCAGATCCCGACGCCTGCGGAAACCGGCGCCATTCCTCTGCTGAAGACGGCAAAGGCGGCCCGCTATCCCGAGCAGTGGGCGGAAAGGGGAAAGAACGACCGCAGCATCCGCAACGTCTCCAACCCGACGCTGACGCCCTTTCTGCCCGACCCGGCCAAGGCCACGGGCGCGGCGGTTATCGTGGCGCCCGGCGGCGCCTTCTTCTGGCTGTCGATCGATAGCGAGGGTTACGATGTCGCGCGCTGGCTGGCGGATCACGGCGTCGCCGCCTTCGTGCTGAAATATCGAACCCAGGAGACGCCGCGGGACCCGAGAGAGGCCAGCCTCGTCATGGCGGCCCGCATGAAAGCGGCAACGATGGAGAGACCTATCGAGCCCCCGGCCGAGGCTCTGGAGGACGCCAAGGCCGCCGTGCGGCTGGTCCGGGCGCGCGCCTCGGAGTGGCGCGTCGACCCGGCCCGCGTCGGGTTTGCGGGCTTCTCCGCGGGGGCCATCATCGCGCTGAGCGTCGGCCTGACCGACGATGCGTCGGCGCGTCCGGATTTCATCGCGCCGATCTACCCGCCGATGAGCGCGCGACCTGTCCCGGCGGACGCCCCTCCGATGTTCCTCGCCATCGCCCTCGACGATCCATTGTTCGCGAAGGGCAAGAGCCTCGGACTGATCGACTCCTGGCGCAGCTCCGGCCGGCCGATCGAGGTCCATCTTTATGGTCGCGGCGGCCACGGCTTTGGGATGAACAGTCGCGCGGCCGCCCCCCGGCTCTGGATCGACGAGTTCCACGCCTGGATGAAGGATCGCGGCCTGCTCCGCCCGACGGGGTGAGACGGCAGCCGCTGTTGTGTCCGCATGTAACCGATCGGCCTTGCCGGCGCCCCGGACACCGCGCAACTTGCGCCGATGCGCATCATGGCCTGCGCCGCATTGGCGGCCTTCTTCGCGAGCTCCGCACTCGCGGCCCCCCCGCCCGAAGCGGCGATCCCGCCCAAGACCGTCGCGCCGGTGACGGTCATGCCGAGGACCGATCCACCGAAGATCGCGAGCTCCTTTCCGGCCGCCGGTCAGGTGGTCGCGGCCGGCGTGCTCATCCTGCACATCACCTTCGATCAGAAGATGGATGAGAGGGGCTTCGCCTTCGCCGCTGCATCCGGCGGCGCCATGCCGAAATGCCTGAGCACGCCGCGGCTGCTGAATGACGAAAAGACCTTCGTGCTTCTCTGCACGACGGTTCCGAGCAGCAGCTATTCGCTGGCTTTCAACGCCGCGCCGCGTGGCGGTTTTGCGAACATCGGCGGCACGCGGGCCGCGCCAGCCGCCCTGGCCTTCTCCACGAGCGGCGAAATGGGCCCGCGCAACCTGGATGATGCGCTGAAGGTCGCCAATCTCACCGCCCAGGATGTTCCCATCGCGGTGGCCCCCTGAGGCCGCCCTGCGGGTCTGAGTTCGGTTGGCTACAGTCAATCGACGCCGACGCGAGCCTTAGCCTGGTCGGCGGCGTGGGGCCCGCGAGAAGGCTCCAGATCACCCCGGCCCAGATCACGAGGCCGCAGAGAAGGTAGCTGAGGCCGCCAGGCTTTCGTTCGGGCATGCGGGAAGCTCTGCCCTTGGTCGCCGATCCGCAATCGACTATCCAGGCGCAGGATGTGAGGTGAAGTCACATGCGCCGCCCCCTGCCCTCGCTGACCGGCCTGCGCGCCTTCGAAGCCTTTGCGCGCGCCGGCTCGATGACCGGGGCCGCGGCTGAGCTGAACATCACCCATGGCGCGGTGAGCCGTCAGGTCCGCGCGCTGGAGACCCGGCTCGGCGCACGCCTGGTGGTCGGGCCGCGCCACGATCTTCGCCTGACGGACGCCGGGCGACGGCTCGCAGCCGCCCTGGGGATGGCGTTCGACCAGATCCGTGCCGCCCTGCCCGGGGCGGAGGCGGAACACGAGCTGGTGGTGTCGTGCCTCGGGACCCTGGCGATGAAATGGCTGATCCCGCGCCTGCCCGCCTTCCTCGACCGCCATCCGGCCTTGCGCCTCCGGATTATCGAAAGTCATGCGCCGGCGGATTTCAGCCAGGGCGGGATCCATGCGGCCATCCGCATACTCGGAGAGCGGCCGCCTGAGGGCGTCGCGGCGGTCCCCTTCATGGACCATCACCACGGACCGGTGCTTTCGCCGGAACGATGGCGGGCCTGCAACGGCGCGCTCGCTGAAGTGCTGAAGCTGCCACGGCTTCACAGCGAAACCTTTCGGCCGGCCTGGTCGGAATGGGCGCGACACGCGGGCGTGGACCTTCCGCCGTCGGTGGAGGACCGCGAGTTCGAGCACAACTCCTACATGCTCGTCGCAGCCACCGCGGGGCTCGGCGCCGCGGTCGCGCCCTGGGCGTTTGCTGCGCCCGACATCGAGGCTGGCCGGTTGGTGGCGCCTTTCGGCTTCCGACGGTTCGATGCGCGCTATGTCCTTCTCCATCCCGCCCGCACGCAGAATGGCGCAGTTCAGGCCCTGGCGGATTGGCTCCGTGAAGCGGGGGCGCAGACGCCGCTTCCGCCGCCGCCATTGGCCGTGACCTGACGCCGATTTGGTATAGGCCGCCCGCTCCCCTATATTGGCGGCTCTTCAGATAAGGAATTTCAGTCCCTTGGGCGTGACCCTCGACCTTTCGCGCGCGCCGCAGGCGCCG
Organism: Phenylobacterium sp. LjRoot225; assembly: GCF_964252855.1. Classification (NCBI taxonomy): domain Bacteria; kingdom Pseudomonadati; phylum Pseudomonadota; class Alphaproteobacteria; order Caulobacterales; family Caulobacteraceae; genus Phenylobacterium; species Phenylobacterium sp. LjRoot225. Next base: position 244,111 of record NZ_CAXUPL020000003.1, on the reverse strand, counting down.
TCCGCCCCGGTGCTCGTCAACCTCGTGGGTCTCACCCGCGCCGAGCTGGTCCAGGCCTTGATCGACGCCGAGGTCGTGCGCCCGGACAAGGCCAAGATGCGCGCCACCCAGCTGTGGCGCTGGATCCACCATTATGGCGTGACCGATTTCGCCTCCATGACCGACGTGGCGAAGGAGACCCGCGCGGCCTTGGTGGAGAAGTTCACCCTGGCCCGGCCCGAGGTGGTCGAGCGCCAGGTCAGCCGCGACGGCACCCGCAAGTGGCTGATCCGCATGGCCCCCGGGATCGAGGTCGAGACCGTCTACATCCCCGACGTCGGTCGCGCCGGCGCGCTCTGCGTCTCCAGCCAGGTCGGCTGCACGCTGAACTGCACCTTCTGCCACACCGGCACCCAGGCCCTGGTGCGCAACCTGACCACCGCGGAGATCGTCGCCCAGGTCCAGGTCGCCCGCGACGACCTCGGCGAATGGCCCTCGCCCAAGGAGGACCGCCGGCTCTCCAACATCGTCTTCATGGGCATGGGCGAGCCGCTCTACAATCTCGACAACGTCGCCGCGGCGATCGACATCATCGCCGACAACGAAGGCATCGCCATCTCGCGACGGCGGATCACCGTCTCGACCTCCGGCGTGGTCCCGGAGCTGACCCCCCTGGGCGAGAAGACCCAGACCATGCTGGCGATCTCGCTGCACGCGACCAACGACGAACTGCGCGACAAGCTCGTGCCGCTGAACAAAAAATATCCGATCGAAGAGCTGATGGCGGCGATCCGCGCCTATCCGGGCCTGTCGAACGCCAAGCGGGTGACCTTCGAATATGTCATGCTGAAAGGGGTGAACGACAGTCCGGCCGAGGCCAAGGCCCTGGTGAAGCTGCTGAAGGGCGTGCCGGCGAAGATCAATCTGATCCCGTTCAATCCCTGGCCCGGTAGCGAGTACCAGTGCTCGGACTGGAAGACGATCGAGGCCTTCGCCGCCATCCTCAACCGCGCCGGCTACGCCTCGCCGATCCGCACCCCGCGCGGCCGCGACATCCTCGCCGCCTGCGGCCAGCTGAAGAGCGAGAGCGAGAAGATGCGCGCCAGCGAACGCCGCCGGATCGAGGCCGAATAGCCGCCCCGGCCAGCGACATGCTAAGCACGCTGCGGCCGCTTTCGGGCGGCGTCGGGGGGAAATACTGAATGCCGACATCGCCTGAAGTGCAGGCCTTCGCCAGCGGATTTCCGGTGACCCTGCTGCACATCGCCGTCAGCGTGGCGATGCTGCTGGCGGCCGCCGCCATCTACATCGTGCTGACGCCGCACAAGGAGATCAGCCTGGTGCGGCAGGGCAATGTCGCCGCCGCCGTCGATCTCGGCGGCGTGCTGGTGGCGCTCGCCATTCCGCTCGCCTATTCGCTGAAGGGTTCGACCAGCCTGGTCGATGTCGCGCTCTGGGGCGTGGCCACCGTCGCGGTCCAGCTGCTGGCGTTCCGTCTGGTCGATCTGGTGCTGCGCGGCTTGCCGAAGCGGATCCAGGACGGCGAGATGGCCGCCGCCGCCCTGCTGGTCGGCGCCAAGCTGGCCACCGCCATGATCGTCGCCGCCGCCGTGGCGACCTGAGGCCCCACGCCGGCCGCCTATGCCCTTGCCGCGCCTCCCCGACTGGCTGATCTACGCCGCGGTGGTGGGCGCCCTGCTGTTCGCCGCGGTCAGCCGCCGCGAGCACGTCGACGCCCCGCCAGCGCCGCCGCCGGTGCGCACGGCCGAAGGCGCCCTGCTCGGCCCGGCCTCGCCCTTCGATCCGTCGGTCACGGTCGACGTGCCGGATCGGGCCGGTCCCGCGGCGGGAACCGCCTTCTCGGTCGCTTCGTCGGGGGTCTGGATCACCGCGCGTCACGTGATCGACGGGTGCCGCCAGGTCGCCCTGGTGGTCGGAGACGGCCGCGGCGTCGCCGCCAGCGCCCATATCGATCCGCGCGGGGAGGCGGCCATCCTCAATACCGAGGGGGGCTCGCCCGCCCTGCCCCTGGATCTGACGGCCCCGCTGCGTGAGGGCGAGATCGCCTATCACCCGGGCTTTCCGCAGGGTCAGGCGGGTGAGACGGCGTCGCGCCTGCTGGGTCGGGAAAACCTGGTGGTCCGCGGCCGCGGCGCGCGGACCGAACCGGTGCTGGTCTGGGCCGAGATCGGCCGCACGGACGGGCTGAAGGGCGGCCTGGGCGGGCTCTCGGGCGCGCCGGCGCTCGACGCCCAGGGCCGGGTGCTCGGCGTGACCATCGCCGAGGCGCCGCGCCGCGGGCGGATCTACACCACCACGCCGGAGACGCTTCGGAACCTGATCGACGAAAGCCGCACCACCCTGCCGGTGGTCGCCGCGTCCGGCTCGCCGATCACGCCGCAGACCTATGGCAAGGTGGCCGACAGCTTGCGGCGCGACCTGCGGGTCGCCCAGGTGATCTGCCTGACCTAGGCTGCGGACTCGGGCGCTGTCTGGGCGAGGGCTCGCTGCTCGCGCTTGTGGCGCACGCCCAACATCAGGCAGAGGATCAGCGCCGGCACGCCGACCAGGGCCGTGCCGGTGAAGAAGATCGCGTAGGCCGTCGTCTGGCTGTAGCTGCGCTCCAGGGCTTCCACCATCGCTCCGGAGAAGCCCTTCAGCACCTTGCCCAGGACGGCGTAGAAGCTGGAGAGCAGGGCGTACTGCGTGGCCGTGTAGCCGAGGCTCGTCAGGCTGGACATGTAGGCCACCAGCGCCGCCCCGGCGAAGCCCGTGGCGATGTTGTCGACTATGATCGCCGTGGACAGTGCGGTGATGCTGGGCCCGGCGTAGGCCAGGCCGGCGAAGGCGAGGTTCGACCCCGGCCCGAGGATGGCGCCCAGCACGAGCGTCCGCGTGAAGCCCAGCGAGATGGCGCTGAGGCCAGCCAGAGCGATGCCGACAAAGGTGGCGCCCAGCCCCAGGGTCGCCCGGACTCCGCCCACCGTCTCCTTGCTGAGGCCGATGTCCACGTAGAGCGGGTTGGCCATCGGGCCCATGAGGAAGTCTGGGAGCCGATAAAGGCTGATCGCCGCCAGCATCAGCACGGCTGCGGAGACGCCGTGGGCGCGGAAGAAGGCCACGAACGGGCCGATGATGGCGTCCCACAGACCGCGGGGCGTGCGGAGCGAGGGACCCTTCTGGGCCGCGGCCTGCTCAGGGTGGATCCGCGCCGGCTCGCTGGCGAACAGGGTGGCGGTGAGCCCTATCCCCACAGCCAGGCCGCAGAGAGCATAGGAGTTGCTCCAGCCGAGCTTGGCTGCGGCGAGCAGAATCAAGGCGTCGGTGCAGAGGATGGCGATGCGGTAGCCTAGCTGGAAGGCGGAGGTCAGGAGGCCGAGGTCGGCGTCATTCTCCGCACGCTCGATGCGCCAGGCGTCGATCACGATGTCCTGGGTGGCCGAGGCGAAGGCGACCACCAGGGCGAACATGGCGAAGGTCAGCAGCCCGCCTCCAGGTCCTATGGCGGCCATCGCCAAGAGGCCCGCGCCGATGATCAGCTGCGAGAGGACCATCCAGCCGCGCCGACGGCCGAGCAACGGGCCGAGCACGGGCGCATCCACCTTGTCGAGGATCGGCGCCCACAGGAACTTCATGGAGTAGGCGATGCCCACCCACGAGAGGAAGCCGATGGCGGCGAGTTGGACGCCTTCCTCGCGCAGCCAGAAGCCCAGGGTGTTGCCGGTCAGCATGAACGGCAGGCCGGAGGAGAACCCCAGAAGCAGAGTGATCAGCACGCGCGGCTGGCGCAGCGCCAGCAGCATATTCCTGGAGGCGACGGCCTTCGGCTGTTTGGCGGGGGTGGCGGCCATCGGGCTCCTCGCGGGTGTTCTCGGGCCCGTCGTCAACCGACCTTGGCGCGCGCCGGCGCCCGCGTCCAGCCGGCGGCGACCCATCGCGACAGCACGGCGCGCAGCGATTCCGGCTGCAAGGGCTTGGCCAGGAAGTCATCCATGCCGGCCTCCAGGCAGGCCCTGCGGTCATCGTCGAAGACATTGGCGGTCAGCGCGACGATCGGGGTCGCGAACCCTTCCGCCCGCAGCTTGCGCGCGGTCTGCTCGCCGGAGAGGCCGGGCATGCGCATGTCCATCAGGATGATGTCGTAGATCCCGACCTTGACGGCGGCCAAGGCCTCCTCGCCGGCGCGGGCGTGATCCACCTCGCAGCCCTCGCGCGCCAGCAGGGCGCGGGCGAGCAGGGCGTTGACCGGATTGTCCTCGACCAGCAGGACGCGGGCGCCGGGCGCGACGGCGGGAGCAATGCGGTCGTCCTCCGCCGGTTCCTCGGCCAGGGCCGGCCCGGCGCCGGCGGCGATCAGGACGCGCTCGGCCAGGGAGGCGGGGCGCAGTGGTTTGATCAGATAGCCCGCGAAGCCGGCCTGGCGGTAGGCGGCCAGCCGCTCACGCTCGTGGCCGGTGAGCAGGATGATGGCCCGGCGTCCGGGCGCGGGCGCCAGCAGCGCGTCGCCGACGCTCAAGGCGTGGTCCAGCAACAGCACGTCGGCGGGGTCGGTGCGGGCGAGCAGCGCCTCGACGCTCTGGGCGGTGACCGCACGCGCCCCGCAAGCGCGGATCTGCCGGCGGGCGGCCTCGCGCACGATCGGGTTGGCCGAGGCGACGCCCACCGTCCGGCCAGCCAGCGGCGCCTTTGACGGCCGGGCTTCGAGCCGCTCGAACGGAGCTTCGAACCAGAAGAGGGCGCCCCCGTGGGGACCTTTCTCGACGCCGACCTCGCCGTCCATGGCGTGGGCGAGCCGCCGGGCGATCGCCAGGCCCAGGCCTGCGCCGAGCTGGGCATGCGCCGTGTCGGCCTGGGCGAAAGCCTCGAAGATCCGCGCCTGGTCGGCGGCGGAGACGCCAGGCCCGGTGTCTTCGACGCTGAATCGAAGCCGGCCGTCGGGCTGTTCGACGACGTTCGCCAGAACCCCGCCGGACTCGGTGAATTTCACGGCGTTGCCGGCGAAGTTGAGCAGGATCTGCCGGATCCGGCCCTCGTCGGCGCGGATCCGCCCGAGCCGCGGCGGCGTGGCCCAGCCGACTTCCAGCTGCTTCTCGCCGGCGCGGGGCGCCAACAGCTCGCAGACGGACCGGACGATGTCCTCGACGTCGACGGGCGCAAGCTGCAGCTCGATCTTGCTCGCCCCGAGCTTGGCGAAATCGAGCAGGTCGTTGACCAGGCCCAGCAGGTGTTGGCCGCTTTCGCGCAGGGCGACGGCGTAGTCGCGCTGTTCGGCGCTCAGCTGGGTGCCTTCCAGCAGACGCGCCATGCCGAGCACGCCATTGAGCGGCGTGCGGAACTCGTGGCTGAGCGCTGCGAGCTGGTCGGCGGTGATGTGGGCGCGCGTCGGGCGTCGTTCCGAAAGCGGGCGGGGAGGTCTACGCATGGCCGCCAGCCTTAAGCGGCTGCGCTTAACATGAGGTCAAACGTGGGCGTCGGAGGCGTGGCTGTGCCGGGCGAGTTCTCTGGCGATGGCCAACAGGGCGTTGCGGCCGCGAGGATCGGCGATGGCGTTGAACGCCTGCAGGATCTCCAGAGCGCCGGGCCGGCTGAGCGCCGACAGCAGATCCTTCTCTCCGGCCCGCGGCGCTTCTTCGGCGACCAGCCAGCCGATGCTGACCCCCAGGACGGCGGCCGCGGTGACGAGAGTCGAAGCCGCCACGCGATTGGCCCCGCGCTCGTATTTCTGGACCTGCTGGAAGGAGACCCCAAGTTCCGCGGCGAGTTCGGACTGGCTCAGGCCGAGTTGGCGCCGCCGGGCGCGCATACGGGCGCCGATCTCTTGTTCGAATACAGCTGTTTGGGCGACGTCCTTGGGAAGCATCATCAAGAGCCTCGGGGACTTGGGCGCCTACATCGTAGCCGAAAGTGGCCTGCGACGCTCGTCAAAGTAGACGAACACCGTCCATCGCGCTTTACTAGGTGCGATGCCAATACGCCCGGTCATCACCGAAGATCCGGTTGAGCTGCTCACACCACGTGAGCGGGAATGTCTGCGCCTGGTCGACCAGCACCTCAGCTCGAAAGAGATCGCCCGGAAGCTGGGCATGTCCAAAACTTCTGTCGACACCTATTGCGACAGGGCGCGGCGAAAATTGGGCGTTCCCGATCGTTATGAGGCCGCGCGTCTGCTGCGCAACCAGGGCGTGCCGGTTGTCCCGATCGGATCAGGACAGGACGCAATCAGGACAGACAGCGCCTCCGGTCCGTGGCCCCATGTCCCTGTCAGCAGGGAGACACCAGATGGGCGAGTGGCGGCACAACTTCGAGGACCGGGCGGTGATAGGCCGGGCCCTTCGACTGAAGCGGGAGATCGACGCGTTCGAAGCCCGCTGGCCGAGTTCGGAGAAGCGGGAGGAACTGATCCCGAGCTTCTCCTGGGAGCAGCTCGAGCGGCAGCTCGTCGATCTGGCGGCGACCCCGGCGCAAGCTTCGATGGCTCGGCACTTGGTCTCAGCGACCCGGAAGCTCGCGCCGTTCAAGCCTTCCGAGATGGTCTTGCGGGAGATCCTCTGCATGACCTGGGTTCTGCTCGACGAGAACTTCCGGCCGGAACCCGAGGCCGGTTCGCCCGAAATAATCTAGGTCCAGTCGCCCGGCTTGGGGCCATCGTGGGCATCGCCATCGTTACGGCGCTTGCCTTCGGGGCGATGCTCGCCGGGCTCCATGCGCTGCAAGAGTTAGCGCGCAGTTTAGTTTAGTTCTGAACTAACCCGAACATTTACAATGATCTTTCACACGACGTGCGGACTCTGTCTCCGCGCGATGGAGGGACTTATGCTCAAGGAACGCCGCCTGGCCGCCGAACAGATCGCCGCCGCCCTTTGGGATGCGGAGAGCGCCGTCGATCTCGCTCTGACCAAGACCGCCACCTTCACCGGCGTCATCCCGGCGTTGCGCCGGCAAGCCGGCGCCTCGGCCCTGATCGGCCAGGAAGCGATGGAGCGCGCCAGCCAGGCCGTCGTGGCCCTGGCCGAAGCGCGCCGGGCGCTGGTCGAGGCCCACAAGGAGCTGACGATCGCGCAGGGACAGGTCGGCCTGGGCGCGATCGTCATGACCGACACCGGCACCGGCAAGCCGCCAATCACCGTCACGGGCGCTGTCCGAATGCGCGGCCGTTCGTTGCGCGCCGTTGCGGCGGCCTGATCCACTAGCCGAGCTGATGTTCTAGTCTAAGTTGGGCCCCTCGCAGGCACGAGGGGTCCAACGCTCTTGACAATCGCCTTACCGCCTTGGCTCGGCGCGCTGGTCGCCTTCCTCGTTTGCGGTGCAGCGCTTTGGAAGGGCGACCTCGAAGAACGCCTCGCCGCAGCCGGCTTCCTGACCAGCCTCGCGGTGACAGTCTTGTTGCGCGACAACTCCTGGCCCCACATTCAGCGCGCGATCTTCATCGCGGACACCCTGTTGTTCGCCCTGCTGCTGGTCATCGCGCTGCGGACGCCCAAGTTCTGGCCGATGGCCGCTGCGGGGTTCCAGTTGCTCGCCATCATGACCCACCTGGCCAAGGTGATGGACGCCGGGCTGCAGCAATGGGCCTATATGACCGCCGGGGTCATCTGGACCTACCTGCAGCTCGGCGCCGTGGCGGTGGGCACCTGGAACGCCCAGCGCGCCCGAGCCTACTCCGCCCGAACCGAAGACCCTGCGCGACCGGTCGATACCCGCCGATAGATCAGCGCCTCGGCGACGTGCACGCGGCGGACCGTTTCGGCGTCCTCCAGGTCGGCGATGGTCCGCGCGAGCCGCAGCGTCCGAGTCCAGCCTCGCGCCGTCAGACCGCCGGCCTCGGCCGCCTGGGTGAGCAGGGCGCGCGCCGGCGCGTCCAGCGCGGCGATCGTCTCCAGCCAGTCGCCGTTCGCCTGGGCGTTCAGCGGGCAGGCGCCGTCGCGGGCGGCTTCGGCGCGCGCGGCCTGACGCTCGCGGGCGCGCGTCACGCGCGCGGCCGCCTGCGCCGTACCCTCGGCGGGCGGGGGCAGGGCGAGGTCGGCGGCGGTCACCGGCGGGACCTCCACCTGCAGGTCGATCCGATCCATCAGCGGCCCTGAGATGCGCCCCTGGTAGTCGCTCTGGCACCGCGGCGCGCGCCCGCAGGCGCCGCGTCCGGCGCCGCCCAGGCCGCAGCGGCAGGGGTTCATCGCCGCGACCAGCTGGACGCGGGCGGGATAGCGGACATGGGCGTTGGCGCGGGCCACCACGACCTCGCCGGTCTCCAGCGGCTGGCGCAGCGAATCCAGCGCCTGGGTTCCGAATTCCGGCAGTTCGTCGAGAAACAGGACGCCGTTGTGCGCCAGGCTGACCTCGCCGGGCTTGGCCTTCATGCCGCCGCCGGTCAGCGCGGCCATGCTCGCCGAGTGGTGCGGGCAGCGGAACGGGCGGGCGCGGCGCAGCTCGCCCTTGGCGATCAGCCCGGCCATGGAGTGCACCATGGAGGTTTCCAGCAGCTCCCCCGGCGTCAGCGGCGGCAGCAGGCCGGGCAGGCGCTGGGCCATCATCGACTTGCCCGACCCGGGCGGGCCGACGAACAGGAGGTTGTGGCCGCCGGCGGCGGCGATCTCCAGCGCCCGTTTGGCGTTCTCCTGGCCCTTGACGTCGCGCAGATCCGGGACGCGCTCGCCGTCCAGGATCTCCCCGGGCTTCGGCGGCGATAGCACCTGCACGCCGCGGAAATGGTTCACCAGCGCGATCAGCGAGGGGGCGGCGATGATCCGGGTCTCGCCGGCCCAGGCTGCTTCCGGGCCGCAGGCCTGGGGGCAGATCAGGCCCAGCCCCATGCCGCCGACGGCGACCGCCGCGGGCAGGGCGCCCGCCACCGGCATGATCCGTCCGTCGAGGGACAGTTCGCCCAGCGCCGCCCAGCCGTCGAGCGCGTCCGGCGGGATTATCCCCATGCCCGCCATGATCGCCAAGGCGATCGGCAGGTCGTAGTGGCTGCCGACTTTCGGAAGGTCCGCCGGCGCCAGGTTGGCGATGATCCGCTTGCCGGGCCAGGCGAGGCCGAGGCCGGTGAAGGCGGCGCGCACCCGCTCGCGGCTTTCCGCCACCGCCTTGTCGCCCAGGCCGACCAGGATGAAGTGGGCCTCACCGCGGGTGAACTGCACTTCCACGTCGATGCGCACCGCATCAACCCCCTGGAAGGCCACCGTCACCACGCGCGCCGCCATGGCGTTTCCCCGTTCTGGCGTCAGATTTTATCCACACCCGTGGACGGTCGCCCCCAGGCCCGGAACGAAATTAGAACAGAACGGGAAAGTTGCAAGCACAAGCTTAAGCAGCGGCTCAGCGCTAGGCGCGGATCGCTTCAATCTTTTCCCACAGGATGGCGGCGGCGTCGATGCCGGTGAAGCGCTTGAGCGCCACGGCCCCGGTGGGGGAGGTGACGTTGATCTCGGTGAGATAGTCGCCGATCACGTCGATACCGACGAACAACAGGCCGCGCCGCTTCAGCTCGGGCCCGATGGCCGCGCAGATCTCCAGGTCGCGGGCCGACAGCTCCACGGGCTCCGGCTTGCCGCCGACGGCCATGTTGGAGCGGATCTGGCCCTTCTCCGGCACGCGGTTGATCGCGCCGACCGCCTCGCCGTCGACCAGCAGGATGCGCTTGTCGCCCTTGGTCACGGCCGGCAGGAATTTCTGCAGGATCACTGGCTCGCGGCCGATCTCGGCGTGCAGCTCCAGGAGGGCGTCGAGGTTGGGGTCGTCGGACAGGTGGCGGGTGACGCCCGAGCCGCCGCGGCCGTTCAGCGGCTTCAGCACCACGTCGCCGTGGCGCTTGCGGAAGTCGGCGATCGCCTGTCGGTCGTTGGTGATCAGGGTCGGCGGCTGCAGGCTGGGGAACTTGGTGACGAACAGCTTCTCGGGGGCGTTGCGCACTTCGATGGGGTTGTTCACTACCAGGGTCTTCGGGTGCACGGCCTCCAGGACGAAGGTCGTGTCGATGTAGTGCATGTCGAAGGGCGGATCCTGGCGCAGCAGGATGACGTCGAATTCCGTCAGCTCGGTGCGGCGGAAGTCGCCCAGCGTCGCATGGCCGTCCTTCACCCGCTGCACCGCGACGTCGCGGCCCCGGGCGAAGGCGCGGCCGTCTTCCAGCGCCAGGGTGTCGGTGGTGTAGACGAACAGGCTGTGACCGCGGGCCTGGGCCTGCTCCATCATCAGAAAGGTCGTGTCGGCCTCGATGTTGATCCCCTCGATGGGATCCATCTGCACGGCGACCTTCAGAGACATGGCGAACTCCCGACTGCCCAAGCTTGCCACATAGGGCCGCCGGAGCGTGGGCGCCAGCTAGTTGAGCCGCAGGCGAACGCGTTCGCGCTGGGCGCGGGCGGCGAGGGCCGCGCCGCCATCGAGGGTGGTGGCGCGCGCCAGGGCCTCGAGCGCGCCAGCCAGGGCGCCCTGGCCCTCGCGGGCGGCGGCGACGTCGAGCCAGGGGCGGTGGTCGTTGGGATCGAGCAGGGCGCGGCGCATCGCAGCGTGCTCGGCCCGGGCGAAGTCGCGTATCGCCGAGGCCCGGGCATAGATGGTGTTCTGCAGGCGGATCAGGACGGCGCGGTCGCTGACCGGCGCCATCAGCCGGTCCAACCGGTCGGCGACATTGGGAGTCAGGCCGGCATGCAGCGCCCGGCGGGTGAGCTCCGACGGCAGCACCACCCGGCCTTCGCTGAAGGGGTCGAGCGCCAGGGGGCCTTCCTCGGTCTCGATGCGCAGCAGGAAGTGGCCGGGGAAGTCGACGCCCTGCAGCGTCAGGCTGCAGCGGCGGGCCACGTGCAGGTAGTAGACCCCCAGGCTCACGGCCAGCCCCTTGCGGCGAACGCTCACGGAGATGATGTCGGCGTTTTCCGGGTCGTCATAGGTGAAGAGGTCGCCGGCGAGACTGAGGTCGCCGGCCATGGTCTCGGCGAGGGCTTCCTCGGCGCTTTCGCGCTTGAGGCGCTGGGTCAGTCGCTCGACGCCAACGGCGCCGAGGTCGCGCGCCGTCTGCGGGTCGCGCGTAGGGTCCTCATGGACGGCGCAGGCGATCGCCGCCTCGAGCAGGGGAAATTCCCCGTCCTTGGCGGAGCCGGCCTCCAGCAGGAATGCCTCAGCTTCTTCTCGCGTCACCCTTAAGCGCCCTTCCAAGCGTCGGGAATATGCATAGGAAGGCGGCCGGGCGCGAGCGCCAAGAGGTCGAGACGAACCGCCGCACCCGCCAGGGCCGGCCGTTTCGCGGCGATCGCCAGCCCCGCCCGCCGCAGACGGTCGCGCTGGTCGAAGCCGACGGCCTCCAGCGCCGCGAGCAGGTCGCCGCGGCGTTTGACCTCGACCACCGCCAGGGTCCGGCCGCGCAGCGCCAGCAGGTCGATCTCCGCCTGCGGCGTCTTCAGCCTGAAGCCGAGGATCCGATAGCCCTTGGCCATCAGCCACAGCGCCGCCACGATCTCGCCCTGACGGCCGGCGCGGCGCGCCGCCGCGCCGCGGATTGCGCGGACCGATTTCACCCGCGGTCCTTGAGAGCAAGCGCGCGCTTGTAGAGATCGCGCCGTGAGAGGCCCAGGGCCTTGGCGACCTCGGCGGCGGCCTCCGCGGGCTTCAGTCGGGTCAGGGCGTCGGCCAGGGCGGTGTCGGCGTCGGCGGCGGTGGCCTCCTGCTCGCGGCCGGGCCCGACGAGGATGACGAGCTCGCCCTTCGGTGCGGTGAATTGCGGATCGGCGGCGAGCTGGCTCAGGGGGCCGCGCACGACGGTTTCGTAGAGCTTGGTCAGTTCGCGGCAGACCACCGCCTCGCGGTCGCCCAGCACCACCGCCATGTCGGCGAGACTGTCGGCCAGCCGCGAGCCGCCCTCGAAGAAGACCAGGGTCGCGCGGATCCCGGCCACCTCCTCCAGGAAGGTGCGGCGCGCGGCGCTCTTCGGCGGTGGAAAACCGGCGAACAGGAAGCGGTCGGTGGGCAGGCCGGCGACCGAAAGCCCGGCCAGGAGCGCCGAGGCCCCGGGGATCGGATAGACCCGGTGGCCGGCTTCCGCCGCTTCGCGCACCAGGCGGTAGCCGGGGTCGGAGACCAGCGGGGTGCCGGCGTCGGAGATCAGCGCCACGCGCCCGCCCTCGGCCAGGGCCGCCATCACCTTGGGTCGGGTGCGCTCGGCGGCGTGCTCGTCGTAGCGCTCCAGCTTCTTCGACAGGCCAAAGAGGGACAGCAGCTTGCCGCTGACCCGGGTGTCCTCGCATAGGACGAAGTCGCAACCCGCGAGGACGTCGAGGGCGCGCAGGCTGATGTCGCGCAGGTTGCCGATCGGCGTGGCCACCACGTAGAGGCCGGGCGCCAGCGGGGCGTCGTCGAGGACCGGCGAGGGGAGGGGGCGTGCCATGGCGCAGGCTTCGCCGCTGGCGAGCCCGATGGCAAGCCTCCGCGGCGCCACGCGCCCTGGCGCGCCTGGCCGACAGGTTGTAGCAGCGGCGGGAAGGGCGACGCGGAGATCAGGGGCGGATGGCGGACGAGCGGGCGACGTACGACTGGTTGATCGTCGGGGCGGGCTTCGCCGGCAGCGTGCTCGCCGAACGGATCGCCGCCGAGCGTGGCGAGCGGGTGCTGATCGTCGACCGCCGCGACCACATCGGCGGGAACGCCTACGACCAGTACGACGCCGCCGGCGTGCTGATGCACCGCTACGGCCCGCATATCTTCCACACCAACGCCCAGGCGATCTTTGACTACCTGTCTCGCTTCACCGCCTGGCGACCCTACGAACACCGGGTGCGGGCCCAGGTCGACGGCCAGCTGCTGCCGATCCCGATCAACCTGGACACCATCAACCGGCTCTACGGCCTGTCGCTGACCTCCGAAGAGCTGGAAGCCTGGTTCGCCGCCCGCGCGGAGCCGGTCGAGGAGATCCGCACCTCCGAGGACGTGGTGGTCTCGCGCGTCGGCCGCGAGCTCTACGAAAAGTTCTTCCGCGGCTACACCCGCAAGCAGTGGGGGCTGGACCCGTCCGAGCTGGACAGGGCTGTCACGGCGCGGGTGCCGACCCGCACCGACCGCGACGACCGCTATTTCACCGACCAGTTCCAAGTCATGCCCGACGCCGGCTACACGGCCATGTTCCACCGCCTTCTGGCCAGCCCGCTGATCGAGGCGCGGCTGGGAACCGACTTCGCCGACATCCGCCACCTCAAGCCCCGCCGCGGCCTGATCTGGACTGGGCAGGTCGACGAATTCTTCGACTTCCGCTTCGGCAGGCTGCCCTACCGTTCGCTGAGGTTCGACCATGTCACCCTGGACCAGCCGCAGTTCCAGCCGGTGGCCGTGGTCAACTATCCCATGAGCGAGGCCTACACCCGGATCACCGAGTACAAGCACCTCACCGGACAGGAGCATTCGAAGACCACCGTCACCTACGAATATCCGACGGCCGAGGGCGACCCCTACTATCCGGTGCCGCGACCCGAGAACGAGGCGCTCTACAAGCGCTACGAGGCCTTGGCCCTGGCGACGCCGGACGTCTGGTTCGTGGGCCGGCTGGCGACCTATCGATACTACAACATGGACCAGGTGGTCGGGCAGGCGCTGGCGACGTTCCGGCGCATCCAGTCGGCTCTGCCGGCGGCCGAAGCGACGCCCGCGAAATAGATCAGGTCAGCAGCTCTGCGGTCAGCCGGTCGAGCACCAGCCGGCCGGCCGGGGTCGCCCGCAGCCGCTCGGGGTCGTCGGCCAGCAGGCCGAGCTCGACGAGGGAGGCGGTTCGCGCCGGCGACAGGTCGAGGACAGCCAGCTCGGCGCGCGGCACGCCGTCTTCGATGCGCAGGCCGCTCAGCACCCGCTCCTCCGCCGCCTCCAGCGGGCTCAGCGCCTCCAGCGCGGGAAAGCCGGTTCCGTGCGCGGCGACGCGGGCGACGTAGTTGGCGGGCCGGCTCTCGCCGACGGTGGCGTGGCGCACAGCCCCGCGGGTGATCCGCCCATGCGCCCCGGGACCTGCGCCGACATAGTCCTCACCGCGCCAGTAGACGAGGTTGTGGCGTGACCGCGCCGCCGCGCCGCGGGCGTGGTTGGAGACCTCGTAGGCGGTGAAGCCCTGGGCCTCGAGAACCGCCTGGGTGGTCTCGTAGAGGACCGCGCCGAGCTCAGGGTCCGCCGCGGCGAACCGGCCTCTCTGTACCGCTCGGTCAAATGCTGTACCGGCCTCGATGGTCAGCTGATAGGGCGACAGGTGCTCGGCGCCTAGATCCACCGCCTGGCGCAGCTCCTCGGCCCAACTGCCCGCCGTCTGGCCGGGCCGGGCGTAGATCAGGTCGAGCGACAGCCGCGGAAAGGCCTTGGCGGCGGCCTTGGCGGCGCGGATCCCAGTCGCTGCATCATGGTTGCGGCCGAGGAAGGCCAGGGCCGCATCGTCCATCGCCTGCAGGCCCAGCGACAGCCGCGACACGCCGGCCGCAGCGAAGGCCTCGAACCGATCAGCCTCGGCGTCGGTGGGATTGGCTTCGAGGCTGACCTCGAGGTCCGGGGCGGGGGTCCAGAGCTGGCGGGCCTTGGCGACGATCTGCGCCGCCCAGGCCGGATCCATCAGCGAGGGCGTGCCGCCGCCGAAGAAGACCGAGACCAGGGTGCGCGGCCCGGTGAGCTGCGCCTGGGCTTCGAGGTCGGCGAGGATGGCCCGGGCCAGGGTCGCAGGCTCGTCCGGCCGCCGCACCCGGAAGACGTTGAAGTCGCAATAGGGGCAGATGCGCGCGCAATAGGGCCAGTGGACATAGACCCCGAGCGGCGGGGGCGTGGTCACCAGAGCGCCGCCTTCAACTTGGCGAAGGCGAGGGCGCGGTGGCTCATGGCGTCCTTCGCCGCCGGCTCCATCTCGCCGAATGTGAGGTCGCCGCCCTCGGGGACGAAGATCGGGTCATAGCCGAAGCCGCGCTCGCCACGCGGCGGGAAGGCCAGGGTCCCGTCGACCCGGCCCTCGACCACCACCGCCGCGCCGTGCGGCCAGGCCAGGGCCAGCGCGCAGGTGAACCAGGCCGAGCGGTCGTCGCCGTCGGCCTCCTCGAGCCGTTCCTCGACCTTGCGCATGGCGGCGTAGAAGTCGCGCTCGGGCCCCGCCCAGCGGGCGGAATAGATCCCCGGCGCGCCCTCCAGGGCGCTGACCGACAGGCCGGAGTCGTCGGCCAGGGCCGGCAGGCCGCTGGCGTCGGCCGCCGCACGCGCCTTCAGCAGGGCGTTGCCGACGAAGCTGGTCTCGGTCTCCTCGGGTTCGGACAGGTCCAGGTCGCCGGCGGTGATCAGCTGGAAACGATTTTCCAGAATTTCGGCGAGCTCGCGCGCCTTGCCGGGATTGTGGGTCGCCACCACCAGCTTCGCGCCAGGCTCCAACGTCAGGGCCATCGATCGTCTCTCCGTCCGGGGTGGGCTTGCTCGCGGACCATAACGCCGAAGCGGCCTGCCGCATTGCGAAAGTTTAATATTGTTAATCGATATTCATTTGATCGAAAATCGATGTGTCCATATTGATTACCGGCATGGAAGCGATGTCGCTTCATTCAACCCCGCTGCACCGCAGCAAGCCCCAAGGAGGCTCCCATGCCCTCGAACCTGTCCAAGATCTTCGACCGCGTCGCGCTCAGCTTCTTCACCGCCTTCGCCATGTTCCCGGTCCTGACGGTCGCTACAGGCGGCATGTTCCACTAGGCTCCACGTGGGGTTGGCCAAGGCCGCGCGGCTCAGGCCGGGCGAGTCGGAAAGGGGGGTCGCATGCGCGCGTTGGGTCCGGGGTCGGTTTCCAGCTTCCTCAAGATCATCCTGGACGTGGTCTATGTCGCCCTGGTGGCGGGCGTCATCGGCGCAGCCCTCCTGGCGCTCGCGGCCCTGCTGTTCGCCTTCAACCCCTCGCTGCTGGCGAATGTGAAGATCTCCGACGGGGTGCAGTTCGCCGAGCGCGCGCCCCTGGTGGTCGGCGGCCTGCTCGCCGCCGGCTTCTACATGGCGAGCGTGCTGCTGATCATCGGCGCCCTGCGGCGGATCTTCGTGACGCTGACCGCCGGCGACCCCTTCCATCCGGACAACGTCAACCGGCTGCGGCTGATCGGGCTGATGCTTGCGGTGCTCGAACTCGGACGCTACGCGGTCTGGGGGATCAGCGCCTGGCTGCCCTGGGTGCGCGACGTGCGCCCGAGCTTCAGCCTGACGGCGTGGTTCTCGGTGCTGGTGGTGTTCGTCCTGGCGGAGGTGTTCCGCGAGGGCGCGCGCCTGCGCCGCGAAGCCGAGCTGACGATCTAGAGCCCCGGACCCGCGCCTGATCCATGCCCATCCGCGTAAGCCTCGACCGGATCCTCATCGACCGCCGCATGTCTCTGACCGAGCTGGCGGACCGCGTCGGCGTGACCATCGCCAATCTGTCGATCCTCAAGACCGGCAAGGCCCGCGCCGTGCGCTTCTCGACGCTCGCGGCCCTGTGCCGCGAGCTCGATTGCCAGCCGGGGGATCTGCTCGTCTACGAGGCGGGGCCGGCCGAGGAGCCGGAGGAGGAGGAATAGCGCTGTCCGTCATGGTCCGGCGTCCCCGCACCCCTCTCAACGTCATTCCCGGCCTAGGTGCCGGGAACCCATGCACACTGATGGTTGGAGATAGTCCCGGAACTTCGACGTTCATGGGTGGCCGGGACGAGGCCCGGCCATGACGGAAGAACGGGGAGAGGGGAGCGCCCCTAGCCCCCCACCGCCGCCCGCTGGGCGACGCAGAGTTCGCGGATGCCCTTGCGGGCCAGGGAGAACAGCGCCTCGAACTCGCCCTCGCTGAAGCCGCGCTTCTCGCCGGTGGCCTGGATCTCGACGATGTCGCCCTTGCCGGTCAGCACGAAGTTGCTGTCGGCCTCGGCGTTGGAGTCCTCCTCGTAGTCGAGGTCGAGCACCGGAGTGCCCGAGAAGACGCCGCAGCTGATCGCCGCCACCTGGTCAAGAACCGGGTCGGTGGTGATCAGGCCTTCCTCCAGCAGGTAGCGGGTGCAGAGCTTGAGCGCGACCCAGCCGCCGGTGATGGCGGCGGTGCGAGTGCCGCCGTCGGCCTGGATGACGTCGCAGTCGAGGGTGATCTGGCGTTCGCCCAGCGCCTTCATATCGACCACCGCCCGCATCGAGCGGCCGATCAGCCGCTGGATCTCCTGGGTGCGGCCAGACTGTTTGCCCTGAGCGGCCTCGCGGCGGCCGCGGGTGTGGGTGGCGCGCGGCAGCATGCCGTACTCGGCCGTCACCCAGCCCTGGCCGCGTCCGCGCAGGAAGGGCGGCACGCCTTCTTCGAGGCTGGCCGTGACCAGGACCTTGGTGTGGCCGAAGCTCACCAGGCAGGATCCCTCGGCGTAGCGGTTGACCCCTGTCTCCAGGGTGACGGGTCGCAGCGCATCGGCCACACGTTCGGAAGGGCGCATGCGGAACTCCTTGGGATTGCGACGCGTCTTGCAAGCTTGAAGGTCGCGCTTATCCTAGATCGAACCGGTCCAGTCCATGGGGCGCACAGACGGACGAGCATCCGACGTGAACACGCCTATCTTCGCTCGCGGGCCTTCTTTGGCCGAGCTCGACGAACGGGCGAGGGATATTTTTCGCCGCATCGTCGAGAGCTATCTCGACACCGGCGAGCCTGTCGGCTCCCGCACCCTGTCCAAAAGCGGGCTGTTGCTCTCGCCCGCCTCGATCCGCAACACCATGCAGGATCTGACGCAGCTGGGCCTGCTGGGCGCGCCGCACGTCAGCGCCGGACGGTTGCCGACGCATGCGGGCCTCAGGCTGTTCGTCGACGGGCTTCTCGAGGTGGGGGATGTCGCGGAGGATGAGCGGCGCTCGATCGATGCGCGCCTGCGCGCCCACGGCCGCAACTACGAAGACGCGCTGAACGAGGCCAGCGCCATTCTCTCGGGCCTGGCCGGCGGGGCGGCGATGGTGGTGACACCCACGCGCGACGCTGGCGTCAAGCACGTCGAGTTCGTCGCCCTGGGGGCGGAGCGGACCCTGGCGATCATGGTGTTCGAGGATGGCACGGTGGAGAACCGGCTGATCCGCCTGCCCGCCGGGGTGACGCCCTCGGCCCTGCAGGAGGCCTCCAACTTCCTCAATTCGCGCCTGCGCGGACGCACCCTGGTGGAGGCGCGGGTCGATCTGCGCACCGAGCTCGACGGCGCCCGGCGCGAGCTCGACGAGACGGCGGCGCGCCTGGTCGAGGACGGCATGGCCGCCTGGAGCGGCGGCGCAGCCGAGGACCGCTCGCTGATCGTCCGCGGCCGCGCCAATCTTCTGGAGTCGCGCGAGACGGCGGAGGACCTGGAGCGGGTGCGTTCGCTGTTCGAGGATCTGGAGCAAAAGGAACAGCTGATTCAGCTGCTCGACGGGGTGCGGGACGGGGAGGGCGTGCGCATCTTCATCGGCGCCGAGACCCGTCTCTTCTCGCTTTCGGGTTCCGCCGTCATCGCGGCGCCCTATATGACGGGCTCACAGCGGGTGTTGGGCGCGATCGGGGTGATCGGGCCGGCCCGTCTCAACTACGCCCGGATCATTCCGCTGGTGGACTACACCGCCCGCGTGCTTGGCCAGGTGATGAACGCTTAACTCGCGAGCCAGGTAAGACATGTCCGAAGACCAAACGCCCGAGCCGGACGTCCAGGCGACGACCCAGGAAGCCGGCGAGGACGCCTATGAGGCGCTGCGCGCCGAGACCGCAGCGCTGAAGGAGCAGGTGCTCCGTTATGCGGCCGAGGCCGACAACACCCGTCGCCGCGCCGAGCGCGAAGCCAACGACGCGCGCGCCTACGCCATTCAGAAATTCGCCCGCGACCTGCTGGGCGTCGCCGACAACCTGGCCCGCGCGCTGGCGGCCCAGCCGGCGGAGAGCGCCGATCCGGCGGTGAAGAACTTCGTGGTCGGCGTCGAGATGACCGAGAAGGAGCTGCAAGGCGCCTTCGAGCGGAACGGCCTGAAGAGGATCGACCCCGCCCGCGGGGAGAAGTTCGACCCCAACAAGCACCAGGCGATGATGGAGCAGCCCGGCAGCGACGTGGCCCCCGGCGGCGTCATCCAGGTGCTGCAGCCCGGCTACGACCTGCTCGGCCGCCTGGTGCGCCCGGCCATGGTGGTGGTCGCCGCCAAGGTCGCGCCGGCGCCGCCCGAAGGCGGCTCCAATCCCTACGCCGCCAACGATGAAGCCCAAGGCGGCGGCTCGGTCGATACGCGGGCGTAGGATCCGGCGCCGAACGCCGTCAGGTTGGGGCGGACGGATAAAACAATCCAGCCGTCATCCCGACCGAAGCGCAGCGTAGAGCCGGGACCCAGGGCCATGCACGCCGCCCTGGGTCCCGGATCGGCCTTGCAGGCCGTCCGGGATGACGTGTGTTATTTGTATGCGATAGCCCGCCTCCCAGGCGGCGCATCAACTCTCGCGCTTCCCCCTCTTCCCCCCCTTGCGAAATTGGCTAATGTCGCAAGTCCCCTCCAGTCGGGGGGCGCCGGGCGCATGATTCGCGCCGGCGCGTGCGCGAGCGGGACCAGGGCATGAAGCTGACGATCGAACGGGCGGCGCTGTTGAAGGCGCTCGGGCATGTGCAGAGCGCCGTCGAGCGCCGGAACACCATTCCGATCCTGTCGAACGTGCTGCTCTCGGCCGAACGCGACAAGCTGAGCTTCTCGGCCACCGACCTCGACATGGAGATCATCGACGAGGCCTTCGCTCAGGTCGACCAGCCGGGCCAGATCACCGCGCCGGCCCACACGCTCTACGAGATCGTGCGCAAGCTGCCGGACGGGGCCGACGTCGCGCTGACCTTCAACGGCGAGGACCCGCGGCTGACGGTCCAGGCCGGCCGTTCGCGCTTCAGCCTGCCGGTGCTGCCGGCCGGCGATTTCCCGATCATGTCTTCCGAGGGCCTGACCAGCCGGATGACGGTGGACGCCAACGACCTGATCCGGCTGATCGACAAGACCCGCTTCGCCATCTCGGCGGAGGAGACCCGCTACTATCTGAACGGCCTCTACATCCACACCGTCACCGATAACGGCGTGCTGAAGCTGCGCGCGGTGGCCACTGACGGCAGCCGTCTGGCGTTGGCCGAGATGGCGGCGCCGGAAGGGGCGGCCGGGACGCCGGGCGTCATCGTGCCGCGCAAGACCATCGGCGAGGCCCGCCGCCTGCTCGACGACGCCGGCGAGACCGTGGAGCTGGCGGTCAGTCCGCAGAAGGTCCGCTTCGAGGTGAACGGGGCGGCGCTGACGTCCAAGGTGATCGACGGCAATTTCCCCGACTACACGCGGGTCATCCCGAAGGACAACAACCGCATCGTCCGCGTCGACGCCAAGCTGTTCGCCCAGGCCGTCGACCGGGTCGCCACCATCTCGGCGGAAAAGAGCCGCTCGGTGCGCATGGCGATCGAGAGCGGCCGGGTGGTGCTGACCGTGCGCAACATGGAAGCCGGCCAGGCCGTCGAGGAGCTGGAGATCGACTACGACGGCGACGCCTTCGAGCTGTCGTTCAACGCCCGCTACCTGATGGACATCACCGACCAGATCTCCGGCGGGATGGCCGAGCTGCGCTTCGGCGGCCCCAACGATCCGGCCCTGGTGCTCGATCCGGCCGACGCCGACGTCCAGTACATCCTGATGCCCCTGCGGGTCTAAGGCCGGGTCGGAGCGCTCGGCCGCTCGACATGGTTTCCCCCAGGTAAGGTTAAATCAACTCGGCGCATGGGATGGTCCGCCCGAGGGCCGACGGTTCGGTCCGTCGGGAGCCCGCGCCGTGTTCAAAAACTTGAGGATTTCGCGCAAGCTTTCGGGCGCCTTCGCCGGCCTGATCCTCATCCTGGTCGGCGCGAACGCCCTGGTCATGCACCAGCTGCGGGCCATCCACCACGCCGTCGACCAGACCGTCCGCTCGAGCGAGCGCGCCGACGAACTGAGCGCCGCCCATACGGGCATGCTGGAGATGCAGAACGCCCTGCGGGGCTTCGCCATCGCCGGCGAGCCGGCCTTCCTGAAGACCTATCACGAGAGCTCGGCGAAGCTCGACAAGGCGCTCGAGAGCTTCCGCAGCCAGTCTGACGACGCCGAGCAGGCCGCGCGCGCCGTGGCGCTGAAGAAAGAGTTCGACACCTGGCGCGCCACCTATGGCGAGCCGGTCATCGCCCTCGCCCAGGATCCCGCCACCAAGCCTCAGGCGTTCGACATGCTGGGCCGAAAGTCGCTCAGCAAGCTGCGCGCCGGCCTGAAGGGCCTCAATACGGCTCAGGACAAGATCCAGGCGGCGAACGCCGCCGCTCAGCTCAGCGCCATCCGCAAGGCCACCGTCGTGATGGTCGGCGCCGGCGTGGCGGCCATCGCCTTCGCGGTCTTCATGGCCGGGCTGCTGTCGCGCGCCGTCGCGGTTCCGATCGCCGGAATGACCTCGGTGATGCGCAAGCTCGCCGAGGGCGACCACGAGGTCTCGCCGCCCGGAATCGGTCGCGGCGACGAGATCGGCGCCATGGCCGCCGCGGTGCAGAGCTTCAAGGAGGCCGCGCTCGACAAGCTGCGCCTCGAAGGCGAGAGCGCCGAGCAGCGTCGGCAGACCGAGACCGAACGCGCCCGCGCCGCCGCGGCGGAGGCCCAGGCCGCCCGTGAACAGGCCGAGGTGGTCAAGGCGGTGGGGCTGGGCCTCGAACAGCTCTCGGCCGGCGAACTCACCTTCCGCATCGCGACGCCCTTCCCGCCGGACTACGAGAAACTGCGCCAGGACTTCAACGGCGCCATCAGCCGGCTGCAGGACACGCTGAAGGTCATCAACACCGCCACCAGCGGCGTCCGATCGAGCACCAGCGAGATCAGCGCCGCCTCCGAAGACCTCGCGCGCCGCACCGAGCGCCAGGCCGCCAACCTGGAGGAGACCGCCGCCGCGCTTGAGGAGATCACCGTCACCGTCGGCCGCACCGCCGAGGGCGCGCGCAACGCCGACCGCATCGTCACCGCCGCGCGCTCCGACGCCGAGGTCTCCGGCGAGATCGTCCGCCAGGCGGTGGACGCCATGGGCGGCATCGAGCGCTCGGCCGGCGAGATCGGCCAGATCATCGGGGTGATCGACGAGATCGCCTTCCAGACCAACCTGCTGGCCCTGAACGCCGGCGTCGAAGCCGCCCGCGCCGGTGAAGCCGGCAAGGGCTTCGCGGTCGTCGCCTCCGAGGTGCGGGCTCTGGCCCAGCGCTCCGCCGACGCGGCCAAGGAGATCAAGACCCTGATCAACACCTCCGGCGAGCAGGTCGGCAAGGGCGTCGATCTGGTGGCGCGGACCGGCGAGGCGCTGCAGCGGATCGTCGCCCAGGTCGGCGAGATCGCCAGCGTGATCAGCGAGATCGCCAGCTCGACCCAGGAACAGTCCAACGGGCTTCAGCAGGTCAATGTGGCGGTCACGGAAATGGACCAGATGACCCAGCGCAATGCCGCCATGGTCGAAGAATCCGCCGCCGCCACCCAGCAGCTATCCGGCAAGAGCGAGGAGCTGGTCCGCATGGTCGGCCGCTTCCGCCTCGGCGAGGCCGGCGCGAGCGCTCGGACCGTGGCGGGCGCGCGGGCGGCCTAGGCTCCGGTCCTAGGCCTTAGACACCCAGAAACCCTGGGTCCCCGCTTTCGCGGGGATGACCGTTCGTTGAGGGTGTCGGCGACGCTTAGTGCCCGTGGGAGCCTTCGTAGACGCCCGGGGCCAGGCGCTCGTCCTCCTCGCCTTCGCCGGCGTCCGTGGCGAGGACAAAGCGGCGGTCGCAGTAGGGGCATTCGACGAAGGCGGCCTCGCCCATTTCCAGCCAGACCCGTGGGTGCCCCAGGGCCCCGCCGACGCCGTCGCAGGCGATCCGGCCCGAGCGCACGACGATGGTCTCCGGCGCCGGCAGGTCCGGCGTCAGCGCGGGACGCGCCGGCATGGGCTCAACCTTGACCTGGGCGGAAGCGCCCTTGTTGCGACTTTGGCGAGCCATGACGTGCCCCTCTGGAAATCGCGGCCCGGCTTGGCGTGGGCGCGATGCGCGCCTAGGTATGCGACCGCGCCTTTCCCAGTCAATCGAGACGCGGCGCCAACGAGGTCCCCAGCCTTCGATGACCCTTCCCGACTACGCCATCGAGGCCCGCAACCTCGTCAAGACCTACCCGGCGACCAAGACCACGCCGGAGATGCGCGCCCTTCGCGGCGTCGACCTGGCCATCCCGCGCGGCTCGATCTTCGGCCTGCTGGGTCCCAACGGGGCCGGCAAGTCGACCTTCATCAACATCCTCTCGGGGCTCTGCCGGAAGACCTCCGGCGAGGTGCGGATCTGGGGACGCGACATCGACGAGCGCCCGCGCGACGCGCGCGCCGCCATCGGCGTGGTGCCCCAGGAGATCGCCGTCGATCCCTTCTTCACCCCGCGCGAAGCCCTGGAGGTGGCCGCTGGCATGTACGCCGTTCCGCCCAAGGAGCGGCGGACCATGGAGCTGCTCACCGCCCTGGGTCTCGCCGACAAGGCCAACGCCTATGTCCGCCAGCTGTCGGGCGGGATGAAGCGCCGGGTGATGGTGGCCAAGGCCATGGTGCACAATCCGCCGGTGCTGATCCTCGACGAGCCGACCGCCGGCGTCGACGTCGAGCTGCGCCGCCAGCTCTGGGCCTATGTGCTGGAGCTGAACCGCAAGGGCGTGACCATCGTGCTCACCACCCACTACCTGGAAGAGGCCCAGGAGCTCTGCGATCAGATCGCCATCATCAACCGCGGCCAGGTGGTGGCCTGCGAGCCAACGACCACCCTGCTGCAGCGCATGGACACCCGCCACGTCCTGGTCACGCCGGAAGAGCCGGTGACCACGGTCCCGGTCCTGCCGGGCTTCGAGACCCGGCTGACCAAGGCCGGCGGCTTTTCGGTCAGCTATCGCACTGGCCTCTCCAGCGTCGAGCAGGTGCTGGCCGCCATCCGCGCCGCGGGCCTGCACATCAAGGACATCTCCACCGAGGACCCGGACCTGGAGGACGTCTTCGTCGCCCTGACCTCGGCGCCACCGGAAGCGGCTTGAGGCGCGCGCGATTGCCAAGCCTGCCGGGCTTGGCGATGCTGGTCCCGGACTTCATCGGGTGCGGACCATGGTCGAACGGCTCTTCGAGGAGGTTCCGCTCTGGATCGTCCTCATCCTGATCTTCGTCGGCATGGGGTTGGCGCGCGAGGTCGGGGCCTGGTCGCGCCGCCGGCTGATCCGCGCGTCCGAGGCTGGCGACCCGCCGGCGGACGAAACCGTCGTCCTCACCGCGGTCCTGGGCCTCCTGGCCCTGCTGATGGCCTTCAGCTTCGGCATGGCGCTGAACCGTCATGAGACCCGGCGCGAGCTGGTGGTGACCGAGGCCAACGCCCTGGGCACGGCCTATCTCAGGACCTCGGTGCTCGACGACCCGGGCCGGCTGCGCGCCCTGATGCGCAACTACGCCCAGACCCGGCTCACGTTTGGCCTGAACGGGGGCGAGACCCAGAGGGCGGCCGACCGGGAGACCGCCCGCCAGCAGCCGCCGATCTGGGACGAGGCCGTGCGGCTTGTCGGCCCCAGCCGCACGACGCCGCTGGCGGGCTTCGTGCTGGCGCCGCTCAACGACGCCTTCGACGCAGCCAGTGCGCGCAAGGCCGCGCTGGCCGCGCGCCTGCCGCCCAGCGTGCTGCTCACGCTCAGCCTCTACCTGATCGCCTCGGCCGTCGTGCTCGGCTACGGCATCTGCGGCGCGGGCCTGCGCCATCGCGCGGCCTCGCTCGCCCTCCTGGCCCTCTTCGCCCTCGCCTTCAGCGTCATCCTCGACCTCGACCGGCCGAGGAGCGGTCTGATCCGCGTGCCGCAAGGGACGATGGCCGACACCCTCCAGATGATGGGCGGCTAGTGTCCCGATTCCGAAGTTCGCAGGCGCCTCGTGGCAGGCTCGGACGAACTTCGGAATCGATCAGGACACTAGCAAGTGTAAGTTTCTAGTGCGCTTTTTTGGATCTGAAGCTCGCGCCGAGACATAACCCATGAGCTGGCGAACTTCAGATCCAGCGCACTAGACCCTTGGGGGAAGATCGCCGCCATCCCATCTGTCATGGTGCGCCGATCGCGCGAAAGGTATCGGGTCATGATCGAGCAGATCGCCAGTCTCGGCCTCATCGACGAAGCCGACCTCGAGCTGGACACGGCGGCGCTGGAGATCGCCGCCCTCGACCATCCCGAGGTGGAGCTTGCAGGCTATCTCGAACTGCTGGAGCGGATCACCGAGCGGCTCGCCGTCCGTGCGGCGGCGGCGCGCACGCCGCGGGAGCAGGCCGCCGAACTGGCCGACGTGTTGGCCGCCGAGTTCGGCTTCGAGGGTGACCGCAAGACCTATGACGACCCTGCCAACGCCGACCTGATCCGGGTCATCGACCGGCGGCGCGGACTGCCGGTCGCGCTGGCGATCCTCTATGTCGCGGCGGCCCGCCGGCTGGGCTGGGCGGCCCATGTGCTCAACACGCCCGGGCATGTCCTGGCGGCGATCGGCCAGCCGGCCCTGGTGATCGATCCGTTCAACCGCGGCGGCGTGGTCGGCGGCGCCCAGCTCGCCGCCCTGCTGCAGACGACCGAGGACAGCCTGGACGCCGTCGCCCCCGACCACCTAGCGCCAATGTCGAACCGGGCGGTGCTGGTGCGCCTGCTGATGAACCAGGCGACCCGGGCCGAGCGAGCGGGCGAGCTTCCCCGGGCGCTTGCCGTGCTGCAGCGGATCACCACCGTGGCGCCGGCCTATAGCGCGGGGTGGTGGGAGCGCGCCCGCCTGGAACGCGCGCTCGGAGACGCCGTCGCCGCCCGCGAGAGCCTCGCCGCCATGCTGGAGACCACGCGCGACCCCGGCCTTCGAAGCCATGTGACGAGCGCGCTGGACGCCCTGACCGACTAAGGCTGCTCCGTCCCGGAAAAAAGTGGTCCTGGGTGACGCTAGGGCGCCATTGCCTCGCCAATTCTCCGGCGCGAGACTTTCGTCAGACGCCGGTCGCAGCGCGCTGCGACGCACGAGAGCGTCCCGACATAGGGAGAGCGCCGACATGGACGCGCAGATCGAAACGAGCCGCCTGGACGATCGCAAGCCCCTGACCGATGGGCCGATGACGCGCGTCGTGCTGGAGTACGGCGCCCGCTTCAAACGGCTGGTCAACCAGTCCCGGGAGCCGGGTTTCCGCTTCGAGGACTGGGCCCCGCTGGCGGAGCTGGTGGCGGTGGACGACTTCGTCCGGGTCGGCTGCTTCAAGGAGGTGGTGAACTGGGACCAGTACATCGGCCTGATCCACCAGTGGGCCCCGACCCTGACCAACTGGGACTGCACGACAAAACACGTGACCGAGGTCGACGGCCGCGTCTTCCTCGAGCTCGAGGAGCGCGCCACCACCGGGGCGAACACCGACGTCGTCAACTCGATGTCGGTCTATGAGTTCAACGCGGCGGGCAAGCTGGTCCACCTCGACATCTACCTGCAGCGGGCGATGGACCAGGGCGCAATCAAGGGCTGGGACGTCAGCGAGGTCTAGCCCTGGCGCGGCAGGAAGGCGGTCGTTCACGATTTCCCGCGATCCTGCGCAAATGGGACACTCAGCTATTCCAAGCGGCCGGCTCTCCCGGGGCGATCGGCTGCCGGACACGCCGCTGGCCGCGCTCGACGGGGGCGAGCTGGTGGTGAAGCCCGCCTGGCAGGCGTTCGGCCGCGGGCGGTTCGTCATCATCGGCCTGCCGGGCGCCTTCACCCCGGTCTGCACCCGCGTCCACCTGCCGGGGTTCGTCGCCAAGGCGCCCGCCCTGATTGCCTCGGGCTTCGACGGCGTGGTCTGCATCGCGGCGAACGATCCCTGGACCCTGGCCGAGTGGTCGCAGCGCATCGACCCGGCCAAGACCCTGCGCTTCCTGTCGGACGGCAATCTGGAGTTCGGCCGCGCCGCCGGCCTGGCGACGCGCGCGCCGCAGCTGTTCCTGGGCGAGTGCCTGAGCCGCTTCCTGATCGTCGCCAAGGACGGCTTCGTCGAGAAGATCGCCGTCGAAAGCGTGGTCACCGAGGTGAGCTGTACGGCGGCGGTGCTGATCTGAGCCGCTGTCCTGCGGGTTCGCTGTCCGCAGGAGGCCTCGTTAGCAGCCCGCCTCGCCGGCCGGCGCCCCATACTGCTCGGCGGACACCTGCTCCATCCAGGTCGCGCGCGACCCGTCGACGGCCTCGACGATGGCGACGTGGGTGATCGGGGTCGTCGCGGCGGCGCCATGCCAATGCCGCACGCCGGGAGGGGTCCAGACCACGTCGCCGGGGCGGATCTGCGCCTTTCGACCGCCCTCGGCCTGCACCCAGCCGCAGCCCGACGTGACGATCAGCGTCTGCCCCAGCGGATGGGTGTGCCAGGCGGTGCGCGCGCCCGGCTCGAAGGTGACGATCGACCCGCTGACCCGCGACGGCGCGCGTCCGGCGAACGGGGTGTCGAGCCGCACCGCGCCGGTGAAGTTGGCGGCCGGGCCCTTGGCGGACGGCGGCGATCCGTTGCGCTGGATCTCCAGCTTCCCGATCTGCGGCGGCTCGGCGGCGTGGGCCGGCGCGGCCAAGGCGACGGCGAGAAGCCCGAAGGCGATCGATCTCATGGGTGGTCCTCCAGGCGGCCACCCTACGCATCTCACCGCCGGCGATTAGCGGGCTGGATCCGCATGAACCTATGATCTGACTTCATGGGTTCCGGTCTTTTCGCTCCGCGAAAAACCGGAATGACAGCTTGGGGGTTGGGAGTCTGCGACACAGGATGCGAGGCGCGAAACATGACGGGGTCTGAGGTCCGCTTCGACGGGCGGGCGGTTCTCATCACCGGCGCCGGCCGGGGCCTGGGACGGGCGCACGCCCGGCTGCTCGCCGCGCGCGGGGCCAAGGTGGTCGTCGCCGACAACGGCGCGGCGATGGACGGCGAGGCGCCCAGCGCCGCCCCGGCGCATTCGGTCGTCGATGAGATCACCGCGGCGGGCGGCGAGGCCGTCGCCTGCACAGCCGACATCGCCGCCGAGGCCGGCTCGAGCCTGGCGGTCGAGGCCTGCCTGACCGCGTTCGGCCGCATCGACGGGATCCTGCACAACGCCAGCACGGTCCCGGACAACGCCCCGGTCGAGCGCATGTCGAGCCCGGACCTCGACCTGGTGATGCGGGTCAACTGCTTCGCCGGCCTGTGGATGGCCCGCGCCGCCTGGCCGCACATGGTCCGGCAGGGCTACGGCCGCATCGTCTTCATGTCGTCCGCCGGCGTCTACGGCTCTGCCGGCAACGCCCCCTACGCCGCCGCCAAGGCGGCCGTCATCGGCGTGATGCGCTGCCTGGCGGTGGAGGGCGAAAAGCCGGGGATCCTGGTCAACGTCGTCGCCCCGGCGGCGATGACGCGGATGACCGAACGCCTGCCCGCCTCGGACTATGCGGCCTGGTTTTCGCAGACCATGCGGCCGGAGAAGGTCTCCCCGGGCGTCGCCTACCTGATGAGCGAGGACTCGCAGATCTCCGGCGAGATGTTCCACATCGGCGGCGGCCGCATCGCCCGCTTGCGGGTCGGCGAAGGCGAAGGGGTCCGGCCGGCCGGCGACGCCATCGAGGACGTCCGCGCGGCGATGCCGGCGGTCCTGGCCGACGAGCGCCTCTTCCACCCCAAGGACCTGACCGCCCGCTCGCTCGAGGTCGCCCGTCTGCTGGGCTACCAGGGCGGCATGCCGACCGACGCCTTCACCATCGCGCCGCTCGGCAAGGATTAGGGGGTGGGCAGTTGCTTCTGTCCCCGCATTTCCCCGCCCATAGCCCGTAATCAGCCTGTACGGGTTCTAAGAATCCGGTCTACCTTACGTGTATTGTTGCGGTGACGGTGCACTTTAGATTTAGACCTCCATTTTGCCGGAACAAATTTCATGCACTGTCACCGTAATTTCGGGCCGCTGTGACGGGAGCAAGACAGAGAATGGAACACCCTGGCTGCTATCTTCGCGGATATGGGGCTTGCTCTGAGAAGCTCTCGCGAGAGCATCATACACCGGGATCTATCCTTAAACTGCTGGGCGAGAGGATCCGTACGCGCGGGTATCCCTGGGCTCCGCCAGAGGGAGCTATAGTTGGCGCTGACGACCTTGCCTCCAAGATCTTATGTGAGCGGCACAATAACGGGCTGACAAGTTTGGACAGCGCCGGGCTTAGACTATTTAGTGCTGCAAGGGTATTTAGCCGAGAGGGTGGGCGCTTAGAGGTCAATCTGTCCGGTCATGAGATCGAACGGTACATTCTTAAATGTGCCGCTGCCTATATATACTCAGGAAACAGTACAAGTCGCGGCACGAAGTTGAGGGATGAGCAGCTGAATCGGGAAGTGGTTGGGCAAGCAGTCGTCAACAGTGCTTGGCCGCCAGGTACGGGTTTGTTCGTCGCTTCCCTGCCTGATGATCCCTCGATGTGGCATGGAACCGAGTTTGCGCCTCTCGTTGCGACGCGAGCCGATGGCGAAGAAGAAGTTTTCGGCGCGCGGTTTACGTTTGCGGGTCTGCCGCTGGTATCCACTTGGGGTCTCCAGGATGGCACGACGATATTATTGCCTGGCTTTGCCCAATACAGGCCCTCACAGATCAGATTGGACGATGGCGATAGCTCGCTGACGGTCAATCTGCAGTGGGGTTTGGGGAGCGGCTCCACAGGAGTTGCGGAGCTTGATCGGATCGAGCGTCGGGTCGATCAATGAGTCTCGACCGAACGCCGCGCAAACCTAAGGCTGGTTGGGAGCGGGTGTTTCGTCGCCGAGCAGAGGCAGTCGTCGGAGCGCTCGACTCAGCGCGTGGATCGATCGTCTTCATCGTAGTCTTTGGGATCGTCGAACAGGTCCAAGACGGCGCGCCTCTACCGGGGAGAGGATTTCCCGAACACACCGTGCCGCAGTCGCGACCGCTGTTGGCGCATTCCAGTCGAATCACGCCACGGCCAACCCCCACCTCCACGTTGACTCTCCGCCGTCCGTGCGTATAAGACCGCCCCTCTCGCCCTTGGGGGTTCCCCTCGGGCGTATTCCGTTTTGCACTCTCTATTAAGTACGAAGGCGCGCGAACCATGTACGCGGTGATCAAGACCGGCGGGAAACAGTACCGGGTGCAGCCCGGCGACCTGCTGGTCGTCGAAAAGCTCGACGGCGAGCCCGGCGCGAACGTGGCGTTCGGCGAAGTCCTGATGCTGGGCGAAGGCGACGCCGTGACCATCGGCGCCCCGGTCGTCGAAGGCGCCTCGGTGGCGGCCACCCTGATCGAAACCCGCAAGGGCGAGAAGGTGAAGATCTTCAAGAAGATCCGCCGCCAGGGCTATCGCCGCACCAAGGGCCACCGGCAGATCGAAAGCGTTCTGCGCGTGACCGGCATCACCGGCGCCGGCCAGGACGCCAAGTGGGACGGCGAAGTCAGCCTGACCACCAAGGCCGAGCTCAACGCCCGCGCCCGCAACCTGCCGTACATCCCGGCGGTCGCCGCGGATGCGGTGGAAGCGCCGGTCGCCAAGGCCCCCGCGAAGAAGGCCGCGCCGAAGAAGGCCGCCGCCGCGTCGGAAGCCTCGGCCGAAGCCGCCCCGAAAAAGGCGGCTCCGAAAAAGGCCGCCGCCAAGAAGACCCCCGACCAGAACGTTGGCGACGAGGGCTCGGCCGAGTAGGCCCGAGCTTTCGACTGACGACACGACACTAGGATCCAGGAGAGCGTTATGGCTCACAAGAAATCAGGCGGCTCCTCCCGCAACGGCCGCGACTCCGCAGGCCGCCGTCTCGGCGTGAAGAAGTACGGCGGCGAGAACGTCCTCGCCGGCAACATTCTCGTCCGTCAGCGCGGCACCAAGTTCTTCGCCGGCGACAACGTCGGCATGGGCCGCGACCATACACTCTTCGCCACCGCCCACGGCGCGGTGAAGTACGTCACCAAGCGCGACGACCGCACCTACGTGAACGTGGTCCCGGCTCCGGCGATGGCGGCCGAATAAGGCGAACCGACCTCTCTCCGGTTTCGCCTCCTCAAAAAGGCGAACCGGACAAGACTTCTCAGCGGGGAGTCCGGCACGCCGGGCTCCCCGCTTTGTTTTTGGGCCGGTCGGCGACGACGGGCCGGGAGGTTAGGGATGATGTGCGCGATCGATGTGACGCCGACGCTGTCGACGGAACGGCTCCTGCTGCGCGGCCCGGTGTATTCCGACGCCGAACAGCTGGCGGTGCTGGCCAATGACGCGGGCATCGCCCGGATGACCACCTCCATGCCGCACCCCTACACGGCCGCCGACGCCGAGGCCCATCTCGCCCATTCGGCGACGCGGGACTGGGACCGCGAGCCGGGCTTCCTGATCGAACACCCGAAGTTCGGCCTGGTGGGCGCGATCGGCTTCAAGCCGGGCGCGCGCGGCCGGCCGGAGCTGGGCTACTGGCTGGGACGGGCCTTCTGGAACCGCGGCTACGCCACCGAGGCCTGCCGTGCGGTGCTGGATTGGGCCCGGCGCGACTGGCGGCGCAAGCTGGTCGTCGCCGGCCACTTCGCCGACAACCCGGCGTCCGGCGCCGTGCTCTGCAAGGCGGGCTTCCTCTACACCGGCGACGTCGAGCTGCTCTGGAGCCAGGCGCGCCAGGGGCCGGTCCGTACACGGATGATGGTCTGGCTTGCTTGAGGTTCATCCCCGCCCGCACGGAGCGAGCGGGGATTCCCTGTCTTGTTGTCCACGAAATACACGAAAGAGATTTGGTCCACGAACGACACGAACCACACGAACGGGCGTTGACCTTATTTTCTCCGGCGGGCTGAGCGGGACAGATCGACCGGCCGGAGGCCGGTTCCCTTCAATCCGACAGGTCTGGGGGAGCGTCCGCTCTCAGCGCGGCGCTTTCGTGTATTTCGTGTATTTCGTGGACAAACCAGGCGGCGCCTCCGCTACCGAGACGGTGGGGACCGCCCGCGCTTTTGTGCTAAGCGCCTCTCCTGAAAGGCACTCTTCCTCCCGATGAAATTCCTCGACGAATGCAAGATCTATCTCCGCAGCGGCAATGGCGGCGGCGGCGCGGTGTCGTTCCGGCGTGAGAAGTTCGTCGAATACGGCGGTCCCGACGGCGGCGACGGCGGCAAGGGCGGCGACGTCTGGATCGAGAGCGTCGAGGGGCTGAACACCCTGATCGACTTCCGCTACCACCAGCACTTCAAGGCCGGCACCGGCGAGCACGGCATGGGCCGCAACCGCCACGGCGCCAATGGCGAGGACGCGACGCTGAAGGTGCCCGTCGGCACCCAGGTGCTGGACGAGGACAAGGAGACGGTGCTCCTCGATTTCGACAAGCCCGGAATGCGGGTCCGCATCCTCAAGGGCGGCAACGGCGGCTTCGGCAACACCTATTTCAAGGGCCCGATCAACCAGGCGCCGCACTACGCCAATCCGGGCCTCGACGGCGAGGAGAAGTGGATCTGGCTGCGGCTGAAGCTGATCGCCGACGTCGGCCTGGTCGGCCTGCCGAACGCCGGCAAGTCGACCTTCCTGGCCGCCGCCAGCGCCGCCAAGCCGAAGATCGCCAACTACCCCTTCACGACGCTCACCCCCAACCTCGGCGTGGTCGACCTGTCGACCAACGAGCGCTTCGTCCTGGCCGACATCCCCGGGCTCATCGAAGGGGCCAGCGAGGGCGCTGGGCTGGGGACGCGATTCCTCGGCCACGTGGAGCGCACCGCGGTCCTGATCCACCTGGTGGACGCCACCGAAGAGGATGTGGCGACCGCCTGGCGCACCGTGCGCCATGAGCTGGAGGCCTATGGCGAGGAGCTGGCCGACAAGCCGGAGATCCTGGCGCTGAACAAGATCGACGCCCTCGACGAGGAGACGGTCGCGGAGAAGGCGGCCGAGCTGAAGGCCGCCGCGGGCGTCGAACCCCGCTGCATCTCCGGCGTCTCCGGCAAGGGGGTGACCGAACTGCTGCGCGAGAGCTACGCCCTGGTCCGCCGACGCCGGGCCGAAGCCGCCGGCCATACGGTCGACGAAGACGGCAATATCGACGGCGAGGGCGACGAGGACTGGCATCCATGAAGAGGCTGGCGTGAGCGGACTGGCCAACGCACGACGCATCGTCGTCAAGGTGGGCTCGGCCCTGGTGGTCGGCGAGGAGGGGCCGGACCGGCAGTGGCTGGCGGCCTTCGCCGCCGACCTGGCGCGGGTGCGCGAGCGCGGCCAGCAGGTGCTGGTGGTCTCCTCCGGCGCGGTGGCGCTCGGTCGCCGGCGGCTGTCGTTTCCGCGCAAGCGCCCGCTGACCCTGCCGGAGAAACAGGCCGCCGCCGCCGCCGGCCAGTCGGCCCTGATGCGGGCCTGGGAAGAGGCGCTGGAGCCGCACGGCCTGGCCGCCGCCCAGATCCTGCTGACCCGCGACGACACTGAGGTGCGCCGGCGCTGGCTGAATGCGCGCGCGACCGTCGAGACCCTGTTGCAGCTGGGCCTGGTGCCGGTGATCAACGAGAACGACACGGTCGTCACCGAAGAGATCCGCTACGGCGACAACGACCGGCTGGCCGCCCGCGCCGCGCAGATGATCGGCGCCGACGTGCTGGTCCTGCTGTCGGACGTCGACGGCCTCTACACCGCCGATCCGCGCAGTGATCCCGACGCCCGGCACCTGCCCCGGATCGACCGGCTGACGCCGGAAATCGAGGCCATGGCCGGGGGCGCGAACGCCGCCGCCGGCGTCGGCACTGGCGGCATGGCCACCAAGATCGCCGCCGCCCGCATCGCCTCGGCCGCCGGCTGCGCCACCGTCATCACACTCGGCAATCGCCCCTCGCCGTTGTGGGCGGTGGAGCATGGCGAGCGGGCCACGGTCATAGAGCCCTCGACCACGCCGGCCGCCGCCTACAAGGCCTGGATCGCCGGCAGCCTGGCGCCCGCTGGCGTGCTGAACGTGGACGCCGGCGCCGCGGCGGCGCTTCGGCGCGGCAAGAGCCTGCTGGCCGCCGGGGTCACCGGCGTGGAGGGCGGCTTCGACAAGGGCGACGCCGTGGTGGTGCGCGACGAGGTGGGCCGCGAGATCGGCCGCGGCATCGTCCGCTACGACGCCGCCGACGCCGCCCGCATCTGCGGCCTGAAGAGCGACGAGATCGAAGCTGTTGTCGGCTACACCGAAGGCCCGATGATCCACGCCGACGACCTGGCGCTCGCGGCCCACGCGGCGGCTTAAGGGAGCTGTAGGCCCCCTCCGTCTTGCGCTTCGCGCAATCCACCTCCCCCACTACGTGGTGGAGGACCTTAGATGCTCCACCGCGCGGCGGGGGAGCTGTCAGCGAAGCTGACTGAGGGGGCCTCACGGCCTCTCCGCAATCCGCTCCGCTGCAAGCTCGCGCACCCCGTGGGCCACCGCATGCGGATCTTCCAGGACCGCCTTCGCCCCCAACCGCACAACATGGATTTCCTCGCGCTCCAGGTAGAGGTCGCGACGATCATCCCTTTCCGGTCGATCCTCCGTCCCATGCGCGTAGCCGTCTACCTCAATGCACAGCCGCGCCCGGGCGCAATAGAAGTCGAGTACATAGGGCCCGAACGGATGTTGCTTGCGGAACTGCGGTCCGGGACCGGCGCTGCGTTTCAACTCGCGCCAGAGCAGGACCTCCGGCAGCGACATGGTGCGGCGAAGCGTCTTCGCCAGTTTCTGCGTGCTTTCCGGCGCCTGCATTGAGCCAAGCTAGCGCCGAAGGCCCCCTCCGTCTTGCGCTTCGCGCAATCCACCTCCCCCACTACGTGGTGGAGGATCTATCGGCTGACGGGCCGTTCAGATTTGCGACGTCATCTGAGAAAGCCTAGGTAGGCGCGGCATTCAGGGAAGCAGTTCAGTGGACGAACGGGCGACATCGCAGAAGACCGGGCGGCTGGAGAGCCTTCAGCCGGGCCAGGCGATCGTCTATGGCGGCGACCGGGTGGCCTATGTGACGGCTGAGCTCGCCGCGGCGTTCAAGGCCGGCGACCGGCTGCTGGTCGCGCCCGACACCGGGACCCTGTTGCACATTCCCGCCGCCGAAAAGGCGATCGCCGCCGGCGCCGTCGGGCGGGCGCGCGAGGCCTTCGCGAAGATGGGCGAGGTGACCGACGCGGCCATCAGCGCCTTCTTCGACGCCTTCGCGGCCAACCTCGAAGACGACGGCCGCTGGGGCGAGATCGCCGCCGCCAACGCCGCCGATGTCGAGAAGGCCCGAGCCCGCGGCCGCTCCACCACCAGGCTCGCCGCCAACGAGGCCATGCGCGGCGACATGATCGCCGGCCTGCGCGCCTGGCGCGACGCCCCGCCCTCGCGCGGTCGTCTCGTCGAGCGGGTCCACCATGCGGGCTGGAGCGTCGAACAGCTGACCGCGCCGCTGGGGGTGACCGGCTTCGTCTTCGAGGGCCGGCCCAACGTCTTCGCCGACGCCACCGGCGTGCTGCGGGCCGGCAACACCGTGGTCTTCCGCATCGGCTCGGATGCGCTGGGAACCGCCCAGGCCATCGTCCGCGCCGCCCTGGATCCCGCGATTGACGCCGCAGGTTTGCCGGCGGGCGCCGCGGCCCTGGTGGACTCCGCCGCTCACGCCGCCGGCTGGGCGATGTTCGCCGATCCCCGGCTGGCGCTGGCGGTGGCGCGCGGCTCGGGTCCCGCGGTCGCCCAGCTGGGCGCGATCGCCCGCCAGGCCGGCACGCCCGTCAGCCTGCACGGCACGGGCGGCGCCTGGATGGTGGCCGACGAGAGCGCCGAGGCGGAACGCTTCTTCGCCGCCGCCTACCACTCGCTGGACCGCAAGGTCTGCAACACCCTCAACACCTGCTGCATCGTCGAGGCCCGCGCGGACGAGCTGATCCCGGTCTTCCTCGACGCCCTGGCCAGGGCCGGCGAACGCCGCCGCGGCTGGAAACTGCACGTGGCGCAGGACGACCTCGCCCGCCTGCCCGCGGCGGTTCGCGCCGCCCGCGGCGAGGTGGTCCGCGCCGAGGGTCCGCGCGAGGAGGCGCTGGTCGAGGCCCTCGCCGACGACGAGCTCGGCCGCGAGTGGGAGTGGGAGGAGACCCCCGAGGTTTCGCTGAAGATCGTCGCCAGCGCCGCCGAGGCCGCCGCCCTCTTCAACGCCTACAGCCCCCGCTTCGACGTCAGCCTGATCGCCGAGGATCCGGTCGCCCAGGCGCGGTTCTACGAGGCGGTGGACGCCCCCTTCGTCGGCGACGGCTTCACCCGCTGGGTCGACGGCCAGTACGCCCTGAACCGGCCGGAGCTGGGCCTCTCCAACTGGGAGAACGGCCGCCTCTTCGCCCGCGGCGGAGTGCTGGCCGGCGACGGCGTCTTCACCGTCCGCGCCCGGGTGCGCCAGACCGATCCCCACCTCGATCGCGCCGGCGCGCCGACCCCTGAGCGCAGGACTTGAGTCAGTCGCAGATGTGGGCGGCCGGGCGGGCGCCCCGACGTCCCTCGGGCGGCCGGCCGGACGCCCTGAGGCTCGGCTTCACCCTCCAGCCGGGCATGCGGGTCGGCCTGTTCGGCGGTTCGTTCAATCCGGCGCACGAGGGGCACGCCCACGTCGCCGAGACTGCGCGCGAGCGGCTGGACCTGGATCGGGTGATCTGGCTGGTGTCGCCGCAGAACCCGCTGAAGACCTCCGCCGAGACCGCCAGCCTCGCCGAACGCATAGCCGGGGCCCGCCGACTGGCCCGCGGACGGGACATGATCGTCTCCGACGCCGAGACCCGGCTGGGCTCGCAGTACACCATCGATATCGTCCGGGCGCTGAAGGCGCGGTTTCCGGGCGTCCACTTCGTCTGGATCATGGGCGCCGACAGCCTGGCGAGCTTTCATCGCTGGCGCGGCTGGACCGAGATCCTGCGCGAGGTCCCAGTGGCGGTGGTCTCCAGACCCTGGATCTCGCTGAAAAGCCGCTTCTCTCCGGCGGCCCGGCGCTTCGCCGGTTCGCGCCGACCGGCCGTGCGGGCCGCCAGCCTGCCGGGCTCCACCCCGCCCGCCTGGGTCTTCCTGACCGGCCCCCTGAACTTCCAATCCTCGACTGTGCTCAGAGCGCGTCAACGCGGCCATTTGAACCATTCGTGATGGCGGGCTGACCCGGACCCTCCCGCATGATAAGGTTCGGTAAAGCGAGGAATAAAAGGAGCTACCCCGCTGCAACATGACGCCGCGCCACGTGCGCATGAGGGTCCGACCCCCGTCCCCACTTCGGACGCCGAACCCTCGACCGACGCCCACGGCCGCATAGCGGCCCTGGAAAACCTGATCCTGGCCAAGCTTGATGATGACAAGGCCCAGGATGTCGTCTTCATCGATCTCAAGGGCAAGACAGCCATGGCCGACGGCCTGGTGGTCGCGTCCGGCCGTTCGCACCGGCACGTCGGCGCGATGGCCGATCACCTTCTGCGCAGCCTGAAAGAGGCCGGCTACGGACGCTGCCGCGTCGAGGGGCTGCCCAGTTGCGACTGGGTGCTGATCGACACCGGCGACGTCATCATCCACCTCTTCCGGCCGGAAGTCCGCAGCTTCTACAACATCGAGAAGATCTGGTCGGTCGACTCGGCGCACCGCACCGCGGTCTGATCCTTCTTCCGGGCGCAGCGCCTTGCGCATCTCCCTCGTGGCGGTCGGCCGTCTCGCGCGATCGCCTGAGACCGAACTGGTGAAGCTCTACGTCGAGCGGGCGACCAACGCTGGCCGGCCGCTCAGCCTGGGTCCCGTCGAGGTGATCGAGGTCGAGGCGAAGAAGCCCGGCAAGGCCGCCGAGGCCGATGTGCTGCGGCCGCACCTGGAGGGCTGTCACGTCATCGTCTGCGACGAACACGGGGCCGCACGGCCTTCACGCGCCTTCGCCGCTGAGATCGAGACCCTGCGCGACCGCGGCGTGCGGCGGCTCGCCTTCGTCATCGGCGGGGCGGACGGCCTGGACGCGGCCCTGATCGCCCAGGCGAACGGCAAGCTCGCCTTCGGCCCGCAGACCTGGCCGCACGCGCTCGCCCGCGCCATGCTCGCCGAACAGGTCTATCGCGCGGTCTCCATCCTCGGCGGCTCGCCGTATCATCGCGACTGATGGGCGTTCGTCTTTCCCACAGGCCAAGCGCCCCCTCAGTCGGCTTCGCCGACAGCTCCCCCGCAGGCGGGGGAGCAGCGCGGCCTCGCTCCTCCACCGCGAAGCGGGGGAGGTGGCTCGCGAAGCGAGACGGAGGGGGCGTTCGGCGGTGGGTGGTTGGCGTGGGACTGGCGGGGGTAGCCACCGCCGCGATCGCCGCCGCCGCCCTCGCCCAGAATCCCCCGCCGCTCGCCCGGCTGAACCTGCGGGAGACCGAACTGACCGCGGAGCAGGCCCACAACATGAGCCAGCTGGCGCGTCTGCTTTCGGTCGTCGAGCAGTTGCGGCGCGATCCGCCGCCGGCCCTGCTGGTTTCGCCGCAGGACGCCCGCGACGCGGCGCGCGCCGCCATCCTGGTCAAGGCGTTGACCCCGGAGCTGCAGGCCCGCGCCCGCGTCTATGCCCGCGAGGCGGGCGAGATGGTGCGCCAGCGCCGCCTGGCCGCCGTCGCCAGCGAGGCGGTCTTCACCAGCGAGAGCCGGCGCGCCGACGCCGCGCCCGCGCCGCGGGAGCCTTCGCCGCCCCTGCGCGGAGACCAGCCCGCGCCCTTCCGCGGCCCGATGGCGCCGCCGGAGCGGCTGCTGACGCCGGTCTCGGGCCAGATCGTCCGCCGTTTCGCCGAGCCAGCCCCCGGCGGCGGCCGAGCCAATGGCCTGACCTATGCGGCGGCGCGTGGCGCGCGGGTCGGCAGTCCGTCGGCAGGGGTTGTGCAGTATGCCGGCCCGGTGAAGGGCTGGGGCGTCATCTTGATCTTGAGATTGACCGGTGGATACCATCTGGTGCTGGCTGGGTTGGCCCAAGCCTCGGTCGCCGTCGGACAATCCGTCGCGCCGGGACAGCCTGTCGGATGGATGCCCGATGCTCGACAATCGTCTTCGGAACTCTATCTGGAAGTAAGGGAAGGCGGCGCGCCGGTGGATCCCGGCCGCTGGATGACGAGATAACGGGCAGGGGCGCAGGCATGCGCATCCCAGGCGCCTTAAGTCAGCGGCGGTCTGGCGACCGCAGAGGGAGCCTTCGGGCTATGAAGAAGTATCTGTTGATCGGCGTTTCGGCCTTCGTGCTCGGCGCGGGCTCCATGGCCTACCTCAGCCAGCAGGCGCTGGCCTCGGCGGAGCCCCGGGCCAAGACCTACCGCATGCTGGGCCTGTTCGGCGACGTGCTCGACACGGTCGAGCGCCAGTACGTCACCGAGGTCGACGACACCAAGCTGATCCAGTCGGCGATCGACGGCATGCTGACCTCGCTCGACCCGCACTCCGGCTATCTCGATCCCGACAGCTTCTCCGACATGCGCGACCAGACGCGCGGCGAGTATGGCGGCCTCGGCATCGAGGTCACCAGCGAGGACGGCGTGGTCAAGGTGATCTCGCCGATGGACGGCACGCCCGCGGCCACCGCGGGCCTGAAGGCCGGCGACTACATCACTGCGGTCAACGGCGAGAGCGTGCTCGGCCTGTCGGTCAACGACGCGGTCAAGCAGATGCGCGGCAAGCCCGGCGAGACGGTGACCCTGACCATCGCCCGGGAAAAGTCCGACCCCTTCGACGTGAAGCTGGTCCGCGAAGTGATCAAGCCGAAGTCCGCCACCGCCAAGATGGACGGCGACTACGGCGTGCTGCGGGTCTCCGCCTTCAACGAGAAGACCACCGACGAGGCCCAGGCCGCCTACACCCAGCTGCGGGCGAAGAACCCCAATATGAAGGGGCTGATCCTCGACCTGCGCAACAATCCGGGCGGCCTGCTCGACCAGGCGGTCGGGATCTCCGACCTCTTCCTGGAGGGCGGCGAGATCGTCAGCCAGCGCGGCCGCGATCCGCGCGACGTCGAACGCTACAACGCCCGGCCCGGCGACATCACGGGCGGCATGCCGATGGTGGTGCTGATCAATTCCGGCACCGCTTCGGCGGCCGAGATCGTCTCCGGCGCCCTGCAGGACCGCAAGCGGGCCCAGGTGGTCGGCCTGACCAGCTTCGGCAAGGGCTCGGTGCAGACGGTGATCCCGCTGCGCGGCGG
This sequence comes from Phenylobacterium sp. LjRoot225, assembly GCF_964252855.1. Classification (NCBI taxonomy): domain Bacteria; kingdom Pseudomonadati; phylum Pseudomonadota; class Alphaproteobacteria; order Caulobacterales; family Caulobacteraceae; genus Phenylobacterium; species Phenylobacterium sp. LjRoot225. The sequence continues at coordinate 204,014 of NZ_CAXUPL020000003.1, read as the reverse complement.
CCTCGACGGGGCCCTGAAGCTGACCACTGCTCGCTACTTCACCCCGTCCGGCCGCTCGATCCAGAAGACCGGCATCACGCCGGATCTCGAGGTCGCCTCGACCCGCGACGAGGCGCAGACGATCGCCAACAAGTCCTACCAGTTCTCCGAAGCCTCGTTCCGCAACGCCTTGAACGCCGACGAGGGCAAGGTGCGCGCCGGCGCCCACGCCCCGGCCGAGGAGCCGCCGGAAAACTTCGACGTGAAGAAGGACTTCCAGCTCGCCCGCGGCGAGGACGTGCTGCGCTACGGCTCGGTTGCGGCCACGCCCAAGATGTCGAAGCCGACCGCCAAGCTGGCCGAAATCCTCGGCGCGTCGAAGGCCAAGGTGGCGGCCGTCAAGCCGCCGCAGACCGAGAAGTAGCCCTTACGCCGCCAGGATTCCGATGTCGGTCCAGCGGTAGGTCACCTCCATGATCGCCGATCCGCCCGGACCGGGTTCCCGGCGGGGCGGATCGGCGCGGCCGCCGAGGTGCTCGTAGAAGCCGCGGGCGTGGGCGTTGTCCGCCAGCACCGAGATCATCAAGGTGCGCGCGCCCTGCGCCGCCAGCACGCGGGCGGCGTCGGTCAGCAGACGCCGGCCGACGCCGTGACCCTGGGCCGCCCGCAGCAGATAGAGGGTGGCGATCTCCGCCTCGCCCTCGGCGTAGGACCGGGACGGGCCGCCGGCCACATAGCCGAAGAGGCCGAAACGGTTCATCGCCGCCAGCGTCAGCTCGTGTTTCCGGGGCCGGGTCAACTCGTGGCGGAAGCGGCGGGTGTGGCTTTCCTCCGACATCCGCGCCAGGAAGGCGTCGGGCAGCAGGCCCTGATAGGTCTCGCGCCAGGCCGTGACATGCACATGGGCCAGCGCCTCGGCGTCGACGGGTCCCGCGGGCAAGACCAAGTAGGAAAGCGACTCGGATTGCGTCATCTATCCACAGCTTGGCGCCGGCGCAGCTTTGTTCAAGGGGCAGACGCGAGTCGCCCTTAACGATAGCTTCACCTTCTCATGAATGCGCCCGTCCCCCCTGCTGACGCCCAATCGCCCGGCGTAACCGCCGCCGCTGGCGCCTCGCCGGTCATGGCGCAGTTCTTCGAGGCCAAGTCCCGCCAGCCGGACGCCCTGGTCTTCTTCCGCATGGGCGACTTCTACGAGCTGTTCTTCGAGGACGCTCAGAAGGCCGCCGCGGCGCTGGGCATCACGCTCACCGCCCGCGGCCAGCACGGCGGCGAGCCGATCCCGATGGCCGGCGTCCCGGCTCACGCCATGGAGGCCTATCTCGCCAAGCTGATCCGCGCCGGATTCAAGGTCGCCGTCTGCGAGCAGATGGAAGACCCGGCCGAGGCCCGCAAGCGCGGCTCCAAGTCGGTGGTGCGGCGCGATGTGGTCCGGGTGGTGACGCCGGGCACCTTGACGGAAGATGGCCTGCTCGACGCCCGCGGCTCGAACCGCCTGGCCGCTATCGCCGTGCGCGCCGGCGCCGCGGCCGTGGCCAGCGTCGAGCTGTCCACCGGCGAGGTCGAATGCCTGGCGACCAGCGTCGGCGGCCTGGCGTCGGCCCTGGCGGCCCTGGGCCCTTCCGAGGTGCTGGTTCCCGACCGGCTGTTCGCCGACGAGGCGATCAGCAACGCCCTGAAGTCCGTCGGCGGCTTCGTCCAGCCCCTGCCCCAGGCGCTTGCCGAGCCGGCGGCGTCCGAAGCCCGGTTGAAGCGGCTCTACGGCGTCGACACCCTCGACGGCTTCGGGGCGCTGAGCGGCGCCGAGATCGCCGCGCTGGGCCTGATCGCCGCCCACCTGGAGACCACCCAGGCCGGCAAGCTGCCGGCGCTCTCGGCCCCGCGCCGGGCCGGCGAGGCCGACGTCATGGCCATCGATCCGGCGACGCGCACCAGCCTTGAGATCGAGAAATCCACCTCCGGCGCGCGCGACGGCTCGCTGCTCGCCGCCATCGACCGCACGGTGACGGCGCCGGGCGCGCGCCTGCTGGCCGCCCGGCTCGCCCGGCCGCTGCTGGATCCCGCGGCGATCGACGCCCGGCTCGACGCGGTGGCCTGGTTCTGCGGACATCGGGCCCAGCGCCAGCGGCTGCGCGAACAGCTGAAGGGCCTGGGCGACATGGCCCGCGCCCTGTCGCGGCTGGCGCTTGGCCGCGGCGGGCCGCGCGACCTGGGGACCCTGCGCGACGGCCTCGTCGCCGCCGACGGCATCCTCGGCCTGTTCGCCTCGACGCAGGATCCGCTGATCGAGCCGCCGGCGGAGATCGCAGCGGCTCTCGGCGCCTTGCATCTCGACCTGCATCCGGAGCTCCTGGCATTCCGCGACCTGCTGGCGCGCGGCCTGGGGACCGAGCTTCCGGCCCTGACCCGCGACGGGGGCTTCGTCGCCGACGGGATGCGGCCCGAACTCGACCAGGCCCGCGCCCTGCGCGACGACAGCCGCCGGGTGATCGCCCAGCTGGAGGCCCGCCTGGTCCAGGAGAGCGGCGTCGCCCTGAAGATCCGGCACAACGCGGTGCTCGGCTATTTCGTCGAGGCCACCGCCAAGGCGGCCGAGCCGCTGATGGGGCCGCCGCTCAATGCGACCTTCATCCACCGCCAGACGCTGGCCAACCAGGTGCGCTTCACCACCGTCGAGCTGGCCGAGCTGGACGCCAAGATCGCCCAGGCCGGCGAGCGGGCCCTGGCCATCGAGGTCGAGACCTTCGAGGCCTGGCGCGGCGCCGCCGTCGAAGTCGCCGCCGCCATCCAGGCCGCCGCCGCGGCCGCCGCCCGGCTCGACGTGGCCGCCGGCCTCGCCGAATGGGCGGACGACGCCGGCGCGGTGCGTCCAGTGGTCGACCGCTCCACCGCCTTCGAAGCCGAACAGGCGCGCCACCCGGTGGTCGAGGCCGCCGTTCGCCGGGCCGGCGACGCCTTCACCCCCAACGACTGTCGGCTGGACGGGGCAGGGGCCGGCGGCGCGCGGCTCGCCATCGTCACCGGTCCGAACATGGCCGGTAAGTCGACCTTCCTGCGCCAGAACGCGCTCCTGGCGGTGCTGGCCCAGGCCGGCTGTTTCGTGCCGGCGAAGAGTTTGCGCCTCGGCGTCGTCGATCGCCTGTTCAGCCGCGTGGGCGCCGGCGACGACCTGGCCCGCGGCCGCTCGACCTTCATGCTGGAGATGGTCGAGACCGCCGCCATCCTGACCCAGGCCACGCCGCGCTCGCTGGTGATCCTCGACGAGATCGGCCGGGGCACCGCCACCTACGACGGCCTGGCGATCGCCTGGGCCTGCGCCGAAGCCCTGCACGAGACGAACCGCTGCCGCGCCCTCTTCGCCACCCACTATCACGAGCTGGCGGTGCTGGAGGGCAGGCTGGCCTTCGCCACCAACCTGAGCCTTAGGGCCAAGGAGTGGAACGGCGACCTGATCTTCCTGCACGAGGCCGGCCCGGGCCCGGCCGACCGCTCCTACGGCGTCCAGGTGGCCAAGCTGGCCGGCGTGCCGCCGGCGGTGGTGGCCCGCGCGAAGTCGGTGCTGGAGCGGCTGGAGCGCGAAGCCGGCGCGCCGGCGCACCTGGAAGACCTGCCGCTGTTCGCCGCCGCGGCGGTGGCCGAGAACGAGACGCACGGCCCCAGCCTCGTCGAAGAGGCGCTCAAGACCCTCGACCTCGACGGCATGAGCCCGCGTGAGGCGATGGATGCGCTTTATCGGTTGAAGGGGCTGGTGGGTTAGCGGCAGGCGCCGAACGCCCCCTCCGTCTCGCTGCGCGAGCCACCTCCCCCGCTGCGCGGTGGAGGATCTGGGCCGACGATGCTCCACCGCGCAGCGGGGGAGCTGTCGCGAAGCGACTGAGGGGGCGTTTAGGGCGGCGCCGACCCATAGGGCCGGGTGATGATCTCCAGGAAATGCCCTGACGGATCGTCGAAATAGACGCCGCGGCCGCCGTAGTGGGTGTTGATCTGGCCGGGCTGTTGCTTGAACGGATCGGCCCACCAGGTGAGCCCCCGCGCCTTCACCCGGCCGAAGATGGTGTCGAACTCGGCGTCCGAGACCAGGAAGGCGTAGTGCTGCGGGGTGATCGGCGGCGGGGCGGCGATGTAGTCGAGGCTGACGCCATTGGCGGTGCGCACCACCAGGAAGGGGCCGAAGCTCTCCGGCTCGGCCAGGCCGAACACCTCGCTCATGAACCTGGCCGAGGCCTCGCGGTCGGCTGCGTGCACGATGGTGTGGTTGAGTTCCACGCTCATGGAAGCCTCCCGAGCCTGGGACGGGACCTTACTCCGCCGCCAGCCGCCGCTCCACGACGATCCGCACCGGCAGGGACTTCACCGCCGGCGTCATGCTCTCCTCGGCGTAGTGAGAGACCGGGGCCAGGACGTTGCATTCCGGGTAGTAGCCGCCGAGGCAGCCGTCCGGCAGGTTGAACGGGGTGACCGTCAGTCCGTCCTTGCGGCGGGGCACATTGTCCACCGCGGCGCTCTCCAGCGCCACCACGTCGCCCGCCGCAAGACCCAGCTTCGCCATCTCCGCTTCGTTGATCAGCAGGATCTCGCGCGAGCCGCTCAGGCCGCGCAGGCGGTCGTTGTAGCCGTAGACGGTGGTGTTGAACTGGTCGTTCGAGCGCAGGGTCATCAGCCGGTAGACGCCGGGGTCGTCGTCGAAGCCGGTCGCGGAAAGGGCGGTGGGCGTGACGAAGCCGGCCTTGCCGCCCGGCGCGTCGCTGAAGTCGCGCTCGCGGGCCTTGTTGCCGCGATGGAAGCCGCCGGCGTCGTGGAAGCGAGCGTTGAAGCCCCTGAACCACTGCGGATAGGTGGCCTCGATGGCGTCGCGAACCTTGGCGTAGTCCGCTGTCCAGGCCGTCCAGTCCACGTTCGGATTGGGCTCGAGCGTGGCCTGGGCGATCCCTGCGACGATGGCGGGCTCCGAGCGCAGGTTTACGCTCGCCGGCGCGCGGTCGCCGAAGGAGGCGTGGATGAAGCTGGTCGCGTCTTCGGTCGACACGGACTGCGGCCCGCTGGCCTGTTCGTCGCGTTCGATGCGGCTCAGGCAGGGCAGCAGATAGGCCGTCTTGCCGTTGATCAGGTGGCTGCGGTTCAGCTTGGTGGCGATCTGGACGGTCAGCTCCAGGTCGCGCCAGGCGGCTTCCACCCGCGGGATGTCCGGAATGGCGCGCAGGAAGTTGCCGCCCAGGCCGATGAAGGCCTTTACGGTCCCGCCGAGCACGCCCTCGCAGGTCTCGACGGTGTTGAGCCCCTTCTCGCGCGGCGGCTCGAAGCCGTAGAGCTGCTTCAGCAGGTCCAGCGGGGCCAGTTCCGGCTTCTCGGTGACGCCCACCGTGCGCTGGCCCTGGACGTTGGAGTGGCCGCGGACCGGGCAGACGCCCGCGCCGCGCCGGCCGATGTTGCCCTTCAGCAGCAGGAGGTTGGTGATCAGGCGCACGTTCTGGACGCCGAGCCGGTGCTGGGTCAGGCCCATGCCGTAGATGCCGATCGCCGCCGTGCTTCTGGCGTAGGTGGCGGCCGCATGGGCGATGTCGGCCTTCGGCAGGCCGGCGTGGCGTTCGATCTCGTCCCAGGTCGCTGCGCGGCAGTAGGCGGCGAAGGCCTCGAAGCCCGAGGTGTGTTCGGCGATGAAGGCGTGGTCGAGGACGGCCGGCGCGCCTGCGGCGCGGGCCGCATCGTCGGCCTCGATCAGCCATTTGCAGAGGCCGACCAGCACCGCCGGATCGCCGCCGGTTTTCACCTGGTGATATTCCGAGCTGATCCGGGTGGCCGCGCCGGTGAGCATCTGGAAGGGCGACTGCGGATTGACGAACCGCTCCAGGCCCCGCTCGCGCAACGGATTGAAGGTGATGATCGGCGCGTCGCGCTTCGCCGCGGCCTCCAGGAGGTGCAGCATGCGCGGGCTGTTCGAGCCGGGGTTCTGGCCGAAGAACAGGATGCAGTCCGCGTGCGGGAAGTCGTCCAGGGTGACGGTGCCGACCGGCACGCCCAGGCTCTCCCTCAGCCCGACCGAGCTCGACTCGTGGCACATGTTAGAGCTGTCGGGCAGGTTCTGGCTCCCGTACATGCGCGCCAGCAGGGCGTACATGTAGCTGGTCTCCAGCGCCGCGCGGCCCGAGGCGTAGAAGACCACCGACTTGGGATCCAGCCGCTTCAGGGCGGCGCCGATCGCGGCGTACGCCTCGTCCCAGCCGCAGGGCACGTAGCGGTCGAGCTGGGGGTCGTACCGCAGGGGGTCGGTCAGCCGTCCGGCATGTTCCAGGTCGTAGTCGCTCCACGCCTGGAGCTCGGTGACCGTGTGTTCGGCGAAGAAGGCCGGGGTGCACCGCCGGCGGGTCAGGTCCCACAGGGTCGCCTTGGCGCCGTTCTCGCAGAACTCCGCCAAGTGCGGCTCGGCGGGCTTGGCCCAGGCGCAGCTGGTGCAGGTGAAGCCGTCCGGCTTGTTCTGGCGCAGCAGTTCGCCGACCGGCAGGTCGCCCTCCGCCAGCGTCACCTTGCTGACGCCCTCCAGCGATCCCCAGCCGCCGACGGGGCCGCGGTAGGCGCGCTTCCTGGCCGGATGCGGGGCGCTCTTTTCCGACCGATCCATCTGCAGGCTCCGGAGCGAGTGGCTGTCGGTCAACGGCTCGCGACACGGGGAGTTCGCCGGGCGCCCAGGACCGTTCTAGAACGTTAGGCTGCTGCTGCGTCGAGGGGAAGATCATGGCCGACGGACCCGCCCAGGCCGGAGTCGCAACGCCGTCAGGCCCCGCGACCAGCCGTGCGTTCGAGGTGATCCGCTACGGCGGCGCTGGCGCGGTGCGCGCCAGCCGCCTCGCGCCGGAGGAGGCGCCCGTGGCTCTCGTGCATGACGCGGCGACCACGGCGGTGATGCTGGCCACGCCGGCGGACCTGGAAGACTTCGCGGTCGGCTTTTCCCTGACCGAAGGCCTCGTCGAGCACGCCAGCCAGATCGACGCGCTGGAGGTGGTCGAGACCGAGCTCGGCTTCGAGGCGCGTGTCTGGCTGGCGGCGGCGAGCGGCGCCGTCCACGCCGCGCGCCGCCGGCGGCTGGCCGGGCCGACGGGCTGCGGCCTGTGCGGAATCGACAGCCTGGAGGCGGCGCTGCGGCCCGCTCGCCGCGTGGGCGACGGCCTGCGAGTCTCGGCGGACCAGGTCTACGCCGCGGTCGAAGCCCTGGCGGCGGCGCAGTCGTTGGGGGCGGCGACCCGCGCGGTCCATGCGGCTGGCCGGTGGCGACCCGACAGCGGCCTCGTCGCCGTCCGTGAGGATGTCGGCCGGCACAATGCGCTCGACAAGCTGGCGGGCGCGCTGGCGCGATCCGGGGAGCCGGCCGGCGACGGGATCCTCGTGCTGACCAGCCGGGTGTCGGTGGAGATGGTGCAGAAGGCCGCCGCCATCGGCGCCCAGGTGGTGGTCGCCGTCTCGGCCCCCACGGCGCTGGCCGTGCGCACGGCCGAGGCCTGCGGCCTGACCCTCGTCGCCGTGGCCCGGGCCGACGGCTTCGAGGTCTTCACCCATTCCGAACGGATCTCGTGAGAGGTTCGTCGCGACCTTGTGTCGGAGCCCGATATCAAGCTCCTGCGTTCGTCCGCCAATAGGCCTATATCCATACCATGCCGCCCCGCCTGCGCCCCACCCGCCTGGAATACGTCGTCGACGGCGTGAAGCTGCGTAGCCAGCTGACCGCCGCCGCGCTCGAGAACCTGCGCAGCGAGCAGGAACAGCGCAAAGCTGCGCTCGAGGTGCTGAAGCAGGCCCTGTTCCGCGGGCGGATGATCGCCAAGGAGCGGCTGGAGAACGGCGCCAGCGGGATCGAGACGGCCCGGCTGATCTCGGGCGTCACCGACGAGGTGATCACCGCCCTCTACGACTTCGTCACCATCCACATCTATCGCGCCCGCAATCCGAGCGAGGGCGAGCGGCTGGCGCTGATGGCGGTCGGCGGCTACGGGCGCGAAACCCTGGCGCCCTTCTCCGACATCGATCTGCTGTTCGTGCGGCCCTACAAGCAGACCGCCCACGCCGAGAGCGTGATCGAATACATGCTCTACGCCCTGTGGGACCTGGGCTTCAAAGTCGGCCACGCCTCGCGCACGATCGAGGAATGCGTGCGGCTCGCGCGTGAGGACTTCACCATCCGCACCTCGATCCTCGAGGCCCGGCGCCTGACCGGCGACCAGGCGCTGGCGGACGAGTTGATGCGTCGGTTCCAGAACGATGTGGTCAAGGGCACCGGCCCGGAGTTCGTCACCGCCAAGCTCAAGGAGCGCGACGAGCGCCACGCCCGCGCCGGCTTCAGCCGCTACATGGTGGAGCCCAATGTGAAGGAAGGCAAAGGCGGCCTTCGGGACCTCAACACCCTCTTCTGGATCGCCCAGTACCTGCATCCGGGCCAGGCGATCGAGAAGGTGATGCAGCTCGAGATGTTCGAGCGGCGCGAGGTGCGCGCCTTCATCCGCGCCTTCGACTTCCTCTGGGCTGTCCGCAGTCACCTGCACTTCACCACCGGACGGCCCGAGGAGCGGCTGACCTTCGACCTGCAGCCGGAGATCGCCCGCCGCATGGGCTATGGCGACCGCGGCGACGCGCCGGCCGTCGAACGCTTCATGCGTCGCTACTTCCTGGTGGCCAAGGAGGTGGGCACCCTCACCCGGGTCTTCGCCGCCAAGCTCGAGGCCGAGCAGGTGAAGAGCGCGCCGAAGGGCATTTCGCGCCTGCTGCCGCATCGCAAGCCGCCCAAGGTGAAGCCGCTCGACGAGCCGGGCTTCCACGAGATCGGCGGCCGGCTCAACGTCGACGGGCCGCAGACCTTCGAGAGCGATCCGGTCAACCTCCTGCGGCTGTTCCGCATCGCCGACCGGCGCAACCTCGACCTGCACCCGGACGCCTTCACCCTGGCGACCCGGGCCGCGCCGCTGATCACCTCGGCGGTCCGGCGCGACCGGCACGCGGCCAAGGTCTTCCTCGACATCCTGGCGCGCGGGCGCGACCCGCAGCGGACGCTCGGCCTGATGAACGAGACCGACGTGCTCGGCCGTTTCATCCCCGAGTGGGGCCGCATCGTCGCCCAGATGCAGTTCAACATGTACCACTCCTACACGGTGGACGAGCACACGCTGCGGGCCGTGGGCGTGATCGCCGACATCGCCGGCGGACGCTTAGGCCAGGACCACCCGCTGTCGACCCAGATCATGCCGCTGATCGACGATCGCGAGGCCCTGTTCCTGGCCATGCTGCTGCACGACACCGGCAAGGGCGGCGCGGGCGGGCAGGAGAAGGCCGGCGCGCGCGCGGCCCGCCAGGCCTGTGAGCGGCTGGGGCTGGAGCGCTCGAAGATCGAGCTGGTCGCCTGGCTGGTCGAGCACCACCTGGTGATGAGCGACACCGCCCAGAAGCGCGACATCGCCGACCCGCGCACCGTAGCCGACTTCGCCAACATCGTTCAGACGCCCGAGCGCCTGCGTCTCCTGCTGGTCCTGACCACCGCCGACATCCGCGCCGTGGGGCCCGGCGTCTGGAACGGCTGGAAGGGCCAGCTGATGCGCGAGCTCTACATGGCCACCGAGGCGATCTTCCGCGGCGGCCGCGGTTCCGATGCGGCGGCGGCGCTCAAGCGCTACTACGAGAACGCCGCCTACGACGCCCGCGTCCACGTGGCCAAGGCCGATCCCGCCGCGGAGCCCTGGGCGGACTCCATGGAAGACGCCTATCTGAGCGCCTTCCCGACCCAGGAGGTCGTGGCTCACGCCCGGCTCGCCAAGCGCGCCGACGAGGCGCGCGGGGCGGCCGCCGAAGGCCGGATCCTGACCGAACGCAACGCCGCCGAACTGGTGGTCGCCGCCGCCGACCGGCCGCGCCTCTTCGCCGACCTCGCCGCCGCGGTGACCGCGGCCGGCGCCAACGTGCTGGGGGCGCGGGTCTTCACCTCCCGTAGCGGCCAGGCGCTGGACGTCTTCTATGTTCAGGACGTGACCGGCCAGCCGTTTGGCGGCGACAACCCCAAGACGCTGGAGCGGCTCGCCCGCGCCCTGGAGGCCGCCGCCCGCGGCGAGCCCAGCACGCGCGAAGCGCGCCGCACCCCGGATCTCGGCCGGGCCGCCGCCTTCTCCATCACCCCCACCGTCATGCTCGACAATGACGCCTCGGAGACCTCGACGGTGGTGGAGGCTTCGGGCCGCGACCGGCCGGGCCTGCTGGCCGACCTCGCCCGCACCATCTCCGACGCGGACCTCTCGATCCTCTCGGCGCACATCGAAAGCTATGGCGAGCGCGCCGTCGACGCCTTCTACGTGGTCGATCCCGAGGGCCGGAAGCTGACCGACACGCGCCGCAAGAGCAGCCTGAAGACGGCGCTCGAGGCCGCGGTCGTGGACGAGGGCGAGAACCAGGGCCGCCGCGCCAATTTGCAGCGCGCGCGAGCCAGTGTCGCACGCTAGTTTGCGCGGCCGCTTCTTCAGGATCCTGTTCCGTGACCGAGACGACGCCGCTTCCGGCCAGCGAAACACGTGCGCCCGTGGCTGACGCCGCGCCGCCGGCGAAGGGCGGGGGCCTGCTGCGCTCCTCGATGATCTATTCCGCCCTGACCCTGGTCAGCCGGTTCATGGGCCTGGCGCGCGACCTGGTGATCACCGCCCGCCTCGGCGCCAGCCAGACCATCGCGGCGGACGCCTACTATACCGCCCTGGCCTTCCCCAACCTGTTCCGCCGGATCTTCGCCGAGGGCGCCTTCGCGGCCGCCTTCGTGCCCGACTACTCCAAGAAACTGGCCGCGGACGGCAAGGAGGCGGCCGACCGCTTCGCCGCCGACGCCCTGGCCACCGTGGCCGCCGCGACCGTGGCGCTCACCCTGCTGTGCCAGCTGGTGATGCCCTGGCTGATGATGGCCTACAGCTACGGCTACGTGGACGAGCCGGAGAAGTTCAAGCTGGCGGTGGTGCTGACCCAGATCACCATGCCGTACCTGCCGTGCATGGCGATCGCCGCCCTGCTGGCGGGCGTGCTGACAGCGCGGGGCCGGTTCATCATCTACGGCTTCTATCCGACCGTGCTGAACGTGGTGATGCTGGCGGCGGTCCTGCCGCAGCACGACCCCACCCGCGCGGCCTATGCCGCCTCGGTCGGCGTCGTCGCAGCCGGCGTCGCCCAGGCGGCGCTCTGCTGGTGGGGCGTGCACAAGGCCGGCGCCCGGATCCACCCGCGCCACCTGAGGCTGACGCCTGAGGTGAAGCTGCTGGTCCGCCGCATGGTGCCGGGCGCGATCGCCTCCAGCGCCACCCAGATCAACCTCTTCATCTCCGCCGTCCTGGCCTCGAAGGTGGCCGGGATGCGGGTCTGGCTGAACGTCGCCGAGCGCTTCTACCAGTTGCCGCTCAGCCTGGTGGGGGTGGCGATCGGCGTCGCCCTGCTGCCCAGGCTCGCGACCGCCATGCAGAACCGCGAGCACGACGGGGCGCAGGCTTCCATGGACCAGGCGATCGTCTTCGGCCTCGCCCTCAGCCTGCCGGCCGCCGCGGCGCTGATGGCCATGCCCGGCTATTTGGTCGACGCCCTGTTCGCGCGCGGGAACTTCACCTCGGCCGACGCCGCCAACTCGGCCAAGCTGCTGTTTCACTATGGCTGGGGCGTGCCGGCCTTCGTGCTGATCAAGATCCTGCAACCGGCCTTCTTCGCCCGGGGCGACACCAAGACGCCGATGCGCTTTTCGCTCATCTCGGTGGGCGTCAACATCGTGCTCGGCGTGGCGTTGTTCTACACCCTGGGCTTCGAGGGCATCGCGCTATCGACCACCATCGCCTCGTGGATCACCGTCCTGCAGATGGCGCTGAGGCTGCACCGGGACGGCATCTACCGTCCGAGCGCCCGGGCCTGGGGCAAGGTCGTCCGCGTGACCGCCGCCTCCCTCGGCATGGGGACGGTGCTCGCCCTGGCCTCGCACTTCCGCCACCTCCTCGAGGGTCTGCTCTCGAGTTCGCACCTGCTGAAGCTCGGGGCGAAGGAGATCACCGTCCTGGCGGCCTGCCTGGCAGGCGCCGCCATCTATACGGGCCTGCTGTTCGCCTTCGGCGGCGTCACCCCGGCGGAAGCCAAGATGGCGCTGCGTCGGCGCAAGGGCGACAAGGCGGCGCCTCAGATGGACCTGTCCTGACGGACTTGCCCTGCAACCGCTCAGGGCCTATTCGCTCGGACCATGGCTTTTCCCGGACGCAACAGCTGGCGATGGCGCTGAGGCGCCCCCATTCCGCCCGACGCGTCCGCGCGCTCTTGCCTGGTCCCTTCCTTCGAGCCCTGAAGCCAGATCCATGACCGACCAGCCTCCGGCTCCCTACGCGGGCCCCCAGCGCGTGCTCTCCGGCGTGCAGCCCACCGGCGACCTGCACCTGGGCAACTACCTCGGCGCCCTGGTGAAGTTCGCCAGGATGCAGCACGAGATCGAGACCTTCATCTTCGTCGCCGACCTGCACGCCATCACCGTCTGGCAGGATCCCGCCAAGTTGAAGACCCAGGTCCGCGAGATCGCCGCGGCCTATCTGGCGACCGGCCTCGACCCCAAGGTGGCGACCATCTTCGCCCAGTCCGCCGTGCCGGCGCACGCCGAGCTCGCCTGGGTGTTCAACTGCGTCGCCCGCCTCGGCTGGCTCGACCGCATGACCCAGTTCAAGGACAAGGCCGGCAAGCACAAGGAGCGCGAAAGCGTCGGGCTCTACACCTACCCGGTGCTGCAGGCCGCCGACATCCTGGCCTACAAGGCCACCCACGTGCCGGTCGGCGAGGACCAGAAGCAGCACCTGGAGTTGACGCGCGACATCGCCCAGAAGTTCAACAACGACTTCGCGGCCCCGGGCTTCTTCCCGCTGCCGGAGCCGGTCATCCAAGGCGCCGGCGCCCGCATCATGAGCCTGCGGGACGGTACGGCGAAGATGAGCAAGTCGGACCCGTCCGACTATTCGCGCATCAACCTGACCGACGACGCCGACGCCATCGCCCAGAAGGTGCGCAAAGCGCGCACCGACGCCGAGCCGCTGCCGGAGACCGCCGAAGGCCTGGAAGGCCGGGCGGAGGCCCGCAACCTCGTCGGCATCTATGCGGCCTTGGCCGGAGTGAGCGAACAGCAGGTGCTGGCCGAGTTCGTCGGCCAGGGCTTCGGCTCCTTCAAGCCGAAGCTCGCCGATCTCGCCGTCGAGAAGCTCGGCCCGATCGGCGCGGAAATGCGCCGCCTGCTCGCCGACCCGGGCGAGATCGACCGCATCCTCGCCGCCGGCGCCGAGCGGGCCAATGCGGTCGCCGCCCCCACCATGGCCGAGGTGCGCAAGCTCGTCGGCTACTGGGCGGGATAGCGGTCGCACGTCGCGGCGCGGCCCCCGGCTTGCGCCAGCGCCCTCGACGGGCCACATCTGGCGCATGTTTATCCAGACCGAAGCCACGCCCAATCCCGAGGTGCTGAAGTTCCTGCCCGGCCGCGAGGTCATGGGCGAAGGTGCGCGCGACATCCGCGATGCGGACGAAGCCAAGGCTGCGCCGCTGGCCGCGGAGATCTTCGGGCTCGACGGCGTCCGCCGGCTCTACTTCGGCCCTGACTTCCTCACCGTTGAAAAGGCCGCCGACGCCGACTGGGCCCACCTGAAGGCGCCGATCCTGGCGGCCATCATGGACCACTACAGCTCGGGCGCCCGGCTGTTCCCGGGCGAGGCCCAGGGCGAATCGGCCGCCGGCCATTCGGAAGACGGCGTCTACGAGGGCGAGACCGCGCAGATCGTCGCCGAGATCAAAGACCTGCTGGACACCCGCATCCGCCCGGCCGTGGCCCAGGACGGCGGCGACATCCTGTTCGACCGCTTCGACGCCGACACCGGGGTCGTCTGGCTGAACATGCGCGGCGCCTGCTCGGGCTGCCCGTCCTCGACCGCGACGCTGAAGTCCGGCGTCGAGAACATGCTCAAACACTATGTGCCCGAGGTGACGGCCGTCGAGCAGACGCTCTAGGCCGCCCAGACGACGACGGATGATCGTTCTCGGACTCGACACCTGCCTGACGGCCTGCTCCGTCGCCGTCAGCGACGGCGAGCGGGTGCTGGCGCACGAGTCCGAGGTGATGGCGCGCGGTCATCAGGAACGGCTCGCCCCCATGGCCGAGCGGGTGATGGCTGACGCCGGCCTGTCGTTTTCGGACCTGCAGCGGATCGGGGTCACCATCGGACCCGGTTCCTTCACCGGCCTTCGGGTGGGCCTGGCCTTCGCCAAGGGCCTGGCCTCGGCGCTCGACATTCCGCTGGTCGGCGTGGGGACGCTGGAAGCGCTCGCCGCCGAAGCCGCGGGGCTGGTGTTCGCCGCCGTCGACGCCCGCCGCGACCAGGTCTATCTGCAGGGCTTCGAGGATGGCCGGCCGCTGATGGCGCCCGACGCCCTGGAGCTGGGGACCGCCGCGGCGCGTCTCGCCGAGATCGCCGCCGGCCGGCCGCTGACCCTGGTGGGGTCCGGCGCGCCGCTCTTGGCGGATTTCGCCCCGGCTGCACGGGTGCTGACGCCGCAGGGCGCCGACGCCCGGCACGTCGCGAGGCTGGCCGTCCTCCGCGCCCCGGGCGCCGCCCGGCCGCTCTATCTGCGGGCGCCGGATGCCCGGTTACCGGCGTGAATCTGGTCTGGACGACGCCGGCCGATGCGCCGGCCATGGCCGAAGTGCACGCCCAGGCCTTCCCCGGGGCCTGGGACGCCGAGGCCTTCTGCGACCTGATGGAGGCCGCAGGCGTATTCGGCCTGCTGGCCGGGACCGCGCCGGCCCAGGGCGTCATCCTCTGCCGGGTGGCGGCGGGCGAGATGGAGGTGCTGACCGTCGGGGTCGCGCCAGCTGCCCGACAACAGGGCGTCGGCAAGGCGTTGATGACCGCGGCGCTCGGCGCCGCGCGGCAGGCGGGCGCCGAAGCGGCCTTCCTGGAAGTCGCGGTGGACAACGCCGCGGCAGTCGCACTCTATGCCCGACTGGGCTTCCGCCGCGCCGGCCTGCGGCGCGGCTATTACGACCGGGGCGAGGAGGGGCGGGCCGACGCGCTGGTGATGCGGCTCGACCTATCCGACGCTTAGACCTATTTTGATTCACATGAATATGGAGCCCAGGCCTGTGTCGGACCGCATTGAGAAGCTCTGCATTGAGAAGGGCATGCGCATGACTGAACAGCGCCGGGTGATCGCCCGCGTGCTGTCGGAAGCCGAGGATCATCCCGACGTGGAGGAGCTGCACCGCCGCTCCCACGCGGTGGACCCGCACATTTCAATCGCCACCGTCTACCGAACCGTTCGCCTGCTCGAAGAGAGCGGCATCATCACGCGACATGACTTCCGCGACGGCCGCTCGCGCTACGAGGAGATGCGGGAGTCGCACCACGACCACCTGATCGATCTGAAGAGCGGCAAGGTGATCGAGTTCATCGACAAGGAGATCGAGGATCTCCAGGAGAAGATCGCCAAGCGGCTCGGCTACAAGCTGGTGGAGCACCGGCTCGAGCTCTACGCTGTCCCGTTGGACGATTGAGGCGCGCACGGGTGGAGTTGCACGCGGCCCCCCGCGCCCCCATAACCCCTGCCATGTCCGAGCTCGCGCCCGTCAAGCGCCTCTATATCAAGACCTACGGCTGTCAGATGAACGTCTATGACAGCGAGCGGATGGCCGACATGCTGGCGCCGCTGGGCTATGGCGTGGCGCTGCGTCCCGAGGACGCGGACCTGGTGGTGCTCAACACCTGCCACATCCGCGAGAAGGCGACCGAGAAGGTCTATTCCGAGCTCGGCCAAATCAGGCTGATGAAGCTGGCGCGACAGGCCGAGGGCGGGACGATGACGATCGCCGTCGCCGGCTGCGTCGCCCAGGCCGAGGGCGAAGAGATCCTGCGCCGCCAGCCCGCCGTCGACCTGGTGGTCGGGCCGCAGTCCTATCACCAGCTGCCGGAGCTGATCGCCCGCGCCCACCGCGCCCGCGGCGAGCGGCTGGCCGCCGACTTCGCTCCGGAAGAGAAGTTCGACGCCCTCATCGCCGAGCGCCGGCCGACCGGGGTGTCAGCCTTCCTGACGGTGCAGGAGGGTTGCGACAAGTTCTGCACCTTCTGCGTCGTGCCCTACACCCGCGGCGGCGAGTGGTCGCGCCCGGCCGGCGACATCGAGGCCGAAGCCCGGACGCTGGCGGAAAAGGGCGTTCGCGAGGTCACCCTGCTCGGCCAGAACGTCAACGCCTACGACGGGGCCAATGACACAGGCTCTGGCCTGGCCGGCCTGGTCCGGCGACTGGCCAGAATCCCCGGCCTCGACCGCATCCGCTACACCACCAGCCACCCGCGCGACATGGACGAGGCGCTGATCGCCGCCCACGCCGAAGTGGAGGCGCTCATGCCTTATCTGCACCTGCCGGTGCAGTCGGGGTCCGACCGGGTGCTCAAGGCGATGAACCGCGCCCACACCGCCGAAAGCTATGTCAGGCTGATCGAGACGATCCGCGCGGCCCGTCCGGACATGGCCATCTCGGGCGACTTCATCGTCGGCTTCCCGGGCGAGACCGAGGCCGATTTCGAGGCCACCCTGCAGCTGGTGCGTGAGGTCGGCTACGCCGGCGCCTTCTCGTTCAAATACTCCCGGCGGCCTGGCACGCCGGCCTCGGCCCTGCCGGGCCAGCTGGCCGACGAGGTCAAGGACGAGCGACTCGCGCGTCTCAACGCCCTGCTCGAAATCCAGCGGATCGCGTTCAACTCCGCCCAGGTCGGCCGCACGCTGCCGGTTCTTTTTGAGAAGCCGGGCCGTCATCCCGGTCAAATCATCGGCCGCAGCCCCTATCTTCAGTCGGTGCATGTGGCGGCGCCGGATCGGCTGATCGGCGAGATCGTGCCCGTGCGGATCGAAAGCGCGGCCAGCAACAGCCTGGCCGGAACCCTGACCCTGGAGACGGTTTGAGCCGAGCGCCTGAATTCCTGCCGTTGTCCGACGCCGCGGTTCGCGCGGTGGCCGGCGCCAACAGCCGCCACGCGGCGCTGATCGAAGACGCCTTCGGCGTCCTGGTCGAGACTCCTGGGGGCGGCGTGTCGCTGAACGGCGACACCCGCGCCCGCAACCAGGCGAAGAAGGCGGTCCAGGCGATCGCCGAGCGCGCCGACCAGGGGCTGGAGATCGGTGAGGCCGATGTCCGCGTCGCCATCGGCAACGCCCGCTCCGGGCATTCCGGGGCCGGCTTTCTGCCGGTCGGCCGGCGCGGCCAGGTGGCGCCAAAGACCGCCACTCAGGCGGAATATCTGCAGGCCCTGGCCGCCAACGACCTGGTGCTCGGGCTCGGCCCCGCCGGCACCGGCAAGACCTTCCTGGCGGTGGCGCACGGCGCGGGCCTGCTGCTGCGCGGCGAGGTCGACCGGCTGATCGTCTCGCGGCCGGCGGTCGAGGCCGGCGAGCGGCTCGGCTTCCTGCCCGGCGACCTGACCGAAAAGGTCGATCCATACATGGCCCCGGTCTGGGAGGCGCTGACCGACATCCTGGGCGCCGAGCAGTTGCGCCGCCGTCGCGAGAAGGGCGAGATCGAGGTCGCCCCGATCGCCTTCCTGCGCGGCCGCACCCTGGCCCACGCCTTCGTCATCGTCGACGAGGCGCAGAATGCGTCGCGCGCGCAGATGAAGATGGTGCTGACGCGGATCGGCGAGGGGTCTCGCATGGCGGTGACCGGCGATCCCACCCAGATCGACCTGCCGAACCCGTCGGACTCCGGCCTCGCCCACGCCGTCGGCCTGCTGGAAGGGTTGAAGAGCATCGGCGTAATCCGCTTCACCGCCGAGGACGTGGTGCGCCACCCGCTCGTGGAGCGCATCGTCCGCGCCTACGACGCCGACGCGGCCAAGCGCGGGCGCACGGTTTGATCGACGTCGAGATCGAGGTCGCCGACTGGACGGCCGCCCTGCCGGACGCCGAGGCGCGGGTCCGCCAGGCTGCGGAGGCCGCGCTGATGCAGGAGGGCGCCGACGGCGAGGGCGTGGTGCTGCTGCTGACCGACGACGCTACGGTGCAGGACCTCAACGCCCGTTTCCGCGGCAAGGACTCGCCCACCAACGTCCTGTCCTTCCCCGCACCGCCGAATCCGGAGCGGCTGTTGGGCGACGTGGCGTTGGCGTTTGGCGTTTGCGCGCGCGAAGCCGTCGACCAGGGCAAGCCGCTTGCACATCATTTGCAGCATCTGGTCGTGCATGGCGTGCTGCACCTTTTAGGATACGACCATATGAGCGATGATGAGGCCGAAGCGATGGAAGGCCTCGAACGCGTCGTCCTGGCCGGGATAGGGGTGCCGGACCCCTACCAGGCGGGCGAAAGGGACCATGACTGACCCCGAACCCTCAAGTAGCGCCGACCCCCGGCCCAAGGGCCGTGGGGTCTTGGCTATCTTCAACATCTTCCGCAAACGGCAGGGGGAGAGCGAATCTCACCCCGAGGAGCACGAGACGCTGGCCACCGGCGAGCTCGTCAGCCATGCGCGGGAGTTCCAGGAGCTTCGCGTCTATGACGTGATGACTCCGCGCGCCGACATCGTCGCCATCGAGCAGGACCTCGGCTTCGCCGATGTCGTCGCCCGTTTCGTCGAGGCCGAGCATTCGCGGATGCCGGTCTACAAGGACACGCTCGACGAGCCGGTGGGCCTGGTCCACGTCAAGGACGTCTTCAAGCTGCTCGCCCGCAAGACCGGCGGGCCGGCGGCCAATGACCAGATCCTGCAGGACGGCCGGCGCATCCTGCGCAAGCTGCTATTCGTGCCGGGATCAATGCGCGCCTCCGAGCTCCTCGGCCTGATGCGCGCCCGGCGCACCCACATGGCCCTGGTGATCGACGAGTTCGGCGGCACCGACGGCCTGGTCACGCTCGAGGACCTGCTGGAATGCCTGGTCGGCGACATCGCCGACGAACACGACGAAGAGGACGACCAGGGCTTCGCCCCGATCGCCGAGGACGCCATGGGCTGGATCGCCGACGGGCGCGTGCCGCTCGAGGATCTGGAGGCGGCGATGGGCGCCGGCGTCGATCTCGCGCCGCCCGACCTCGACGAGGAGATCGACACCGTCGCGGGCCTGGTCAACGCGCTCGCCGGCCGGGTGCCGCAGCGGGGCGAGGAGATCGACCATCCCGGCGGTTTCGCGATCGAGGTGCTGGCCGCCGATCCCCGCCGGGTCCGGCGGGTGCGAGTCCGCCGCCCGGTCGAACGCGCTGCAGCGTCTTCGGTCTGAGACGCGCGTGGCGGCTGAAGCGCGGCGGATGAAGATCGACACGGCGTGGGCGCAGCGCGGCTGGGCGCTGGCGGCCGGCCTCGCCGCCGGCTTGGCCCATCCGCCGTTCGGCGTCCTTGTCGGTCTGCTCGGCTACGCCCTGATGTTGCGGATGGTGGAGGCGCCGGCGGCCCGCCCCCTGCGCCAGGCCTTCTTCCGCGGCTGGCTCGCAGGCCTGGGCTATTTCGCCGTCAGCGTCTGGTGGGTCGTCGAGCCCTTCATGGTCGACGCCAAGACCCAGGGCTGGATGGCGCCGTTCGGCCTGACCTTCCTGGCCGGCGGGCTGGCGCTGTTCTGGGGCGCCGCCGCCCTGGCCTATCGGGCGTTGAAACCCCGCGGCTTCGGCCGGGTGCTGGTCTTCGCCGGCTGCCTGGCCGGCGCCGAGTGGCTGCGCGGCCACGTCCTGACCGGCTTTCCCTGGGACCTGCCGGGCGAGAGCTGGCGCGCGGGCTCGGCGCCCTCGCAGCTGGCCTCGGTGGTGGGCGTCTATGGCCTGAGCTGGATCACGCTCGCCCTCGCCAGCGCCCCGGCCCTGCTGTTCGACGTCCGGCCCCGGCGCGACCGCGCCGTGGCGCTGGCCGCAGCCCTGGCCGCGCTGGCGGGCCTCTACGGCTTCGGCGCGGCGCGCCTGACCGGCGCCCGTCCGGTCGCGGCGAGCGCGCCGCACGTTCGCGTCGTCCAGGCCGATATCGACCAGAAGGACAAATGGCGGCCGGAGAACCTCAACCAGATCTTCGCCACCTATCTCGAACTCTCCCGGCGCCCCTCCTCTGGCGTCTCTGCCGCGACGCGGCCGGACATCGTCGTCTGGCCGGAGGGCGCGCTTCCGGCGGTGATCGACGACCTGTTGGCGCCGGAGCTGCCCTATGCGCCGGCGCTCTCGGCGGCTCTGGCGCCCGGCCAGACCCTGTTGATGGGCGCCAACCGCGCCGAAACCGGACCGCTCGGCCAGCCGCGCTACTTCAACAGCCTGATCGCCTTCCACCGCGAGGCCGCAGGCCTGCGCGTCAGCGGGGTCTACGACAAGCACCGGCTGGTGCCGTTCGGCGAATTCATGCCGCTCGCCGACTTCGCCACCAAGGTGGGCTTCCGCAGCCTGGTGCACATGCCGGAGGACTTCACCGCCGGCCCGCCGCCGCGGCCGCTGGTCGCCGCCGGAATGCCGCCGGTGCAGCCGTTGATCTGCTACGAGGCGTTGTTCCCGGGCCTGGCGCGGGAAGGCGACGGGCGTGCCGACGTGCGTGCGGCCTGGATCCTGAATGTCTCGAACGACGCCTGGTTCGGCGCGACCAGCGGACCTTTGCAACACCTGAACCTGGCCAGCTACCGGGCGATCGAGGAGGGCCTGCCGATCGTGCGCGCGACGCCGACCGGGGTCTCCGCGGTGATCGACGCCTATGGCCGGGTCCTGCCTGGGGCGCGGCTGGGACTGGGCGAATTCGGAGTCATCGACGCGCGCCTGCCGCCCGCGCTCGCCCCCACGCCCTACGTACGGTGGAATGACAGCGCCTTTGCCCTCATGATGCTCGTGTCATTAGGCGCCTTGTTCACAGATCGCGTTCGGCGAGCATGAATTCTTGACGCCGCCCGCGTCAGCTGGCTCAAGGGTTAACGAAGCCTAACGATCTCGAGGTCGCATGAATAAGCTCGCAGACTTCGACACCGGTCCCAATCCGGTCGACCGGCACGTCGGCTTGCGCATCCGTCTGCGGCGCAAGGAGCTTGGCATCAGCCAGGAGAAGCTGGCCGATTCCATCGGACTGACCTTCCAGCAGGTCCAGAAATACGAGCGGGCCGCCAATCGGGTGAGCGCCTCGAAGCTCTGGGAGGTCGCCCGGGCCCTGAACACGAACATCGCCTACTTCTATGAAGGTCTCGCGTCGGAAGGCGCCGCCCAGCCGCGCCTTAACGCGGGCCTCGACGAATTCCTGATGACCTCCGAGGGCGTCGAGCTCGTTCGCTACTTTCCCCAGATCCCCCGGTCCGGCGTCCGCCGCCAGATCCTGGAGCTGGTCCGCAGCATGGCGGTGGAGTCAGAAGATAGCTGAGGGGAGCCCGCCCGCTTGGCGGGACATAAAGATTTCTTTATAGGATTGCCGACCTATTCGTCGGCGACCGTTTGAGCGGCGCCTCTAGTCCCGGAGCCTGAGCGTGAGCCGTTCCAGCTACATCTTCACCAGCGAGAGCGTGTCCGAGGGTCACCCCGACAAGGTGGCCGACCGCATCTCCGACACCGTCGTCGACGCCTTCCTGAGCGCCGAGCCCGAAGCGCGCGTCGCCTGCGAGACCTTGGTGACCACCAACCGCATCGTGCTGGCCGGCGAGGTCCGCGCCGGACGCCCCGGCGCGTCCAAGGCCGAGAACAAGGCGATGACGAAGGAGATCGTCAAAGGCCTCGAGCCCAAGGTCCGTCAGGCGATCAAGGAGATCGGCTACGAGCAGAAGGGCTTCCACTGGTCCAAGGCCAAGTTCGCCTGCTACCTGCACGAACAGTCCGCCCACATCGCCCAGGGCGTCGACGCCGGCGACAACAAGGACGAAGGCGCCGGCGACCAGGGCATCATGTTCGGCTACGCCTGCAACGAGACCCCGGAGCTGATGCCGGCGACCCTGCAGTACAGCCACAACATCCTGAAGAAGCTCGCCGACGTCCGCCATTCGGGCGAGTGCGCGGCCCTGGAGCCCGACGCCAAGAGCCAGGTCACCCTGCGCTACGAGAACGGCCAACCGGTGGAGGTGATGCAGATCGTCGTCTCGACCCAGCACAAGAAGCGGATCGGCCTGCACATCGCCACGCCCAAGCGCGTCGAGGCGATGATCCGCCCCTATGTCGAGAGCGTCTTCCCCGCCGGCCTGATCACCAAGAACACCAAGTGGCACGTCAACCCGACCGGTCGTTTCGAGATCGGCGGGCCGGACGGCGACGCGGGCCTGACCGGCCGCAAGATCATCGTCGACACCTACGGCGGCGCGTCGCCGCACGGCGGCGGGGCCTTCTCCGGCAAGGACCCGACCAAGGTCGACCGCTCGGCGGCCTACGCCTGCCGCTACCTGGCCAAGAACGTGGTCGCCGCGGGCCTGGCCAAGAAGTGCACCATCCAGATCAGCTATGCGATCGGCGTGGCCAAGCCGCTGAGCTTCTACGTCGACCTGCACGACACCGGCGAGGTCGACCCGGCCAAGCTGGAACAGGCCCTGCCGGAGATGATCGGCGGCGCGACGCCCCGGGCGATCCGCGAGCACCTCGGCCTGAACCGGCCGATCTACGCGCGCACCTCGGCCTACGGCCACTTCGGTCGCCAGCCCGACAACGAGGGCGGCTTCTCCTGGGAGCGCACCGACCTCACCGACAAGCTGCGCGCCCTGGCCTGACGCGCTCGCGCTGAAGGCTTGTTAAGCCCAGCGGGGTAAGGCTGGCGGGACCATGGTCTCGCTCGCGCCCCCGCTGGACGCCCGCCCCGCCGCTGCGGCCCGCAGCCTGGGAGGCTTCGCCGCCCCGGCGCTGGCCGGCCTCCTGGCCTTCGCCTTCGTGCTGGCGGCGCCTCAGGTGCTGAACGACGGCGACAGCTGGTGGCATGTGGCGGCCGGCGGCTGGATGCTCGACCACCGGCGCATCCTGCACACGGACGTCTTCTCCTACACCTTCGCAGGCAGACCCTGGCACACCCACGAGTGGCTGGCGGAGCTGCTGATGGCGGCGGCCTTCCGCGCCGCCGGCTGGAGCGGGGTGGTCCTGCTCTATGGCGCAGCCATGGGCGCTGCGATGGCGATCCTGGCGCGCCGGATCGGCCGCGCCCTGCCGCCGCTCAGCCTCGCCCTGGCGCTGCTGCTGGCCTTCGGCTGCATCTCCCCCAGCCTGCTGGCGCGGCCGCATCTGCTGGCCCTGCCGCTGCTGGCCGCCTGGACTGCGGGCCTGCTCGGCGCGCGGGACAAAGGCCGTGCGCCCCCGCTGGCGCTGGCGGCCCTGATGGTCCCGTGGGCCAATGTGCACGGCGGCTACGTCATGGGTCTCGCGCTGATCGGTCCCTTCGCCCTTGAAGCCCTGACCGCGGCCAAGCCCGACGCGCGGGTCGCGACCTTCAGGGCCTGGGCCCTGTTCGGGATCGCCAGCCTCGCGGCCAGCCTGATCACGCCGTTCGGCTTCTCCGGACTGCTCTTCCCGTTCCAGCTGCTGGGCATGACCAGCCTCGCCGGCGTCGGCGAATGGCGGCCGATGGACTTCAGCCGGATCGGCCCGCTGGAGATCGCCCTGGTCGCCAGCCTCTATGTGATGCTTCAGCGCGGCGTGCGGGTTCCGGCGCTGCGGCTCGTGCTCCTGCTCGTGCTGCTGCACATGGCCTTGCAGCACAATCGCCACCAGATCCTGCTGGCGATGATCGGCGCCATGCTGCTCGCCGAGCCCCTGGGCCAGGCGCTCGCGCCGGACCGCAAGGCTGCGCCGGCCGGACCCGTCCGCCGCGGCTGGGTCGCGGCCTGCGCGGCGGCGGCCCTGGCGCTGGCCGGCCTGCGCCTCGCCGTCCCCATCGTCCGCGTGGACGGCCCGAGCGCGCCGATCGCCGCCCTGGCCCATGTGCCGGCCGCCCTTCGTATCCAGCCGGTGTTCAACGACTACGGCTTTGGCGGCTATCTGATCGCCCAGGGCGTCCGACCCTTCATCGACGGACGCACCGACATGTACGGCGACGCCTTCACCAACGCCTATTTCCGCGCCGGCCGGCCGGATCCCGCGAAGCTGGACGCGCTGCTGGCGCGCTGGAAGGTGAGCTGGACCCTGCTGGCCGCGGGTGATCCGACGGTGGGCGTGATGGACCGGCGGCCCGGATGGCGACGGCTCTACGCCGACCGCTACGCTGTGGTGCACGCGCGCGACGGCTCCCTCTAGGCGAGCTCAATCCACACGGGCGCATGGTCGCTGGCCTTCTCCCAGCCGCGGACGTCGCGATCCACCTGGGCCGCCTTCAGCCTCCGGGCGAGTTGGGGGCTGAGCAGCAGGTGGTCGATCCGCAGGCCGGCGTCGCGACCGTAGGCGTTCCGGAAATAGTCCCAGAAGGTGTAGATCCGCTCGCCCGGGTGCAGGGCGCGCAGGGCGTCGGTCCAGCCCTGGGCGATCAGCTCGGCGTAGGCCTGGCGCACTTCCGGCCGGAAGAGGGCGTCGTCGACCCAGCGTTCCGGCTTGTAGACGTCGAGATCGGTCGGCATGACGTTGAAGTCGCCGGCCAGGACCGCCGGCAGGTCCTGGGCCAGCAGGCTCGCGGCATGGACCTTCAGCCGCTCGAACCAGGTCAGCTTGTAGTCGAACTTCGGCCCCGGCGCGGGATTGCCGTTGGGCAGATAGAGGCAGGCGACCAGGATCCCGTTCACCGCGGCCTCGATGTAGCGGCTCTGCACGTCCTCCGGGTCGCCGGCCGCAAGGACCGCAGGCAGGCCGCGACGGGTCTCGTGAGGTTGGGCGCCACGGGCCAGGATGGCGACGCCGTTCCAGCTCTTCTGACCATGCCAGATCGCGCCATAGCCGGCGGCCTCGATCGCCGCGACGGGGAAGTTGTCCGGCTGGGCCTTCAGCTCCTGCAGGCAGACCACGTCGGGGCTGGCCGTCTCCAGCCAGCGCAGCAGCACGGGCAGGCGGCCGTTGACCCCGTTCACGTTGAAGGTGGCGATCTTCATCCGGACCCTCGCTCCAGACGCCAACGCCTGAAGGCCGGGGCCGGGCTCACCCCCCGCCGATGCGGGGAACCAGACAGACTTCGCTGTCCGGGCGCAGGGGTCCGGCCCAGGTCGGCCGGATCTCGCCGTCGATGGCCAGGGAAACGCCGCGCTCCATCAGCCTGCCGAGGCCTGGAAACCGGTCGTCGAGCTTGCGGACCAGGGTGCGCACGTCGGCCGCTTCGATCTCGAAGTCGCGCAGGCCGCCGGTGAACTCGTCGCAGTCGGACGCCGTGACGAGCACCCGCGCCATGGCTCAATCGCCCGCGTGCAGCGCCGCATAGACGCGCGAAGGCGACATGGGCAGGTCGTAGAAGCGCTTGCCGACAGCGCTGCGCACGGCGTTGGCCACCGCCGCCAGCGGCGGCACGATCGGGGTCTCGCCGACGCCCTTCACGCCGAACGGATGGTGCGGATTGGGAACGGACTCGACCATGATGGTGTCGATCATCGGCAGGTCCGAGGCGACCGGCATCCGGTAGTCGAGGAAGCCCGGGTTCTCCACCCGGCCGGCGGCGTCGAAGACGTATTCCTCGTTCAGCGCCCAGCCGATGCCCTGGGCCGCCCCGCCCTGGATCTGGCCTTCGACATAGGCCGGGTGGATCGCCCGCCCGACGTCCTGAGCGGCGGTGTAGCGCAGCACGGTCACCCGCCCGGTCTCCGGGTCGACCTCAACGTCGCAGGCGTGGACGCCGAAGGTCGGGGCGGCGCCGTGGGCGTCGACCACGGACTCGGCCGAGAGCGGGCCGCCGGTGCGGCTGGCGGCGGCGGCGATCTCG
Source organism: Phenylobacterium sp. LjRoot225 (assembly GCF_964252855.1). Taxonomy (NCBI): domain Bacteria; kingdom Pseudomonadati; phylum Pseudomonadota; class Alphaproteobacteria; order Caulobacterales; family Caulobacteraceae; genus Phenylobacterium; species Phenylobacterium sp. LjRoot225. Next base: position 178,255 of record NZ_CAXUPL020000003.1, on the reverse strand, counting down.
GCGATCGACAGCGGCGGTTCGTCGCGGTCCGGCGCGAGGCAAACCGCCTGGCCGTCGCGCCATCCGACCTGGTCGGCGTCCACGCCCCAGGTCAGGGCCGCGCGCGCCTTCATCTGGATCACCAGGTCGTTGGCGGCGTTGGCGATCGCCATGCCGACGCGGTAGGTGGTGCTGCTCCCGCCGGTCAGCATCGAGAAGCCGATCGAGGCGGTGTCGGCGACGACGGCCCGCACCTGCTCGATCGGCAGGCCCAGCACCTCGGCCGCCATCATCGCCATGGACGCGCGGGAGCCGCCGATGTCGGGGCTGCCATAGGCGACGACGGCGCCGCCGTCCTCGCTGATGGAAATCATGACGGTCGCTTCGCCGCCATGGTTGACCCAGAAGCCGGCCGCCACCCCGCGGCCCTGGTTGGGGCCGAGCGGCTGGGCGAGGTGCGGATGCGCCTTCAGGGCCGCCAGCGTCTCCTCGAAGCCGATGTTCTGGTAGAGCAGGCCGTAGGGCGAATACAGGCCGTCGCGCACGGCGTTCTTCTCCCGGATCTCGATGGGATCCATGCCGAGCATGCGCGCCAGGTCGTCGATCGCACTCTCTACCGCGAATTGCGCGGGATTGGCCGCCGGCGCCCGGTAGGCGGCGACGTTGGGCATGTTGCAGACCACGTCCCAGCCCTTGATGTCGTAGTTGGCGATGTCGTAGCAGGCCAGCGCGGTGATCGCTCCGGCCTGCACCGACGAGCCCGGGAAGGCGCCGGCCTGGTATTTCAGCTCGACCTCGGCGCCGACGATGCGGCCGTCGCGGGTGGCGCCCAGCCGGACGTTGACCACACCGCCCGGAGCGGGCCCGCTGCCGCGGAACACCTCGTCGCGGCTCATCACCATCTTCACCGGCCGGCCGCTCTTGCGCGAGAGCACCACGGCGACGGGTTCGAGATAGACGGTGGTCTTGCCGCCGAAGCCGCCGCCGATCTCCGCCGGGGTGACGCGGATGTCGGCCAGCTTCATGCCGGTGATGGCGGCGGTCAGGCTGCGGACCATGAACTGGCCCTGGCTGGAGGCCCAGATCTGCGCCTGGCCGTCGGCGCCGACGGAGACCACGCAGGCGTGCGGCTCGATATAGCCCTGGTGCACCGGCGGCGCGGTGAAGCGGCCCTCGACCACCACCTCGGCGGCTTCGATCGCGGCCCGGGCGTCGCCCTTCGGCAGACGCAGGAACTTGGCGATGTTCGACGGCCGGTCCGGCCGGGTCTCCAGACCCTTGGTGAACATGGCCTCATGCAGCAGCGGCGCGTCCGGCGCCATGGCCGCCTCGACGTCGATGACGTGGGGCAGGGGCTCGTAGACCACCTCGATCAGCCGAACCGCCTCCTCGGCGATCGCCTTCGACATGGCGGCGACGGCGGCGACGGCGTGGCCCTCGTAGAGGGCCTTGCCCCGCGCCATGCAGTTCTTGCCGATGTCGGCGATGCTGAGCGAAGCCTCGCCCGATCCCAGCTGCGCCTCGTCGAGGTCGGGGAAGTCCGCGCCGGTCGCCACCGCCTTGACGCCCGGCAGGGCCCGGGCCTTGCGGGTGTCGATCGAGACGATGCGGGCGTGGGCGTGCGGACTGCGCAGGATCGCCCCGAACAACATGCCCGGCATGACGAGATCCGCGCCGTAGGCGGCCTTGCCGGTGACCTTGTCGACGCCGTCCGGCCGCACGGGCCGGGTGCCGATGATCTTGAAGGCGGGCTTGGCCGTGACCTGGTTCATGCGGGCGTCCTCTCCTGGCGCAGCTCAGCGGCCGCATCGAGCACGGCGCGGATCACCTTGTCGTAGCCGGTGCAGCGACAGAGGTTCCCCGCCAGCCAGTAACGCGCCTCGGTCTCCGTCGGGTCCGGATGGACGTCGAGCAGGGCCTTGGCGGCGATCAGCAGGCCGGGCGTGCAGAAGCCGCATTGCAGGGCGGCGTGCTCGAGGAACTTGCGCTGCAGGGGATGCAGCTCGCCGTCGGTCGCCATGCCCTCGATGGTCTCGATCCGGCGGCCCTCGGCCTCCGGGGCGAGCACCAGGCAGGAGCAGATCAGCTCGCCGTCGAGGGTGATGCTGCAAGCCCCGCAGTCGCCGGAGCCGCAGCCCTCCTTGGCGCCGGTCAGCCCAAGCGTGTCGCGCAGGGCGTCGAGCAGGCTCTCGCCTGGATCGCAGAGGAATTCGACGGCGTCGCCGTTCACCGTGGCCGAGACGTGATGCTTGCTCATTTCGGCCCCCTCATGTCGACGCAGCGGCGCGGGCGTAAGCGATCTTCGCAGCGCGCCTGGACAGCACGGCGGCGGCGGCGATGCGGTAGTCGGCGGTTCCGCGCTTGTCGCTGATCGGCCGGCAGGCGGCGCGGACGGCGGCCTCCATGGCGATCAGGGCGGTGTCGTCGAGCCGGCTGCCGACCAGGGCCGCGCCGGCCTCGGCGACCAGCAGGGCGGTCGGGGCGACGGCGCCGAGGGCGACCCGGGCCGCGGTGCAGACGCCGGCCTCGTCGAGGGTCAGGCTGACGCCGGCGCCGGCGACGGCGATGTCCATCTCGGTCCGCGGCGTGGCGCGCAGATAGGCGTCGGCGGTCCGCGCCGGCTGGGCGGGCAGCACGAACTCCAGCACGAACTCGCCGGGCTCGAGCGCATGGCGGCCAGGCGAGAGGGGCACGTCCTCCACCGCCAGCTCGCGCTCGCCGTCGGGGCCGAGGATCACGCAGCGCGCGCTTGCGGCGATCAGCGCCGGCACGCTGTCGGCGGCCGGCGAGGCGTTGCAGAGGTTGCCGCCGAGGGTGGCGCGATTGCGCACCTGGACCGAGCCGATCAGGTCCGCGGCCTCGACCACGCCCGGCCAGGCGTCGACGAGGTCGTCGTTCGCCGCGAGCACCCGGCATGGCGTCGCCGCCCCGATCACGAAGCCGCCGTCCTGGCGGCGGATCCCGATCGCCCGCGGGATGCGCTTGAGATCGACGACCGCGTCCGGCGCGATGCGGCCCGCGCGGACCTGGACCAGCAGGTCGGTGCCGCCGGCCAGCGGCCGGGCGCCCGCCGCGAGCGCCAGGGCCGCCTCCTGCCCGGTCGCCGGCTGAAGATAGCTGCGGATCAAGGCTCGCCTCCTAGAGATGCGCGGGCGGAAGCGGAGCGCCCGTCGCGGGGGCCGCCGGGCCCGGCGGCTTGCCGGTCCCCAGCGCCTCGCGCGCGCCGGCCCGGATGTAGGCGTAGAGCTGCATCACCTGGTCTCGCGTCAGGTTGTCGAACCCCGGCATGCCCCGCTTGATCAGGGCGCCGTCGTCGACCGCTGTCCAGAGGCTTTCCGGGTCGAGAGCGATCTGCGACTCGCGCAGGTCCGGGGCGGGCGAGCCGGCGGAGACCCGCTTCAGCCTCATGTGCGTCCTCCCTTCGGCGACCTGGCGTCGCCGGATTGAGCCCGAGTCTTGATACGCGCCTTGGCGTCCGGCTCGTTGCTGGGCACTTGCTTAGGGGCGCGGCGGAGACGGCGTCAAGGACGCAGGCGCGGGCGGCGCGCTCCGGCGAACGTGATCAGACCGTCGCAGGCGGCGGCTGGGCGGCGGGGCTTTCGAGTTGATTGAGCCACCGCTCCACCAGGGCTTCGGTCTCGGCGTGGCCGGCCGACATGCCGATTCTGTCCTCCATGCGCAGGAAGAGCGAGACGCTGGAGATCAGCACCGCGACCGCGATGGGGGGATAGGCGTCCGGGTCGACCCCGCGCGTCGCCAGCAGCCGCGAGAGGGCCGCGACCTGCATTTCGCGCAGGCGATCGCCATAGTGGGCGATCTCGGCGGAGATGACCTTGCGGTGGTTCGCCAGGGCGGAGAACTCCATGATCATCGCCGTGCCTGAGGGGTCCCGGCTCATCTCCCACATCGCCCGTAGCGGACGGTCCGAGGCCAGCGCCTCGGCGTAGTGCTCGAGCCCCTTTTCCGACCGCCGACGGAACAGGGCGAGGAACAGGTCGTCCATGGTGCGGAAGTAGTAGTGCACGAGCTGCGGCTTGAGGCCCGCCCGGCTCGCCACCCGGCGCGAGCTGACGCCGGCATAGCCTTCCTCGCGCATGACGGCGTCGGCCGCATCGAGCAGCAGGGCGCGGGTCTTGGACTGCTCCAGACCGATCCGCCGGTTCGACGCCTGCTTGGCTCCCTCGGCTGTGGGCGCGGTCATTCGGGTCACGGTCGCGTTGCGCTCCTGTCGCAGGTCGAGCCTAGGCGGCCGGCGCAGGAAACTGAAAGTCCATATGCAGGCGGGTGAGCTTGAGCGCGGCGATCTTCCACTCGCCGTTCTGGCGCACCCAGCGCTCATGGTAGTGGCCGTAGCCGGTGAGCGACTTGTCCGGGCCCCAGACCACCCGGTCCTGCATCGCCCAGATCGCATGGGCCTCGTCGCCGTTGAGGGTGATCTCTGGCGTATGGACCTGGTGCGCGGTCTTGGCCGTCAGGATCGAGGATTGCACCGACGCCATCGCCGCGTCGCGGCCCTTGATCACCGGCTTGCCGGTCCCGTCGCTGACGTCCAGCTCATAGTCCTCGGTGAACAGGTCGCGGAAGCCGTCCCAGTCCTTGGTGTCGAGGGTCCGGCAGTAGCGCGCCTTGGCGTTGCAGAGCGCGATCCAGTCCTTGATCTCGTCGAGATTGTTCAACGTCTCACTCCCCTCAGTCATGGTCCGCCCGGTCAGGTGAGCGACCAGCCGCCGTCGACCGCCAGCGCCTGGTTGGTGACGCGGGCCGCGGCCGGCGATGCGAAGAACAGCACCGCCGCGCCGATGTCGCGCGGCTCGCACATGCCCAGCGGCGGCGGCCGGCGCGCCGGGCCGTCCGGCGACGGGCCCTGGGCCCCGATGGCGCCCGGGGTGGCGACTCCGCCGGGCATCACGATGTTGACGGTGATGCGGTGCTCGACCAGTTCGAGCGCGCTGGCGTGGGCCAGGCCGAGAAGCGCGGCCTTGGAGCTGGCGTAGGCGGCGTGGCCCTTGACCAGGGACCCGATGAGGGACGCCGACGCAATGTGGACGATCCGGCCGCCATCGCCCTTTTCGACCATGGAACGGGCGACTTCGCGGCTGAGCAGATAGGGGCCGCGGGCGTTGACGTCGAGCGTCCGGTCCCAGAAGTCCACCGTGGCGTCGAGCAGCATTTCGCGATGCTGCAGGCCGGCGTTGTTCACCAGGATCCAGGGCGACCCGTAGTCGGCGACGACCTTGGCGCAGCCGTCGATGATCGAGCCTTCACCGGCGACGTCGATCTGCACCGCGCCGGCGCGATGACCGGCGGCGGTCAGGGTCGCCGCCTCCGCCCGCGCCCGGCCTTCGTCGATGTCGGCGATGACGACGGTGGCGCCGGCTTCCGCCAGGACGGCGGCGATGCCGCTCCCGATTCCGCTGGCGCCGCCGGTCACCAGCGCGACCTTGCCGGAAAGGTCGAAGATTCCGCTCGTCGCCGCCATGCGTCTCTCCCGGTCTTGTTTATGACGGTTGAGATCGCACGGCGGCGGCGGCCTGCGCCAGTCCCCTTAAGTCCCTAGCCTTCCGCCTCGACGTCGTAGCGGGACAGGTACCGCTCGAACATGCCGCGCACCCCGTCCGGCGTCAGGCCGTATTCGCCGAGCTTGTAGTCGTGGCTGCCGAACTTGCCCTGGGGGTTGTCGTCCAGCCAGGTCTGCATGCCGCCTTCCGCCGCCCCGTTGAAGTCGTCGCCCAGCGCGCCGTAGAGCTTGCGCATGGTGGCGATCGGCTGGCGCATCAGGTCGGCGTAGTGCACGTCGATGACGCGGTCCTCGCCGAACTTGTCGCGGAAATCCATGATCCGGTTGGCGTGCTCGACGGCCTGCCAGGGGTAGTCCTGGGCGACCCATTCCTTGTCGACATGGCCCACGGCCGAGCGGTTGCTGAGGCTCATCAGGCTGCAGAAGGAGCCGGTGGCGGTCAGCGGATCGCGATGGGTCCAGACCAGCCGCGCATCCGGATAGATCTTCAGCAGGGTCTCGAGCCACAGGGCGTGGGAAGGCATCTTCAGGTTCCAGACGCCCGGAGCGTCCGCCTGGAGGAGTTGCAGGAACCGCTTGTGGTATTCGTACGTCGACGTCATGTCGGTCGAGAATATCCAGTCGCGATAATTCGGCAGCTTGCCCTTGCCTTCCCAGAGCAGGCCCTTGAAATCGCTGATCATGAAGAACATGCACTCGTTCGGATAGATCGCCGAGTTGCGGTAGTACTTGCCCATTTCCGGGTTGGCCGCGAGCATCGCCTTCTCCTGCTCCAGCCGGGCGATCGCGCGCGGGTCGGTGAGCAGCGTCTCCGTGGTCGCCGGCGGAACCGGATCGTCGATCTCCCAGGTCAGCGGCGAGCGGCGCGCCGGGTCGGCCGCCAGCAGATTGCTGAGCAGGGTGGTGCCGGTGCGTGGAACGCCGAAGACGAAGACCGGACGCTCGATCGGACGCTTCAGCAGCTCGGGGCGGCTTTCGAGATAGGCGGTCGTCTTCAGGCGGTTGGCGATCGCGCCGACGACGGTGTTCGCCATACGCTCGACCAGCGGTTCGGGAGCGTTCTGCTTGTTGTAGTCGGCCAGAAGGATGTCGAGGCCTTCGCGATAGGAGTCGGAGTCGAAGCGCTCCAATCCGGTGGCGCGTTGGGCTTGTTCAATCAACTGGTCGGCGACCAAGGGCTGGGCCATGTCCCGCGTTTCCTCTCAGGATGCCCGGTCGCGTTCATCGCCCAGGCTCAGATGTGGAATTTCTTCTGCGGCGCAGGGCGTCTTGGCAACGACCTTGACGCGCGAGGTTCGGCCACAATGTCAGTTTCGGGCCGCGTAGCGGCCGTCGCAGCGTCCGGAGGCTAGCGGCTGTTGCGCAGCACGCGGGTGCGGAACTGGCGCGGGGTCACCCCGGCGCCGCGCCGGAAGGCGTAGCTGAAGCTCGAGGCGGAGGCGAAACCCATCGATCCGGCGATGGCCTTGATGCTTTCGTCGTTCGCCAGCAGCCGTTTGGCGGTGTCGATCCGGCTCTGGGTGATGTAGTCGCCGATCGAGCAGCCGCGGCTGGCGCGGAAGCCGCGCGTCAGCTGCCGCACCGACATGTTGCAGAGCGCCGCCAGCTCGGACAGCGTCGGCGCCTCGCGGATCTCGGTCAGCCGCTCCTCGATCATCCGCAGCCGCCAGGAGGCGAGTCCCCCGGTGGCCGGCGCGTCGTCGATCGCCGAACAATAGCGGCCGAGTTCGATGGCGATCTGGCCGGCGATCAGCTCGGTCATCATCTTGCTGGCGAAGCCTGGGTAGCGCAGCTCCTGGCCCAGTCGGCGCAGCAGGCCGCGGATGTTGGCGCTGGAGATGTCCAGGCTGGCCTGCAGCCGGCGGTCCGTCCACTCCAGCCTGTGCTCGATCAGGTCGCTGATCGGTTCCGGCCGCAGCTGGCAAATGATCGACATCTGGCTGCCGCCTTCGTCGCTCTTGAACTGCAGCGACTCGCCGCGCGGCAGCATGAACACCGGGCCGACCCGCTCGAAGCGGTGCGGCCCCCACCGGTCGCGATAGCGCGCGCGGCAGTTGTCCGGCCGGGGCGTCAGGCACAGGTCGAGCCAGTAGGCGTCCTTGTCGTGGAAGATGTTGTCCGACGGCCCGGGCATGTCGAACCGGACGAGCTGCGCCGTCGCGATCGGGACGCTGAGTTCAGCTTCGATGGTCGCTAGCGCTGGTGTGCTCATCTCGCCAATCTGGCCGCCCCACCGTCGGTCATCCGCCGACTTTCGCGGTGTATACGCCCTTTGCGTCGCCAGACAAAATTCCTTTGCGTCCCGGCTTCCACCCTGCGTCCCGATCTCGACATTTTCGTGCGTTGCGGCTGGGCGCGGCGAGGGATCAGATCGCGCCAAATCACGCTCCCTGGACGCCGCCGGCGGCCGCAAACCCGGGAGCCGGAGCAGGGAGGAAGAGATGTCCGTGGACACCGCGCAGGCCGGGCTCGACGACTTCGGCGGACTGATCGACTGGCCGCATCTGAACGAATGGATCGCCGGCCAGGACCTTCCGGGGACCGGACCGGTCACCGGCGTCCGCAAGCTGAAGGGCGGCCTGCAGAACAACGTCTTCCTGCTCGAGCGCGGGGCCGACGCCCTGGTGCTGCGCCGGCCGTCGAAACATCTGCGCCCGAACAGCAACGACACCATGCTGCGCGAGGCCCGGGTGCTGAGAGCCCTGGCCGGCAGCGCCGTGCCGCATCCGGACTTCTACGCGGTCTGCGAAGACCCGGCGGTGATCGGCGCCTGCTTCTACCTGATGGAGCCGCTGGAAGGCTTCGCCCCGATGGGCAAGCTGCAGGGCGACTACGAGACCGACGTCAGTTGGCGCGCGGCGATGGGCGACGAGCTGGTGCGCGCGGCCGCGGCGCTGGCCGCCGTCGATCCCCAGGCGGCGGGCCTCTCGGACCTCGGCAAGCCTGACGACTGGCATGCCCGCCAGGTTTCGCGTTGGCGCTCGCAGCTGGAAGGCTACGCCGCCACGCCCGGCTATGACCCCAAGGCCCTGCCGCATGTCGACGAGGTCGGTCGCTGGCTCTCGGACAACCTGCCCGGCGACCGGCGCATCGGCCTGATCCACGGCGACCTGCAGTTCGCCAATGTGATGTTCTCGCTGAAGGCCCCGCGCATTTCCGGCGTCATCGACTGGGAGCTGACGACGCTGGGCGACCCGATGCTCGACCTGGGCTGGATCCTCACCAGCTGGTGGGAGGAGGGCGACCCGCCCGGCAAGAAGCCGCTGGTCACGCCGTGGGACGGCTTCCGCTCGCGCGCCGAGCTCGTGGACCTCTACGCCGAGGCCGCCGGTCGGAGCATGGCCGACCTGCCGTGGTTCTTCGCGCTCGCCTGCTACAAGCTGGCCTGTCTGCTGGAAGGCACCTACGCCGCCTCCAAGGCGGGCAAGGTCCCGGCCGAGGTCGGCGAGAGCGTCCACGGCTACGCCTCGTGGCTGATGACCAAGGGCCGGCAGATCATCGCCGGCTGAGCCGGACCGCCACAGGGCGTTCAATTCCGAATTTCCCCTCGAACACAGGGATCAGGGCCATGGACTTTACCGTCGACGCCGAGTTTCAGGAGAAGCTCGACTGGATGAACCGCTTCGTCCGCGAGGAGGTCGAGGACCTCGATCTGCTGTTCCCGGACGGCGGCGCGCCCTACGACAAGAAGAACCCCCGGTCGCAGGCGATCTTGAAGCCGCTGCAGGAGCAGGTGAAGGCCAAGGGCCTGTGGGCCTGCCACCTCGACCCCAGCCTCGGCGGCAAGGGCTATGGCCAGATGAAGCTGGCGCTGATGAACGAGATCATCGGCCGCTGCTCCTGGGCGCCGACCGTGTTCGGCACCGCTGCGCCGGACACCGGCAACGCCGAGATCCTGGCCCTCTACGGCACGCCCGAACAGAAGGAGCGCTATCTGCGGCCGCTGCTCGACGGCGAGATCGTCTCCACCTTCGCCATGACCGAGCCGCAGGCCGGCGCCGATCCCAAGGAGTTCGTCTGCAAGGCCTGGCGCGAGGGCGACGAGTGGGTGATCGACGGCGAGAAATGGTACGCCTCGAACGCCAAATACTGCGCCTTCTACATCGTCATGGCGGTGACCAATCCGGAGAACCCGCCGCACGAACGGATGTCGATGTTCGTCGTGCCGGCCGAGACGCCCGGCATCGTCATCAAGCGCAACGTCGCCGGGATGAACGAGCCTGAGGACCAGGGCATTCACGGCTATATCCGCTACGACCACGTGCGCGTGCCGCTCGACGCCATGCTGGGCGAGCCGGGGGGCGGCTTCAAGGTCGCCCAGTCGCGGCTCGGCGGCGGACGCATCCACCACGCCATGCGCACCGTCGGCCAATGCAACCGCGCGCTGGAGATGATGCTCGAGCGGGCCGTCTCGCGCCGCACCCAGGGCCGGCTGCTGGGCGACCACCAGTTCGTGAAGGGCTACATCGCCGACTCCGCGATCGAGATCGAGATGTTCCGGCTGTTGGTGCTGAAGACCGCCTGGATGATCGACAACCTGCCGCACGGGGCGGCGCGGACCCACATCGGAATGTGCAAGGTGGCGATGGCGCGGGTCTATCACGACGTCGCCCAGCGGGCGATACAGCTGCACGGCGCGCTCGGCACCACCCACGAGACCCCGATCGCCAAGATGTGGATGGGCGTGCCGATGCTGTCGGTCGCCGACGGTCCGACCGAGGTGCACAAGGTCCAGGTCGCCGGCGCCCTGCTGCGCAAGGCCACGCCCGCCCCGGGGCTCTTTCCGACCGAGCACATCCCGACGAAGCGCGAGGCGTCGCGGGCGAAATACGCCCACATCCTTGACGGGACCTCGTTCGAACCGGCGGAATGAGGCGGACGCCGGCCTGAGCCCGGCGCAGACTTATGGGGAAGCGCCATGGCTGACAGCTTGCCGAACGATCGGCCGTCCGGACCTGCGGGCACGCGCGGCCTGGTGGCGCCGGAGCTGCTGGCGGGACTGGACCTGCTGCCGAAGTTCGAGTTCACGCCGGAGCTGCTCGCCTATATCCGCAGCGGCGCCGCGCTTACGGGCCTCGCGCCGCCGCCCCTGTCGCCGGCGCAGCAGGCGGTGGCCTGCGCCGAGCGGTTCGCGCCCGGCCCCTCGGGCGCCCCGGACGTGCGCGTGCTGGTCTACACCCCGCCCAGCGCGGCCACGGCCCGGCCCGTCTACATGCACGTGCACGGCGGCGGCTTCATCCTGGGCGGACCGGAGCAGAACGACGGTTTGAACCGGACGACGGCGGCCGACCTCGACTGCGTCGTCGTCTCGGTGGCCTATCGGCTGGCCCCGGAGACCACCTGGCCGGGCCCGGTCGAGGACTGCTACGCAGCCCTCAAATGGCTGCACGCCAACGCCGGAGAGCTGGGCGTGGATCGGACGCGGATCGCGATCGGCGGCGAGAGCGCCGGCGGGGGCCACGCCGCGGCCCTGGCGATCGTCGCGCGCGATCGCGGCGAGGTCCCGATCTGCCTGCAGCTGCTGGATTCGCCGATGCTCGACGACCGCACCGCCAGCGCCTCCGACCCGCACCCCTATTGCGGCGAGTTCGTCTGGACGCCGGCGAGCAACCGTTTCGGCTGGCAGGCGCTGCTTGGCGTCGAGCCCGGCGGCCCCGAGGTTCCGGCGGGGGCGGCGCCGGCGCGGCTGGAGGATTTCGCGGGCCTGCCGCCCGCCTTCGTCGTGGTGGGGGCGCTCGACCTCTTCCTGGAAGAGGACATGGAATACGCCCGGCGACTGATGCGCGCCGGCGTCCCCACCGAGCTGCACGTCATCCCCGGCGCCTTCCATGGTTTCGGCGTCGCGGGGGAGGATGCGCCTCAGGTCCAGGCCATGCTGCGCCTGCGCCGCGACGCGCTCGCCCGGGCCTTTAAGCTGAGCTGACCCCCGGGGCGGCAGGATCGCGACCCGGCGCTGGCGCCCCGTTGTGTCGGCGAGGCCCGTCTCCCGACACGTCTATGGCCGGGTGACATCATTCCGGCCGGGCCTCGACACTGTCGGACGTTGCGAGGAATGTTCCCCCTGGCGCAAACCAATGCGCTGACGAGCCGAAGGATTTCGGCGCGCTTGGGAGGATTCCATGGCCAACGGCCTTTTTGATCTGAGCGGCAAGGTGACGGTGGTCACGGGCGGCAATGGCGGCCTCGGCCTGGGCTTTGCGCGCGGCATCGCCAAACAGGGCGGCGACCTGGAGATCTGGGCCCGTTCGGAAGAGAAGAACGCCAAGGCCAAGGCCGAGCTCGAAGCCTTCGGCGTCCGCGTCATCACCCGTCAGGTGGACGTTTCCAACGAAGATGCAGTGGGCGTCGCGTTCGAGAGCACGGTCAAGGACTTCGGCCGCGTGGACTGCGTGATCGCCAACTCCGGCGTCCCGCCGACGACCAACTCCAGCTTCGAACTGACCGCCGAAAAGTGGCGCGCCCTGCTCGACATCAATCTGGACGGCGCCTTCTACACCCTGCGCGAGGGCGCGCGGCAGATGGTCAAGCGGGCCGAGGCCGGCGACCCGGGCGGCTCGCTGATCTTCTGCGGCAGCCTGTCGATGCTCCATGGTCTGCCCGGCAAGGGCAATTACGCCGCGGCCAAGGGCGCCATGGGCGCGGTGATCCGCGGCATGGCGGTGGAGTTCGGCAAGCATGGCATCCGCGCCAACACCATCGCGCCGGGCTACATCAAGACCGAGATGACCGGCTCCGGCGACGAGTGGAGCGGCATGGACAAGTTCTTCGCCTCCAAGACGCCGATTCAGCGCCCGGGCTACATGAAGGACTTCGAGGGGATCGCCGCCTACCTGGCCAGCGACGCCTCGGCCTTCCACACCGGCGACACCATCGTGATCGACGGCGGCAGCGTCATCCTGCCCGCCTACATCAACCTCTGACGCGGCCACCGGCAAAAGAAGGAAGCTGTCCGATGCGGGTTCTGAACATTCACGGGGTGGGCGACGTCCGTCTGGACCCGCGCGATCCGCCGAAGGCCGGCGACAATGACGTCGTGGTGAAGGTGAAGGCCTGCGGCATCTGCGGCAGCGACCTCTCCTACATCAAGTTCGGCGGCATCAACCGCAAGGAAGGCGGGGTCACGCCGATCGGTCATGAGGCCGCCGGCGAGGTGGTCCAGGTCGGCAAGGCGGTCGAGGGCGTCACCGTCGGCCAGCGGGTGGTCATCAATCCGATGCAGACCTCGACCTTCATCGGCAGCGGCGGCCCGGACGGCGCCTTCACCGACGAGGTCCTGGTGGGCGACGCCAAGGTCGGCGACAGCCTGCTGCCGATCCCGGACGACCTGCCGTTCGAGGTGGCCGCCCTGTGCGAGCCGCTGGCGGTCGCCCTGCACGGCGTCAACCGCATGCAGGTGAAGCCTGGCGACAAGGTGGTGGTCTTCGGCTGCGGCCCGATCGGCCTGGGCATGGTGCTCTGGCTGGTCGATCGCGGGATCAAGGATGTGGTCGCCGTCGACCTCGCGCCGGAGCGGCTCGCCCGCGCCACGGCGCTGGGCGCCAAGGCGGTGATCAACGCTGGGACGGAAGATCTCCGCGCCCGCCTGCTGGAGATCCAGGGCCGCACCACGGTGTTCGGCCGTGAAGCGGTCGACGTCGACGCCTACATCGACGCCGCCGGCGCGCCGAGCGTCGTCAACGACGTGATCGGGATGGCGAAGAAGCACGCCAAACTGGTCATCACCGCCGCCTATCTGAAGCCGGTGGAAGTGCTGCTCGGCAAGATGCTGACCACCGAGATGAACATCACCACGGCGGTCGGCTATCCGGACGAAATGCCCGAGGTGCTCGCGGCCCTGCCGCGCCTCAAGGACAAGGCGCAGTCGCTGATCAGCCATCGCTATCAGTTCGATGACGTTCTCGAGGCCTTCGGCGTCGCGGCGACCCCGCAGTCGGCGAAGGTGATGATCGAATTCGGAGACGCCTCGTCATGAGCGACGCCAAGACCGACGCCAAGCCGCCGCTGGCGAGCCTCGTCCTCGCCGGCGAACAGCAGGCCGAAGCGGTCGCCATCAACGACTTCATCTTCATGGCGAAGGACATTTCCAACGCCTACCTGGTGACGACCGCCGACGGCGACCTGCTGGTCAACACCGGCTTCCCGACCAGCGCCGAGCGCAACAAGGCGGTGTTCGCGCCGGTGCGCACCGGGCCCCTGCGCTACATCGTGCTGACCCAGAGCCATCCGGACCATTTCGGCGGCGTGCCGGCCCTCAAGGAGCCGGAGACGAAGATCATCGTCGAGCGCCGCTTCGTCGAGACCGCCGAATGGTACGAGAAGCTCCGGTCCCACGGCGAGCCGCGGTCGCGGAAGCTGTGGGGGGGCACCGTCAGCGTCGGCGGCCCTCGCCTCGAGGTGCCGACCATCACGCCCGACATCGAGGTGGATCGCGAATACGCCTTCGAGCTCGGCGGCCGTCGGTTCGAGGTGCTGTCGACGCCCGGCGGCGAGACGCTGGACTCTCTCTCCGTCTGGATGCCGAACGAAAAGGTCGCCTTCACCGGCAATCTGTTCGGGCCGGTCTTCCTGTCGATGCCGTTCCTCAACACCATCCGGGGCGACAAGCCGCGGCTGGTGGTCCGCTATCTGAAGTCGCTGGACAAGGTGCGCCAGCTCGGCGCGGAGCTCCTGATCACCGGCCACGGCGAGCCGATCCGCGGGGCGGAGAAGATCCGCGCCGATCTCGACAAGATGTACGCCGCCGTTTCCTACGTGAACGAGGCGGTCATCGAGGGCATGAACGCGCATAAGGATGTCTACACCCTGATGCGCGAGATCCGCTTGCCGGATCACCTGAAGATCGGCGAGTTCCACGGCAACGTGCGTTGGGCCGTGCGGGCCATCTGGCACGAGTATTCGGGCTGGTTCCTCTACGACTCCACGACCTCGCTCTATGGCGTTCCCCGCTCGAGCGTGGACAAGGACTTGGTTGAACTCGCCGGGGGCGCCCAGATTCTCGCGGGGCGCGCCCGAGAAAAGCTGGATGGCGGCCACCCCCTGGAGGCCCTACATCTCCTGGACGTGGCGCTGGGCGCCGCGCCTTCGAACTCTGACGCCCTCGCCGTCAAGAAGGACGCGCTCCAGCGGCTTCTGATGGAATCAGGCGGCTCGAACCTTAGCGAAACCATGTGGTTGAAATCTGAAATCGCCGCGGCGGACGCCGCCTTGAACCCGAGGGGAGCCGGCGGCGCCTAGCTTGCGCCGCCTCCCCGAAGTTCGGATGTCGTCCTCAGATCGTAAGTAACCCTATGTCGAAAACGGAAAAACCTGTGGGCCAAAGGCTGACCCATCTCCAGCGCCTCGAAGCCGAGAGCATCCACATCCTGCGGGAAGTGGTGGCCGAAGCTGAGCGCCCGGTGATGCTCTATTCGGTGGGCAAGGATTCCGCCGTCATGCTGCACCTGGCGCGCAAGGCCTTCTATCCCTCGCCGCCGCCCTTCCCGCTGCTGCACGTCGACACGACGTGGAAGTTCAAGGCGATGTACGAGCTGCGCGACCGCATGGCCCGCGAGAGCGGCATGGAGCTGCTCGTCTATCACAACCCGGAAGCGATGGAGCGGAAGATCAATCCGTTCGATCACGGCCCGCTGCACACCGACATGTGGAAGACCGAGGGCCTGAAGCAGGCGCTCGACAAATACCAGTTCGACGTGGCCTTCGGCGGCGCGCGCCGCGATGAAGAAAAGAGCCGCGCCAAGGAGCGGGTGTTCTCGTTCCGCTCGTCCAGCCACCGCTGGGACCCGAAGAACCAGCGCCCGGAACTCTGGCACCTCTACAACGCCAAGAAGTCCAAGGGCGAGTCGATCCGGGTGTTCCCGATCTCCAACTGGACCGAGCTGGATATCTGGCAATACATCCACCTGGAGAACATCCCGATCGTGCCGCTCTACTTCGCGTCCAAGCGGCCGACCGTCGAGCGCGACGGCATGCTGCTGATGGTCGACGACGACCGCTTCCCGCTGAAGCCCGGCGAGGTCCCGGTCGAACGTTCGATCCGCTTCCGGACGCTCGGCTGCTACCCCCTCACCGGGGCGGTGGAGAGCGCGGCGGCGACCCTGCCCGAGGTCATTCAGGAGATGCTTCTGACCACCACCTCGGAGCGCCAGGGCCGGGCGATCGACCGCGATGCGGGCGACGCCAGCATGGAGAAGAAGAAGCAGGAAGGATATTTCTGATGACCGACACCCTTCCTGAGACGATCTACAAGACCGACGCCCTCATCGCCGAGGACATCGACGCCTATCTGGTGCGCCACCAGCACAAGACGCTGCTGCGCTTCATCACCTGCGGCTCGGTGGATGACGGCAAGTCGACCCTGATCGGGCGTCTGCTCTACGACTCGAAGATGATCTTCGAGGATCAGCTGGCGACGCTCGAGGCCGACTCCAAGCGGGTCGGCACCCAGGGCCAGGAGATCGATTTCGCCCTACTGGTCGACGGGCTGGCCGCCGAGCGCGAACAGGGCATCACCATCGACGTGGCCTACCGCTTCTTCGCCACCGAGAAGCGCAAGTTCATCGTCGCCGACACCCCCGGCCACGAGCAGTACACCCGCAACATGGTGACCGGCGCCTCGACCGCCGACCTCGCCGTGATCCTGATCGACGCCCGCAAGGGCGTGCTGACCCAGACGCGCCGCCACTCCTATCTGGCGCACCTGATCGGCATCCGGAACATCGTACTGGCCATCAACAAGATGGACCTGATCGACTACGACCAGGCCAAGTACGACGCGATCCTCGAAGACTACCGGGCGTTTGCGACCAGCATCGGCATCACCGAATTCACGCCGATGCCAATCTCGGGCTTCAAGGGCGACAACATCACCACCAGGTCGCCGAACACCCCGTGGTACACGGGCCCGGCGCTGATGGAGCACCTGGAGACGGTCGAGCTCGACCAGGTCTCCGACCAGGCCAAGCCGTTCCGCATGCCGGTGCAGTGGGTCAACCGGCCGAACCTCGACTTCCGGGGCTTCTCGGGCCTGATCGCCACGGGCGTGGTCCGCAAGGGCGACGCGATGCGGGTCCTGCCCTCGGGCAAGACCTCGACGGTCAGCCGGCTGGTCACGCTCGACGGCGACCTCGACGAGGCCGTCGCCGGCCAGTCGATCACCATCTGCCTGGCCGACGAGGTCGACTGCTCGCGCGGCGACGTGCTGGCGCTGGCCGACAGTCCGCCGGAGGTCGCCGACCAGTTCGAGGCGACCGTGGTCTGGATGGCCGACGAGGCCCTCATCCCCGGCCGGCCCTACTGGCTGAAGCTGGCGACCCAGACGGTCACCGCCACGGTCCAGGCGCCGAAGTACCAGGTCAACGTCAATACGATGGACCACCTGGCGGCCAAGACGCTGGAGCTCAACGCCATCGGCGTGGCCAACCTGTCGACCGACAAGCCGATCGTCTTCGAGGCCTATTCCGCGAGCCGCGATCTCGGCGGCTTCATCCTGATCGACAAGCTGACCAATGCGACGGTCGCCGCCGGCATGCTGCACTTCTCGCTGCGGCGCGCCCAGAACGTCCACTGGCAGGCGCTCGACGTCACCCGCGAGAAGCACGCCGACCTGAAGAACCAGAGGCCGGCCGTGCTGTGGTTCACCGGCTTCTCCGGCGCCGGCAAGTCGACGATCGCCAACCTGGTCGAGAAGAAGCTGGTGCGGATGAACCGCCACACCTTCCTGCTCGACGGCGACAACGTCCGCCACGGCCTCAACAAGGACCTCGGTTTCACCGAAGCGGATCGGATCGAAAACATCCGCCGCGTCGGCGAGGTGGCCAAGCTGATGACCGACGGGGGCCTGATCGTGCTCACCGCCTTCATCTCGCCCTTCCGGGCCGAGCGGACGATGGTGCGCGAGATGATGGCGCCCGGCGAGTTCATCGAGGTGTTCATCGACACCCCGCTGGCCGAGGCGGAGAGCCGTGACGTGAAGGGCCTCTACAAGAAGGCGCGCGCGGGCCAGCTCGCCAACTTCACCGGCATCGACAGCCCGTACGAGCCGCCGCAGGATCCGGAGATCCGGATCGACACGACCAAGCTGACGCCGGAGCAGGCGGCCGACCTGATCGTCGAAAGGCTGCTCGGATGAGCGCGATGAACGACGTCGAGCTCGCCCGGCACATCGCCGAGACCGCTGGTCGGATCCTGGTCGAGCTGCAGGGCTCGGGCCTCTTCGAGGGCAAGACGCTGGGCAAGGCGGGCGACCGCACCGCCAACGCCTTCATCATGGAGGCGCTGGCGACCAACCGGCCGGACGACGGCATCCTCTCCGAGGAGGAGAAGGACAATCCCGAACGGCTGAAGGCCAGCCGGGTGTGGATCGTCGACCCGCTGGACGGCACCCGCGAGTACGGCGAAGGCCGCACGGACTGGGCGGTGCATGTGGCGCTCAGCATCGACGGCCAGCCTGCCATCGGCGCGGTGGCCCTGCCGGGCTTCCCGCTGACGCTCTGCACCGGTGAACCGCCGGTCGTGCCGGCCAATCCCGGCAAGCTGCGCATGCTGGTCAGCCGTACGCGGCCGGCGGCGGAAGCCGTGGCGGTGGCCGAGGCCCTTGACGCCGAACTGGTGCCCATGGGCTCGGCCGGCGCCAAGGCGATGGCGGTGGTGCGCGGCGAGGCCGACATCTACCTGCACACCGGCGGCCAGTACGAATGGGACAACTGCGCTCCGGCGGCGGTGGCCCAGGCGGCCGGCCTGCACGTCAGCCGCGTCGACGGATCGCCGCTGGTCTACAACAACGCCGATCCCTATCTGCCGGACCTGCTCATCGCGCCCAAGGCGATCGCCGAACGCGTTTTGAGCCTGCTGAAGACCATGGAGCCCGTCGCCGGCTAGGCGGCGGGTCACAACAAACAATAAGAAAAAGTCGGAGGATCGCATGTTTCTCGAGCGTCACTACCAGAACGCCTATGTGACCCCCGACATCGACCGGGCCATCGAGACCATGCGCCGGCTGCACGGCGTCACCGACGTCCTCCAGACCGAGGCCACCACCGAAGTCTGGACGCCGAACGGGTCCGGTCCGAATGTCACCAAGCTAGCCTTCATCTGGGTCGGCAACCTGCAGTATGAGCTGATTCAACCTATCTCCGGCCCGTCGGACCTCTACAGCGCCGCGGTCGATCCCGATAAGCTGCTGGTGTTCCACCACATCGCCATGCGGGTGGCCGGCGACTACGACGAGTTCCGCGCCAGCCTCGATAAGCAGGGGCGCTCGGTGGTCATCGAGGGCCACACCCCCAGCGGCCTGAAGTTCTGCTACGTCGACGCCCGCGACACCCTCGGCCATTACCTCGAATACGTCTGGGCGCCCGACGCGATGTGGGCCCACCTCGATCCGAAGGGCGTGACGAACGCTTGACGCCGCACAACGGCGGCAGCTCCGGACAACGGAGCCGGCTTTCGAAGCAGTCGCCCTACCGGCTCGCCCAGGCCTCCAGGATGCAGTTTAGCAGACCATCTTGAGGGCGGACGGGAAGCTGGCCGCGAGCCACGGGTCGACGGCTCGTTTCGAGGTGCGCGGCACGGCGCTCTGACCGCGCTCTATGCACTGACCACTCTCGAGGCATTACCTCACTCCAAAGGCCGTGCGTGCGGGATCAACCCCTCGGCGAGCCTAGCCGCTGTCGCCCCTGGCTCGCGCGGCGGGATCGTCATGTAAGCTCATGCGAACGACGGCCCCGGTTCAGCTCGGCCTTCCATCGGGGGCGGGCACTCAAGGCGCACCTTTCCAAATGACCTACCATGCCTGCTAATTGACGCTTGGCCGTGAGGGTCTCGGGTCGATGCCGCGGCAGAATCGTGTGGATCCCTTCGGCAAGCTTCACGCTGTGAGCGCCTACGGAGACTGGATGGGAAATCGTGGGTGTCTGCACAACGAGCGCCAGGAGATCGTCTCTGAGAGCTGGACGACAAGTGGGTGACGTGCGTGCCCAGAACAGACGGCCCGCCGCGGCGACTCATGCGGCCGGGCTGGTACACCGAGCTCTTCTTCCTAGATGAGGCGACGGCGTTTGCCGCTGGGCACCGCCCTTGCGCCCAGTGCCGGCGCGCCGACTACAACCGATTTCAGCAGGCGTTTTCCGACGGCAACGGCTTGTCTGGTCGGCTTCTGAGCGGCGAGCTCGATCGCCGACTGCAGGCGGACCGCACCGGCCCAAGACGCACCTGCGACGCACACCACCTTCCTGATGGGACGATGTTCGCGGTGGGAGATCGTCCCTGCCTGAAGGCCGGAGATGGCGGGCGCGGCTGGAGCTTTCAGGGGTACGGTGTGCTGGAGGCTCTGCCGCGCGCGCCGGTCGTGGTGCTCACGCCAGCCTCGATCGTGGCGGCGCTTGGCGCCGGATATGCTTGCCAAGTCCGCGGCGGTTGACCTCTCGCGTGGCGACATCCGTGTCGCTACGCTCAACGCGATCCGCTTAAATGCTTGAAAAGATGGTGCCGCTTACAGGACTCGAACCTGTGACCCCCTCATTACGAATGAGGTGCTCTACCAGCTGAGCTAAAGCGGCGTTCCGTCCGGGTGGACGCTGGTATCCTATCTCGTCCCCCAGGCGCCAGGCCGAATCTGAACCCGGCCAGGGCGAAGGAGGCCGCTATTTAGCGGGTCTTCCCGCGCTCGCCAAGCGCCCGCGACATCGCGCCTTCAAGCCTCCTTGTCGATCAGCTGCAGGAGGGCGGCTTCGAGCGGATAGGGCGGGGCGGTCCTGGACGCCAGCTTGACCCGGGCGAGCGGCTTCAGCACCGCCTGGGAGAGGCCGAGCGCGCGCATCTGCGGAGTGGGGTGGGCCCGCAGGATCGCCGCCAGCGCACGTGCGGCGCGCGGCGAATGCAGCAGGACGGTGTCGGCGCGCAGGAGCGGCTTCAACTCGGCCTCGCCGAGCTTCACCGGCCGGGTCTCGTAGAGGGTCAGGCGGCGGGACTCCACGCCGTGGGTCTCCAGGGCGCCGGCCAGGTCGCCGGCGAGCTCCGCCGCGCCGGCATGCAGAACCGCCCCCTTCAGCTCGCCGCGGCGCGCGGCGATGCCGTGGGCCAGGGCCGCGACGTCGCCGTCGGTGGAGAGGACGGAGCGGAATCCGGCCTGGCGCGCCGCAAGCGCCGTGGCGGCGCCGACGGCGAACACCGTCAGGCCGCGGGCGCCGCTGCGCTCGGAGAAGGCCCGCACGCCGTTGGCCGAGGTGAAGGCCAGGGCGGAGACGCCGTCGAGGTCGACCTCCACCTCGTCGAGGTTGTGTACGGCGAGCAGCGGCGCGACCAGGACGTCATGTCCCATCCCCCGCACGCGCTCTGCGGTGGCGCCCGCCCCGGGTTGGGCCCGGGTGATCCAGATCTTCTTCCTGCGGCCGGCCATCGAGGGTGAGTAGGGGGTTGAACCTTAAGCTTTGAACACTAATTGCGCGCTCGGGTCCTTAACTCAGATCCGGCGCGGCCGGATGGCGCAGGGTTGGGGGCCTCAATGGCCGATCGCGTCGCCGGCCGCGGCCTTCACCGCGGCGCCCAGCGACAGACCTAGATCGTGCGCGGACGCTTCGGGCTCAGCAAGCTGGGCGACGTCTGTCTCAGCGCTGTGGCGGAACCGCTGGCGACCGTCGGACGAGAGCGCCTCGACGACCAGTTTCAGCACGCCGTCCTCCAGCCAGGCGTGGGCGCCGATCGCCGTCTTGCAGGAGGCTTCCAGCGCGGTCAGGGCCCCGCGCTCGGCGGCGACGGTGACGATGGTCGCCTCGTGGCGCAGGGCGCGCACCCAGGGCAGGTCGCGGTTCTTGTCGAGGGTTTCGATGGCGAGCGCGCCCTGTCCCGGCGCCGGCGGACATTCGATCGGGTCGATCAGGCTGGTGGGCAGGTGACCCAGCCCCAGCCGCCGCAGGCCGGCGTAGGCCAAGAGGATGGCGTCCACCTCGTCCGCCTGCAGCTTGGCGATGCGGGTGTCGACATTGCCGCGCAGCATCTCGACGGCGAGGTCCGGCCGCCGGTGCAGCGACTGAGCCTGCCGCCGCAGGCTGGCGGTGCCGAGGCGGGCGCCTTGCGCCAAGTCCTCCAGCCGCGCGGGCCCGCGGCTGAGGAAGGCGTCGCGCGGATCCTCGCGCTCGGGAACCGCGGCGATGCACAGGCCGGGCGGCAGGGCCGCGGGCATGTCCTTCATCGAGTGCACGGCGCAGTCGATCCGGCCGTCGAGCAGCGCTTCCTCGATTTCCTTGGTGAAGAGGCCCTTGCCGCCGATGTCCATCAGGCGACGGTCCTGCACCCGGTCGCCGGTCGTGGAGATGATCACCAGCGGGCAGGCGGTCTCCGCCTGCTCGAGCGGGACGCCGAGGGCCGCGGCGATACGGCGTTGCATCTGGCCGGACTGGGCGCGGGACAGCTTGGAGCCGCGGGCGCCGATCCGGACGAGCGGTTGCGTGGGCACGGCGGGCGGTCTACCTCGAACGCGAACGACAGAAGGCCTGCTACAGGAGCGGGCCGTCCCCGGCAACCAATGAGCCCCGCGACTCCCTATCAGACTGTACTGGGCCTCGAGACCAGCTGCGACGAGACCGCTGCGGCGGTCGTGCGCCTGGGCCCCGAGGGCGAGACCGAGGTGCTGTCGTCGGTGGTGGCCAGCCAGATCGCGGCGCACGCCCCCTACGGCGGCGTGGTGCCGGAGATCGCCGCCCGCGCCCACGTTGAGATGATCGACCAGATCGCCGCCGAAGCCCTGGCCCAGGCCGGCCTCGGCTACGGCCAGCTGACCGGCGTGGCGGCGACGGCGGGCCCGGGCCTGGTCGGCGGTGTGATGGTGGGCCTGTCCTTCGGCAAGGCGGTGGCTCTGGCTCGCGGCCTTCCGCTGATCGCGGTCAACCACCTGGAGGGCCACGCGGTCTCCGCCAGGCTGGCGGCGCACATCCCATATCCCTTCCTGTTGCTGCTGGTCTCCGGCGGGCACTGTCAGCTGTTGTCGGT
This sequence comes from Phenylobacterium sp. LjRoot225, assembly GCF_964252855.1. Taxonomy (NCBI): domain Bacteria; kingdom Pseudomonadati; phylum Pseudomonadota; class Alphaproteobacteria; order Caulobacterales; family Caulobacteraceae; genus Phenylobacterium; species Phenylobacterium sp. LjRoot225. The sequence continues at coordinate 155,775 of NZ_CAXUPL020000003.1, read as the reverse complement.
GGAGGGCGTCGGGGCCTGCCGCCGCCTGGGCTCGACCATCGACGACGCGGCCGGCGAGGCCTTCGACAAGATCGCCAAGACGCTGGGCCTGCCCTATCCCGGGGGACCCGCCCTGGAAAAGCTGGCGGAAGGCGGCGATGCGGCGCGCTACGCCCTGCCGCGCATGCTGCTTGGCCGCAAGGACTGCGACTTCTCCTTCTCGGGCTTGAAGACCGCCGCCGCGCGACTGGCTGAGGGCCTGACCGAGGACATCGAGCGGCGGGACCTCGCCGCCGCCGTTCAGACCGCCATCGCGGCTCAGCTGGCCGAGCGCAGCGACCGCGCCATGGCCGCTTACGCCCAGGCTCGCGGCGGCCAGGACCTGAGTTTCGTGGTGGCCGGCGGGGTGGCGGCGAACAAGACGGTGCGCCGCGTCCTGGAGGCGGCCGCCGCCAAGCGCGGCTTCAGCTTCACCGCCCCGCCGCTCGCCTACTGCACCGACAACGCGGCGATGATCGCGCTCGCCGGCGCCGAACGGCTGGCGCTCGGCCAGTCGGACCCGCTGGACGCCGCCGCCCGGCCGCGCTGGCCGCTCGACGAGGCCGCGTCGCTCGCCAACCCTACACATCAGCCGGGACGCAAGGGAGCCAAGGCATGAAGCGCGCAGGGGTGATCGGCGGCGGCGCCTGGGGCACGGCCTTGGCCCAGGTTTGCGCCCGCGCAGGCCTGGAGACCGTGCTCTGGGCGCGCGAGCGCGACGTCGTGGACGGCGTCAACGGCGCGCATGAGAATGCGATCTTCCTGCCGGGCGTGGCGCTGGATCCGACGATCCGCGCGACCAGCGATTTCGCCGACCTCGCGCGCAGCGACCTGATCCTGGCGGTGGCGCCGGCCCAGCACCTGCGGTCCGCCCTGCAGGGTATGGCCGCGCAGATCACCCCGGGACTACCGGTCGTACTCTGCGCCAAGGGGATCGAGCAGGGCACGCTGAAGCTGATGACCGAGGTGCTGGCCGAGACCGCGCCCCAGGCTGCGCCGGCGGTGCTCTCCGGCCCCAGCTTCGCCGGCGAGGTGGCGCGCGGCCTGCCGACCGCGGTGACGCTCGCCTGTCCCGACGAGGCGCTCGGCTGGAGCCTGGCGGAGGCCATCGCCACCCCGACCTTTCGGCCCTACGTCGCCCAGGACATGATCGGCGCCGAGGCGGGCGGGGCGGTGAAGAACGTACTGGCCATCGCCTGTGGCGTCGTCGAGGGCCGCGGCCTGGGCCGTAGCGCCCACGCCGCCCTGATCACCCGCGGCTTCGCCGAGATGACCCGCCTCGCCGTCGCGCTCGGCGCCCAGGCGGAGACGCTCGCTGGCCTCTGCGGCCTGGGCGACCTCGTGCTGACCTGCTCCAGCCCGCAGTCGCGCAACATGAGCGTCGGCCTGGCGCTGGGCGCCGGCCAAAGCCTGGAGCAGGCGCTGGCCGGCAAGCTCTCGGTGGCCGAGGGCGTGGCCTCGGCGCCGGCGGTGCGCGAGCTCGCCGCGCGCCAGGGCGTCGACATGCCGATCTGCGAGGCCGTGGCCGCCATCCTGGCGGGCGAGGCCGGGGTCGACGAGGCGATCGGCGGTCTGCTGTCGCGGCCGCTGCGCGACGAACGTTAGGAGTTTCCATGCCGCTCTTTGTGCTGAACTGCATCGACAAGCCCGACGCCCTGGACGTGCGCATGGGCGCGCGCGAGGCGCACCTCGCCTACGTGCGGCAGTCTCCGGTGGTGAAGATCGGCGGCCCCTTCCTGGACGCCAAGGGCGAGATGGCGGGCTCGATGCTGATCATCGAGGTCGCCGATCTGGCCGCCGCCCAGGCGTTCAGCGCCGAAGATCCCTACACCAAGGCCGGCCTCTTCCAGAGCGTCGACGTGCGGCCGTTCAAACTGACCCTTGGCAGTCTCTAATCCGGCGCGGCCGGCGCCGGGGGAAAGGCTCTGCGCCCTGGCGGAGATCGCCGATCCAGGCGCCAGGGGCTTCCGCTTCCGGCAGGACAGCGCCCTCTTCGCCGGCGTCGTCGTGCGGCGCGGGGCGCTGCTCGCCGGATATGTGGACGTCTGTCCGCACGCCGGCTGGCCGCTCGCGGCCCTCGACGACCGGTTCCTGACGCGCAACGGCGACCACATCCTGTGTTCCGGCCACGGCGCGCTGTTCGACCTGGCGGACGGCGCCTGCGTCGTCGGACCCTGCCTCGGCGAGCGCCTGGCGCCGTGGCCGATCACGCTTCGGGGCGGGGACGTGTTCACCGCCTGAGCAGGGTCCGCCCGCCTCGGGGCGCCGGGTCGCGGTTAAGGATGTCTTAAAATTAAGACTCGCTTATCGATGCTCTGATCAACTATTGGGGCGCTTCCTGGAACGAAGATTGGGCCAGCGAGTGCTTCTGAAATTGCGAAATCATCTGGCGCGCCATCACGCCGTACACGTGGCTGGGATGCAGGTGAGCCTGGTTGCTGTGCTTTGCGTCGCTTTCGCCGTTGCGTCTGGCGGCGCCCTTCCCGCCTACGCCCATCTCGAGGACGCGCGCACCGCAAAGCCGGTCCTGGTTCAGCCCGTCTCGGCGCCCCCCATGATCGTCGAAGCGGCGCCTGAGGCGGAGCCGGCCGACGCCGCGGTGATCCGCCTGCAGGACATGTCGCCAGAGGCGGCGCGCCTGTGGAACGCCTCGAACCCGCTCTCCACCTCGCCGAATCCGCCCGCCAAGCCGTTCAAACTGGCCGCCGAAGGCATGCTGGACGAGGCGCGCGCCACCGACTGCATGACCGCCGCCATCTACTATGAAGCCGGCTACGAGAGCGCCGACGGCCAGCGCGCCGTGGCCCAGGTGGTCCTGAACCGGCTGCGCAACCCGCTCTTCCCGAAGACCGTCTGCGGCGTTGTCTTCCAAGGCTCGGATCGTTCGACCGGGTGCCAGTTCACCTTCACCTGCGACGGCGCCCTGGCCCGCAAGCCGGCCGAGGATGCCTGGGAACGGGCGCGCAAGGTCGCCGTGGCGGCCCTGAACGGCTACGTCATGAAGAAGGTCGGCAACGCCACCCACTACCACGCCAACTATGTGGCGCCGTACTGGAGCCCGAGCCTGGTCAAGGTCGGCGTGGTCGGCCAGCACATCTTCTACCGCTGGACCGGCGGCCTGGGCCGCCCGCCCGCCTTCGGCGGTCGGTATGCCGGCGGCGAGATGACCGGCCTGCAGATCGCCACCCTCGACAACCTGTCGCGCGGCTCCGCCAAGCTGGCGGCGACCGCCCAGGCTACGGTCGACGCCGCCGCCGCAACCCCGCCGCAGCAGGTCGTGGCCCTGGTCGAGGTCGCGCCGGCGCCGAAGTCCCAGGCTAGCGCCGTCAACAGCACGGACCAGATGGTCAACGCCAGCGCCGTGGCGCAGGACGCCGAAGCGCTCTTGAAGCAGAGCAAGGCCGGCTGGCAGCGCGCTGGCAGTCCAGAAGGGCCGCCGCGCATCGCCCGCCCCACCGCCGACTTCTAACGCCCTTCCCGATCGCATTGGATCAATGCGATCGGGCAAGACGGGCCGCCTGCCTCGAGCCGGGCGGTACGTGCTCTAGGCGGGCGCGCCGGGCGCGGGCTCGGCCGAGAAGCGCGCGACGTCTTCGATCAAGGCCGCGGCGGCCGCAGCCACCAGCTCTGCGCCCTTCTCGGGCGAAGCCTGGGCCGGATCTGACCCCATCCGCCCGTCCGGATAGCGCGCACGGAAATCCAGGGCTTCGCGGATCGGTCCGGTCGGGGCGATCTGCGGGGCGTAGTTCGCCGCCTTGATGGAGTCCGGATAGGCCCACTGGGTGATGGCGATCTCCGAGGGGGTGGCGTGACTGCCGTGGCCGGTCGGGAATTGGCGGCTGGCGATCCGCATCACCCCCTTGAGGTCCCACCAGTTCTGCAGCTTGCAGGCGAAGCCGCGCGGACGGCCGGCGTAGCTGGCCTCGGCGTAGAGTTCGGAGAAGGCGGCCTCGATGGTGGCGACGTTACCGCCGTGGCCGTTGAGGAAATAGAGCTTCTCGAAGCCATGGCCCGCCAGGCTGCGGCACCAGTCGCCGATCGCGGCCATGAAGGTCGACGGCCGAAGCGCGATGGTTCCCGGAAATCCCAGATGGTGCTGGGCCATGCCGATGTTGAAGGTCGGCGCGACGAGGATGTCCGCCGACGTCTGCGCCTCGTGGGCGACGATCTCGGGGCACATCCAATCGGTGCCGAGTAGGCCGGTCGGACCATGCTGTTCGTTCGAGCCGATCGGAATGACGACGGTCTTCGACCGCGTCAGATAGGTTTCGATCTCCATCCAGGTGGATTTGTGCAGCAGCATCGCCAAGTCCCATCGTTCAGCATCTCCGCATAGTCCCTCCGACCGGCCGCGATAAGGGCTTAAACGACATAGTTTTCACCGCGGCTTATGGGAAAAATCGGCTGCGACGAACTGTCCGTTCGCGCCTGCGCCGGGCTCGCGATGACTGCTGAAGGCGGCGGTAGGACCGCGGTATGGCCCGGCGTTTGCTCGTTGTTGAACTGTGGTCGTCACCCCCGGCGCGAAGCAGCTTGACCGTAGACTTATGGAGTGCTGGCGAATCGCGAGAAATACATTCGCTCATCATAAGGTTTGACCAGGTAACAACCTACATACAATTCATAGTAATACCCGAACTTCTGGTATATGTGTGAGTTATATTGCATAAGGTTGCCGATAACACCTCGGCCATTAAGCAACAATTTATACCTTTAACGGCCTTATCCTCGACATAAACCCCAAAATGGGGCGAGGGGGCTATGATTACACCACAAAGCAAAACGCTTAACTCGCGCACCAACCTGATCCGCGCCGCGATTGCGGCCGTGGTCGCCTTTGGGCCCAGCCTCGCGCATGCGGATCCCGCCAAGGATCTGCAGGTCGCCGGCCGCGCGCTGACCTTCTTGGAAAACGGGCCGACGGGACGTGTTGTCCTCGGCGTCGTCTTCGATCCCGCCAAGCCGGCCTCAGTGGCCGAGAAGAACGCGGTCATGGCTGCGATCGGCGGCGGCTACGCCGCAGGCGCCGTGACCCTGGTGGGCAAGCCGGTGGAGGCCGACGACGTCGCCGGCGTGGCGGGCGTGAACGCCCTCTTCGTCACCGGCGGCGTCAACTACGGCGCGGTCGGCTCGGCCGCCAAGGCCCGCAAGATCGTCACCATCGGCTCGGCGCCGGCGTGCGTGAACAGCGGCGCCTGCGTCATGGGGGTCACGACGGATCCCAAGGTCGAGATCGTCGTCAATCGGTCCGCGGCAGCCGCCGTCGGAGTCGCCTTCAAGGCGGCCTTCCGAATGATGATCAAAGAAATCTAAGCGGCAGAAAGCTGAAATCATGAAGAATAGAAATCTTCTCGCAGCCGGCGTCGCTGGCCTCGCGCTCGCCGCCGCCTTGCCGGCGGCCGCGCAATCGATCGACTACGGCTCGCTCGAACAGATGTTCAACGAGCCGGTCACCACCAGTGCGACGGGCTCGCCGCAGCGCTCAAGCCAGGCGCCGGTGGATATGGACATCATCACCGCCCAGGACATCCAGCGCTCGGGCGCCACGGACCTGCCGACCATCCTGTCGCGTGTCCCGGGCCTTGACGTCCTGCCCTGGAGCGCCGCTGCGACCGACATCGGCGTGCGGGGCTACGACAACGCCATGTCGCCGCGCCTGCTGGTGCTGGTGAACGGCCGCCAGGTCTATCTCGACTTCTACGGCTACACCGCCTGGTCGGCCGTGCCGGTCCGGCTGGAAGAGATCCGGCAGATCGAGGTGGTCAAGGGCCCGAACGCGGCGCTGTTCGGCTTCAACGCCGTCTCCGGCGTGATCAACATCATCACCTACAATCCGAAGTACGACGACAAGAGCTTCGTCACCGGCCGCGTCGGCGCCCACGACTACAAGGAAGCCTCCGCCGGCGGCACCTTCAAATTCGGCGACCGCTTCGCCGGCCGCCTGAGCGGCGGCGTCTCAAAGCAGGACGAGTTCAAGAACAGCCTCACCAGCACCTTCGACGCGGACAGCCGCGCGACGGTCAACCTCGACACCGTCACCGAGCTCGCCGACAAGCTCGAGCTGCGCGTCGAAGGCGGTTGGGCCCACAGCCTCGAGAATATGGTCCCGGGCGGCTCCGGCTACCTCGGCACGAAATATGTGGTTTCCGACGTCAAGGGCACGCTGAACTGGGACACCAAGGTCGGGGCCCTGCAGGCGCAGGCCTACCAGAACCGCGTGACCGCGAAGTTCGGGACCGGCAGCAAGGCGATCAACAAGATCGCCGTCGCCAACGTCCAGAACCTCTTCAAGATCGGCGCCGACCACACCTTCCGCGTCTCGGCCGAGTACCGCAAGACCGACATGCCGGTCAGCGGCGACGGCCTGATCAAGTACGACGTCAAGTCGGCGGCGGGCATGTGGAACTGGCAGGCGCTGCCCAAGCTCAGCCTGACCACGGCGGCGCGCTACGACGACCTCGAGCTGCAGCGCGTCGGCGGCTTCCCGACCGGCCTGACCGGCATCGTCACAAACGCCGCCTTTGATCGCCGGATCACCCTGCCGAGCTACAATCTCGGCGCCGTCTGGCAGGCGACCGACATGGACACGGTGCGGGCGACCTACGCCCGCGGCGCGCAGATCCCGTCGCTCTCCGCCCTGGGGTCGCTCATCGCGCTTGGCGCCAACAGGATCTACGGCGGCAGCCCGACCCTGCAGCCGACCATCGTCACCAACTACGGCGTGTCCTATGATCGGGCTCTTCCGCAGATCGGCGGCAGCGCGAGCGTCCGGGCCTTCTACCAGAAGTCCAGGGACATCATCGGGCTGCCCGACCTCGCCCAGCCTGACGTTGTGACGCCGGCGCTCACCGTCTTCAGCTACGCCAACGTCTCCGACTCCAAGATGAAGGGCGTCGAGGTCGTCGTGAAGGGCGCCTACAAGAACGGCGTCCGGTGGAATGCGAACTACGCCTACACCGACGTCGAGGACAGCCCGAAGACCGGCTACACGGCCGCCAATCTCATCGGCAAGTCGGCGGCCTACGCCCTGACCACGCCCAAGAGCCGCGCCAACCTCAACATCGGCTGGGACAACGCCCAATGGAGCGTGGACGGCTTCGTCCGCTACCAGAGCAAGTATGAGATGAAGGCCGTCACCCAAACCCGCGGTGCGATGGAAACGGTCGGCAGCTACGGCACGCTCGCCGCCAACGTCGCCCGCAAGTTCGAGCAGGGTTTCACGGTGGCGGTGAGCGGTCAGGGCCTGACCAAGAGCCGTCAGCGCCAGACCTCCGGCATCGAAGTCGACCGTCGCGTCTTCCTGACGCTCAGCAAGACCTGGTGATCTGACAGCGGCCCCGCCTCGCGGCGGGGCCGCTCCTTACTTGGGAGACCGAGATGAAATCGCTCCGCTTCGCCGACCTCTCGCTCGTGGTGAAGATGGCGCTCGCGCCGGCTTTCGCCATCGTCGTCCTCGCCGCGGTCTCCGCCGGCGGGTTCTATACCCAGCAGCTGCAGGGCAAGGCGCTCGACCACGTCGTGCAGCACGACATGAGCACGAGCCTCAAGCTCGCGACCGTGTCGAAGCGCATCACCGCCGCTCACTTGCAGATCTATCAGCTGCTCACCGCCCAGGCCCAGAACCCGGCCGGCGGCGCGGAGGGCTCGGCCGAGAAGGTCCAGGCCCTGCTCGGCGAAGTCGACGCGATCAAGACCGACCTCACCAAGCTGAAGGCCGACATTCCGGCCGAGCAGCAGGCGAACTTCGCCAAGGTCATCAAGGACCTGGTGGACTACCGCGGCGGCATCGAGGTCGTGGGCTCCATGCTGGGCGTCGACTTCAACACCGCCGCCTCGTTCGTCGCGCCCTTCGAACAGCAATACACCCGCATGACCACCAACCTGGAGGGTGCGGTCATGGCCGTGCAGGCCGGTTCGGCGGCGCGCGCCACCAAGAGCGCGGCCGACGCCAAGCTGGTCGGCGAAGTTGTCCTGGGCGGATCGCTGCTCACCCTGCTGGCCGTGGTGGGCCTGTCGCTAGCGACCATCCTCGGCGTCAAGCGCGGCATCAACGACATCGCCGGCGCGACCGAAACCCTTGCCGGGGGCGACCACAGCGTCGACACTGACAAGCTCGCGCGTAAGGACGAGCTTGGCGCCATCGTCCGCGGCCTGGTCGTCTTCAAGGAGAACCAGCTGCGGCTGGCGACCATGCGCAAGGAGCAGGAAGAGGCGCAGGTGCGCGAGACGGCCATGCGCGAGCAGGTCGAACGCGACCGCGCCAAGGCCGAGGAAGAGCAGGCCTCGGTGGTCCGCGCCCTGGCCGACGGCCTCTCGCGCCTGAGCCAAGGCGACCTGACGCATCGTGTGCACGAGGCCTTCAGCCCCGAGTACGAGCAGCTGCGTGCGGACTTCAACGCCGCGGTCGAGAAGCTGCAGCAGGCCATGCAGGTGATCTCTCAGAACACCTCGCAGATCGGCTCCAGCGCCGACGAGATCGCCGGGGCTTCCGACGACCTGTCGCGCCGGACCGAGCAACAGGCGGCCAGCCTGGAGCAGACCGCTGCGGCCCTCGACCAGATCACCGCCACCGTCAAGAAGTCGGCGGAAGGCGCCCAGAACGCCCGCTCCGCCGTCCAGACGACCAAGACCAGCGCGGCGACGGGCGGCGAGGTCGTCCGTCAGGCCGTCCAGGCCATGGGCGAGATCGAGAAGTCGGCCGGCCAGATCACCCAGATCATCGGCGTCATCGATGAGATCGCCTTCCAGACCAACCTGCTGGCCCTGAACGCCGGGGTCGAAGCGGCCCGCGCCGGTGAAGCCGGCAAGGGCTTCGCGGTCGTCGCCTCCGAAGTGCGGGCGCTCGCCCAACGTTCGGCGGACGCCGCCAAGGAGATCAAGGCGCTGATCTCGGCCTCGAGCCAACAGGTCGGCCAGGGCGTCGACCTGGTCGGCAAGACCGGCGAGGCGCTGCAGCAGATGGTGTCCCAGGTCGAGCAGATCGATCTGCTCGTCTCGGAGATCGCCTCTTCGGCCCAGGAACAGGCGACCGGCCTCAACGAGGTCAACAGCGCCGTCAACCAGATGGACCAGGTCACCCAGCAGAACGCCGCCATGGTCGAGCAATCGACCGCGGCGACGCACGCCCTGCGCGGGGAAGCCAACGAGCTGCGCCGCCTGATCAACGAGTTCAAGGTCGGCGATGCGCCGGCGGCGGGCTCGCGGATCGCCCCGGCGACGCACGCTTCGCGACCGGCGGCTTCGGAGCCCCGGCGCATGACCGAGCGGTTGCACAAGGCCTACAGCGGCGGCGCCGCGACGGCGACCGCGGTCCAGTCGGACTGGGAAGAGTTCTAAGGGCTCGTCTCAGACCAAGGCGAGCGATCTGACTTGCGCGCGTCTGGCCCCTGGCCAGGCGCGCGCTATCCTGTCCGCCCATGGCTCAGGCGCCGGGTTTCTCGGGTTCCGGCGCGACCGGGATGGTGAAGCCCGCCGGCGCCATGCCGACCAGCCGCCAGCCGGCGCTGAGCTTGGCGAAGGTGAGCAGGCAGGCCTGGGCGGGCGTCTGGTCGTGAACGCAGACGGTGTTCCGGCCCACCGCCTTGAGCAGGGCGGCGGCCTGCGCCCGCGACGGCGCGGCGCTCAGCGGCCCGCCGGAGGCGGCCTCGACCAGCCGAAAGGCGTGCGGGGAGATCATCCGGTCCAGGGCTGCGTCCGACGCGCCGCCTTCCACCGACAGGGTGTTGGCCTGGGCCACCCGCAGCAGCTGCTGGCGCAGGTCAGAGCGCACCGCCGCGCGATCGACCACCGCCTCGAAGCCGTTGGAGTCGTCCGACCAGGCGGAGGTCAGCAAGGCCTGGACCACGCCGGCCTCGGGCCGCTCCGCCGGCTTGCGCGCGCACGCCTGCGCGATGACCATCAAGACGGCGAACGCCGCGACCCAATGCTTACGAACCATCGGCGGGACCATGGCGAGGCGAGTCCGCGTCGGCAAGCGCAGCTGTAGGCCGCAGTTGCGCGTAATGCCGCAGGACCGCTATTCGTCCCCAGCTTTTCAGCGGCTGGGCGAAGGAAGGGCGTGGATGTCCGACGGCGAGGCCGAAAAAGTGAGCGGATCGGCCGCGTCTGCGCGGGGGTACGATCCCGCCCGTCCGCTGTTCTCGCTGCACGTCCCGAAGACCGCCGGCACCAGCTTCCGGAACGACCTCGAGGGCTGGTTCGGCCGCGAGCAGATGGCCTTCCACTATCGTGGCGACCAGGGCGAGCCGCCGGCGCGGGCGCCGCTTCGGCCCGGCCTCTGCGTGCATGGCCATTTCAACCGGCTGCGCGGCATCGGCGTGCGCCAGTACTATCCCGAGGCCGACCAGCTGATCGTCCTGCTGCGCGACCCCTTCGACCGATTCGTCTCCACCTGGCGCTATCTGCATTTCCAGATCCGCAGCGGCGTGTCCGCGCCGGACTTCGCCGACGCCCCGGACCTGGAGACCTGGCTGGACCGGCGCCGGGCGGTGGACCCGACGGAAGACCCATTTTCCTTCCTGGCCCAGCTCGCCGATCCGACCGATCCGGCCGATCCCGCGGCGGTGTTCGGCCCGCAGTACCTGGCGGTCGGGGTGACCGAGCGCTACGTCCAATCGGTCGAGCTCATCGCCGCCGTCCTTGGGCGTCCGCCGCCGGCCGAGGTCACGCGCTTGAACCGGGCCGGCGAACCGCACCGGCTTGGCGATCCGGCCGAGGCGCGGCCTGATCTGCGGCAGGTCTACGAACGCGCCTTTCCACTGGAATATGCCGTCTACGCCGCCGCCCTCGCACGTCTTGAGGCCGGGCGGCGCACGTTCGGGCTCTAGACGTCAGCCAAGCGATTGCGCCGGGCGGTCGCATCCGCATAGTGGCGCCAGATTATGCGGAGGCGACGATGAGCGACGAGGTGTTCCCGGTTCCGGCCGAGTGGGCGAAGCGGGCCCTGGTCAACGCCGAGGGCTATGAGGCGGCGGTGCGGCGGGTCGAGACCGACCCGGAGGGCTACTGGGGCGACCTCGGCCGCCGGCTCGACTGGAGCAAGCCCTTCAGCCAGGTGAAGGACGTCTCCTTCCATCGCGACGATTTCCGCATCCGTTGGTTCGCCGACGGCGAGCTGAATGTCTCGGTCAACTGCATCGACCGCCATCTGCCCGCGCGGAAGGACGACATCGCCTTCATCTGGGAGAGCGACGATCCGGAGATTTCCTCCACCGTCACCTATGGCCGGTTGAAGTCCGAAGTCTGCCGGATGGCCAATGTTCTGAAGGCCAAGGGCGTCAAGAAGGGCGACCGGGTCACCATCTACCTGCCGATGATCCCCCAGGCGGCCTTCGCCATGCTGGCCTGCGCGCGGATCGGCGCAGTCCACTCGGTGGTGTTCGGCGGCTTTTCGCCGGACAGCATCGCCGGACGTATTCAAGATTGCGCCTCCACCGTCGTCATCACCGCCGACGAAGGCCTGCGCGGCGGCAAGATCGTGCCGCTGAAGCGCAATGTCGACGAGGCGCTGAAGGAGTGCCCGGGCGTCACCGACGTCATCGTCGTGCGCCGCACCCGCGCCGACGTGCCGATGACCGCCGGCCGCGACGCCTTCTATTCGGACCTGAAGACCACCGTCAGCGACGAGTGCGACCCCGAGCCGATGAACGCCGAGGACCCGCTCTTCATCCTCTACACCTCCGGGTCGACGGGGAAGCCCAAGGGGGTGCTGCACACCACCGGCGGCTATCTGGCCTGGGCCGCCTACACTCACGAGGCGGTGTTCGACTATCGGCCGGGCGAGGTCTTCTGGTGCACCGCCGACGTGGGCTGGGTCACCGGCCACTCCTATGTGGTCTACGGCCCGCTGGCCAACGGGGCCACCAGCCTGATCTTCGAAGGCGTCCCCAACTATCCGACCTCGTCGCGCTTCTGGGAGGTCTGCGACAAGCACAAGGTCGAGATCTTCTACACCGCCCCCACCGCCATCCGCTCGCTGATGCGCGAGGGCGAGGAGCCGGTGAAGCGGACCTCGCGCAAGTCGATCCGCCTGCTGGGATCGGTCGGCGAGCCCATCAATCCCGAAGCCTGGCTGTGGTTTCACCGCGTCGTCGGCGAGGAGCGCTGCCCGATCGTCGACACCTGGTGGCAGACCGAGACGGGCGCCTGCCTGATGAGCCCGCTGCCGGGGGCGACGCCGATGAAGCCCGGCTCCTGCGCCAAGCCGCTGCCGGGCGTGAAGCCGCAGCTGGTCGACGCCGAGGGCAAGGTGCTGGAGGGCGCCGTCAGCGGCAACCTCTGCATCACCGACAGCTGGCCCGGCCAGATGCGCACGGTCTATGGCGACCACGAGCGCTTCATCACCACCTATTTCACCACCTATCCCGGCAAGTACTTCACCAGCGACGGCGCCCGCCGGGACGAGGACGGCTACTACTGGATCACCGGCCGGGTGGACGACGTGATCAACGTCTCCGGCCACCGGCTGGGCACCGCCGAGATCGAGAGCGCCCTGGTCGCCCACGAGTCGGTCGCCGAGGCTGCGGTCGTCGGCTATCCGCACCCCGTGAAGGGGCAGGGGATCTACTGCTACGTGACGCTCAACGCCGACGTGACGGCGAGCGACATCCTCGAGGCCGAGCTGAAGGGCTGGGTGCGCCGCGAGATCGGCCCCTTCGCCGCCCCCGACGTGGTGCAGTTCGCGCCCGGCCTGCCGAAGACCCGCTCGGGCAAGATCATGCGCCGCATCCTGCGCAAGATCGCCGAGGATGATCTCTCCAACCTCGGCGACATCTCCACCCTCGCCGATCCGTCGGTGGTGGACGATCTCGTCAAGCACCGCGCCAAAGCCTGAGCGTGTCCGTCGAGCTTCCCGCAACCCTGCGCGCGGCCATCGCGCGGGAGCTCGAAGGGGTGTCGCGCAAGGGCCTGGCCGAGCGGACGGCGCGAACCTCGGCGGCCTATCGGGCGGGCAAGGGATCGGCCGGCGTGATCCGCGAGGCCGACGACGCGCTCGCCTATGCGCTCGCACGCCTGCCGGCCACCTACGCCGCCTGCGCCAGCGTCTTCGAGGAGGCCGCGGCGCGTGCGCCCGGCTTTGCGCCGCGCAGGCTGCTGGACGCCGGCGCGGGACCTGCGGCGGCCAGTTGGGCGGCGCTGGAGACCTGGCCGCAGCTGGCCGAGCTAAGCTGGCTCGACGCCAGCCCGCAGTTCCTGGAGATCGCTGCGCGCCTGGCGGCGGAAGCGGCGGAGCCGCTGCGCGCCGCCGACCGCCGGCGCGGCGACCTGACCGCCGGCGGCGCGGATTGGCCCCGGGCCGACCTGGTGGCCTGCAGCTATGCGCTCGCCGAGATCGCGCCGGAACGGCAGGCGGCGGTGGTCGCCGATCTCTGGGCCGCGTGCGAGGGGCTGCTGGCCCTGGTCGAGCCCGGCACGCCCGCTGGGTTCGCTCGGCTCCGGAAGGCCCGCGAGGGTCTGATCGCCGCCGGCGCGCAAATTCTTGCGCCCTGTCCTCACGAGATGGTCTGCCCGATGGTCGGCGAGGACTGGTGCCACTTCGCCGTGCGCCTGCCGCGCAGCCGCGACCACCGCCTGGCCAAGGGCGCCGAGGTTCCCTACGAGGACGAGCCCTACGCCTATCTGCTGGCCGCCCGGCCGGGTCTGGGCGCCGCGGCGCCCGCCCGCGTGCTCGCCCCGCCCCGGGCCGGCAAACCGGGGATCGACCTCAAGCTCTGCACGCCCGAGGGCGTCGAGGCGCGGTTTGTCGGGCGTCGCGACAAGGCCGGCCATGCGGCAGCGCGCCGGCTGGGCTGGGGCGACGCCCTGGATTGACCCGGGCGGGCGGGGCGCTCAGCCTGCCGGGATCGCCGCCTCTACCATTGGCGTGAGAGCTGCAGGAAGGCGGATCGCGGCTCGCCGGGGAAGTGACCGGTGCGGTCGATGAAGCCGGAAGCGGCGTAGGTCTCGTCCAGCAGGTTGTTGATCCTCAGCAGCGCCTCCCATGGGCCGCGCGTGTAGATCAGCGAGGCGTCGAAGATGGTGTAGGGACGGACCTTCTGACCGCTCATGGAGACCCGCGTGTCCACGTAGTCGCCGCCGAAGGCGACGGCGAGGCCGAGCTCGGGGAACTGGTAGCGGGTCCAGAAGCCCAAGGTGTGTTTCGGCGCATTGGCGAAGCGGTCGCCGACGGCGTTGGTCAGCACCGTCCTGCCGTTGTCCTTGGTGATCCGGGTGTCGTTGTAGGCGTAGGCGGCGGTCAGCACCCAGTTGGGCGTCAGGTCCGCCGCCACGTCCAGTTCCACGCCCTTGCTGACGATCTCGCCGAACGCGATCTGATCGTTGACGCCGTCGCCGTCCACGTCGCCGCGGGGATCGGCCTGCAGGATGTTGGTGCGCGTGATGTGATAGGCGACCGCGGTCGTCTGCAGCCGCCCGCCCATCAATTCCGTCTTCACCCCGCCCTCGAACATCTCGCCCTCGGTCGGCGCGAAGGGGCCGCCGGCGAGCGGGGTTTGGCTGGTCGCGGCCTGGGGCTCGAAGCTCTGGGCCCACTGTCCGTAGAACGAGACGTCCGGCCGGATCCGGTAGACCAGCCCCGTCCGCCAGGTCAGGGCGCTGTCGGAGAAGGTGGTGGCGCCGGAGCGGTCCTCGAAGTCGTCGTAGCGCGCGCCGACCGTGCCGATCAGCGGCCCGACGGTCGCCTCGTAGAGCAGGTAGCCGCCCGCCCGCTTCTGGTCCGTGTAGGTGCGGACGAACGGTCCCAGGGCATAGGTGGAGGTCGAGACGAGACCATAGGCCGGGTCGAACAGGCTGAGCGGAGGAGGACTGCCGGCTTGCGCCGTCCGCAGACCCGTCTTGCTCCGATTGTCCAGCGAGGCCTCCTGCTTGAACCAGTCGCCGCCGAACAGCACCCGGCTGTCGACGCCGGCCAGCGCGCCGGACCAGACGCCGTTCACGCCGACGGACCAGTTCTGCTGCTTGCGGATCTGATCGCGGAACTGACGCGTCGTGGCGTCCACCAGGCCGTCGCCGTCGGAATCGAAGAGGCCCTGGGGCTCGTGGTACTGTTGGGTCTCGAGCGCTTCGGTGTGGCGGACCCCGCCGCTGAGGGTCAGGCTGTCCGTTGGGCGCAAGGTCGCCAGCGCCTGCAGGACGTTGGCTTCGAAGTTGAGGAAGTCGGTCGGCTCATTGTGATTCCAACGGCGGCTGGTGAGGAAGCGGCCGCTGGCGTCGACCGGCACGCCCCGCAGCCGATTGGCGTCGAGATCCTGTTCGTAGCGCGTGGCCTGCAGGGTCACCTCGCCCAGGTCGAAGGCGTACTTCAGCCCGGTGTCGAGGATCAGCGCCTTGTCCCCGGCGTTGCGTCGCGGCGTGTCGCGATCTTCGTAGAAGACGCCGGCGCGGGCCGAGAGACCCTCGACGGGCAAGGCGCCGGTCGCCTCGACGGAGCCGCCGTAGCGCGATCCCGTGCCGACGACCGTGGAGGCCTTCGCCGCGAAGACCTCGGTGGGCTTCTTGGTGACATAGTTGAACAGGCCGCCGGGCGCGCCGGGCCCATAGAGCATGCCGGCCGGGCCCTTGAGGAATTCCAGCCGCTCGATGTTGAAAAGCTGCGGCACGGAGAAGCCGGCGTAGGGATCGCCGCGCAGGCCGTCGAAGAAGATCTCCTCCTGGCGAAAGCCGCGCGCCGTCACCCCGGCGTAGGAGAAGAAGCTGACGCCCGAGATGTTGCGATAGAGATCCTGGGCGTTGCGCGCGCCCAGGTCATGGATGAGCTCGGCGTTGATGACCTGGACCGTCTGGCTGGCCGCCAGCGGCTCCGTCGGCAGCTTGCCGACGCTCACCTCTTCGGTCCGATAAAGCTTTTGGGCGCGGGCCGTGACGACGACCTCCTCCACGTCCCTCGGCGCGTCCTCCTCGGCGAGAGCCGGCGCCGCGACGCATTGCATCCCGAGCGCTGCGGCCATCAGCCCGCGACGAAACATCATTCCTTGACCCCACCCTCACTGCGAATGAGTGTGCGAGTCACTCGCATCTACGCAATTGTCAAGTTCCAAGGGTCCAACGCGACGCTGGCCAGGTGCGTGGATGCCGGCCTCAGCCCTCGGCGGCCGTGATCGCCTCATCGGCCTGCTTGCGGACCCGCTTTGGCGACTTGACTCTGGGGCGCTTGAACCAGAAGGTCCAGACGGTGAGAGATCCCAGAAGGCCCAGGGCGAGACCCGACAGGGTCATCAGCACGCGGAACGGCAGGCCCCCCACCTCGGCGGCGTGGAGCGGATAGAGAAGATTGTAGGCCTGGGTCGTGGGCGGCAGCGCGGCGGCGTCGCGAGCGGCGACCAGATGTCCGTCGTCGGCCGCGAACCAGACGGTCGTCCGGCCATTCGGCAGCCATTCCCAGGACTGTTTCATGCGCAGGGTGATGAGGCCGTTTCCCTTGCGCGGCAGCGACAGGCTGCGGATCTCGGCGTCGGGGAAGCGGGTGCGGGCGACGCGGATCATGCCGGGCCAATCGAGGGTCTCGGCAAGCCGGCCCGGGCGGGACGGCGGTGCTTCCAGGCTGGCGGCGATGGTCCGCGGCGCGTCGGGGCCGAGCAGCACGGCCGAAAGCGGGCGGAACACCAGCACCGCTCCGGTGATCAGCGACAGCAGGAGCAGCGGGGCCGCGACGATGCCGAAGTCGCGATGCTGCCAGAGTACCGCCGGGCGGCTCATCCGCTTCGGCCAGAGCCGGAAGGTGAACATCCGCCGTGTTCGCCACCACAGGATCAGGCCGGTGACGACGAAGACGAGGCCCGCCAGCGCGGCGACGCCGACCACCGTCTCTCCGGTCTCGCCGGCGAACAGATGCTGGTGAAGGTCGAGCAGCCAGAGCTCCGGCCGTTCCCACTGGCTCGACCAGCGCGCAACCAGGGTCCCCGCCTGATCCGCATAGGCCCCGGCGCCCCCGCGATAGGCCAGCCGATCCAGCCCGAAGTCACGGTCGGCGAAGGTGATCATCTGCGGCCGGGTCGCCGGATCGGCCATCAGCTGTCCGACCCTCGCTGCGACGGCTTCGGTCGTCTGCCGGGGGGCGTCGCCGGCATGCGGAGCCATGATCCAGGCTCGCCGGTGGACCAGGATGGCGCCCGACAGGCCGAGCGTCGCGAGCAGGAGGCCGATCAGTCCTCCGAGCCAGCGGTGCAGGGCGTCGATCAGGCGCATGGCGTCAGAACCTGTAGTCCCAGCCCAGCGTGACGTTGCGCCCGCGGCCGGCGAAGAAGTGGGCGTTGTCGGTGGGGCGCACGGTGTCGCTATAATAGTCGATGTAGAAGGTGTCGAAGAGGTTCTGGGCGCTCAGCGTGATCCCGCCGAATTTCGTCTGGTAGCGGACCGTCACGTCGGTGACGGCGTAGCCCTCGAAGTCGTTGGCCGCAGGCTGGCCGTCGAACTTGCGCGACAGGAAGACCTGGGTCTGGAAGCGGGCGGTGATCGGGCCGCGATCATAGCTCGCAGACAGATTCACGCGATCGGGCGAGATGTTGGCCCCGTCCAGGTCGGCGTCGAGCCGGCCGTCGCCATCGGTGTCGGTGCGTCCCTTCAGGTGGGCGTAGCCGGCCGACAGGGTGAGGCCCGGCACGGACGTGGCGACGCTGGCGTTGATCTCCAGCCCCTCGATCGCGATCTTCTGGCGCTGCGCCTCATAGGCGCCCCCGATGAACACCAGAACCTGGCCCTTGGCGCTCTTCGACCAGAAATAGGCCGTGCTCAAGTTGAACGGCCCGCGCTTGAACTCCAGGCCCAGCTCCTGGTTGTTGGACACGATCGGGTTGATGTTGACGTAGGTGTCGATGTCGACGCCGTCGGCGTTCACTGCCCGCGCGATCCGCCCGACGTCGGGAACGGTGTAGCCCTGCGCATAGCTGGCATAGGCGCGGACGCCGGGGGTCGGCTCCACGATCACGCCGCCGTTGAACAGGGTGTCGCTGAACTTCGGCGCGCCGCCGCGCACGAAGTGGCCGCCGCCGTAGGACGCCAGCGTCGTATAGTCGTCGATCTTGATGCGGACGTTCTCGTTGCGCACCCCGCCGGCCAGCCGCAGCTTCTTGTCGAACAGGGCGAGGTTGACCTGGCCGAACGGCGCGAGGCTGCGGAAGTCCGTCGGCGGCACCCACACGCGGTCGGTGGCGATCAACACCTGCTCGGTGCGGTCGAACAAGGTGTCGAAGCCGACGGTGGCGGTGAGCGCCTCGAAGCCCGGAACCGCGCGCTCATAGCTGAGCTTGGTTCCGTATTTGCGCGAGCGGTTCTGGGACTGGTCGAACAGGGTCCCGATCGGCGCGAGCCTCACGTCCTGGAAGGTGGCGATCGGCGCCACCTCGCCGCCGAAGGTGTCGCGCGAGCGGTTCCAGAAGACCTGGCTGACGAAGTTGCCGCCGAACAGCGACTTGTCGGTCAGGGACAGGCCGATGCTCTCGGTGCGGTTGGCGGCGGCCTGCCCGGGCGGATCTCCGCGAACCGAGGTGGTCGGCAGGTTGATGAGGTAGTTTCCGTTCTGGGCGATGTAGCGGCCGTCGCCCTTCAGATCGAAGCGGCTGGCGATCAGGTCGAGCCGGGCGGTGTCGCTCAGCGCATAGCCGAACCGGCCGAAGAACGACCAGCTGTCCGAGTTCTGCGTCTCGCCCTGGGTGCTGTCGGTGCCGATCCGCCGGCCATGGCCGTCGTAGTAGGCGCCCCGCTGCTGGTAGGCGGCCCCGGCGGTGGCGTCGAACCGCCCGGCGCGGTAGCCGACCAGGCCGGCGCCCTTCCAGCCGAGGCCGTCGCCCTTGAAGTCCGTCCCGGCGTTTCGCTGGAGCAGGGCGCGGCCGGAGACGCCGTCCTGCGCCGGCGGGCCGACCGTCACCTGGTTGACGATGCCGCCGGCGCCGCCGATCCCCTGCAGCGCGTTCGATCCGTAGATCAGCTCGACCCGGTCGACGAAGAAGGGATCGATGGTGAAGCCGTCGCGGGAGCCGTCGCGCAAGGGCGTCGACTGCGGAATGCCGTTGATCGCATAGAGCGGCGAGCGGCCGCGCAGCGTCTCGCCGGCGCCTGACAGCTTGCCCCGCGTCGGGGAGAAGGACGGGGTGAGGTTCGACACCGCGTCGACCACCGATCCGGCGATCGCCGACTGCTGATCCAGCGCGCGGCGATCGATGATGTCGACCGTCAGCGGCAGGGCGTTCGGCGGCAGCACGGAGCGCGCGGCGGTGACGACGATGACGTCGCTGTTATCGGCGCCGTTCGGCGCCTGGGCCAAGGCGGGCGTCGCCCACAAGGCGGCTGACGCCAGCAGCACGCATTTCGCCGTCGATCGCACTTAACACTCCCCGCGTGGAAATCCGCTCGCGGGGATAGACGCAATTGCGAGGCGTTATCAATGACATTTGTCTTCCGTGCAGGCCTCGCAAGGCGAGGATCGACGCCGAGGGCTGGATGTCCGCTCAGGCCGTCGCCCAAGATGACAACCCCTTAAGCTTTCCCGGCGGCTCTGGGGTGTTAAGCCTTGGCACGCTCGCTTTTTCGGGACGACCCATGATCCGCACCCTTCGCGCCGCCGGCCTGGCGCTGCTGTTCGCCACCGCCGCCGGAGCGCCCCTGGCCTTGGCCGAGACGCCGCTAGAGCGATCGCCAGGGACCAGCGTCGTGCCGCCGATCGCCTTCAAGCAACGCACTCTGGCCAACGGCCTGCAGGTCTACACCTCGCTCGACCGCACCACGCCGAACGTCACCGTGCAGGTTTGGTACGGCGTCGGCTCGAAGAACGACCCGCGCGGCCGCTCCGGCTTCGCCCACCTCTTCGAGCACATGATGTTCAAGGCCACCAAGGACCTGCCGGCGGAGAGCTTCGACCGGATGACCGAGGATGTCGGCGGGTTCAACAACGCCTCCACCGCTGACGATTTCACCAACTACTTCGAGGTGGTGCCGGCCAATCACCTGCAGCGGCTGATCTGGGCGGAGTCCCAGCGGATGGGCTCGCTGGTCGTCGACGAGGCCAACTTCAAGTCCGAACGCGACGTCGTGAAGGAGGAGCTGCGCCAGCGCGTGCTGGCCTCGCCCTATGGGCGGCTCTTCGCCCTCTACCTGCCGGAAGCGACCTACAAGACCCATCCCTATCACCGGCCGGGGATCGGCTCGATCGCCGACCTGGACGCCGCCACGATCGACGACGTGCGCGCCTTCCACCAGGAATACTACCGGCCCGACAACGCCGCCCTGATCGTCGTCGGCAATTTCGACGAGGCCGAGCTCAACGCCTGGATCGACAAATACCTGGCGCCCCTGAAGCCGCCGAAGGCGCCGATCCAGAAGGTGACCGCGGTGGAGCCTGCGCGCACCGGGCCGGGCGTCTTCGAGGGCTATGGTCCCAACGTGCCGCTGCCGGCGCTGGCCATCACCTGGCTGGGTCCCAAGGCGTCCGACCCCGACGCCCCGGCGCTCAAGGTGCTCGACGCCATCCTCTCCGGCGGCAAGTCGTCGAGGCTCTATGACAGCCTCGTCTACCAGAAGCAGGTCGCCGTCGAGATCTTCTCCAACGCCGACCTGCCGCAGCAGCCGGGCAGCTTCATGGTCGGGGCGGTGATGGCTTCGGGCCACACCCTGGCCGAGGGCGAGGCGGATCTGCTGGCCGAGGTCGCGCGGCTGCGGGTCGCCCCGCCCAGCGACGCCGAGCTGGCGGAGGCCAAGAACGAGCTGGTCGCCGGCAAGCTGCGCGAGCGCGAGACCATCGACGGCCGCGGCTATGCGCTCGGCTATGCGCTGCGCATCCAGGGCGACGCGGCCAAGGCCAACACCGAGCTCGCCGACCTGCAGGCGGTGTCCGCCGCCGACGTCCAGCGGGTGGCGCAGAAATACCTCGCGCCCGACCGGCGGATGACGATCCGCTACCGCTCCGAGAGCGAGCGGCCGAAGGGCCAGACGCCGCCGGCCGAGCCCGCGCCGCCGAAGACCGTCGCCAAATATACCGGCCCCGCCTTCAGCCTGGCCCCGCCGGACAAGCGCCAGCCGCCGCCGCCGCTCGGCGCGCCCGTCCAGCCGGTCCTGCCGACGCCGGCCGAACG
Organism: Phenylobacterium sp. LjRoot225; assembly: GCF_964252855.1. NCBI lineage: Bacteria > Pseudomonadati > Pseudomonadota > Alphaproteobacteria > Caulobacterales > Caulobacteraceae > Phenylobacterium > Phenylobacterium sp. LjRoot225. The sequence continues at coordinate 134,698 of NZ_CAXUPL020000003.1, read as the reverse complement.
GACCCTGGCCAACGGCCTGCGGGTGATCGTCGCCCGCTCGTCGGACCTGCCGCTGGTCACCGTCGATCTCACCGTCAAGACCGGCGCCTGGGCCGATCCGCCGGGCCTGGCCGGCGCCGCCGGCATGACCGCCGGCATGCTGACCGAGGGCACCATGACCCGCTCGGCCCAGGAGATCGCCCGCCAGGTCGAGGCGCTGGGCGCCAATCTCGGCGCCGGCGCCAGCCTGGAGGCCTCGTCGGTCACCCTCAACGTCATGCCGGACAAGCTGGACGCGGCGCTGCCGATCATGGCCGACGTCGCGCGCAATCCGGCCTTCAAACCCGAAGAGCTGGAGCGCCAGCGCCAGCTCGCGCTCGACAGCCTGCAGGTCGCCTACCAGGAGCCCGGCGAGATCGCCTCCTACGCTTCCGGCCCGGTGGTGTTCGCCGGCACTCCGTTCGGCCATGTCGCCGTCGGCACGCCGGACTCGATCGCCAGGCTGAAGCCGGCCGATCTGGCGGCGATCCACAACACCTGGTTCCGCCCCGACAACGCCGTCCTGGTGCTGACCGGCGACATCACCGCCGACCAGGGTTTCGCCCTGGCGGAGCAGACCTTCGGCGACTGGGCGAAACCGGCGACGCCGCTGCCGCCCGCGCCCGTCATCACGCCCAGGCTCGCGCCGCGGACCATCGCCATCGACCTGCCAGGGACCGGCCAGGCGTCGGTCAACGTCGTCAAGCCCGGCATCGCCCGCGCCGACCCGGCCTATTACACCGGCCTGGTCGCCAACACCGTGCTGGGCGGCGGCTATTCGGCGCGGCTGAACGGGGAGATCCGGGTCAAGCGGGGCCTGAGCTACGGCGCCTCGTCCAGGCTGTCGGCCAACCGCACCACCGGCCTCTTCCGGGCCAGCGCCCAGACCAAGAACGAGTCCGCGCCCCAGGTGCTGTCGCTGATCGACGAACAGATGAAGAGCCTGGCGGCCGCCCCGCCGACCGCCGCCGAGCTCGCCGCCCGCAAGTCGGTGCTGGTGGGCAGCTTCGGCCGCGAGCTCGCCACCACCGGCGGCCTGGCCGACATCCTCGGCAACTTCGCCCTCTACGGCGTCCCCCTCGACGAGGTGACGCGCTACACGGCCAAGGTCGAGGCGGTCGGCGCGACGGATGTCCAGGGCTTCGCCGGCAAGATGTTCGATCCGGCGAACGCCAGCGTGGTGGTGGTCGGCGATGCCAAGAGCTTTGTGGGGCCGTTGAAGGCGGCGCGACCGAACCTGGAGGTCATCCCGGCGAGCGAGCTGGACCTGGACAGCCCGACGCTGCGGAAGGCGCCGAAGTAGGCTCCGGACGCCCCCTCCTCGCGGCATTCCTCCTACCGTCATCCCGGCCGGAGCGCAGCGGAGAGCCGGGACCCGGGGCCGCCGCACTGCAGAACCCCCTGGGTCCCGGCTCGGCCTTGCAGGCCGTCCGGGATGACGGAAATAATGGGACGGGGACAGCTCCGTACACGGAGGAGCGCTTCACGCCGTCGCCGTCCACCGCTCCAGGTTCTCTTCCCGCCCGATCAGAGCCAGGCCGGAGGCGATCGATTCCAGCTCCGCCCCGGTCTCGATCCGCTCGGCAGGGAAGCGGCGGTGGAAGACCCGCCGGACTGCCGGCGTCAGCGACGAGCCGCCGGTGAGGAAGACGCGGTCGACGCCGTCGGCTGTCAGCCCGGCGTCGGCCAGGGCCGCATCGACCGCCTGTTCGATCAGCGCGAGCTCCGGGGAGATCCAGCCCTCGAACTCGGTCCGCGCCACCTGGCGGCCGATCGAGATGTCGCCGGCTTCGAAGCGGAAGTCGTGGGTCTCCTCGGACGACAGGGCGATCTTCAGCTCCGAGACGGCGCGGTAGAGCTGGTAGCCCAGGTTCTCGTCGAGGATCTCGATCAACCGGCCGATCTTTTCGGGCTCGACGGCCTCGCGCTCCAGGGCGCGGATCTCGCGCATGTCCCGGCTGCCGCGCATCAGGGCCAGCTGGTCCCAGCGGGCGAAGGCGGCGTAGTAGCGGTTGGGGATCGGCAGGATCTTGCCGAAGCTCTCGTAGGAGGAGCCCTTGCCGAGCGAGGGCGAGACCAGGTTGTCGATGATCCGGTAGTCGAAGGCGTCGCCGGCCACCCCGACGCCCGACCGGCCGAGCGGCTGGGCGCGGATCGAGCCCCCCTCCCGCTCAAATCTTATGATCGAGAAGTCCGAGGTGCCGCCGCCAAAGTCGCCGACCAGGACGGTGGCGTCCTCCTGAAGCTCGCGAGCGAAGAAGAAGGCCGCGCCCACCGGCTCGAAGGCGTAGCGGATGTCGGTGAAGCCCAGCCGGCGGAAGGCGGTCTCGTAGCGCTCGAGCGCCAGGTCCTCGCTCGCCGAGGCGCCGGCGAAGACCACGGGGCGGCCGACGATGATCCGCTTCGGCTCCGGCAGCTGGCCGCCGGCATGTTCGCGCGCCTTGAGCAGAAAGGCCGACAGCAGGTCCTCGAAGCGATAGCGCCGGCCCAGGATCTGGGTCTCGCTGAAGCTCTGGGAGGCGGCGAAGGTCTTGAACGACTGGATGAAACGGACTTCGCCGGGGTCCTCGGCATAGGCTTCGATGGCCCAGGGTCCGGCGGTGATGGTCCGCTCGCTGGGCCGCTCCGGCGGCGCCTGGAAGCCCAGGGCCGAGCGGAAGGCGGCGACCTCGCCGTTCGGCGCCGCCAGGCGCACCAGCTCGGCCGGACCGTCGGCGGCGGCCAGCGCCAGCACGGTGTTGGTCGTGCCGAAGTCGATGCCAAGGCTGAGTTCGGCGGACATCTGGTGTTCCCTGACGGCGCAGCCGAACGCCCCCTCAGTCGCTTCGCGACAGCTCCCCCGCTACGCGGTGGAGCATCTTGGGCCCAGATCCTCCACCGCGTAGCGGGGGAGGTGGCTCGCGCAGCGAGACGGAGGGGGCGTTCGGCGCCTACCCTTCCACCACCGCCAGGTCGCCGTCGTGGGCGCAGACGGTGGCCATCTGCAGGATCTTGGAGACCGAGGCCGACAGCGGGCAGATCTGCACCGGCTTGGCGAGGCCGAGCAGGATCGGGCCGATCACGGTCGCCCCGCCCAGCGCCTGGATCAGCTGGGTGGAGATGGCGGCGGAGTGGATCGCCGGCATGATCAGCACGTTGGCCGGGCCCGACAGGCGCATGAAGGGATAGTTGACCCGCGCTTCGGGCAGCAGCGCCAGGTCCGGCGGCATCTCGCCCTCGTACTCGAAGTCGATCCCTTCCATCTCGTCGAGGGTGGCGACGGCCTCGCGCACCCGCTCGGAGCGCTCGCCCATCGGGTTGCCGAAGGACGAATAGCTCATGAAGGCCACCCGGGGCGTGTAGCCCAGGTTGCGCACCGCGCGGGCCGCCTCCAGGGCGATTTCCACCAGCTCCTCGGCGTCGGGCAGTTCGGTGACGTTGGCGTCGGCGATGAACAGGGTGCGCCCCTTGGCCAGCACCACGCTCATGCCCATGACCCGGCCGTCGGGCGCGGGGTCGATGACCTGTAGCACCTCGGTCAGCACCTGGTCGAAGGCGCGCGTGACCCCGGTCACCATGCCGTCGGCGTGGCCGGCCGCCACCATGGAGGCGGCGAAGACATTGCGGTCCTGGTTGATCAGCCGCTGCACGTCGCGCCGCAGATAGCCCTCGCGCTGCAGCCGCTCGTAGAGGGATTCGACGAAGGCCTCGTTCCAGTGCGACACGCGGGCGTTGATGATCTCGAGCGTCACCTCGGTCGGGTCGAGGCCGACCAGCCGCATGTTGCTGTGGACCAGCTCTTCGCGCCCGACGAGCACCGCGTCGCCCAGGCCGCTGGACTGGAAGGCGTAGGCCGCGCGGATGACGCTCGGCTCCTCGCCCTCGGCGAAGACGATCTTCTTCTTGGGCCCGGCCTGCACCGCGCCCTGCAGCTTCTGCAGGAAGGCCGCGCTCGGATCGAGCCGCTGGGCCAGCGACGCGCGATAGGCGTCCATGTCCTCGATCGGCTTGCGCGCCACGCCGGTGTCCATGGCCGCCTGGGCCACGAACGGCGGGATGTAGGAGATCAGCCGCGGGTCGAACGGGCTGGGGATGATGTACTCGGGGCCGAACTTCAGCTGGGCGCCGTGGTAGGCGGCGGCCACCTCGTCGGGCACGTCCTCGCGGGCCAGCTGCGCCAGGGCGTTGGCGCAGGCGATCTTCATCTCCATGTTCACCCGCCGCGCCCGCACGTCTAGCGCGCCGCGGAAGATGTAGGGGAAGCCCAGGACGTTGTTGACCTGGTTCGGATAGTCGCTGCGGCCGGTGGCGACGATGGCGTCGGGACGGACGGCGTAGACCTCTTCCGGGGTGATCTCCGGATCCGGGTTGGCCATGGCGAAGATGATCGGCTTGGCCGCCATCGACTTGACCATGTCCTGGGTCAGCGCGCCCTTGACCGACAGGCCGATGAAGACGTCCGCGCCCTGCATGGCCTCGGCCAGGGTGCGCGTGTCGGTCTCGATCGCGTGGGCGCTCTTCCACTGGTTCATGTCGTTGGGGCGACCGCGCCAGATCACGCCCTTGGAGTCGCAGGCGATGACGTTGCTCGGGGTCACGCCCATCGCCTTGATCAGGTCGAGGGTGGCGATGCCCGCGGCGCCCGCGCCGTTCAGCACCACCTTGATCTGGGCGATGTCGCGGCCGGTGATCTCGCAGGCGTTGATCAGGCCGGCGGCGGAGATGATCGCCGTGCCGTGCTGGTCGTCATGGAACACCGGGATGTCGAGCAGCTCCTGCAGCTCGGTCTCGATGCGGAAGCATTCGGGGCTCTTGATGTCCTCGAGGTTGATGCCGCCGTAGGTGACGCCGATGTTCTTGACGACGGTGATGATCTCGTCGGGATCGGTGGCCGAAACCTCGACGTCGATCGAATCGACGTCGGCGAAGCGTTTGAAGAGGACGCTCTTGCCCTCCATCACCGGCTTGGAGGCCAGAGCCCCCAGATTGCCCAGGCCCAGGATCGCGGTGCCGTTGGAGATCACGGCCACCAGGTTGCCCTTGGACGTGTAGTCGTAGGCGGCTTCCGGATCCTCGGCGATTTTCAGCACCGGTACGGCCACGCCCGGCGAATAGGCGAGGCTCAGGTCCCGTTGGGTGGCCATCGGTTTGGTGGCGGCGATGGCGATCTTCCCAGGCGTGGGATACCGGTGGAAGCTGAGAGCTTCCTCGTCGGTGAAAGTGCGCTTTTCGGCGTCGCTCATGAGCGGCGTTCCTTGAGACGAGGCGGCGATGAGAGGGCGGAACCTACAGAGCCGGACCCGCCCGAACAACCTTCACTTATTATGAGGGCGCAATCAGCGCCCGCAGGACATCGCGCGCTTCCCGTCGGGCCGCGTCAAGCGGCTCTGTCGATCAAGTCGGTCGGGGGCTTTGCGCGGTGCGGCCTGGGCCGCAATCCTTGACCGCAGGCCGCCCTCGCGAGACTAACGGCGCTGTTTCGCCGTCCTGGAGCGCGCCAGGGTTGGAATCTTGGGGAGGCCCGCCTTGACTGAGCCGCTGAAGATCGCCGTCGCCGGCGCCCTGGGCCGGATGGGCCGGGCGGTCGCCGCCGTCGTCCAGGCCGACCCGCGCCTGCAGCTCGCCGCCCGCTTCGACCGGCCAGGCGCGAGCGATCCGGACCTCGTCGACCAGGACGCGGCGCTGGCCGCCGCCGAGGTGGTGATCGACTTCACCACGGCGTCCGCCTCCACGGCCCTGGCCGAGGCTTGCGCCGCGCGCGGCGGACCGGCCCTGATCATCGGCTCGACCGGCTTCGCCGAAAGCGAGATCGCGCGGCTCGCGGCGGCGGCCGGGAAGATCCCCATCGTTCGCGCCGGCAACTTCTCGCTGGGCGTCAACATGCTGATGGGGCTGGTCGAACAGGCGGCGCGCGCCCTGCCGGACGACTACGACATCGAGGTCTTCGAGGCGCACCACCGCCGCAAGATCGATGCGCCGTCGGGCACGGCGCTGATGCTGGGTGAGGCGGCGGCCCGCGGCCGCGGCGTGGAGCTGTCGTCGGTCGCTCGCCACGGACGCGAGGGGATCACCGGGGCGAGGCCCGCGGGGGAGATCGGCTTCTCGGTGGTGCGCGCCGGCGGCATCATCGGCGAGCACAGCGTCATCTTCGGCTCGGACGAGGAGATCCTGACGCTCACTCACTCGGCCATCGACCGCGGCCTGTTCGCCAAGGGCGCCGTCGCCGCCGCCCGCTGGGTCGCCGGCCGACCGCCGGCCGCCTACGACATGCAGGACGTGTTGGGGTTCCGGGGGTAGCCGGAGCGCCGAAACGCCCCCTCAGTCAGCTTCGCTGACAGCTCCCCCGCAAGCGGTGGAGCATCTTCGGCCCAGATCCTCCACCGCGCAGCGGGGGAGGTGGCTCGCGTAGCGAGACGGAGGGGGCGTTCGGCTTCAACCGTGCCCCGTCGACCCGAACCCGCCCGCCCCGCGGGCGGTCTCCTCGAGGCTCTCGACCTCGCTCCAGCTGGCCTGGATCACCGGGGCGACCACCAGCTGGGCGATGCGGTCGCCGCGGCGGATGGTGAAGTCCTCTTCGCCGAGGTTGATCAGGATCACCTTCACCTCGTTTGGGTCATGTGGAACCCACAAGGGGTTTGATGGCAGTCGCCTTCGGCGTACCCGTCAAGTCCCGCTGAATAGGTGGACTTGAAAGCCCGCAACGACAGCCCATCGGCTGGCTCGCGTCGCGGGCTTTGGAAAAGGATGGGGGGCGGCGGGGGGAAGGGAAAACCTTTGCGCCGCTCAGCGGGTGCCCGTGGAGCCGAAACCCCCATCGCCGCGGCTGGTTTCGTCGAGCTCAGCAACTTCTACAAGCCGGAACTGCGGAGCTGGCGCGACAATGCCCTGCGCGATCCGGTCGCCACGCCTGATGGTGAAATCCTCCTCGCCAAGGTTGATCAAGCAAACCGAGATTAGACCTCTGTAGTCCGCGTCGACTGTGCCGGGCGTATTCACAATCGAAATGCCGTGCTTGGCCGCTAAGCCAGAGCGAGGGCGGACTTGCAGCTCGTACCCTGGCGGAACGGCCGCACTGAACCCGGTCGAGATAAGACGACGATCGCCGGGTTTGAGCACAACTGTCTCGTCCACGGCCGCTGCAAAGTCGAAGCCTGCGGAGCCCGGCGTGGCGTAGGCCGGCAGCGCCAGGTCAGTATTTCCTGCCCAGCGTTTGAAGAAAACTTTGCTTGCCTCGTCGGAATGCCCGGTCATGTCTCACCTCTCTGACGGCCGGGTGTGTACGCCCTGGAGAGCTTCGAGGCTAGGAAGGCAAGCCCCCGGCGATTGCTGACTCTGAGCTGACCTTCGCAAGGTCCGCTTTCGGCGCCCCGCCAGCTTCTCCATCGCACGGGCTCGCAAATCTCACATGTCGCGCTGCGGAGGTCGCGGGCTGGCCTAATTGGATCAGAAGACTGGGGTGGCCGTGATGGTGGCTCAAATCCATCGTCCAGCCAGCGATCCGCCTCCCTCCATGAAGGCGGGCTCAGAGAGATGCCAACTTGCTTTAGGCCAAGAAAGGTCGCTCCGCCTACGGCCGCAAGGCCCGTCGCGAGCGTAGCGAAGGCCTCCCAGGTGAACTCACTCCAATAGATGGGCATGGTGCGGTGCGTCCATTGTGGCGATGCAACCTTGAGTATAGCCTGAGCCGCTACGCCCGTCAGGTGCCGGGTCCAGCCATCCATGAGCCCATGCGAACACGTTACGATGCCAACGCTCGATCAATAGGTCCGCAAGGGGGTCGCTTTGAGCGGTTCGGCCACGTCCGGGAATGTCGCGTTCCTGGAGCGGTGGGAATGTCCGGTGTCGGCGCATCGGATCACTCGCGGCGGGCCGGGGCTAGAGTGAGTTAGGGCTGGGGCCACGGGGAGGTGAGCCATGGCTCAACTTGACCTCTCCGCTTCCCGCGGCCGGGATCCCTATCTTGCCGCGCAGAATCGACGCGATCCGCTCCCATCGCCGGACGAACTCACAGCACCTTGCTGACAACCCGGGCTTGCCAAAGCGGAGTCCTATGACTCAGTCGTCAAGCTGCCTGAGAATCCTGAATGTCGACCCGACCTACAGGGGTGCGGCAAGGGTCAGGCGGCGGGGCCCCAGCGCACGGACGCCTGATCGCTGAAACGAGATCTCTCGATGGTCAGAGGCGAAGACGTGGAGCTGGGAGCGTCGCTGTCGTCGGCCAGGGCGGCTTCCCGCAGGGCGCGGATCTTGGCCGCCGCCAGGGGATCGCCGCGCAAGGCTTCGGCGGCCTGCATGATCGACCGGAACCGCGCCAGGCCGCGATCGAAGGTGTCGCTGTAGCCCTTGATCAAGCGCGGGGCGGCGGCCAGTTCCAGGGCCAGGGGCGGATCGGTCTGGGCGGCGGCGTCCACCGCGGTGAGCCAGGCGTCGATGCGAGCCTGCTCTTCGGCGAAACGCAGGCTGGCGCGCCGGATCGGCCGCAGGGCGGCCACGGCGGCGAGGGCCAGGAACCAGGTAAGGCTTGTGCTTCGCACGTATCGGCCCTTGGCGAACAGCGGCGCCGTCGCTCGTCGCCAAGCCTTGGAGCGCAGGATCGCTGCGCCCAGCCGCGCCGGCAGAACGTCGCAAACTTCCTGCAGACGTGGGTGCATGTATTCGGTGACGGTCATCACCTGGCCGGGCTTCACGCGCACGTCGTTCGCCACGCGTGCGCTGCGGGTCGCCCGGATCTTCAGGTCGGCGACGCGAATGGTGTCCTCGTAGGCCATCCAAAGCGCCAGCCACCGCGCCGTCGCTTCGCTAAGAGCAGCGTCCGGCGTGGCGTCGAGGGCCGCGATCGGCGCCAGGCGCTTGAGATAGAGATCGGCGTACGCCGCGTCCTGGTAGTCCATCAGCCGGCGCACTCCCTCGATGGCGACGGCATGGGCCGGCTCGCGCAGGGCCGAGCGAACGGACGCCAACAACCGCTGTCCGACCAGGGTGGTCGGTTCGGAGGGCCCGCTTGGATCACTGGCCGGTTCGGCGGCGTCCTGTGCTTGCGCCAGGCCGGAGGCGAAGCCATTGAGATTGGCCTCAACCGCCTTGCCGCCTTGGCGGATGGCGGCTTCGAACGCCTCGGGCGCGAAGGGGAGGGCGCGGCTCCCGGCCAAGGCCCCCAGCATCACCGAACTGATGACGCTGCCGGCGCGGTTGGCGGCCTGTTCCATGTCGAAGCCGACAAAGCGCCGTGCGCGCCGGCGGGCGGTTTCGATGATCCGCGCGCTGGAGCCGACGCCGTCGCCGGCGGCGGATTTTTCCGAGATGGCGTAGATGCGGTGGGTTGAACTGATCAGCGTCGTCCGATCGGCGGTCACGAAGCCCCGCAGCATCGCTCGGCCGCCTTCCATCAATTCCGAGGCGACGACGATGTCGACGTCGCCGGGGACGGGCGTCAGGGCCAGGACCGGGTCGGGATGGTTGGCGCCCGAACCCGGCCGCCGGATCATCTCGATATAGTAGACGGTGGACCCGGTGCGCTGGGCGACGCCGGGTACGGACGTCGCCTGAGCGATGTAGCCATTGTCAGCTGCGACCTCGCGGATCCACTCGGCGAGCACGCCGCCGCCTTGGCCGCCGAGAGCGAGGATGGCGACGGTGATGCGATCGCGATCGAGGGGCATGGGCGGGTTCACCAGGCGGCTCGTGCGGCCAGGCTGCGCGCCTGCCAGGCTTGCAGGGCGGTGATCACGGCGCCGCGCAGCCTGGAGAGGATCTGTTCCCACCTGGTCGGGTTGGTGACGACGCTGGCCTTGTAGAAGGACGGACAGAGTACGGCGGCGTGGGCGACCTCGCCGCAATTGCCGCAGCCCACGCAGCTGTTGTCGATATAGGTCACCGGATCGACCCGAAGGGGATCTGGATTCGGCTTGATGGTCAGCGACGGGCAGCCGGAGAGCCGGATACAGGCGTGGTCGCCTGTGCAGGTGTCAGAATCCACTCCAAACCGCTCCTGAACGACCCGGCGCCCCTCCTTAGCCGCCTTGGCCATCAGCGGCTTGATGCGGCGCTGCTTGTTCAGCATGCACTCGGATTCCGCGATGATGACCTTTGGACCTGTCGTCGGGGTCGTCAGAGCCTCGCGCAGAATGTCGCGCATCCGGGCGACGTCGTAGGTTCGGGTCAGGCGCCGCGTCCAGGTCACGCCCATGCCGCGCACGGCGGTCTCGATCGAGTTCTTGGTCTTGCGCGTGGCGTTCTCAGCCTGCGAGGACAGGATGTCCTGTCCGCCGGTGGCGGCCGAGTAGCCGTTGTCGACAATGATGGTGACGCCATCATCCTGGTTGAAGACGGCGTTGCCGATGCCGGACGTCAGGCCATTGTGCCAGAAGCCGCCGTCGCCCATCACCGCCACGGTGCGCTTGCCGTCCGGCTTGAACGCCGAGCCGCTGGCGGCGCCCAGGCCGTACCCCATGGTCGTGTTGCCGATGTGGAACGGCGCCAGGGTCGAGAAGATGTGGCAGCCGATGTCGCCGGCGACGTGCAGCGGGCCGCCTTCGTTCTGGACCAGCTTCATCGCTGCGAAGATCGGCCGCTCGGGGCAGCCAGTGCAGAAGCCTGCCGGGCGCTGCGGGACGGCGGTTTGCAACTCCGGCTCGGGCGGAACAGGGGCCAAGGGGTGCTGCGGTGCGAGCTCCGGCGCCCACTGCTGCAGGAAGGCGACGACGCCGTCGTGCAGCACCTGGCCGGTATACTCCCCGGCGCGCGGCAGGATGTCCTTGCCGACGATGCGGGTCTGCAGATCGGCGCGCCGCATCAGGGTGTTGAGCTCGTGCTCGAGGAACTCCGGCTGGCCTTCTTCGATGATCAGCACCGCGCGCTTGCCGGCGCAGAAGGCGGTCACCTCGTCGGGGATCAGCGGATAGGCGACATTGAGGCAGTAGACCGGGATCTGGGCTGCGCCATAGGAGTCCGACAGTCCGGCGAGTTCGAGCGCGCGATTGAGCGTGTTGTAGAGCCCGCCCTGGACGATGAATCCGACGTCATGGGTATCGGGACCGAACCACTCGTTCAGACGATGCTCGGCGATGAAACGCTGCGCCGCGGGCCAGCGTTTTTCGACCTTTTCGTGCTCATGCAGGAAGTTGGCCGGCGGCAGGACGATCCGGCTCAGATCGCGCTGGGGAGTGGACGCGGCCTGGCCGACCGTGAGCGGCGGGCGCCGATTGTCCTTGGCGGTGAAGGCGCCGGTGACGTGGCAGGCGCGCACGCGCAGCTCGACCATCACCGGCGTGTTGGAGGCTTCGGAGAGCTCGAAGCCCTTCTCGACCAGATTGACGATGCTGGTGAGGTTGGGCCGCGGATCGAGCAACCACATCTGCGATTTCATCGCAAAGGCGTGGGTGCGCTCCTGCATGATCGAGGAGCCTTCGCCATAGTCCTCGCCGATGATGACGAGGGCGCCGCCCGTCACCCCGCCCGAGGCGAGATTGGACAGGGCGTCGGATGCGACGTTGGTGCCGACGACCGACTTCCAGGCGACGGCGCCGCGCAGCGGATAGTTCACCGAGGCGGCCAGCATGGCCGCGGCGCTGGCTTCGCTCGCGTTGGACTCGAAGTGGACGCCCAACTCGCGCAGCAGGGGGTCGGCGTCGGCGAACACGTCCATCAGGTGACTGATCGGCGAGCCCTGGTAGCCACCGACATAGGCGACGCCGGCCTGCAGCAGCGCCTTGGTGACCGCCAATATGCCTTCGCCCTCGAACACCTCGCCATCGCCGAGGCGCAGCTTCTCGACTTCCTTCTTGAAGGACCGCTCGGCCATGTCGCTCAGTCCTCGACGGGGGCCGCGACGAGGGCCAGGACGCGGAGCGGGCTGCCCGATCCGCCGGCGATCTTGAGCGGGGCGGCGAGGATCACCGCCCCGGTCGCCGGGAGCTGGTCGAGGTTGGCGAGGCACTGCAGGCCATAGCGGCCGGCGCCATGGAAGAGGTGGTGGGCGGGGTAGACCGGGTCCAGCAGGTGCGCCTGGCCGGCGTCCGTGCCGATGGTCTCGGTTCCGAACCCGTGCGCGTCGCGCGTCTCGACCAGGAAGCGCACCGCCTCGACCGAGGGGCCCGGCGTATGCGCACCGTCCTCCCGCCGGTTGACATAGGCCTCGCCCGACCGCTTCGACCAGTCGGTGCGCAGTAGCACCCAGGCGCGCGGCGGAATTCGCCCGTGCGCCGCTTCCCAGGCTTCGATGTCGGCGACGGTCAGCAGGTAGTCGGGATCAGCGGCGGCCTTGGCCGAGACGTCGATCACCACAGCGGGCGCGATGAAGTCCTTGGGCGGGATAGCGTCGACGGTGTTGTCGGCGAGATCCTTGCCGGTGACCCAGTGGATGGGCGCGTCGAAGTGGGTGCCGGTGTGTTCGCCGACGGTGAAATTGTTCCAGTACCAGGCGACGCCGCGTTCATCGTAGCGGGAGATCTCCTCCACCTTAAAGGCCGCTGTCTGGCCGAACGGCGGCGGCAGCACCAGGGTGGGCGTCTCCGGCGACAGCGGCATGGTGAGGTCCACGGTGCGGATCGCACCGGACGCCACGGCGAGCGCGAGATGGGAGAGGGTGGCGGTCGACATGGGCGGTGTTGTCCCTCATGGGGCGGCGTGCCAGATGAGTATGAGGCTGCATGCAAAAACGTGTATGTGCAACCTTTTTGGCGGCGGCCGCGACGGTTATCGTGCGGGCGCCTCCGCAACAACTTCGAGGGGCTGATTTTTGGACAATCGCGTTCTGGCCGACCCCGGGACCCCGGCCTTCCAGGTCAAGAAGTACCCGTTCTACCTGCTCAATCGGCTGGTCGGGCGCTACAACATCGTCATCGAGGCGCGGCTGCGGGCGATCGGGATCGACATTCCCTATTGGCGGGTCCTGATGATCCTCGGCGAGGCGTCGCCGCGCGGCGTGCGCGACATCGCCGACGCCGCCGTCATCCCCTTGTCCACCATGACCCGGATCATCCAGCGCATGACCTCGGCGGGGCTGGTGAGCGTGGCGCCCAGCGCCGAGGACGCCCGCGTGACCGAGGTGTCGCTGACGCCGGCCGGGGAGGCGAAGCTGGCCGAAGCCCGACAGGCGACGGCGCCGGTCTACGCCCGGGTTGTCAGCGGCCTCAGCGCGCGCGAATTCGACACGCTCATCACCTTGCTCGACCGTCTCCACGCAAACCTGGAAGACGGGGACTGAAGGCCGCGCCACGGGTTGCGCGCGCCGCCTATATATTTTAAGCATAAACTAAATCAGCGCGAGGTGACCATGCAGATTGCGTGTCTCGGAGGCGGTCCTGCGGGGCTCTATTTCGCCATTTCGATGAAGCTGCGCGACCCCGGCTGCGAGGTCGAGGTCATCGAGCGCAACAAGGCAGGAGACACCTTCGGCTGGGGGGTCGTCTTCTCCGACCAGACGCTGGAGAATTTGAGCCGGAACGATCCGGTGAGCGCCGAGCGGATCGCGGCCAGCTTCGCGCACTGGGACGACATCGAGGTCGTGGTGGGCGACCACGTCGAGCGATCCGGCGGCCACGGCTTCATCGGCATCGGCCGCAAGCGGCTCTTGAACATCCTGCAGGACCGGGCGCGGGAGCTGGATGTCCGGCTCACCTTCGAGACCGAGTTCGACGCCGATCTTTCGGCCTATGCCGACCGCGACCTGATCGTCGCCGCCGACGGCGTCAACAGCCGCATCCGCACCGCCTATGAGGACCGGTTCGACGTCGACATTCAGACCCGGGCGAACAAGTTCATGTGGCTTGGGACCCCGCGCCTGTTCGACGCCTTCGCCTTCCTGTTCGAGCCCACGCCGCACGGCTGGATCTGGGCCCACGCCTACCGGTTCGACGATTCCACCTCCACCTTCATCGTCGAGTGCTCCGAGGCGACCTGGACGGGGCTGGGCTTCGACGAGATGGACCAGGCGGAGACGATCGCCGCCTGCGAGCGCATCTTCGCGCGCCACCTGGAGGGCCAGCCGCTGCTGACCAATGCGGCGCACCTGCGCGGATCGGCCGCCTGGATCAACTTCCGCCGGGTGCTGTGCGGGACATGGTCGTTCGACAAGGTGGTGCTGCTGGGCGACGCGGCGCACACGGCGCATTTCTCGATCGGCTCCGGGACCAAGCTGGCGCTGGAGGATGCGATCAAGCTGGCCGAAGTGATCACACGGACGGGATCGTCAGAGCCGGACGTCCTGCCGCAGGCGCTGGCGGACTACGAGCAGGAGCGCCGCGTCGAGGTGCTCAAGATCCAGAACTCCGCGCGCAATTCGACCGAGTGGTTCGAGACCGTCGACCGCTACATCGGTTTCGAGCCTGAGCAGTTCGCCTATTCCCTGCTGACCCGCTCGCAGCGTGTCAGCCACGAGAACCTTCGCCTGCGCGATCCTGACTGGGTGGCGCGGATCGAGGGATGGTTCGCAAACCGCTCCGGCGTGGCGGACGACGCGGCGCCGACGCCGCCGATGTTCACGCCCTATGAAATCCGCAGGCTCGAACTCGCCAACCGGATCGTGGTGTCGCCGGTGCTGACCTACGCCTGCGCGCAGGATGCGACGCCGACGGACTTCCACCTCGTCCACTACGGCGCCCGCGCCCTCGGCGGGGCCGGGCTGATCATCACCGAGATGACGGCGGTGGCTCCGGACGGGCGCATCACCCCCGCCTGTCCGGGGCTTTACAACGATGCGCAGGTCGTGGCCTGGCGGCGGCTGGCCGACTTCGTCCACGCCAACAGCGCAGCCAAGCTCTGCGTCCAACTCGGGCATGCCGGACCGCGCGGCGCGACCCTGGCGGACCCGGCCCGTCCCGACCAGCCCCTCCCGACGGAAGGCTGGCCGCTGATCGCCGCCTCGGCCAAGCCCTACGCCGCCGGCGGCCAGACGCCGGCGGCGATGACCGAAGCCGATATGGAGCAGGTGACGGCCGCCTTCGTACAGGCGACCCATCGGGCCCGTGACGCTGGCTTCGACATGATCGAGATCCAGGCGGGCCACGGTTTCCTGCTGTCCAGCTTCCTGACGCCGCTGCTGAACGCGCGGGCCGACGATTACGGCGGACCGATCGAGAACCGGCTGCGCTTTCCGCTCGCCGTGGTGCGTGCGGTGCGCCAGGCCTGGGGCGAGGGCCGGCCGCTTTCGGTGCGCATCTCGGCGACCGACTGGATGGGGGAGGCCGGGGTCACGCCCGCCGAGGCCGTGCTGTTCGCGATGGCGTTTCGACAGGCGGGCGCGGACCTGATCGACGTCTCGGCCGGCGAGACGGTTCCCGAAGCGCGCCCGGTCTATGGTCGCATGTTCCAGACGCCTTTCTCCGACCGGATCCGCAACGAGGCCGGGCGCCCGACCATCGCCGTCGGCAACATCTACGAGGCGGACCAGGTGAACTCGATCCTCGCGGCAGGTCGGGCCGATCTCGTTGCGCTCGGACGGCCGCACCTCGTCGATCCTGCCTGGACCTTGCGCGCCGCCGCGGAAGCAGGCTACCGCGGAGCGGGGGCGCCCGCCGCCTACAGGCTGGGGCAGATGCAGCTCGAACGGAACCTCCGGCTGAAGCTGTCGGCTCCGCCGGAGGGCGCCGGTGTGAAGGAGGCCAGCCAATGACCGCCCGCATTCGCGAGAAGCACGACGGAGCGCTGGCGAACCGGATGGAGGTCCGCGCCTGGCTGCGCCTGCTGAGCTGTTCCACCGTGGTGGAGAAGCGGCTTCGCCGACGGTTCATCGAACAGTTCGACACCACGCTTCCGCGGTTTGACGTGCTCGCCACCCTGGAGCGTCACCCGGACGGGGTCACCATGGGCGAGCTCTCCCGCGCGCTGCTGGTGTCCAACGGCAATGTCACCACCATGGTTCGGCAGCTCGAGAGCGCGGGACTGATTTCGAGCCGGCCGGCGGCCGAAGACCGTCGGTCCTCCATCGTCGCCCTGACCGAGCAGGGACGGACGCACTTCGCGGAGCTCGCCGAGGCGCACCACGCGTGGATCCACGGCATGTTCGCCGGCATGACGCGGGCGGATCTCGATGCGCTCTACGGCCTGCTCGCGAAGCTGAAGAGCTCGATCGCGGCCGAGGCGGCCGACGAGGAAGGGTGACGGAGCGGAGCCTAGCCTCTCAGGCAGGGTTATCGCGATATGGGCTCAAACCGGATCGTCATCCCGGCCGTAGCGAAGCGGAGAGCCGGGACCCAGGGGGTTCTGCAGTGCGGCGGCCCCTGGATCCCGGCTCGGCCTTCGGCCGTCCGGGATGACGGACATTTTTCATATGCGATCGTCCTCCGCCTCGCGGGGAGGGCGCCGCTTCATCTCAGCCCGCCACCACGGGATGCCGCAGGCGGCCGATGCCGGCGACTTCGCACGCGATGACGTCGCCCGGCCAGACCCACTCCTGGGGGGTGCGGCCGGCGCCGACGCCTTCGGGCGTGCCGGTGGCGATGATGTCGCCGGGTTCGAGGGTGATCCCCTGGCTGATGTCGGACACCAGCTCGTCCACCTTGAACAGCATGTGGCTGGTGTTCGACCGCTGCTTCTCGACCCCGTTGACGGTGAGCCAGAGGTCTAGAGTCTGCGGGTCGGGGATCTCGTCGGCGGTGACGATGCAGGGGCCCATAGGCGCGTAGCTGTCCTGGCCCTTGGAATAGATCCACTGGCCGGCGCGGCGATTGTCGCGCGCGCTCATGTCGATCAGCACCGTATAGCCGAAGACGTGCTTGAGCGCCGCCTGACGAGGGACGCGCCGGGCGGTCACGCCGATGATCGCCCCGAGCTCCACCTCCCAGTCGAGCTGCTGGGTGATGTCGGCCTTGTGCAGGATGGGCTCGTCGGGTCCGATCACCGTGGTCGGCGGCTTGGAGAAGATCACCGGCTGCTTCGGCAGCTCCGGCGAGGTGTCCAGCGCCGCTGCGGACTCGGCCACGTGGTCGATGTAGTTCAGCCCGATGCCGAAGATGTTCTTGCGCGGGCGAGGGATCGGGGCGAGCAGCTTGACGTTCGGCAGGGGCAGGGCGCCGCCCACCGGCCAGCGAGCCTTGCTCTCCTCCAACAGCGCCCTGAGCTCGGCCAGAGCCACCGGCCCGAGATCGATGAAGTCGAGCATGCGGTCGGGCAGGGCGACGCCGGCGCGCGCGCCCAGCCGCTCGACGTCGATCACGAGGTCGTCGGCCAGCACGCCCAGTCGGCTCGCAGCCTCGACGGTCGCGCGGTAGGTCACAAGGCGCATGGAGATCCTTTCATGGGGGAAGGGCCGCGGGCGCGATCAGGCGGGCGTCGGCTGATGGCCGTCGCCTTCGGCGAGGCCTTCGACCCGGTAGAGGCCGAGCGCGCGCATCATCGGCAGGTCGTGGAACGAGAACAGGCAGGCGTCATCGCGGTCCGAGCCGTTGGCGTGCTCGTGCCACATCCAGGAGGGCACGACGAAGATGTCGCGCTCCTTCCAGTCGAGTCGCTGGCCGCCGACGATCGAATAGCCGCAGCCCTTGGCGCACTGGTAGACGAAGTTGCCGACCTCGCGATGCGCCTTGGTGTGCTCGCCCGGCCGCAGCAACTGGATCGAGGCGCCGAGTGTCAGCATCGGCGGGCCGCCGGTGTAGGGGTTGACGTAGTCCATGTGGATCCCGTCGAACGGCGAGCCGTCTGAGGCCTTCGCCAGCCGGGTCAGGGCCTCGTAGGTCGGCGCCCATTCATACTTCAGCAGCGGCGAATAGCGCTTCGACCAGGTCTCGCCGGCGGGCTTCAGGGCCGGGTTGCCCCAGGTCGCCGTGGAGTCGTCGACGGGATAGCCGACCGCCTGCTGCAGGTCGGGATGCACCTCGTAGAAGTTGGCCTCCAGCGCATTCATCAGCGGAATGTCGAGACCGTCCTGCCAGGTGCAGATGGAGCCGCCGGCGTCGACGCCGTGCTCGTGCCAGGTCCCGTTCGGCGTCAGCACGAAGTCGTTGCGGCCCAACGTCATCTTGTGGCCGTCGACGTTGGTGAAGGCTCCGGAGCCTTCCATGATGAAGCGCAGGGCCGAGGCCGAGTGGCGGTGGCTGGAGGCGCATTCCCCCGGCGCCATCACCTGGATGCCGGAATAGAGCCAGCCCACCGCGGCGGTGACGTCGGCGCGGCCTGGGTTGGCCAGATAGACCACCCGCCGCCCGGCCTGCTCAGGCGTCACCAGGTCGAGGGCGCGCAGGACGTGCGGCCGCAGCCGCTGGTAGCTCCAGAGCATGGGCGAGGAGGTCGACTGCGGCTCCCAGGGCTCGATCTTGTTGGCCACGGTCCAGAGCGCGCCGGCGTGCTGCTGCTCGAGGTCGCGATAGAAGTTCACCAATTCGGCGGTGTCGCGCACATTGGCCCGGCCCGGCGCCTCTTCGCGATGCTGATCGTAGGTGTTCATGGGCGCCCGGGCCTTCGGAATATATTATAAGCTTAAAACATCTTGCGCTCCGATGGCAATGCCGGGCAGAACGGAATCCACGTTTCAGGAGCAGCGTGATGGCGAGCTACAAGGCGGCGGTCGTGCAGGCCGCGTCGGTCCCCTTCGATCCGGCGGCGGCGGCGGAAAAGGCGGCGGGGCTGGTGCGCCAGGCGGCTGCGGCCGGGGCGCGTCTGGCGGTGTTTCCCGAGGTCTTCCTGGGCGGCTATCCCAAGGGCGCCTCGTTCGGCGCGCCGGTCGGCCTGCGCAAGCCCGAGGGGCGCGACGCCTATCGACGCTATTTCGAAGGGGCGATCGATCTGGACGGTCCCGAGGTCGAGCTGATCGCCGAGGCGGT
The DNA here is from genome assembly GCF_964252855.1 of Phenylobacterium sp. LjRoot225. Lineage (NCBI taxonomy): Bacteria > Pseudomonadati > Pseudomonadota > Alphaproteobacteria > Caulobacterales > Caulobacteraceae > Phenylobacterium > Phenylobacterium sp. LjRoot225. Next base: position 115,946 of record NZ_CAXUPL020000003.1, on the reverse strand, counting down.
GCGCGAGACTGGGCTGTTCGTCGTCATGGGCGCCCTGGAGCGCAGCGGCGGCACCCTCTACTGCACGGCCCTCTTCTTCGACGGGCCGCAGGGCCTGGTCGGCAAGCACCGCAAGCTGATGCCGACCGGCTCGGAGCGGCTGATCTGGGGGTTCGGCGACGGCTCGACGCTGCCGGTGTTCGAAACCTCGCTCGGGCGGATCGGCGCGGTGATCTGCTGGGAGAACTATATGCCGGCGCTCAGGCTGGCGATGTACGACAAGGGCGTCAGCATCTACTGCGCGCCGACCGCCGACGATCGCGACACCTGGGCGTCCTCGATGCAGCACATCGCGCTCGAAGGCCGCTGCTACGTCCTCTCCGCCTGCCAGCACATCACCCGCGGGGCCTATCCGGACGACTACGACTGCGTCCTGGGCGACGATCCCGAGACCGTGCTGATGCGCGGCGGGAGCCTGGTGGTCAGCCCGGCCGGGCAGATCCTCGCCGGGCCGGACTTCGGCGGAGAGACCATCCTCTATGCCGACATCGACCTCGGCGAGATCGCCCGCGGCAAGTACGACTTCGACGTGGTGGGCCACTACGCCCGGCCGGATGTCTTCCGGCTCCTGGTGGACGAGACCCCGAAGTCGGCCGTGGCATGGCAGGGCTGAGCCGCATGGAGTTCGATCTCCGCACCCTGCCCAAGGACGGCCGCTACAAGATCCTCAGCTCGTGCGTGACGCCGCGGCCGATCGCCTGGGTGACCTCGTGCGCTCCGGACGGAGCGGCGAACGCCGCCCCCTACAGCTTCTTCAACGTTTTGGGCGACGACCCGCCGACCGTGGCGCTGGGCCTGCTCCCGAACGGCGAGGGGGGGCTGAAGGACACTGCGGCGAACATCCGCGCCACCGGCGAATTCGTCGTCAACCTGGTGGACGAGGCGCACGGCGAGGCCATGAACCTCACCTGCATCGACGCGCCCCCGGAGGTCGACGAGCTGCAGCTGGCAGGGCTCCAGGCCGCGCCGAGCGTGACGGTCGCGCCGCCGCGCATCCGCACGGCGCCGGTGAGCTTCGAGTGCCGCGCGCTGCATGTCCTGGAGACCGGTCCCAGCCAATGCGCGGTCATCGGCGAAGTGCTCTACGCCCATGTCCGCGACGAGTTCATCCTCGACGCCGGGCGGCTGCACATCGATGCGCCCGCCATGCGGCTGATCGCCCGGCTGCACGGCTCGGGCTGGTACAGCCGCCAGACCGACACCTTCCAGATGGTGCGGCCGAGGTGGAGCGAGCTCACGGACGGCGAGCGATCGGGGACGAGCAGATGACGGTGCAGGCCAGATCGATCACGGGACGGTTGCGGGCGCCGTCGGCTGCGGCCACGTCGCGGCTGGTCACCGGCCTCTGCTGGTTCGCCCTGTTCTCCGAGGGCTACGACATGGGGGCGCTGGGCGCGGTCCTGCCGTCGATGATGGCCGATCCGGCCTGGCGGCTTGCCCCGGCGCTGGCGGGGATGATCGCCAGCGCCGCGCTGGTCGGCATGTTCTTCGGCGGATACCTGTTCGGCGTGGTCGGCGACCGCTATGGGCGCAAGCCGGCCTTCATCACCTGCCTGACGCTCTTCTCGCTGGCGAGCGGCTGCGCGGCGCTGGCGCCCACGCCGGCGATCTTCGCGCTCTGGCGTTGTCTGGCCGGGGTGGGCATCGGCGGGATCGTGCCGCTCGCCGCGGCGCTCACCTGCGAATATGCGCCGCCGGGCCGGGAGAACCGGCAATTCGCCCTGATGTACACCGGCTATTCGATCGGCATCTTCGCCTCGGCGGCAGCCTCGTTCCTGCTGGTGGCCGATCACGGCTGGCGGCTGGTCATCGGTCTGGGCGCCGCGCCGCTCGCCTTCGTTCCGCTCGTGGCCTGGCGGCTTCCGGAGTCGATCGCCTTTCTCCGCTACAAGAGCCGGACCCGCGAAGCCGAGCTGCTCGCCGCGAGGCTCGGCGTCCCGCCGCCGACCGCCTCGACGGTCCAGCTCGAAGCGCCGGCGATTTCGCCGGGCCTGGGCGAGCTGCTGTCCCACGGCCGTGCGCGGGCGACGCTCGGCTTCTGGTTCGCGACCTTCTTCGGCATGATCCTGGTCTACGGCCTCAACACCTGGCTGCCGCAGATCATGCGCAGCTCCGGCTACGAGCTCGGGCCGAGCATCATGTTCCTCGGGGTGTTCGCCCTGGCGTCGTCTGGCGGCGGCGTCCTGCTAGGCGCCCTGGCGGACAGGCTCGGGCGCGCGCGGACGATCACGGCGGCTTTCGCCTTCGGCGCTGCGGCCATCATGCTGCTGGCCCACGTCTGGCCGCTTCCGGTCACCTACGCCATCGTGGCGGCGGCCGGGGTTGGTTCGGTCGCGGCGGCGGTCATCGTCACCAGCTTCCTGGCCAGCTATTTCCCGCCCGAGCTCCGCGCCACGGCGGTGGGCTGCTGCCTCAGCGTTTCGCGGTTCGGCGCCGTCTGTGGGCCGCTGATCGGGGGCTTCATCGCCCAGTCCCGGCTGGACATCGCCTGCAACTTCGCCGCCTTCGCCCTGGCCGCGCTCGCCGCAGCGGCCTCCATCCGCCTGGTCCCTCGGGAGGCGCCTGGGCGGCCGATCCACGCGACCGTCGGAGCTCATTGAGCCCACCGGCGCCGGGCCAAGCTAGGCTTGCGCCCCGCATGAAATTATTTTAGGCATAAACCAATGGCGGTCTCGAAGACGGGCCGTCCAGAAGCGGCGGGCGGGGCGCGAATTGGCGTCAATCGAGATGGCGCAGGACGTTGGGCCAAGGTCGGGCCCGGCGCGCGCCAGCCCAAATCCGGTCTGCAGCAATCGTTTTGGTCAAGGTCGCGTCGACTTGAGGGCGGCCAGGTCGAGGAATTGAGTTCGTGACGTACACCACCCAGGTCAAGGTCCGGTTCGGCGACGTCGATGCAGCGGGGATCGTCTTCTATCCACGCTACTTCGAGATGCTGAACACCGCCGTCGAAGACTGGTTCTCCGACGGACTTGGTGTGAGCTTCGCCGACCTGCACCTGGTCGCAGGCGTGGGCGTGCCGGCGGTCAGGGTGACCAGTGAGTTCGCCGCATCCTCAGTTCTCGGCGAGACGCTCGATGTCGAGCTCGAGGTGCGGGAGCTCGGCCGGAGCAGCTGCACGATCGCCTATCAGATGACCTGCGGCGGGGCCAAGCGGCTGGCGGGCGAACTGGTCATTGTCTGCACGGATCTCAAGAAGCGAAAGGCGATCGCCTGGCCCGAGGCGATCCGGGATCGGATCGACGGCAAGACGGCGGTCTGAGCCGAAGCTTCAGGCTCTGCGTGCGACCCAGAGGGCTTCGTCCATAGCGCTGGAGGCGGGGGCCAGGCGCACGCGGTCCCCCGCCCTCAAATCCGACGCCACGAAGCTCACCACATGCGGGCCGCTGGCGAGCCGTACGGCTCCGATCCGCAGCGGCAGATGGGGCGCGTTGGCCGGCTCCAGCGACCGGTGGACGAGGCTCGTCGCCAGCAGCACGCCGTCGCCGGCGTCCTCGTGATCCGTGAGCCTGTCCGACAGGCAGACGCGGCAGACCGCCCGGGCGGGGTAGTTGGGGGAGCCGCAGTCGTCGCAGCGCTGGATCAGGATCGTCACGTCACGCCCTCCAGGATGACCGCGCCCGACGCGAGGCAGCGATCGTAGGTGACCATCCCGTAGCCGCTGGCGAGCGCCAGGCGGGCGTCGGGGACGGCGGCGCCCAGCGGCTGGCCGGTGACTTGGCGCAGCGCCTCGACGACCGGCAGGAAGCCTCCCGCCGCGCCGGCCTGGCCGCAGGAGAGCTGGCCGCCGCAGGTGTTCAGCGGGAAGTCGCCGTCGACGGTGAGGCTGCGGCTGCGGACAAACTCCGGCGCCTGGCCCTTGGCGCAGAAGCCCAGGTCCTCGATCTGCATGAGGGTGATCACCGGATAGTCGTCGTAGGTCTCGAGACAATCGATCTCGGAGGGCCCGACGCCGGCCTGGCGGTAGAGGTGGCCGCGATCCATCGCCCAGCCGCCGCGCTCGGCGACCGGCTCGTCGAAGAAGGCGTTGTGGCGTTCGATCGACCCGCGGATCGCGGCGTGCGGCAGGCCCAGCGCGCGGGCGCGATAGGCGTCCATCACCAGGAAGGCCTCGGCGCCGGCGCAGGGCATGACGCAGTCGAGCAGATGGATCGGCTCGGCGACCGGCGGAGCGGCCAGATAGTCGGCCATGGTCAGCGGCTTGCGCCCCAGCAGGGCGTTGGGATTGGCCGCGGCGTTGTCGCGCTGGGCGAGCGCGACGCGGCCGAAGTCTTCGCGCACGGCGCCGAAGCGGCGCATGTAGTTGTCGGTGATCAGGGCGAAACTGCCGTTCGGACCGGCGGCCCCGTAGGGATAGACGGCTGTTCGAGAGAAGTCGCTGAAGTTGCGGACCAGGTCGGCGAAGCTCGTCGTCCCGGCGGTGTCTGCGCCGATGCAGGCCACGATGCTGGCGTCGCCGTCCTGCACCGCCCGGGCGGCCCGGCGCAGCGCCATCACCCCGCTGGCACCGCCGTTCGGCAGCCATTCGATCCACCGCGGCGACATGTCGAAGTGTTCGGTGAGCGCGATGGTGGTGTCGGGCGCGAGCGTAAAGGACGAAACCGCCAGGCCATCCACCTCCGACTTCTCCAGGCCGGCGCTGTCCAGCAGGCCGCGCAAGGCCCGACCCACGAACCAGTGCGCCGGGCGCTCGCTGCGCCGCTGGTAGGGGACGGTCACCGGGCAGGCCACGGCGACGCCAGCGTAGTCGCGCGCCCGGGTCATCCCGCCGGCCGATCGGGCCTGCGGACCGTGTAGCCGGCCCGGTCGCGGTCCCAGGTCTCGGCGGTGACGCCCTGTTCGCGCAGGCGGAACTTCTGGACCTTCCCGTTGTCGGTCATCGGCAAGACGTCCGTGAACAGCAGGTAGCGGGGAACCGAGAAATAGGTCATCCGCGGCTGGCAGAAGTCGAGCAACGCCTCGGGGCTGACCGCGGCGGCCTCTCGCAGGACGATCGCCGCCATCACCTCGTCTTCCGCGAGGTCGGAGCCCACCGGGAAGACGGCGGCGTTGGCGACCGCCGGATGGCTCAGCAGCACCTGCTCGACCTCATAGGCCGAGATGTTCTCGCCGCGACGGCGGATGGCGTCCTTCAGCCGGTCCATGAAATAGAAGCGGCCGTCTTCGTCCTGATAGACGCGATCGCCGGTGTGGAGCCAGAGATTGCGACGACTATCCAGGGTCGCTTGCGGCATGCCGAAGTATCCGCTCGCCATGGAGTGCGGGATGTCGCTGCGCACCACCAGTTCGCCGGGCGTCCCGGGCGGCAGCGGGTTGTCGTCCGTATCCACCACGCAGGCGGAATAGCCGGGGCGTACGCGGCCCATGGCGCCCGGCGCCTGGTCGGCCAAGCTGTCGCCGATCACGAAGTTGGTCTCGGTGGAGCCATAGCCGTCGATCAGGCCGACGCTGAACCGACGCGCGAAGGCCTCGCCAAAACCGGCCGGCACGCCCGGCGCCAGCGCCCGGCGCACGCCGTGCGCGCGGTCCTCCTCGCCTTCCGGGGTCGACAGCAGGATCGGAACCATGGCGCCCAGGAGATAGGTGAGGGTGGCGCCGTGCCGGCGTAGCGAGGCTGTAAAGCCGCTCGCGGAGAAGCGGTCGAGCACCACCAGAGTGGCCCCGCCCAGCAGGGCTTGGAAGAAGGCGCCCAGCGCATTGACGTGGAACAGCGGCAGGGTCGTGAGCAGAACGTCGTCCGCCGCGATCTCGAGGATGTCGATCGCATTGACGCCCCACCAGAAGAACTGCGCATGCGGACAGCAAACGCCTTTCGAGGGGCCGGTCGTCCCCGAGGTGTAGATGATGGCGCAGGTGTCCGCGGGCGAACTGTCCACCGGCGCGACATAGGGACCGCGCAGGGGCGCCGGACGGCACGGCCATCCCGCGGGCGGCGCGTCCGCTGGCGGCGCGCCCTGGGCCGGCAGCAGCCACACGTCGCTCAGCAGCAGGTCGTCGGGTTCGAGGTGGCGCAGCACCTCGGCCGCGGCGGGCTCGATCGCCAACAGGCGTGCGCCGCTGCTTTTCAGGATGTGCTGCAGCTGCGGCCCGCGGGAGGATCGGTTGATAGGCACCGCGACGGCGCCAAGCCAGCTGCAGGCCAGGAACAGGTCGATGAACTCGATGCGGGCGCCGCACAGGATGGCGACGCGGTCGCCGGCGCCGACGCCTGCAGCCTGCAGCGCGCCGGCCGTCTCGCCGGCCCGCCGGCGGATTTCGTCGCAGCTGTAGCCCTGTTCGTCGATCACCAGCAGCGGCTTGTCGCCGAACGTCTGGGCCTGGCGTTCGAGCAGGACCGCGACCTTGCGGCTCTGCGGCGGGAACCGGTCGCCGAGGCCGAAGGCGGATCCGGTGGGGTCGACGATCTGGCTCATACGGACGATTCCCTCATGCCGGCGGCTCTTGCGGCAAGAGATATCCTCTGGCATATAATGCTTCAAGCTTAAACTAAGTTGCGGCCTCAGGGCGGCTGTCAGGCGGCGGAGCATGGCTCGGACAGGACGCGACGTCGCCTGCCCGACCTGCCGGCGCCGGACAGCGGCAAGGGAGACCTGGCGCAGGCGTCTCGTCGACACGGCGCGCTCGGTCGCGGGGGCTTTGCGGGCCGCAGCCTTGGGGAAATCAAGACTGCGAAAACGGCCATGTTGGATGGCGAACGGGGGACAAGACTATGAAGTTCATTGATGCTCTTCTGTGTGGAAGCGTGCTGGCGTCGTCTGTCGCCGTCTCCACCTCGGCGCTGGCGCAGACAACTCCGTCCGCAGACCCGTCGATGGTGGATGAGATCGTGGTGACCGCCCAGAAGCGGCCGGAGCCGCTCTCGAAGACGGCGCTGGCGGTCAGCGCCATGACGGGAGAGACGCTGAAGGCCGCGGGCGTCGTCAATCCGCTCTCGATCAGCAATCTCGTGCCTTCTGCACAGATCACCCAGGCCGCCGGCGTTCAGATCACCATCCGCGGCGTCTCCAGTCCTGACGGGACGGAGAAGGGCGATCCTTCCGCGGCCTTTCTCTTGAACGGCGTCTATCTGGCGCGGCAGCAGTCGCTCTCCGGATCCTTCTTCGATCTCGAGCGCGTCGAAGTCCTCCGCGGGCCGCAGGGCACGCTCTACGGCCGCAACGCGACCGCGGGCGTGGTCAATGTGATCACCAACCGCCCGAAGTTCGACTTCGAAGGCTCCGTGAACGGCGAAGTGGGCAACTACGACACCCGGCGCGCGGACGTGATGGTCAACATTCCCGCGTCCGAGACGGTCGCGGTCCGTCTGGCCGCCGCCTACAACAAGCACGACAGCTACCTGGTCAATCCGCCAGGCGTGGATCGAAGCCTCGGCGTCGACCAGGACGAGACCGCGGTCCGGGGCAGCGTGCTCTGGAAGTTCGGAAGCCAGGAGCAGGGCAGCCTGCTGGTCGTCGGCGACTACGCGCACCAGGGGGGCGCCGGGCCGATGCCCGTGCGGGCGCAGGACTTCTTTACCGACGTGCTTTCGACCAACCCGACCTATGTCGGCGGGAGTTCGAAGGCGCTTCGCACGGTCCGCTACCCCTTCTTCAGCGACCAGAAGCAGGACAACAAGATCTACAGCATCACCGGAGAGCTCAACTACGAGCTGGGGCCGGTCGCGCTCACCTACCTGGGTTCATACCGGGTGTTCGACCGCTACAACCTGCAGGTCCAGGCCTTCCCCAAGTCCGCCAGCTTCCCGGACAATGTGGTGACGGGGACGACGAAGGCGCAGTCTCACGAATTCCGGGCGGCGACGAAGAAGGGCGGCCCGCTCGATGCGGTCGTCGGCCTCTACTACTTCAAGGAAAAGACCGAGGACTCCGAGAACATCCTTACAAACTTCTCGGGCTATTCGATCTTCGCCTTCCTCTATCCGGAGGTGGTCGCCGAATCCAAGGCGGCCTTCGGCCAGGCCACCTACCACGTCACCCCGAAGCTGAGGCTGACCGGCGGCCTGCGCTATTCGCGCGATCTGAAATCCAGGGAGGGCGTGATCATCGGTCAGAACGGCTCGACGGTCATCGATCCGACGCTCTACACCGTTCTCACCCTCCAGAACGCCCGCAAGACCTTCTCGAAGGTGACCTGGAAGGTGGGCGCCGACTACGACCTGACCGACCGGATCATGGCCTATGGCAGCGTTTCGACCGGCTACAAGGCCGGGGGCTTCAACGACGGCTGCATGGCCGGCTCCGCCGGCTGCGTCACACCGACCGTCGACAGCCGCCTGTTCTACAGTCCGGAAGAACTGACCGCGTACGAGGCGGGACTGAAGGGTCGCTATTTCGACGGCATGCTCAGCCTCAACCTGACGGCCTTCTTCTACGACTACACCAACCTCCAGCTGAACAGCCAGCAGGAGCCGCCGGCCCCTCCCGGCCAGCTGACGCTCAACGCCGGCAAGGCGCGCGTGAAGGGCGCGGAGATCGAGGCTGTCTTCACGCCGGGCAGGAACGACCGCTTCGACCTGTCGATCGCCCTGCTGGACGCCCACTATGTAAGATACCGCCCCAGGCTCACCGCCGACTACGCCAGCGCCGACCTCGACAATTCGCCGTCCACGGTCGTCGTCGCCGGCTACACGCGGACATTCCCGCTTGGCTCCGGGGCGAAGATCACCGCCCACGCCGACACCCGCTTCAGCAGCTCCTACTTCAACACGGACTTCAATATTCCGGCGCAGTTCCGGCAGCCGTCCTATTGGAAGAGCAACGCGGTCGTCACCTACGCCGCGCCCGAAGACAAGTGGTACGTCGAGGGCTTCGTGAAGAACATCGAGAACAACATCGTCTTCAGCGGCTACCAGTCGGGCCGCATCTACGTCTCCGAACCGCGTCTGTTCGGCATGCGGGCCGGCGTCCGGTTCTGAGCCGAGCGCTGTCGACCTCCAGGGCGGGCGGAAGCCCGCCTGGAGGGATCGTCCGGTCTACGATCAATCTGTATTCATTCGGGAAGTGACGATGACGCGTTCAGGGTTCAGGCCGCAGGCGTCGGCCGTGTTGCGCCGCCGGACCATGCTGAAGGGCGCTCTGGCGGCCTGGGGCGCGCTGGGCTTGCGGCCTGCGCGCGCGGCCCCGATCGGACCAGGTCCCAAGGGCGACATCGACGCCCGGGTGCGGGATCTGCTGGCTCAGATGACCGTCGCGGAAAAGGTCTCGTTGCTGTCTGGCGCGACCCGCTTCGCCACCGCCGCCATTCCCAGGCTCGGCGTCCCGTCTATCCGCATGGCTGACGGACCGAACGGAATTCGCGCCAACGAGACCTGGCCGGCCACCGTCTTCCCCGCCAGCGTCGCCATGGCGGCGACCTGGGATCCCGAGCTGGGCGCCCGGGTGGCCGGCGCGATCGGCCGCGAAGCCCTAGCCTACGACTATTCCATCGTCCTCGGCCCGGCCATGAACATCCAGCGCGTGCCGCTCGGCGGCCGCAACTTCGAATACTTCTCCGAGGATCCGCACCTCACCGGCCGGATCGCGACGGCCTGGACGAAGGGCCTGCAGGCGGTGGGGGTCCTGGCGACGCCGAAGCATTTCGCGGCGAACAACCAGGAGCACGAGCGCCGGCGGGTGAGCGCCAACGTCTCGGAGCGGGCGCTGCGGGAGATCTACCTGCCCGGCTTCCGCGCCGTCGTGACCGAGGCCGATCCGGGGCTGCTGATGACGGCCTACAATCGCGTCAACGGCGTCTTCGCCTCGGAGAACCGCTGGCTGCTGCGCGACGTGCTGAAGGGGGAGTGGGGGTTCAAGGGCGTGGTTCTCTCCGACTGGGGGGCCACGCATTCGACTGCGCCGGCGATCACGGCCGGTCTCGACCTGGAGATGCCCGGGCCGGGGATCTTCTTCGGCGAGGCCCTGGTGAAGAGCGTCGAGAGCGGCGAGGTCGGCGGCGACGTGCTCGACGAGGCGGCCGGCCGAATGCTGCGCATGATCGTGCGCACCGGCGCGATGGACGGACGGAGCAAGACCCCGCTCGCCGTCATCGACTCGCCTGAGCACCGCGCAGTGTCCCTGGCCGCCGCCGAGGCCGCCGTGACGCTGCTGAAGAACGACGGGGCGGCGCTTCCGCTGGTTCCTGCCCGGCTGCGAAGCGTGGCGGTCATCGGTCCGAACGCCGACGCGCGGGTCATCCAGGGCGGGGGCAGCTCGGAGGTGACGCCGATCCGGGTGGTGACGCCGCTCGAGGGGCTGAAGGCGGCCCTGCCGAAGGGCGTGGAGGTCCTCTTCAGCAACGGCGTCCTCAACGACCGCTTTCCACCGGTCGCCGATCCGCGTCTCTTCTCGACCTCCCGCAAGCGGTCCGACCGGGGGCTCACCCGGCGATACTGGACGCACGGGGCGATCGAGGGCGCTGCGGCCGAGACCCGGACCGACGACGTCTTTATGCGGTTCTACTTCGGTCACGAGCTCGCGCCGGACCCGCAGCATAAGCTCGCCATGCAGTGGACCGGATACTTCTGGCCTTCGGCGAGCGGCGAACACCTGTTCAGCCTGTGCGACCATGGAACCACCACGGTGTGGCTCGACGGCAAGCCGATCATCAGTCCGTCGATGGCCGACGAGTCGCCGCCGCTGTACGACATGCTCGAGTGGCGGGCGCGCTACGCCAAGGTCTTCCTCGAAGCCGGGCGGCCCTACGCCTTCCGGATGGACTTCCTGCCGGCCGGGCAGAAGTACGTGGCCTATCGCCTGGGCGTGCAGTCGCCGGCGGGCTCGATCGCTGAAGCCGCCGCCGCCGCGCGCGGCGCCGACGCGGCCATCGTCTTCGCCGGCAGCTCGACGACGTCGGAGAGCGAGACCGCCGATCGGCCGGACCTGAAGCTGTTCGGCGAGCAGGACGCGTTGATCGAGGCGGTGGCGGCGGCGAACCCCCGCACCATCGTCGTGCTGAACATGGGCGGCCCGGTCGAGATGCCGTGGGTCGACAAGGTTCCGGCGATCGTCGCGGCCTGGTTCCTGGGCGGCGAGACCGGGCATGCGCTGGCCAACGTCCTGCTGGGCAAGGTCAATCCGTCAGGCAAGCTGCCCGTCACCTTCCCGAAGAAGCTCGAGGACAATCCGACCTACAAATACTACCTGGGCGGCCTGGAGGCGGAGTACGGCGAGGACCTGTTGGTCGGCTATCGCTGGTATGACGCCAAGGAGATCGAGCCGCTCTTTCCGTTCGGGCACGGGCTTTCCTACACCCGGTTCGTCCTGAGCGATCTGGCGGTCGGTAGGGACGGGGAGGGTTGGCGGGCGACCTGCAGCATCCGAAATGCCGGCGCGAGGGCCGGGGCGGAGGTCGTGCAGCTCTATCTGGAGACCCCGAGATCTACGGGGGAGCCCCTGCGGCAGCTCAAGGGATTTCAGCGCCTGTATCTCGAGCCGGGCGAGCAGCGCGACCTGAGCTTTGCGATCACCCCGGACGACCTGAGTTATTGGGACGCCGGCCAGAAGCGATGGCGCTTCGATCCCGGGGTCTATCGGGCGCACCTCGGCCGCTCCTCCCGGGATTTGCCGCTGTCCGCGGCGTTCACCGCCCTTGGTCATAGTTGAGGAGCCTAGCCCATGGCGAGATACCGCACGACGATCCTAAACCCGCTTCCCGATGCTGTGCTCGCCGACGCCTTGGCCCGCATGCCGGCGGACCAGCATCTCATCTGGAATGGCCGCCCTTGTCCCGGCCACCCGGGTTCGGCCCGCGCCCTGGCCCTGCGGCTGATCAATGAGATCTGGGAGCCCGTACCCCTGCGAATTCTCGTCAGCCGCGCAGCCCGGCTGTCCGGCCGGTCCGGTCTGAATCCCGACACCGTCCGTAACGCTGTCCGGATGCACCAGAGCGCCAGCTATGCGTCCTATTTCCTCGTTCGCCGCACGGGCCTCGGCGACTATGTTGCGGTCGTGGACGTGCCCTATCCCTCCTCTGGAGGTCGCCTGCGCGAGGGCGAAGTGGTTCTCGGTCGCGCGGGCGCTCGGTATGACGGCAGCGGCGTCCTAGTTTGCGCCGTTCCATGAGAGGTGTCGCCTAGTCGCAGCGAGGAGAGCGCCGCCCGTGGCCTGCTCCTGGCGCTAGCCAGTCGTGCGCAGGGGTAAGAGGGCGCGAAGATCCGCGCCCCTGCGACAGCCAAGGTGGCGGCGCCGTTTCCGTCGCAGGGCCTCGTTGCAAAAGTCTGCCGCAGAATAGCTAGGGCTCGCGACTAGAATCTGCGAAATTTCCAAAATAATCATCGGCTACGCTCGAGTGTCGACGGACGACCAGACGCTGGACGTCCAACGCGGCACGTTGTGCGCTGCCGATTGCGAGCGGATCTTCGAGGAGAAGATCTCCGGCTCCTACCGCTCGCGCGGCGAGATCACGCTTAGCAGCCACCGGCACGACGTGTCGGGACTCGGTACGACGATCGGGAAATTGATGGCGCGCGAGCGAGCATGTCCGCAAAGATGCTCAACCAGAGTGTCCTGCGACGCGCGATCGAGAACGCCATGACGGAGCAGACGCCGTCGGCGTCCTGGCGCGGCAGCTATGAGACGAGCCTTGTCCCAAAAGCGGATCTTCGGCGCTCGGTCTTCGAACTCGCGGATGGCGAAACCGCGACCGCCCGTCTCGCGCGCGAATGCCTCGTTGGGATGGATAAGGTTCGGGACATGTATGGCTGGTCGAGCGGGAACCCGCGCCACCCGGATATCAAGTCCGGGCGGCCATGGCCCCGTGGTGTTGAATAGCGGATAGGCGAGGGGGCAAGCTGACGGGTTGCAGAGCGCGCGCACCAGCAGCCGGTCGCGTTCCTCGCCGGGATCGCGCCACGGCTGGATCTCCGTGTCCACGCCGGTCTGCTGATCTGCGCCGAAGAATTGCTGGCGGGTGCGGGTGCGCACGCGCTGGTCGGCGCAATCGACTTCCTGTTCGCCCACCTGCGCCTCCGCGTCGGCGGCGCTGGGGTAGAGCTTGAGTTCGAGAACGGGGAGCGCCGGGTTCGAGAGGCCTGTCGTGCGGCGGTGCTCCGTATCGACCGCGATGAGGCTGAACCTGTCCCAGTGCAGGATGCGCCAAGTCTCGGCCTGGGCCGCGCCGGCCCATAGCGAGAGTAAGATCGCAACCGAAAGACGCGCATGGCGCGACCCCTCCATCCTCTTGTCGCGACAAGCGCTGGCTTAGGAGGCGGGAGGTTAGCCGGTGGCGCTCGAGAATGTATTTATCAATTGGAACAATGCATGCGGGTGTCGCGGGCGGAAGCCGCCGCGCCAGACGCGCTTTGCGCGGCTTCCTGAGCCAACTGGTCGGCGCGCCGTCGAGCGCGGGCCTCGGCGCTGTTGACCAGGGCCCAGCGCAGCGTACGCCCCAGCGCCCGAACACCGAAGCGCGCAGCCGCGCGGCGGGGCGCAGACAGGCGAAAGCCGTGCATCTCAGCGGCCCAGTCGGGCAGCAGATCCTTGGCCGCATCGAAGGCGATCGACATGGCAGGCGCCGCGGCCGCGCTGGGAGGGCTCTGAGACAGCAGCGCCAGGGCCACTTCGCGGGTGCGGTGGTCGTAGCGCAGCTTGGACGAACGGCGCGGAAGTAGGCGGCGATCTCGGCGCGGCTTTCAGGTACGCCCTCCGCACCCAGGCGTCGGGCGATCTCGGCGGCCTCCCGGAAGTAAGCGTCCTGCGCCTTCGGCGGGAAATCCGGATCGACGTAGCGGAGATAGGCCGCCAGGAACGAGCTGACTTCCGCCACGTGCACCCAGGTCAGCAGATCAGGGTCGTCAGCGGAATAGCGCGTGCCCTCGGGCAAGGTCCCGACCACCCTTGCATGCACGCTGCGAACGCGGTCGATGAAGGCCTGGGCTTCGGCTTGGTCGCCATAGGTGGTGCCAGCGATGAATTGCGCGGTGCGCTTCAGGCGTCCGGTCATGTCGCGCCGAAAGTCGGAATGGTCCCACACGCCCGCGAGCGCGCCGGGGTGCAGCATCTGGACGAGCAGGGCGGTGATCCCGCCGACCATCATGCTCGCGAAGTCGCCGTGCACCTTCCAGCACGCGCTTTCGGGACCGAAGAAGCCTGTGTCCTGCCGATTGCGCTCAATCGTGTCGTCGCCCGTGCCGCCGACGAGCTGGCGCACCTGGAGCACGATCGCCTTGCGGATCGGCGATGGCACGGGTGATTTGGATGTAAGCGGCTGCATCAGGCTCCAAGATAGTGGACGCGTATGGGTGTGAAAGCGCTGCATTGTGGCATGTGTCTTGCCAAGCTCGAGCCCGTCCCGCTGCCCTGCCTTCGGTGACTGCGCTGCGAAAGTGCCCGGAGATGATCTCAGATACCGAGGTCTGCTTCCAGCTCAGCGACACGTGCTCTGACCCGCGCGATCTCCCGCTCATTGTAATGCGGCGCGTCTGGGCCGTGGCTGTGCGAGACGGCTCCAGTTGCCAGATCCGCCAGCTGGTCGCGCAGCTTGGCCAGTTCGGCGGCCTTTTCCTGTTCGCTCATGGGTTAATCTAGCACGGCGCCCGTTGAGGCCGCCCAGCGAATGTCCGGTTCCCGGAGCGGCGTCAGAGTCCGCTACTGGCGCTTTTGACCCTTTCATGCTCGCCAGAAACGCGGCTGTCTCCCCGGACTTCGCGGTTCGATGCCCAGGGAGGTAATACCGAAAGGTCGGGGCCCGGCTCAAACAGAGCCGCGCACCCGAGCTTGCACCTCGCCAAAAACCTGGACGCAGAGGATCTCGCCGTCGCGGAACACCGGATCCAGCAGGTCCGTGCGGCCGCGCAGCTGGTCGGTGCGAACCGTCTCGAAGGCGCCGTCCTCGCTCCGAACCAACGACAACCGTCCGGCCTTTGAGGCCTTGCTGAGGTCAGTGGCCGGCCGCTTCTGCACGTCGGTCCACGCGCCGTCGATTTCGGCGGCCGAGCATTTCATGGCGAACCGCAGAGTGTCGCGGTTGCACTTCTGCAGGAGGCCGCCGCCCATGCCGAACACCACGTTTTCCGCCGAGATCCCGGCATGTTCCAGCCGCTCCAAGATCTGGCCGATCGAGGCTTCTTCCACCCCGTCGCCCTGGATCACCCGCACGTGGTCGGGCAGGACCCGGAAGCCCTTGCCGTTGATCGTCGCGCCGTAGGCGTCCATCAGGGCTTCGATCGTCGAATGCA
The DNA here is from genome assembly GCF_964252855.1 of Phenylobacterium sp. LjRoot225. Lineage (NCBI taxonomy): Bacteria > Pseudomonadati > Pseudomonadota > Alphaproteobacteria > Caulobacterales > Caulobacteraceae > Phenylobacterium > Phenylobacterium sp. LjRoot225. The sequence continues at coordinate 100,759 of NZ_CAXUPL020000003.1, read as the reverse complement.
CGATCTCCGTCGGATCGCCGGAGTCCGGCCGCACCACCAATCGCGAGCCGGAGGCGTCGACGATCGGCTTCAGCTCGCGGCCCCAGAGCGCCCTCACCGCATGGTCGAGGTCGTAGGAGTCGCTCACCACGGCGATGATCGGGAAGGCTGGAGCGAACTGCTCGATCATGTTGCGATAGGCGTCCGCCTCCTGCGCCGGGCCCCATGAGGTGATGGTGGAGTGCTCGGCTGCCGGCACCGAGAGAGCGGTGATCGGGGCGTCATAGAAGCGGCTCGCCGCGATGACGCCGGCCAGATTGTCCGTGCCGTCGAAGGACAACAGGTGCGCCATCCCGCCCAGCGCCGCGCTCTCCAGCGAAGACACGCCGCGCGAGCCGAAATCGTTCAGGGCGAAATTGAGCGCCGGCCCGGCGGCCGGGTCCGCCGTGCGCTCCAGATATCCGCCGATCAGCTTGCGGATGCGCCAGGAGATGGTCGCGACGGTCGTCGGATACCAGATGGCGCGCAAGAGGGCGGTTTCGATGAACGAGGTCAGCCAAAAGAAGTCGGGATCGGTGTTGACCACCTCGGCCATCACATGGCCCTCGGGCAGCACCGTCCCCTCGGCGACGGCGCGGATCTCCAGTGGCAGTCGGCCGCCGTGGCGTTCCACCAGCAGGCGCCATCCCGCCAGGTTGAACGGGATCCCGTGCGCCTTGGCGACGGCGGCGGCTTCATCGACGTCAGCCATCGTCACGGGCTTGGTGACATAGGCCTTCAGGAAGGCCTGCAATCCGAAGACCACAGCCTCCGGGAAGTCGCCGCCCTTGCGCGCCTCGACATAGCTGCTGACCCGCGTCGTGCCCGGCGGATACTGCAGGAAGTGGGAGTGCTTGTAGGAGTCGGTGTTGAGGATCGCGCTGAGGATCAGGTCGGTCATGGATGTCCCCCGTGAACGGAATGGTGAGTGGCGCTTCGGTTCAGGCCCTGGCGTGGGTCGTTCTGGACGCGCCGAGCAGCTCCTGGACGATGTCCCAGTGGTCTTCGAACATGGTCTCCGGCTTGAGATCGGCGACTGGCGTCCAGAAGGCGTGCTCGGCGTCGTCGCTGGCCTCGACGGCAGTCAGGCCACCTCCGTGGTCCGGGATCTCGATCAGGAAGCCGTGGGTGATGGTGCGACCACGGTCGGAGCGGTTGGGATCGTCGAATACCTGGCGGGCGCTGATCAATCGCTTCAACTCGGCAGCCGGGAGGGCGATCTGCGTCTCCTCCGCGAGCTCGCGGGCGACGGCGTCTTCCAGCCGCTCGTGCGGCTCGACGAAGCCCCCTGGTAGAGCCAGGCGGCCGCGCCCGGGGGCATGTTTGCGCCGGATCCCCAGCACATGGCCCGCTTGCACGACAACCGCGTCAACCGTCACGAAGGTCGGCGCATAGGGCGCCCCGGCCCAGGCCGTCTGGTAGCGGTCGATCGCGCGCCATTCCTCGGCCAAGTCGTCAGCGTCCCGAGCCTCATCGGCGAAGCGCCTGAGGAAGGCGAGGGAGGGTGTGAACTTATCAGCTTCGGGCGAGGTGAGAGGTCAATCTGAGGATCGCCCGTCGCGAAAAGGCTGAGATCCAGCCGCCACGGTTTACGCCCGGACGGTCTAATCTCGAGTTTCAGGCCTGAAGGATCCGCGCTCGCGCCTTGGGCCGAGCTCATCTCAGGTAAGCTCAGGGTGGTCGGCAAACGGCGGCGGCTCACCCCTCGCTCTCCAGGGCTGCGGACCAATCGTATCGGTAGCTCGCGACCCAGAGACGATCTGCGACCCACGAGAGATACTGTTCCGTCGTCTCCTCGCTGATGTGCCCCATCACGGGCCTGAGATAGAGGCGCACCAAGTCCAGTCCCATCTGGGGTATCAGCGACTTCGGCAATTCCTTGCCGATGCCTGCCATGGACATCTGCTCTTTAAGCAGCGTGAGAAGGGTCCGACAGGCAAAGACGTGCCTGCCGACGTGCGGCGTGTAGCCTGGGAACGGCAGCGCCGTTCCACCGGTCCACGCCTTGGAAAAGCTACTTCTCGAAAAGACGCCACCAGTCCGCTCGGAAAGGAAGAGTTGTGGAGGCGCTGGCAAGCTGGGATTCTTGTCGCGCCACCTTTCGAGCGCAAACGGCCGGCGCAGCCTACGATAATCATGCAGTGTCTCGAGGAACTCTCGATCGAAGCGGAGTGTGCGGCTTCGGCCTATTTTGTGAGGGTCTTCTGCACGCCGACCGCCCTTCGTGCCGTATTTGACGATCATCTTGGCGGGACCGAGCGGATCGAGTGCGTTGGGGTCGGGCAAATCCTCCGCCCGGAACAACAGGGTTTCCTCTAAGCGACAGCCGGTCGTAAGAACAAAGGCCGCCGCCAAGGCCCATAGTCGCACCGGAGCGCCGCCTCAAATCACCGAGCCACACCTCGATCTCGTGATCGCTTGGCAGCCTCAAGTTCTTCGGATTAGCGCGATGCCGGCGACGGTGGATCGGCTCGTTAGGTCCTCCGTAGGCGCGGATTCCTGCGCGCGCGCGTCGGCGCGGGGCGAACTTTGGGTCAAACCGTGGTCGGTGGTCGCGGTCGCCCGCCCAGCAGAGAAACTCGAGCGCGATCGCCGTCCGCCTGTTTATTGTGGAAGGCTTGAGCCCGCCTTCTCGCTCCAGGCTCCATTGCTCATCGCGCGGTCGTAGGCATCGAGCAGCCCATGCGCATCGTCCGCGCGCCAGTCAGACCCGGTGGCCTCAAGGAAGCTCACGAAGTTCTGCAGGTCCGTGGCGTACGCCGTGACGGTGTTCTCAGCCAGGCGCGAGCCTTGGTAGTAGTCGGACGCGTTGCGCGCTGCCGGGTGCCAACGACCGCAGGCACGGTCACGAATGTAGGCGCTTGGCTCGTCAAGGTACGCTTGATCGAACGACAGCAGGAAGGGGACATGCTCAAGCGCTTGGCCCGGAGAGCCAGCGAGGGACCCGAGTGCTGGATGGACGAGAGTTGCCAAGGCAAATCCTGGTTGGCGATGCGCCAGCCAAGGCCGGCCTGCTAAGCCCCGCGAGAGGCTCTCCGCTTATAACCACGGTAGTCGGCGTCGATGGCGCCGGGCGTGTTCAGGCAGGTGACGCCGGCCTTCAGCGCCAGGCCGGAGCGCGGCCGCACCTGGCCTTCGAAGCCGGCCGGCAGGGCGAAGGCGAGGCCGGTCGGCACGGCGCGCCGCGATCCCGGCTTCAGCACGAAGGGTTCGTCGTCCGGCACGGCGGCGCGCAGGTCCATGCCGGCGGCCTGGGCGGTCTCGTAGGCGGGAAGCGGCAGGCCTGCGCCGTGCGGCAGGCGTTGGATCGGAATTACAGGTGTCACGAAAGCTCCTCGGCGATCCGTTCGGCGAGTTTGCGGGCGACGGCGCCCTTGGAAAGACGGTCCCAGCGCTCGACGCCCTTGGCGCTGACGATGGCGACGGTGTTGTCGTCGCCGCCCATCACGCCGGGCAGGCTGACGTCGTTGGCGACGATCCAGTCGCAGCCCTTTCGCGCCAGCTTGGCGCGGGCGTGGTCCTCGACGTCATTGGTCTCGGCGGCGAAGCCGACCACCAGCTTCGGCCGGCGCGCAGAGGCGGACAGGGTGGCCAGGATGTCGGGGTTCTCGACCAGGGCGATCGGCGGCGGGCCGTCTTCGCCCTTCTTGATCTTGCGGGTTCCTTGCGCCTGCGGCCGCCAGTCGGCGACGGCGGCGACGCAGACGGCCACGTCGGCGGGCAGGGCGGCCTCGCAGGCGGTCAGCATCTCCAGGGCGGTCTCGACGTCCACCCGTTTCACCCCGGGCGGGGTCGGCTGGGCCACGGGGCCGGCGATCAGGGTCACCTCGGCGCCGAGGGCGGCCAGGGCGCTGGCGATGGCGAAGCCCTGCTTGCCGGAGGAGCGGTTGGTGATCACCCGCACCGGATCGATCGGCTCGGCGGTGGGGCCCGCGGTGACGACGGCGTGCTTGCCGGCGAGCGGGCGGATGGCGTCGACCGCGAGCGCGGCCTGAATCGCGCCCAGGATGGCGGCGGGCTCGGCCATGCGGCCTTCGCCATATTCGCCGCAGGCCATCGGCCCCTCGTCGGGGCCGACGAAGAGCACGCCGTCGGCCTTCAGGGTCTCGAGGTTGCGGCGGGTCGCGGGATGCTCCCACATCCGCACATTCATCGCCGGCGCCATCAGCACCGGCTTGTCGGTGGCGAGCAGGGCCGTGCTGGCGAGATCGTTGGCCAGGCCCGCCGCGGCCTTGGCCATCAGGTCGGCGGTGGCCGGCGCCACCACCACCAGGTCGGCCGAGCGCGACAGCTCGATATGGCCCATCTCGGCCTCGTCGGTCAGGGAGAAGATGTCGGCATAGACCTTGTCCTCGGCCAGGGCCGACAGCGACAGGGGCGTGACGAACTGGGCGCCGGCCTGGGTCAGGACCGGCCGCACCGCCAGCCCGGCCTTGCGGGCCAGGCGGACGAGTTCGAGCGCCTTGTAGGCGGCGATGCCGCCGCCGACGATCAGGAGAATCCGCTTCTCGACCAAAGCCCGCCCTCAAACGCTCGGAGGCCGCAGCTTTAAGCCAAGAGGTCGCGCGGGACAAACGGCGACGCTCCGGTCGCGCCGGCGCCGGCGGGGCGAAACAATAGGGACTCGACTCCCGCGGGTTTTTCTGTTCCTTCTTTGTTCCAGCGTAGCTTCAAGGAGATGGAGATGGCTGGCATCAGAAGGGCGCCGCTGTGGATGGCGGCAGGCGCGATCGTCGCCCTGTTGACGGCGTGCGACAACGGTCCCTCCGCGGTGGCGGGCAAACAGGCCGCAGGCTCGCAGATGGCCACGGCCACAGCGCCGCCGGAGCCCGGCCAGGGCTCCAGGGTCGATCACCGCACGGATCCGGTGAGGCTGGTGGACGGCAAGCCCGTTTGGGCCGCCAGCCGCCGCTATTCCGCCGAGGAGAGCGCCCAGAACGCCTTTGACCGCAACGGCGAGGCGTTCGGCGCGGGCAGCCTCGACGACTATGTCCGCAAGGCGCACGCCTTCGTCGAACATCCGCCCAAGGGGGTCGAGACCCTCGCCCGCCCCAACGGCGACACCCTCTTCTATGACGCCAAGGCCAACGTCTTCGCCGTGGCCGACAAGGCCGGCGCCCCGCGCACCATGTTCAAGCCCGACGAGGGCGCCGCCTACTGGCAGGAACAGAAGGACCGCCTGGCCAGACGCCAGACCGCACGCGCCGAGAAGAAGTCGCGCGGCTCCGACGACGAGGCCTAGGAACCAGGCATCTGGATAGCCGTCGGGCCGAACGCCCCCTCAGTCGCTATGCGACAGCTCCCCCGCAAGCGGTGGAGCATCTTCGGCCGAGATCCTCCACCGCATCGCGGGGGAGGTGTCGGCGAAGCCGACGGAGGGGGCGTTTGGCGCCGGCAGCCGTCCAATACGACTCTTAGGCGGTCGCTTCGGTGTCAACGGGCAGGGCCGCATCCCACTCAGCGCGCACCTCGGCGTCTGTCTCGCCCGCGATCCGCGCCGCCCGCAGCCCTGCGAACTCCGCGGGGTCCAGCAGCTGCGACAGGGCCCAGACCGCCGCGCCGCGCACCACTGGCGCCGGGTCGTCCAGCAGCCGCTGCGCCTCCGCCGCAAGGTTGCGCTCGCCCGCGTTGCCGAGCGCGTAGAGCACATTGCGGACGAAGCGGTCGCGGCCCAGGCGCTTGACGGGGCTCTTGGTGAAGAGGGCGCGGAAGGCCGGGTCGTCCAGGCGCGAGAGTTCGGCCAGGGACGGCGCGCGCAGGGCGTCGCGGGCGGCCAGCTTCTGTTCGTGGCCGGCCTGGGCGAACTTGTTCCACGGGCAGACCGCCAGGCAGTCGTCGCAGCCGTAGATGCGGGCGCCCAGCGCGGTGCGGAACTCGCGCGGGATCGGGCCCTTCAGCTCGATCGTCAGGTAGGAGATGCAGCGCCGGGCGTCGAGCTGGAAGGGGGCGGGAAAGGCGTCCGTCGGGCAGGCCGAAAGGCAGGCCGTGCAGCTGCCGCAGTTCATCGGCTCGGCGGCGTCGGGGGCGAGTTCCAGCGTCGTCAGGACCACGCCCAGGAACAGCCAGGAGCCGAACTCGCGGCTGACCAGATTGGTGTGGCGGCCCTGCCAGCCGACGCCGGCCCGCTCGGCGAGCGGCTTCTCCATCAGCGGGGCGGTGTCGACGAAGACCTTCAGCTCGCCGCCGAAGCGCGCGCCGAGCCAGCCGCCCAGCTGCTTCAGCCGGCCCTTGATCAGCTCGTGATAGTCGTCGCCCCGGGCGTAGACGCTGATCGCCCCGCGGGTCGGGTCGGCCAGCGCGGCGAGCGGATTTTCGTCCGAGCCATAATTCAGGCCCAGAACGATGGCCGAGCGGGCCTGCGGCCACATGGCCTGCGGGTGGGCGCGGCGCGCGGCGGTCTCGGCCATCCAGCCCATGTCGCCGTGTCGGCCGGCGTCGAGGAACTCGCCCAGTCGCGCGGCGGCCGGCCAGGCCTGGTCGAGGTCGGTGAAGCGGCAGAGGTCGAAGCCGAGCCTCTGGGCCTCGGCGCGGATCTGGTCTTCAGGCCGCTTAGAAGTCGAGGTCGTCATAGTGACCGGCCGGCGTCAGCCCGGGCCAGCGGTCCAGCAGGATGGGCCGGAAGGCCGGGCGGGATTTCAGCTTCATGTACCAGGTCTTCACCGAGGCGAAGTCCTTCCAGGGCACGTCGCCGAAATAGTCGATGACCGACAGATGGGCCGCCGCGGCGAAATCCGCCAGGGAGAGCCGGCGTCCCGCCAGCCACTCGCGGCTCTGCAGCAGGCTGTCCATGTAGTGGAGGTGGTTCTTCAGGCCTTCGCGCCCCTGGCGCAGGTTGGCCAGCTCCGGCGCGCCCAGGCCGAGCAGCCGCTTCTCCATCTTCTCGTGCAGGATGAAGCCGCCGACTTCGAACTCGAACTTGCGGTCGAACCACTGCAGCAGCCGGCGCACCTCGGCCCGCTCGGCGGCCTCGACGCCAATCAGCGCCGGCTCCGGATAGGCTTCCTCGAGATGGTCCAGGATCGCCCGGCTTTCGCACAGCACCAGGGTCTCAGGCCCGCCGGTCTCGACCAGCACCGGCGTCATGCCCGAAGGGTTCAGCGCCGTCAGCGACTTCGGCCGCTCCCAGTAGCGAACCACCAACTCGCCGAACGCCAGCCGCTTTTCGCCCAGCGCCAGGCGCACCTGGCGCGAGGCGGGGTCGAGCGGGAAGTGGTGAAGGGTGCGTTCGACGCTCATCTTGGGGGGGTGTAGATGCGGCCGCCGGTGGATTCCAGGCCCGAATCCTCTGGATCCCAAAATGAGGCAGGACCTCTTAAGGCCCCGTTAGCTTTACGCCTGCGCCCGCGAGGTTTCTGCGAAAGCTCCGCCGTGAGGCTCGGCTTTGCCGCGCGGATCGGCATGGATGATGATGTCGGCGGAGGGGAACTCCTCCAGGACCCGCTTCTCGGCGTCCACCAGCACGACGTGGGCGTCGGCCAGGGTCAGCTCCGGGTCGAGGTCGATGTGCATCTGCATGTGGACATAGGGGCCGGCGGCGCGGGTGCGCAGCTGGTGCACCCCCTTGATCCGCGCATCGCGGCTGACCAGTTCGATGATGCGGCCCCGGGCTTCGGGGCTGAGCTCGTGGTCCAGCAGCTGGTTGGCCGCCTGGCGGAAGACGCCGATCGCGCCCCAGAGCAGCACACCGGCGACCAGCAGGGCGGCCAGGGCGTCCATGCCGCCCACGCCGAACCAGGCCGAGGCGGCGATGCCCACGAGCGCGATCAGGTTCGACCCGAGGTCGGAGGCGTAGTGGGCCCGATCGCCCGAGACGGCGACCGAGCCGGTGCGGCGCAGCACCCGGGTCTGGGCGGCGATCAGCCCGCCGGTCAGCAGGGTGGACATCGCCATCACCCCGATCGCCCAGCCCTCGGCCTTCAGCGGATGCGGCGCCATCAGGTCGACGACGGCCTCGCGGCCGATCAGGGCCGCCGAGGCGAACACCAGGCCGCCCTGAAACAGGCTGGCGAAGGCCTCGGCCTTGCCATGGCCGAAGCGGTGCTCGGCGTCCGGCGGGGCGGCGGCGTAGCGGACGGCGAAGAAGGTCGCCAGCGAGGCGATGAGGTCGAGGCCGGAGTCCGCCAGGGAGGCCATCAGGGCGACCGAGCCCGAGGCCAGCCAGGCGGCGAGCTTCATCCCGACCAGCACGGCCGCGGTGACCACCGACAGCAGGGTGACCCCTCGGGTCAGCGCCGCCGACTCCTCGGCGGGCAGGGCGGGATGGGTGTTCATCGGCGGCGGAACTTAATCGGCTCCCTCCCAGGCGCCAGCGCTAACGACTCGCAAGGCGGGACATCGCCGGCGCGCGGACCCCTGCGACGCCGACTGCGACTCTGGCGCCGCCCTCACCGTAATCGAATAGCAAAGGTTGTGCGGACAAAGCTCGCGCTCGAAGGGGGACCGAATGCTCGCACCCATGTTTGCGGCGGCGGCTGCGATCGCTGCGCCGGAAGCGCAGGCGACGACGGCGCGCGCGATCCAGATGGACTACGAACTCGGGGTCGTCAGCGACTATCGGTTCCGGGGCGTCAGCCTGTCCGATCGCAAGCCGGCGCTGCAGGCGGGCGCTCGTGCGACCTTCGCCGGCGGGGCCTATGTCGACCTCTGGGGCTCCACGATCGAGGACTACGCCAGCGAGGGCGACACCTCCGGCGCCAGGGTCGAGGTCGACGTCAGCCTGGGCTGGGCCTTCCAGGCGGCCGGGCTGGATATCGATCTCGGGATCGCCGCCTACGCCTATCCGCGCGCCGAGGACCTGTCCTACCTCGAGGCGCCGATTTCTCTGTCGAGGGCGATCGGCGTCGCGACGGTCACGCTCGGCGGCGCCTACGCTCCGTCGCAGTCGGCGCTCGGCCACAAGGACAACGCCTACGTCTACGGCTCCGTCGGCTGGCGGGCCGGTCCCGTCGAGCTGACCGTGCAATCCGGCTACGAGGACGGCGCGTTCGCCCCCGGCGGCAAGTGGGACTGGTCGGCCAGCGCCGCGCGCGCGTTCGGCCCTGTGCGCGCCGAGCTGAGCTATGTGGACGCCGACGAGCCTGGCGGGTCGGCCGCCCTGGTGGCCGGCCTGGCGGTCGGCTTCTGATGACCGCGCCTTGGTTCGTCACGGCCGGAGTGCGGCGTGCGCGGAGGTTCTGGCGCCATCACGCCGTCATCCTGGTGGCGCTCGTCGCCTTCGCCATGATCATGCTCGGCTTCGCCAGCCTGATCGTTTACGCCGGGGTGGCGACCAACCGCATCACCCAGGCGCGGGAAACGGAGTTGCTCCAGCGCGCGGCGGACCGGCGGCTGGTGACCCTGCTGGAGGACCTGACCTCCGCCACCGTCTGGAACGACGCCTACGAAAAGAGCATTCGCCCGACGGACTGGGAATGGCTCGATGTGAACTTCGGCCAGTATTACAGCCAGTACCTGAAGCACGACCTGACCATCGCCTTCGACGCGCAGGACCGCCCCTTCTACGCCTCCCTGGGCGGTCAGCGGGTTCCGGTGAAACGGCTCGAGTCCTTCGCCAGCGCGGTCAGACCCATCCTGCTCCAGGTCCGGGCGCGCGAGCACGCGACGATCATCGCCAACCCGCAGAGCCTGGGCTTCCCGCGGGTCGCCGCGGCCGGCGCCGGCGTCCGGGTGGGCAGGGACGTCTACCTGGCGCAGGCGAGCACGGTCGTCCCGGAGCCCGGCTACAAGGGGCGCCTGGTCGCGCGCCACCCGATAGTCGTCACCGCCATTCGCATCGGGCCGAAGTACCTCGAGGCGCTGAATACGGACTATGGCCTGCGGCGCGCGCGCCTGGTGGCGGCCGTCCCGCCCAGCGGCCCATCGGTCGCTGTGCGAGGCAGCGACGGCGCGCCGATCGGCGCCCTCGTCTGGACCCCTGAGCAGCCTGGTGTCGGTGTCTATGCGAACGCCAAATGGACGATCCTGGCGGTGGCGGCGTTGATCACCCTGCTCCTGGCGGTCCTGGTGCGGCGCATGGACCGGATGACCTTCGAACTGCGCGTGGCGCGGGAAAACGCCGACGCCGCCAATCGCGCCAAATCGGAGTTCCTCGCCAACATCAGCCATGAAATCCGGACGCCCTTGAACGGCGTCCTGGGCATGGCGCACGTCATGTCCGCCGCCGATCTGAGCGCCCCGCAGCGTGAACGCCTCACGGTGATCCAGGAGTCCGGCGCCACCCTGCTCGCCCTGCTCAACGACGTCCTGGACCTGTCGAAGATCCAGGCGGGAAAGCTGGAGCTCGAACAGACGGCTTTCAATCTTCATGACCTCTGCCGCACGGTGTGCGCGACCTTCGAGGGGCTGGCCGCCGCCAAGGACCTGCAGCTGGGCTTCACGATCGAGGCCGGCGACCCGCTCTGGTGGAAGGGCGATGCGCTCCGCATCCGCCAGGTGCTGTCCAACCTGATCTCCAACGCCGTGAAGTTCACCGAACAGGGAACCGTGCGCCTTCATGCCGCCGCCGCCGAGGGCGGGCTCGCCTTCTCGGTGATCGACACCGGGATCGGCCTGAGACAGGACCAGGTCGCGCGCCTGTTCCAGAAGTTCAGCCAGGCCGACGCCTCCACCACCCGGCGCTATGGAGGCTCGGGCCTGGGCCTGGCGATCTGTTACGACTTGGTCCATCTCATGGGCGGCGAGCTCCGCGTGCAGAGCGCGCTCGGCGAGGGATCCGCCTTCACCTTCATCCTGCCGCTGCAGGACGCGCCTGAGCTCAGCGGCCCTGCGCCGTCCTACCCGGACGGCCAGTGGACGCCGGAGAACGAGCGGCCGCTCCGTGTTCTCGCGGCGGAGGACAATCCCACCAACCAGCTGGTCCTGCGCGCGCTGCTGCAGCCCCTGGATCTGGATCTGCGGGTGGTCTCGAACGGCCTGGAAGCCCTGCAGGCGTTCCGGGAGGCGAGCTTCGACCTGGTGCTCATGGACGTGCAGATGCCGGAGATGGGCGGAGTCGAGGCGACCCGGGCCATCCGTCGCCATGAGGCCGAATCCGGTCGTGGGCGGACCCCCGTCGTCGCCCTCTCGGCCAATGTCATGACGCATCAGATCGAAGACTATTGGGCGGCCGGAATGGACGGCCATCTCGGAAAGCCGATCGAAGTGGCCAAGCTCTACAAGCTCCTCGAGGAGGTCGCCGCCGGGTCGCTCCTGCCGGCGCGGGCCGCGAGCTGATCAGTCGCCGTCCGCTTGGCCGTTGCGCCGGAGCCAGCGCATGGCGGCGAACACCATCAGCGCCCAGACGGTCCCGAGGCACCAGCCGGCGACCACGTCCGACGGCCAGTGCACGCCGAGATAGACCCGCGTACAGCCGATCAGGATGACCATCAGGCACATGAAGGCCAGCAGGCAGATCCGCCCGAGGAGGCGGGGATCCGTCTCGGCAATCATCAGGCCGAGACTGAGGTAGACGGCCGCCGAGATCATGGCGTGGCCGCTGGGGAAGCTGGCGTTGGCGACGAAGGCCAGGTGCAGGGACGGGTCCGGCCGGGCGCGGTCGAAGAGGCTCTTCAGCACGGTGTCGATGATCGAGGCGCCGACGAGCGAGGCGCCCAGCCAGGCGGCTTCCGCGCGGCGTCGCCGCAGCGCCAGATAGCCGATCCCGGCGGCGCCGAAGATCCACAGCAGGGTGAAGCCGCCCAGCGCACTGATGTCGACGGCCGACTGCAGCAGCCACTCAGGCCCGATCGGCCGGCTGATGTCGCCCGGTCGGCGCAGAGCCAGCAGGATGGCGCGGTCCGAGCGGAAGGTGTCGCCTTCCGCGATCTCCTCGGCGATGTGCGCCGCCAGCAAGGCCCCTGCGACCGCCAGCAGGAGCAGGCTCGGCCACAGCCACCGCACGACCCGGGGCGGATGGAGTTCCGCGCGGTTCATGCCGCGTCGGCGGCCCGCCTGGAGCCGATCGGGATATGGGCCGACCTGCCCCGTCCGCGGTTCTTGGCCTCGCCCATGAACGCTCCTCGATGGCGGCCGCCCGCCGCCGGGCGAGCATGGGGCGGCACGCGTCGTCCGCCGACGCAAGAAGTCCTCCGTCGGCCCTACGGTTCCGCCTGATCTGGCTCTAGCCCAGCCTGGGCTTCAGCTCGCGCGCGAAGAAGTCGATGAATTTCTCCTGCTCGTCGCCGACGCCCAGGAGGACGATGTGGTCGAAGCCGGCGTCGGCATATTTGCGGATCGCCTTCAGGTGGCTTTCCGGGTCGGGACCGAGGCCAGCGGACTCCTTGAGGTCCTCGGGCCGGACGAACTGCGAGGCCGCCTCGAAGCCCTCGACGGTCGGCAGTTCGCTCATCACGCTCCAGCCGAAGGCGCCGAAGCGGGAGCGGTCGCGCAGCAGTTCCAGCGCCGCCGTCTCGGTCTCGGCGTAGGCCAGGCCGACCTCGCCGTAGCGCGGTCCCGGCCTGGCGGCCTTGGCGAGGTAGTCCTGGACCAGCTTCGGATCGGCTTCCGTGGCCATCATGCCGTCGGCCTTTTCGGCGGCCAGCGCCACCGACTGGGGCCCGCTGACGCCGACGGTGATCGTGATCGGCCTGTCCGGCAGGTCGTAGAGGCGGGCGTGATCGACGGTGAAATGCTTGCCGCGGATCGTGTGGGCGCCGCCGCTCCACAGCGTGCGGAAGATGTCGATCGCCTCCTCCAGCATCTCGTGCCGTTCGGGGATGGAGGGCCAGCGCGCGCCGGTGACGTGCTCGTTCAGCCGCTCGCCGGCGCCGATCGCCAGGCTGAAGCGGCCGCCGCTCATCACCCCGATGGTCGCCGCCGCCTGGGCGATGATCGCCGGGTGGTAGCGGAGGATCGGGCAGGTCAGGCCGGTGGTGATGCCGATCCTCGAGGTGGTCGCGGCGATGGCGCCGAGGACGCTCCAGGCGAAGGGCGAATGCCCCTGGCTCTCCAGCCAGGGATGGAAATGGTCGGAGATGGAGACGAAGTCGAAGCCCGCGGCCTCCGCCCGTTTCGTGTTCTCGACCAGGGCCGAGGGGCCGTGCTCCTCGGTCATCAGCTTGTAGCCGTACTTGATCATCCCGCCTCTCCGTTCGTCTGGCGCTCAAAACCAGCGAACGGCGCATTCGATCCCCATGCAGGGTTCGCCTCCCCCGCGGTCGCGGGGGAGGCGAAGGGGTTATTTCTGCAGCTTGAGGCGCTTGCGGAAGAAGTCGGCCATCACCTGGAAGGCCTCGCGCGATTCCGGCAGGTCGATGTTGTAGAAGAAGGCGTGGCCCAAGCCGTCCCACATGTGGAGATCGGCCTCGACGCCGGCCTTGACCAGCTCGCGGTGGGTGTTGACCGCAGCGCTCATCTCCATCGCCCGGGTCGCGGTGACGATCAGGGTCGGCGGGAATTTCTTCAGGATGTCGGGCGCCAGCACCGGCGAGGCGAGCGGATTGGTCAGGTCCTCGTCGCGGAAGTAGCTGAGCCCGCCGGGACGCGGCCCCAGCCCCTGGAAGGGTCGGCCGAAGGCGCGGCTGTCGCCGCCCCAGCGGGCGTCCGCCGAGGCGCAGAAGATGCCGATGGCGCCGGGCAGGGGAAGCTTCTCCTTCTGGAACCAGGCCATGGACTCCGCCGTCAGAAGTCCGCCGGCCGAGCAGCCGAAGATGGCGATATCCTCCGGCCGGTGGGTCTTCAGGAGCTCGCGATAGACCGCCGCCACGTCCTCGCTGGCCGCCGGGAACTTGGTCTCCGGCGCCTGGCGGTAGGTGATGCTGACGATCTCGACCTGAGCGAGGGCGGCGAGCGGTATCGACTCGACCATGCCGGTGCCGCCGGCCGCGCCCATGACGAAGCCGCCGCCCGGCAGGTTGAGCAGGATCTTGCGCCGATTGGCGGCCGGAACCGGCTTGACCGGCGTGACGACAATGGCCTGAACCCCCGCGATGGTCGTTTCGCGCATGGTCACGGGATAGAGGTCGGCGTGGTGCTTGATGGTCCCGGCCATGTACTGGCCGATTTTTGCGCGCATCGCGCCGGCGCTGCCCGAGGCCAGAGCCCGGAACATCGGCTCTTCCGGATCGGAAGGCTTGCGCGGCAGGGCGGCCTTGGCCTCGTCGCTGAGGTAGATGGAGGGCGGCAGTTGGAAGGTGGGGACGTTCACCGTCCCGTCGGCTTCGATCGTCCCGGGCTGCGCGCCCGCGGGCGGAGCCGGTTGCGCGCCCGCGCCGTGGGCGGACAGGCCGCTCACGGCCAGGGCCGCCGCCGCGCACGCCAGCCGGCTGCGGAGGCCGGGCGAGAAGGGACGCAGCTCGTTTGAGGGTTTCCTGTAGGCTTTCATGTTCGCTCCCCTTGGCCGAACGCCCGGCTCTGGATAGAGGCCGGACGCCGAATGATGACGAAGGCCGTTACTTATGTTATATAACATAAATTGCAAGACCCGAGGCGCGCAAGTCCCCGCGAGCGATCATGGCCGTTAGGAAGATCAAGTTCGACTCGCTGGGCGACATGCTCGGCTTTCAGCTGCGTCGGGTGTCGGCCATGCTGAAGTCAGCGCTCGAAGCCGAGTTCGAGCCGCTTGGCCTTCGCACCAGCGAAGCGACCTTGCTGATCGCCATCGGCGAGTGCCCCGGCCGGACCCAGACGGAGGTCGGCCGGGATCTGCGGATCAAGCCGGCGAACATGGTCCCCCTCGTCGCCCGGCTGGCGACGGCGGGCTTCCTCGAGCGGGTCCCGGGCGCGCGCCGGGCGATGACGCTGCAACTTACCGAGGCCGGCGCCCGGCAGCTCGAGGAGGTGCGCAAGGCCCTGCAGCGTCACGAGGACCGGATCACCCAAAGCCTGTCGGCGCAGGACAAGGCGCTCGTGATCAACGCGCTCAAGCTCATCGCCGAACAGCAATGCCGCCGAGACCACGCCTAGGGCGTGACAGCCGCACCGGCCCGCCGGGCGGGTCGGCTAAAGGTGGCGGAGGATAAATTGCACCTGGTCTGCGAACAGCTCCTGGTCTTCCGGCGCCGCGCCCAGGAAACCGCCGTGCCCCATGGCTTCCCACACATGCAGTTCGGCGCTGACGCCGGCGCGTCGCAAAGCGCGATGCATCAGGACCGTATTTGACAGGAACAGGTCCCGCGTGCCCGACGTCAGCAAGGTCGGCGGGAATCCCTTGGTGAAGTCGCCAAAGAGGGGCGAGAGGTAGGGGTCCCTCAGGTCGTGCCCGTTCGCATAGAGCGCAATCGAGTTGGTAAGACGACCAAGTATGGCGTCGACGCCGTTGTTGGTCTCAAAGCTGTCCCCGGACTCGGTGAGATCGGCCTCCGGCGAGTGCAGCACGCAGGCCGCCGGCATGGGCAGGCCGTGGTCGCGCGCCTTCAGCAGGCAGGAGGCCGCAAGACCGCCTCCTGCCGACGGACCGTAGACGGCGATGTTTCCGGGATCGTAGCGGTCGAGCAGAAACCGATACGCCTCCACGGCGTCGTCGAGGCCTGCGGGGAACGGAGATCTTGGAGGCATCCGATAGTCGACTGAGAAAGTGCGAAGCTTCGCCTGCGCGGCGAGCCCGGCGGCCGCGTAGGCGGCGGCGATCCCGCCGCCGACGGTGAATCCGCCGCCGTGGACGTAGAGCACGGCGCGTCCCTCGTTCTCGGACGACAGCTCCTTCGGCGCGACAGCGTAGAGCGTCGCCGCGGAGAGACGATGTTCCTCGATCGCCAAGGCGCTCTGCTGCGCCGCGAACCGCGTCGCGATCATCTCCGTCAGCGACCTGTTGCCCTCTTCCACGCGGCGCTCCCAGGCTGCCACGTCCTGAGGATCGGGCTCCTCGATGCGACCGAAAGGGCTTCCCTGCGCCAGCACCGCCTGCGCCTGCGGGCTCACCGTGGTCGGCGCCGGGATCGTGCGCGCGGGCACGACCATCCCCTTTGCGCTGCCTTGCTCCATGACGTTTCGTCCCCTTGAGGCCTCTTGGTTCCACAGGTCGCTAGAGGCCAGCGCCCGCACTTCTGTCGAATGGCCGAAGTGTTCGAGAGGTCCGCGAACCGCAGGTCACCATGGCGAAGTGGCTGACACAAGCCGCCGACGGCCACCTGATCGGCCACCCGCTGCTGGGGCCTCACGCGCCGCCCTTGAGGCGCAGCCGGATGTCCTGGTAGGCCGCCGCGATGAGGTCCCTACAGGCCGAAGCGTCCGGCGGCCGCCCCCAGTGGAGCTTCACGTGGCGCATGCGCTTGCCGACGCCCTGCAGGAGCCCAGCCGGATCTTCCAGGGCCGCACCGTAGAAGAAGCCCAGGTTCGCATGCGCGGCGAAGGCGTCGACGTAGGCGAAGGCCGCATCCGCCACGCACACCGTCGGATGGCCGTCGTGGAGAAGCTCCCGGACATCCGCACCGCAGCCGCGCAACTCTTCGAACCACGGCTGGACCATGCCTCGCAGCGCGTCGCCCTGGGCGAACCAGGCGTCTACGTCGGGGTCGCGCCGAACGGCGCTCGGCAATCGGAAGAGGTCCGCCATCAGTCCAGGTTGGCAGTCCGGCGCGGAAAGTCGAGCCGACCTGCGCCGGCCCTCCGACGCCGGCCATCGCGGATCCGGAACCCGCCTCAATCGCGAAGGTTATCGGCTGTGCGCATTCGGATGCGCCATCCGGCCATGCGTCACGCGCTGTGATTGGGGAATGCAATATGTCTGACCGCGTGGTGGAACGAAGCGACTGGGCGGCCCTTGCGGGCGGTTTGTCCCGCCAGCTGCAGGGCGTTCAGGCGGAGATCGAGGTCGCCGCCCTCGGCATCGGCGACCAGATCCAGGCGGAGTGGGTTCCGCTCCTTGGCCTTGCCTATGACCCGAAAGACGACATCTTCGAAGTGGCCGTCGCAGGCCTTGATCACATCATCCACGAGCCCGAGACCCTGGTGGTCCAGCAGGAAGGCGCCGTCGTCCGCAACCTGGCCATCGGCGCAAAGAGCGGCGACCGTCATATCCTGCGGTTCCGCGAACCGTTGCGTCTCCCCCCGCCTGGGTGAAAGCTCTCCACCCTGGACGTCCCGAAGGTCGGCCGCCGTGGGCCGCGTCCTCGATCACGACGGTTCGAAAATGCTGGCCGGACGATCAAACGCCAGTGTCAGTTTCCTGCAACGGCTCATCATCAGGTGGCGCGCTGGTGACGAGCCCTCATCGCCCCCGCGCCTCGCAGCGGCGAGCCGCCGCTGCAACGGATGCCCCCCGCGCGTCATGGTGCGGGGGGCGTCTTCTTCATCAAACCTCGTTCCTGCCGAGGCGCGCGCCGCGCGCCAGCGAACACCATGAAGGCTCACGTTTGGCTGACGCGCAGGCGCACCGACACGATGGTGGAGAAAGATCGAGCACAGCCGATTGCGGCGCATATTTTAGGCTGGCTAACCTTGACCTTAGGTGGCGTTCAACTCACCTTGGAGTTGTGCGCTCCCGCCCCCCACGTTGCGCACACGCTCGGATGGCTCCGGTCGCTCCCCCCCTCGCGACCGGAGCCATTTCGCACGAGCCCCGGCGGGCGATCCGCAGGATCCAGGCGTGCTGGCGGCCTATCGTCCCTCCATCTGCTCAAGCATCCGCTCGAGAGTAGGAAGCTCGTCGGCCTCGCCGGGCGGCTTGTCCCAGCGGATGCGGTTGATGCGCGGAAAGCGCATGGCGACGCCAGACTTGTGCCGGCTGGAGCGCTGCAGGCCCTCGAAGGCGACTTCGAAGACCAGGCCCGCGTGCGGCTCGGCGCGGACCGAGCGGACCGGGCCGAAGCGCTCGATCGTGTGGTCGCGGACGTATTTGTCGATCTGTTTCAGCTCCTCGTCGGTGAAGCCGAAATAGGCCTTGCCGACCGGGGTCAGCGTCCGCTGGCCGGCCGCGTCGGCGGTCCAGACCCCGAAGGTGTAGTCGGAATAGAAGCTCGATCGCTTCCCATGCCCGCGCTGGGCGTACATCAGCACCGCGTCGACTAGGAAGGGGTCGCGCTTCCACTTGAACCAGGGCCCCTTCGGCCGGCCCGCCTCGTAGATGGAATCCCAGCGCTTCAGCATCAGCCCTTCGGCGATCTGCGGATCCCCGGCCGGCGGACGGGCCCGCAGGTCCGCCAGCTCCGGCCAGCTGTCGAAGGGCTGCAAGGGCGAGAGATCTATCCGGGCGGAATCCTGGCGCGCCACGAAGGCCTCGAGCCGGGTCCGGCGCGCGACGAAGGGCAGTACGCGGAGGTCGTCGGGCCCCTCCGCCAAGAGGTCGTAGGCGCGGATGGCGGCGGGATAGGCGGCCATCAGTTTGGCGTCGACGCTCTTGCGGTTCAGCCGCTGCTGCAGGTCGCCGAAGCTCGCGACCTGGCCGCCGCGGATCACCAGCAGCTCGCCGTCGATCACCCCTCCGTCGGTGAGCGCACCCAGGATGTCCGGGAAGGTGCGGGAAATGTCGTCGCCGGTGCGGGTGTAGAGCCGGCGCAAGCCCCCCTCGTTCACCGCCTGGACGCGGATGCCGTCCCATTTCCATTCCGCGGCGTAGTCGGCCGGATCGAGCTTGGCGAAGTCCACCGCCTCGTCGATCGCCTGGGCCAGCATGGCGGGGCGGAAGCGGGCGGGGTTCTCCGACGAGGGCTTGTCGGAACGCCCCTCCAGCCAGGCGAACAGGTCCTCGTAGGGCGGATGCAGCGCATGCCACAGCTCCTCCACCTCGGCGACGGGGACGCCGGCCCCCTCCGTCGGGATGTCGGCGGTCGCCTGTTTCGCCAGCCGGGCGGAGAGGCCGACGCGCAATCCCCCGGTGACCAGCTTCAGCAGCGCCCAGCGCTCCCGCGGCTTATTGAGGGCGTCCAGCCAGCCCTCGATCAGCCGCTGGACCTCGGCGCGGCTGGCGGTGCGCAGGGCGTCGACCACCTCGGACAGCTGCGGCTCACGATTGGCGCCCGGCCGGGCCGGCCAGACCAGGGCAGCGGTCTCGGCCAGGTCGCCGACATAGTCGTAGGACCAGGCGAAGAGCTGCGGATCCATCCGCTCTTCCACGGCCTTGCGGATGAAGGCCGGCTTGGCCGCGTTGAAGCTGAGCTCGCCGGTGAGCGCCGCCAGCGCCCAGCCCCGGTCGGGATCGGGGGTGGCGCGGAGATAGTCGCGCACCAACGTCAGCTTGGCGTTGCGCGAGGCCGTCAGGGACAACCGGTCGAGCAGCTCGGCGAAGGCGCGCATGCCCTAGAAAATAGGGGCCGGAGCCCGCGTCGCCAAATCAGCCCTCGCCCGCCATGCCGCCGGTGTCCCCACCGCTATCGCCGCCCTCGCCGGGCATGCCGGGATCGACGCTGTCGTCGGCGCCCCGCCGGGGCAGGTCGCCGCCGGTCTTTGGCGGCAGGCCGTCGCCGTCTGGCCTGGAGCGGCGACCGTCCGTGGGATCAGACGGCGGGGTTTCATAGGTTTCGGACATGGGTTCGCTCCTGGGCTCACGGATGCGAACGCGACGGGGGCCAGGACGCTCCCCGACCGACCGCTAGGCGCGGCGCGCGAGTCCCCCGGCCAGGGCGCGAGCGGCGCTGGCGGCGCGGTCTCCCTGCCGGTCTGGGCCTCGGCCCGGGCGCGGCTCAGCGCAAGCAGGTGGCAGCGGCCGCACTTCTTCGGACCTTTGCAGAGGCAGTCGTTGTTTGGAGACATCGGCGTCCTCTCGGGCCCAGCTCTGCTTCTGAACATCGGCGCGAGCCGCAAGCTCGGCAAGCTGTCGGAATGGCTCGCCCGGGCGCGTCCTTGTCTCGTTCGGCGCGGCCTCAGTCGTCCTCCTCGTCCTCGTAGCCCACCAGGGCCAGCGCCCGGGCCGGCACGCCGTGCAGCTCGGCCCAGCGGGCGAGCGCCTCTTCGCGGCCGTGGGTGATCCAGAGCTCGCCCGGGCGGATCTCGTCGACGGTCGCGGTCAGTTCGTCCCAGTCGGCGTGGTCGGAGATCACCAGCGGCAGCTCGACCCCGCGCTGGCGGGCGCGGGCGCGCACCTGCATCCAGCCCGAGGCGAAGGCCGCCACCGGATCGGGAAACCGGCGGCTCCAGCGGTCCTGCAGGGCCGAGGGCGGGGCGACGATGATCTCGCCGGCGAAGGCCGCCTTGGCCGCGGTGGTGGCGGGCAGCAGCGGGCCGAGCTCGACGCCGTGCCGCTCGTAGAGGGCGTTCAGCCGCTCCAGGGCGCCGTGCACATAGATCGGCCGCTCCCAGCCGGCCTCGCGCAGCAGGCGGATCACCCGCTGGGCCTTGCCGAGCGCATAGGCGCCGACCAGGTGCGAGCGCTCCGGGAACTGCGCCACCGAGCGCAGCAGGCGGGCGATCTCGTCGCGGTCCGGCGGATGGCGGAAGACCGGCAGGCCGAAGGTGGCTTCGGTGATGAAGACGTCGCAGGGGACCGGCGTGAAGGCTTGGCAGGTGGGATCGCGCCTTCGCTTGAAGTCGCCGGAGACCACCATGGTCAGCCCCTTCCAGCGGACCACCGCCTGGGCCGAGCCCAGCACATGGCCGGCCGGGACCAGGGTCACCTCGACCGCGTCGCGCGCCACGGCCTCGCCGTAGTCCGCGGCCTGCATGGCCTCGGCGAAGCCCAGGCCGTAACGCTCGCCCATGATGTCGAGGGTGGCCGGGGTGGCCAGCACCGCCCCGTGGCCGGCGCGCGCATGGTCGGAGTGGCCATGGGTGATCACCGCCCGCGCCACCGGCCGCGTCGGGTCGATGTAGAAATCCCCCGGCGCGCAGTAGAGCCCCTCAGGCTTGGGGCAGAGCAGGTCCTGCGGTCGGATCATGTCAGGGCATTTGGGGTGGGCGCGCGGCGGCGCAAGCTCAAGGCCCTCTCCCCGACGACGGGGAGAGGGCTCGTCTTGACGCCCTCGCGCCTCCCCCCTAACCCCTCCAGCATGGACGCCGAGATCGACGCCGACATCGATGTGGAGAAGGTCGCCAGGTTCATGCTGGCCGCGCCGCTGTCGCGCGCCCTGGGCGTCGGCCTGGTCGGCATCGAGGCCGGACGGGTGACCCTCGAGGCCCCCTGGCGGGAGGACCTGGTGGGCGATCCCGAGCGGGAGACCCTGGCGGGCGGGGTGGTGACCGCGCTGATCGACCATGCCTGCGCCGCGACGCTCGCGAGCATCAAGCGCGGCGGCGCGCCCACCCTCGACCTGCGCGTCGACTACATGCGTGCGGCCGGGCCGCGCGCCGGGGTGATCTGCGAGGCGCACTGCTACAAGCTCACCCGCACCATCGCCTTCGTCCGCGCTGTCGCCTGGGACGTCGACCGTAACGATCCCGTCGCCACCGCGCTCGCCACCTTCGCCGTCCCGGAGCCGCGCGCATGAGCGACCCTGCCGAGCGCCTCAACGCCTTCCTCGCCCGGACGCCCTACGCCCGGTTCCTGGGGCTGCGCGCCGAGCTGGCGGGCGACGAGATGACCGCGATCCTGCCGTTCGACGACAAGCTGATCGGCAATGTGAAGTGGCAGGCCCTGCACGGCGGGGTCCTCGGCGCCTTCATGGAGATGACGGCCCTGGCCCAGCTCGCCCTGTCGGGGGATCTGCCGCATCTGCCCAAGCCCATCGACGTGACGATCGAATACCTGAAGACGGGGCGGCCGCAGACCACCTACGCCCGCGCCGACCTGCGCAAGGTCGGCCGGCGCATCGCCAACGTCCATGTCGAGGCCTGGCAGGACCGTCGCGGCGAGCCGGTGGCGGCGCTTCGCGGCCATTTCCTGCTGCCTCGCGAGTAGGCGCGCCACCCCCTCCGTTGCCGCTCATCCCGGCGAAAGCCGGGACCCAAGCCGAACTTCCGAATGTCGCGCCGTGCGTCGCGCGGCCACCAGAGTCCTTCCGTCGACGCGGCTTGGGTCCCGGCTTTCGCCGGGATGAGCGGATGATGGGCGGATGGTGTGGGCGCATTACACCCGAAAGGCCTTGAGCCTGCGGCCCCGGGGGGGTACCGCCTCGCCATGTTGCAAGGTCTCTCCCACCGGGCTCGCGAAGCGAAGAGCTGGCCCTTCGAACAGGCGCGGCTCCTTCTGGACCGTATCCTGCGCCTGCGTCTCTCCGACGCTGAGCGCGATCTGGCCGCCAGCCTGATCGGCGAGGGCAAGGCGCGGGAGGCCGTCGCCGCCCTTCCGGCGCTGACCCGGCCGGTGATCTTCCAGTGCGGCTATGGCGCGTCCGGCCTGCCGCACATGGGCACCTTCGGCGAGGCCGCGCGGCCGACCATGGTGCGCACCGCCTTCCGGGCGCTCACCGAGGACGCCATCCCGAGCAAGCTGATCGTCTTCTCCGACGATATGGACGGCCTGCGGAAGATCCCCGACAACGTGCCCAACCGGCACATCCTGGAAGAGGACCGCGACAAGCCGGTCACCTCGGTGCGCGACCCCTTCGGCCGGTACGAGAGCTTCGGGGCGCACAACAACGCCCGCCTGCTGGCCTTCCTCGACGGCTTCGGCTTCGACTACGATTTCCACTCCTCGACCGACTGCTACAGGTCCGGCCGGTTCGACGCGGTGCTGCTGCGGGTGCTGGAGCGGTTCGACGCCATCCAGGCGGTGATGCTGCCGACGCTCGGCGAAGAGCGCCGCGCCACCTATTCGCCCTTCCTGCCGATCAGCCCGAAGACCGGCCGGGTGCTGCAGGCGCCGACCGTCGAGCGCAATCTCGAGAAGGGGACCATCGTCTTCCCGGACGAGGACGGGACCCTGACCGAGGTCCCGGTGACAGGCGGCCATGTGAAGCTGCAGTGGCGGCCTGACTGGGCGGCGCGCTGGACGGCGCTCGGCGTCGACTACGAGATGAGCGGCAAGGACCTGGTGGACTCGGTCCGCGTCTCCAACCGGCTGTGCAAGGTGCTGGGCGGCGAGCCGCCGGAGAGCTTCCACTACGAGCTCTTCATGGACGAGAACAACCAGAAGATCTCCAAGTCCAAGGGCAACGGCCTGACCATGGAGGAGTGGCTGCGCTACGGCACGCCCGAGAGCCTGGCCTACTACATGTACCAGTCGCCGAAGTCGGCGAAGCGGCTCTATTTCGACGTCATCCCCAAGGCCACGGACGAGTACCTGCAGCAGCTCGACGCCTATAACAAGATCCGCGCCGAGACCGGCCAGCCGGCGATCGACAACCCCGCCTGGCATGTCCACCGCGGGGCGCCGCCGGAGGCGGGCTCGCCGGTCAGCTTCTCCTTGCTCCTCAACCTGGTCTCGGCGGCCGACGCCTCGACCAAGGAAATCCTCTGGGGCTTCCTGGAACGCTACATCCCCGGCGCCAGCCCCGAGACCCAGCCGCTGCTCGACAAGCTCGCGGGCTATGCGATCAACTACTACGAGGACTTCGTGAAGCCCTCGAAGACCTTCCGCGCCCCCGACGATCGGGAGCGGGCGGCGATGGGCGATCTGGCCGGGCGCCTACGCGCCCTGCCGCCAGGCGCCGACGCCGAGGCCATCCAGAACGAGGTGTTCGAGGTCGGCAAGGCGGCGGGCTTCGAGCCGCTGCGCGCCTGGTTCTCCGCCCTCTACGAAGTCCTGCTCGGCCAGAGCCAGGGGCCAAGGTTCGGGTCGTTTGTGGCGATCTTCGGCGTGGAGCGGACCATCGCCCTGATCGACCGCGCTCTGGCGGGGGAACTGGCGGGGGTCTGAAGGGGCGGCTACTCCTGGGCGGCGTCCGGACGTCCTGTTGCGGCCCCGCACCAGCTTGGGCGCGGTGACGGGGAAGTTCTGACTCTTAGCTGACGTTGGGAACGTCCGATTGTCGCCGCCTGTCCGAGCTTCGCTGTATGAAGCCTCGAGCTGACGCGCTTCGGTCGTATCGCGCGCGAAGGATTGAACCGGGCTCACGCCCGGGCGCGAACGCGCTCGTCAGTTCACACCGGTCAGTTCCTTCATACTCGCCTTGAGCTCTGCGAACCTCTGCTCGCCAATCTGGCTTCGCCAATCCGCTTCCAGCCGCTGCATGGCTTCGATGGTGACATCCAGAATCTGCCAGCCGCGCTCGGTGTAGTGGATGGTTGTCTGCCGGCTCGCCGGTTCGGAGCGACGCTCCAGATAACCGCAGCTCTCAAGGTGGCCCAGGAGATGATTGAGCGCCTGCTTTGAGACGCCCAGGCGTCTGGCGACGTCGCTCGGCCTGGCGCCGTCGATCGGCGGATACTGGAAGAGGCCGAGGTGGGGCAGGCTGATGTCGCTCAGGCCCGCGTCCGCCAAAGCGTCGAGGATGCGGCCGCGCGCCAACTCCAGCCCCATGCGCATCAGAGCTCCGATGTAAGGCGCCTGGTCGAAGCCTGAGATTTTGCGAACCATGGGGCTTGACCGGGGGGTAAAGGGATTTTACCAAAATGAGCGTAAAGTGATTTTACCATGCGAGCGTGCGACAGCAAGCACGGTCGCGAGGCGCGGCCGGGTAGTGCCGCTTGGAGCCATCACGAGGGGGCTGCAATCTTGGCCGGTCAGGACGTTATCTCGATTGGATGCCTGGAGATCCGCTACCTTCGCGACGGCGCCGCCGACGGCGCGGCGGGCATGTTCGAGTTGACCGTGCCGCCTGGCGCAACGTCGCCGCCAGCGCACAGCCACGCCAGCGAAGAGATGCTCTACTGCCTTGAAGGTGTGCTGCGCACCACGGTCGGTGATGAGGTCCGCGACCTTGCGCCGGGCCAGAGCGGATATACGCTGCCGGGCGTGGTGCACGGCTTCAGCAACCCGCATGACCGGCCAGCTCGCGTGCTAGTGATCAACACCCCGGACATCGGCGCCCAGTATTTCCTGGACATCGCCGCAGCGGTCGCCGGGCCGGACGGCCCCGACCCGGCCAGGGTGGTCGAGGTGATGCGGCGCTACGGCCTGACCATCGCGCCGCCGAGGGGCAGCACCTCGTAGACCAATCCATCCAAAGGGTGTCGCCATGGTGGACCATCGGCTTCTTCGCATCGATGTGCTGTGTCCCGCCCGGACACTCATCGCTTCATTCGCGTCTCCGCTCGAGGCTTGGCGCTATGCGGCCTTGGTCTACGAGCCGGATTTCCGGCCGAGCCTGCGACGCCTGAGCGATGGCGCCGAGCTTGAATTCGTCGCCACGTCCACGGCGGCGGCCTTCGCGCGATGGGCCTGCGAGCCCGATGATGCCGCGCCTCGGGCGCCTGCCATCAGATGGAGCGTCGCAGTCTAGATCATCTAGGCTGCCCAGCCCGCGGGCAAATATTCCCGTAGGTATTCGCGTAGGTATTCGGGGACAGGATATCCTGTCCCCGAATACCTACAGCCGCCGCCAGAAACTCGTACTGACGCGCTTGCGTCCTTCAGCTTCTCGGCCGAGCCTCGAACGCTCGCGCCAATTCCTCCAAAGCCTCGGCATCGCCGTAGCGCATGGCCAGTTCACACGCGGCCAGGACGTAGCGCGCGACGGGCTCCTTGCCCGCATCCATGATGGCGGCTGGTAGGTGCAGGTTCGCCCCGTCCTCATCGAAGACGATGGCTGCTGCGTGGTCGGGGATCTCGGTCATGTCCGAGTTGTAGCGCTAAGCCGCCAGCGCTTGTACTTCCTAGCGCACAGGCCTTTCCTAACGAACGCCGTTCGACTATACGGGCGGGCTCCGCGCGACGGAGCCCACACTCGAACCGCAGGAGCCTCCGATGTCACGTTAGGTAATCACCTAGGATACGTGACAATGGCCCACTACAAACGCGGGTATCCAGCGACGCGCGCCAAGACGCGCGTGCGCCTTTTCAGCACGCCAGGGCGCTGGAATATCCAATACCACAACAGGCCCCGGCGACATCGGAACCGGCTCGCCTGCCACGACGTGGTGCGCGGAGTCGATTTCGACGAACTCCTGTGGCCGCTGGAGAAGAGGCCGCACCATTATTATTGGTAGCTCAAGATAGTCGCCAGCGCTTGTAATCACCTGCGCTGGCGATCTCGTCCACCCAGCCCTTCACGTATTCGGGGACAGGATACCCAGTCCCCCCGAATACCCAGTCCCCCCGAATACCCAGTCCCCGAGTACCCATGTCCTGAAACGAATTCCGTGACAGGTTAAATATTCCCGTTTTGTTCTTCATGAGTTAAGCTAGGGCATGGCCCGGCTCGCTCGCATCGTTGTCCCTGACCTGCCGCATCACGTCACCCAGCGCGGCAACCGGCGCGAGCCGATTTTCCTCGAGGATGGCGACCAGGACATCTACTGCGATCTCCTGGCCGAGTAGACCCGCAAGGCCGGCGTGCAGGTCTGGGCTTACTGTCTCATGCCCAACCACGTGCATCTGATCCTTACCCCCTCGACGGCGGAGGGGCTCAGCCGCGCGGTCGGCGAAACCCATCGCCGCTACGCCGCCTTCGTCAATGCGCGCGGCCGCTGGCGCGGCCACCTGTTCGAGAACCGCTTCGGCTCCGTCGCCATGGACGAGGCGCATCTGATCGCTGCGGTGAGATACGTGAGCCTGAACCCGGTGCGCGCCGGTCTGGCGCGCGATGCGCGGGCCTGGCCCTGGTCAAGCGTTGCAGCGCATCTGGTCGGACAGGATGACGGCCTGGTCGTGGTGCGCCCGGTGCTGGAGCGGGTGGAGGACTTCGCCAGGCTGCTGGATACGTCCGACACGGCGGAGGTCGCGTTCCGCAACGCCACCCAGGCCATCCGATCTGCCGAGATCATCGGTCGCCCGCTGGGGACCCCCGACTTCATCGCCGATCTGGAGCGACGGCTGGGCCGGCCGCTGGCGCGTCGAGCACCCGGACGCAAGCCCAGGCCACCGTCCGCGGAGCAGCCTCTCTTACTGTAATGGATAACCTGTCACCGAATTCCGCAATTTCTGACGGATGGCAATGTCGGGACTTGCCGCCGTTCAGTCACGGCGGACCCTTCACGGGTCGTCTCATCCCTAGAGGGCGCCCATGGCGCGCCGCCCGCTGGAGCCTTGACCAACCCGCCAAATCGTTCCCTGCTTGTTCACGTATGGCCGAGCCCGAATCCCTCTCCGATCCCGCCAGCGACCCGGCCCACGCCGGGGGCGCGGAGGCGGCGCGGGGGGTGATGGCGGCGCAGCTGGCGATGCTGGGGCGGCTGGCGGAGGCGGGGCTGAACCTGGCGCTGGCCATCGAGCAGCAGGCGACGGCGGCCCAGGCCGCGGCGCCCGAGGCGCCGGACGCGGCCGCCGAGCGGCTGGGCGCGCTGGCCCTGGCCTACGGGCGGGTCTCGCGGGCGGTGCGCCTCAGCGTCGCCCTGCAGGGCCGGGTGCTCAAGGAGCTGCAGGCGCTGGACGATGTCGCGGCGCGGACGCGCAAGGGCGAACTGGCGGAGGCCGCGCGGACGGCCGCGGCGCAGGCGGCCGAGCGCAAGGGCCGGGTCGAGCGCATCGTCGGGCGGGTGATCGCCGAGGCCTTCGACGACCAGGCCGAGGTCGACCGGGCAGCCGAAGAGGCCTGGGACCGGCTGGAGCACGACGACATCTACGGCGACCTTTCGCGCAAGCCGGTCAGCGAGCTCATCGCGCGCATCTGCCAGGACCTGGGCCTGGCGCCGGACTGGCCGCGCCTGGCCCAGGAGGCCTGGGCCGAGGAGGAGATCGCCGGCGGAGCCGCTGGCGCGCCGCTGTTGCGGCTGCGAGGGCTGGATCCGCCGGGCGCGGCGCCGGCCGCCGCCGAGCCTCAGGCCAGTGAGCTTCGGGCCGGATCGCCCGGCCTGAACTCCGGCTAGACCGTCCTGCATTCGCAGAATGCTGAAAACCCTTAAGGGCCATGGCGAGATTGGAGCTCTGGCTTTCGGCTTGGTCAAGGATCGCGCCGGAGGCGCGACCGCTACGCGGCGGCCCTGCGGGCCGTCCTTGAGCAAGCCGAAAGCCAGAGCAAGCCTGCCCCCATGCACTTAAGGGCCGTTCTTTCGCGGGCCGGCCTGATCCTGTGCAGCCCGCAGCAAAAAGGGCCGCCTCGCGGCGGCCCTTCGCAGTCTCGGAGACTTGCCCTGCGCTTAGAACGGCAGGTTGTAGAGCTTGACCGCGTTGGTCTCGAGGACCTTCTTCTTCACGCTGTCGTCGTAGCCGCCCAGGGTGTCCATGATGTGGTCCTGGACGCCCGGGTAGAGCGAGGTCGGGTGCGGGAAGTCGGTCTCGAACAGCACCTTGTCGACGCCGATGGTTTCCAAGAGCAGCTTCGGGCCGACGCTTTCGAACCAGTAGGTGCACCAGAAGTGGTCGCGCCAATAGTCCCACGGCCGGCGCTGCAGGATCTTCGACTTCGACGGCAGCATCTCGTCGAACTGGTGCTCCAGCGCTTCGAGGGCGAAGGGCACCCAGCCCATGCCGCTTTCGATCAGGCCGATCTTCAGCTTCGGGTGACGGTCGAGACGGCCGCTGACGATCCAGTTGCCGAGCGTCGCGGCGTTGCCGATGGAGAACATGGTGGCGACCACCGACAGGGTCTGCTCGAAGGCGAAGCCTTGCCAGGTCAGGGTGTTGGGATCGATCGCCGCGTTCAGGTGGAAGTTGATCGGCGCGCCGGAGGCTTCACACATCTCCAGCAGCGGGGTGAAGTAGTCGTCGAGGAAGGACGGCAGGCCCAGGCGTTCCGGGGTGTCGGGCAGGACGAAGCCCTTGATGCCCATGTCGAGGCAGCGACGGGCCTCGGCTTCCATGGCGGCCTTGTCCCACAGCGGCAGGTGGCCGAGGGTGAACAGGCGCTGGCCGGACTCGACCTGCCGTTCGGCGGCCGCGTCGTTGTACATCTGCAGGATGGCGACGCCGAGTTCGTTGTCGCCCAGCGACATCAGCGAACCGGCCTGGGTGACGCCCGAGTTCTGGTAGCAGATCTGGGCGTAGACGCCCATGTCGTCCATCGCCTGCAGCCGCGCCTTGGTCTCGATGGCGCCGGGGTGGCCTTCTTCGAGGGTCGGGAAGGCCAGGCGGCCGAGCAGCTTGTTGTTGTCCTTGCGGATCACGTTGCCGCCGAAGGAGCCGAAGTCGCGGTCGCCCACGAACCACTTGTCGACGCCGTTGACGCGGCGGCAATAGGGGACCTTGTCCTTGAACTTGGCCGGCGCGCGCGAGGTGAAGAGGTCGGGCGCCTCGGTGATGTGGGTGTCGCAGTCGACGATCTTGATGCCGGCCAGCGCCGGATTGAGCCCGGTCGACTGGGTCTTGTAGTCGACTTCCCGGATCACGCCGCCCGGGGTGTAGCCCTCGGCGCTCCAGTACTTCTTCGCGGACTGTGCGAGTTCAGTGGTGTTGTCGTCAGCCATGACTTCCTCCTAGGCTCGGCGCGGGCGCCACGGCCGCTCCGGGCCCAGTCGCTCACGCCGTTGTTCCATGACAGGCGCCCTTGCGACGCTCAGACCTTCTGCCCTGGGGCCCGGTTCGCCGGTCTATCCCAGAACAGAATGGGTCGCGACGACGACCGTTCCGATCGACGTGCGGCCCACACCTGCCCTTACCAGACCCATATTGACTCCTGCGGCCTTGACCGTCTCCCCGCTGACGGCCATGTTTTGTGCAGCAACGGCCAAACGGCCGGATCGAGACGCCCGATGCTCGCAAAGCCCTTCCCCGACCAGCCCATCAATCCGTTCGTGACCTTGGTCGATCCGGCCCACCGCCCCAGGGCCGGGGCCATCCCGCAGGACGACTACGACCTCGACACGCCGTGGCACAGCCACGACATGCACCAGCTGCAATACGCCTTCGACGGCTCCATCGAGGTGGAGGACCGGCAGGCCAGCTATCTGTGCCTGCGGACCCGCGCGATCTGGATCCCGGCGGGCGTCGTCCATCGCACCAGCCTGCATCGCGTCCGGTCCGGCTCGGTCCTGTTCTCGCCGGACATGATCCCCGAGGCCGGCGATCGGGTTCGCATCATCCAGGTCTCGCCCTTGATGCGCGAGATGGTGGTGGGCGCCATGCGCTGGCCGTTGACGCAGCCTCAGGACGAAACCGGCCAGGCCTATTTCGCGGCGCTCGCCAACCTGTGCTCGGAATGGATCAAGGAGGAGGCGCCGCTCCAGCTGCCCACCACGCGGGAGCCCCAGCTGGAGGCCGCGATGTCCTACACCCGCGCGCATCTGAAGGATGGCGACGTCGCCTCGGCCTGCGTGGCGGCCGGCCTTTCGGAGCGGACCTTGCGGCGGCGCTTCCGCAGCAGCTTCGGCATGAGCTGGGACGAATACCGGCGCCGGGCGAGACTGATCGCCGCCGCAGCCCTGCTCAGCGACGCGCGCACGCCGATCGGCGACGTAGCCGCCGAGGTGGGGTTCGAAAGCCAGAGCGCCTTCGCCCGGGCGTTCAAGGACCTGACCGGGAAAAGCCCGCGCGAATTTCGTCCCCGCTAGACGTCGATACCGCCCATCGGCGGGCCGCCGTCGATCGCGAGCGTCTGGCCGGTGATGTAGGAGGCTGCGTCGCTGGCGAAGAAGAGGATGCCGCTGGCGACCTCGTCCGGCCGGCCGGGCCGGCGCAACGGCGTGCTCGTCGCGGCCGCCTGGGGATCGAGGCCCGCCACCTTCCAGGCCTCGACGGCGCGCTCGGAGGCGACCAGGCCCACGGCGACGCAGTTGGCGCGGATCCCGTGGGGACCCCATTCCGCCGCGGTCACCTTGGTGAACATCTGCAGGGCCGCCTTGGCCGAGGCGTAGTGGGCGCCGCCCTTGACCCCGTTGATCCCGGCCGCCGAAGAGACGTTGACGATCGCGCCCGACCGCTGCGCGATCATGTGGCGGCCGGCTTCCCGGGTGCAGAAATAGGCCGAGCGGACATTGAGGTCGTAGCTCGCGTCCCACCCCTTGGTGGGCAGGTCGGCGAGCGGCCCCATGCGGGTCCCCCCGGCGTTGTTCACCAGGATGTCGATCCGGCCGAAGGCCTCGAGCGTGCGCTCGATCAGGCGGACGCATTGCGCCTCGTCCTTCACGTCGGTTGGAACCGCGAGGCAGCGGCCGCCGGCGGCCTCGCCGATCTCGGCGGCCTTTCGCGCCAGTTCGTCGGCGGAGCGGCTGGCGATCACCACCTGGGCGCCGTGCTGGGCCAGCAGCTTCGCCGTGGCCGCGCCGATGCCGGTCCCGCCGCCGGTGACGATGGCGACGCGGCCGGTGAGGTCGAGGAGGTTTGGGGCGAGGTCAGGCATTATCGCGGCCTTCAGCGGTCGCCGACCTGCATCAGCGCCCCGCCGCTCGCGGCGGAGGCCCGGATCGCGTCCAGCACCTCCATGGCGGCGACCCCGTCGGCGAAGGTCGGCAGCGGGACCGCGCTCGACGGCGTCCGCCCGTCGACCGCCGCCCGCAGCGCCTCGCACAGGCGGGTGTAGGGGCCGAGCTCGAAGTGCGAGAACCGCTTGCGGGGATCGTCGCTGTCCGCTGGCGGGGGCGGCGGAAGTTCGAGATCGGCGGGGATGGGGAGCTGGCGGACGCCGTCGCGATCGGCCAGCCAGACGTCGGCGCCCTCGACCCACACCGTGCCCTGGGTTCCGGCCACCCGGACCATGGTGGCGGACGGGCCCCAGGCGGCCGCCGTCTGCTGCACGACGCCCTCGGCGCCATTGGCCATCCGGAAGCGCAGGACATAGGAGTCCTCCGCCACGCTCTGGCGGGCGGAGACGATCGTCAGGGCCGCGCTCAGCGAGGCGAAGTCGCCCAGCCAGGTGCGCACCTGGTCGACGATGTGCGACCCCTGGGCGCCCAGCCAGCCGCCGCCGGCCTCGGGGTCGAACCACCATCGCGGCATCTTCGCCTCGGGATCGGCGATCATCGGCATGTACTGGCTGAGCGTCATGAACCGGGGCTCGCCGATCAGCCCATCGGCGATGGCGCGGGCGACGATCGCGCGTTCGGGCAGCCAGCGGAACTCGTTGCCGATCAGATGGGTGACCCCGGCGCGTTCGGCCGCGGCGAGCATGGCGCGCGCTTCCGCGACATCCTTGGCGAACGGCTTCTCGCAGATGACGTGGCAGCCGCGAGCCACCGCCGTCAGGGTCAGCGGGCCGTGGCTGTTCGGCGGGGTGGCGATGGTCACCGCCACGGCGCCGGTGCGGGTGATCGCCTCGTCGAGGTCGGTGAAGGCCTGGGGCACGCCATTGGCTGCGGCGCGCCGGGCGGTGCGTTCGGGATCCGCGCCCACCAGCCCCGCGACCTCGAAGCCGGCGGCCCGCAGAGCCGGGATATGGATGCGACAGCCGAAGCCGGTGCCGACCACCAGGGCGGCGGGCGGGGCGGAGGCGTTTGTTCCAGTCATCAGCGTTCACTCATCAAGGCGCGCACGTGGCGCGCGAGATCCATCGCCCAGCTCAGGGGGTCGTCGAGGCTCAGGCCCAGCTCCGGCCTGTCGAAGTGCTCGACCGACAGCAGGCCGCGGTAGCCGAGCGCGTCGAGCCGGCGCAGCACGGCTTGGAAGTCGACGACGCCGGTCGGGTCGTCGACGTGCAATTGGCTGCAGCCGGGCCGGCCCTGCCGCAGCTGGATGTGGTCGGCGAACTGCAGCATCTCCAGCGGGTCGCCGCCCCAGTCGGCGACATGGCCGGTGTCGACCAGCAGCCGCAGGCCGGGGACCTCGGCCATCATGGCGCGGGCCGTCTCCACCGAGTTCACCACCGAGCCGGCCCAGGGCTCCATCAGGCAGCCCGGCGCTTCGCGGAACTTGCGCACCGCCAGCTCCCATCGCCCCTCGCCTTGCGACGGCGCGGGCGTTGTCGTGCGGCCGGGCTGCGGCCCCGGCGCCGCGGTGAAACAGCCCACCGGCAGGGCGAGCGTCTCCGGATCGACGCCGAACCGCACGTCGATGTGCTCGAACCCGAGGTCGTGCGCCCGCACCGAGGCGCGGACAGAATCGTCCGGGTTAAAAGCATGTTCGACGACGCCGAGCGGATAGCGGGTCATCCGGGTCAGCTCAGCGCCACGTGGACCTTGGTCTCGGTGTTCGGTCCGCGCAGCATCTCGAAGGTGGCGGGCAGCTGCTCCAGCGAGACCGTCGAGGAGATCATCCGCGCGGGGTCGACGCGGCCGGCGTGCAGGGTCTCGGCGGAGTACTGGAAGTCGCGCAGGGCGTAGCCGACCGGGAAGCCCAGCTTCACCGCCTTCAGCGCGGCCATCGCCGGCATGATGGTGTCGGGATCGATGCAGAAGCCCAGCGACAGCACCTGGCCATAGGTCCGGACGTGGGCGATCGCCTTCTGGATGATGCCGGGGACCCCGACGCATTCGAAGACGATGTCGGGCGATCCGCCCAGCGCCTCGCTGACCTCGGCGACCTCGGCGTCGCCGGACTGGACGAAGGCGTCGGCGCCCATCTCCAGCGCCAGCGCGGCGCGGCGCTCGGACCGCGAGGCGGCGACGATCCGGCCGGCGCCCAGTCGCCTGGCCCAGTAGATGGTGGTCAGGGCGACAGCGCCGCCGCCCAGCACCAGCACCTTGTCGCCCGGCCGCATCGTCGCGAGCCGCAGCGCGTGCAGCGACACCGCCAGCGGCTCGACCAGGGCGCCGTCGGCCAGCGACAGCGTGCTCGGCAGCTTCACCGCTGCGGAGGCCGGCGCCCTCAGGTATTCGCCGTAGCCGCCGAACACCGGCTTGGTCTCGTGGCAGAGCACCGGATTGCCTTCGGCGCACGCCGCGCAGTGGCCGCAGCCCACCGACGGCACCGCGGTGATGATGTCGCCGGTCCTGAAGCCCTCGACGCCGGACCCGACCTCGACGATCTCGCCGGAATATTCGTGACCGAGCACCGTGCCGGGCTGGAAGTCGAAGGCGTGCCCGGAGGTCAGGTGCAGGTCGGTGCCGCAAATGCCGCAGCGGTGGACCTTCAGGATCACCTCGCCCGGGCCGGGCTTGGGATCGTCCAGGGTCTCGATCGCCAGCGGCTGGCCGGCTCCCTTGAAGACGGCGGCCCTCATCGGATGGTCTCCTTGGCGGACTTTGGCCTCAGGTCGAACTGGTCGATGTAGTCGCCGAAGCGTTCGCGGATCTCGTCCTCCGTGAGGCCGAATTTCGTCACGTCGTACTGGTGCTGGCCGTGGGCGCGCTCCGGATCGTCGGCGATCCGCTGCCGCATCGCCGCCTCGACCTGCGGCGTGAGCTCCAGGCCCAGGAAGTCGTAGATGTCGCGGACGACGCCCATCGGGTCGCGGTGGAAGTCGCCATGCACCACGTCGACCACCTGGTCGGGATGGAGCTGGCGCGTGCGTTCGGCGTCACGCATCGCCTTGGCCCATTTCTCGGTCTCGCGGATCCCGAGGATCTTCGCCCACAGCACCTCGCGGCCGACCTCCATGACCGGGTGGTTCTTGGCGAGCAGGCCGCAGAGCGAGGGCACCGCCTTGGCCGGGTCGCGGTGGGTCTGGATCACCCGCGCGTCGGGGAAGGTCTCGAACAGCAGGTCGAGGTTGGCGATGTGGCCGGGGTTCTTGAGCAGCCAGGGCTTTTCCGGCTCGCCGCTGCCGATCAGCTGGAGCACGCGGCGGAAATACAGATAGGCCGGCCGCTCGCTCTGGGTCCGCCACCAGACGTCGTAGCTGGCCGACGACCAGGCGCAGGTCCAGATGTTCGACATGAAGCTCTGGCCGAGCACGCCCAGGTCTTCGTCGACCTCCTCGGCCACCATGTTGTGCGCGGCGCGCATGTCGGGCGTCGCGGCGAACCGGGCGTTGAGCCGCTCCACCGCCGCCTGGAACAGGGGGTGGCCTTCCCAGGTCTCCCGCGGCGGGCGCGGCATCGGGGCGTCGATCAGCCAGCCCTGTAGCCCCTGGAACTGCGGATCGACCGCCATCAGCTTGTGCAGGGCGGTCGTGCCCGTGCGCGGGATGCCGGTGATGACCACGGGCGCCTTGACCGGGTGGCGATCGAAGCCCGGGTTCTCCGCCATGGACCGGATCGCCGAGGCCCGGGCGGCGAGGGTGCGCACCACCATGCCCCAGGCGATGCGGCGGCCGAACTCGGTGAACACCGGGTCGTAGTCCATCGACTGCAGCAGGACGCGCAGTCCCCAGCGATAGTCGTCGTCGCCGAAGTCCGACGCCCCCGCGTCGCGGGCCGCCAGCTCGTGCGCCAGGTCGAAGGTGTCGGCGAAGGTGTCGGGCGGGGCGAAGCCCGCCTCCAGGGTCATGGTCATGGCGCGTCGCTCACCAGCGACGGCGGCGCTGGGCCGCGCGGATGCGGGCGCGCAGTTCGGCGTCGCGTTCTTCGGGCGTGACCGTCGGCGTGTCCGCCGGCAGGTGTTTGCGCAGCTCGGCCAGCGGGACCCGCTTGATGATCGGGGTGGGATTCGAGTCGCAGTCGTACCAGCGGCCGTAGATGGTGCCCTGCTTGAAGCCGGCCGGATCCAGCCAGTTGGGGACGCCCGGATCTTCCAGCGCGATCACCGCGCGCAGCTTGCCGTCCGAGCTGATCTTGGCCATCGCGCCGTTGGTGCTCGACAGCCGGTAGACGTATTCGACGGCGTTGAAATAGGGGTCGTTGAGCTGGATGTTCCAGTAGGGCCGGACGTCAGGCAGCTCGGTCTCGATGATCAGCGCTTCGCCGTCCTCCAGTTCGAACACCGCCGGCCAGTAGACCTGTTTCGACAGGGCGCCCTGGTAGCGGACCGGCTCGAAGACGTTGATCCCGACGCGCTCCTTCACCCCGTTCTGCATGGCGAAGAACAGCTTGGTCGCCCGCCCCGGCATCTTGGCGATCTGCCGGATCCGCTCGAGGATCTCGTCCGAGGTGAGACGCGCCTTCAGAGGGACCTTGTCGAGGCATTCGATCGACAGGTCGGGATTGCGCTCGCCCGCCCAGTCGTAGCTGCGGAAGCGGACCATCATGACATTGGCTTCGGGCGCCAGCTTCGACCAGTTGCCGGTGTAGCCGGCGGGGCGCTCGGTGCTGAAGATGATCTCCAGCTCGCCATTGGGTCCGACCTGCAGGTCGCGGTCGTCGAGGTCGTTGTAGCCGCCGACCTCGGAGACGTCGTCGATCATCCCCGAAATGCCGCGCTGGGTGTTGAAGGTGACCATCTTCACCGTGCCGCGGTCGCCGGACACCCGATAGGTCAGGTCTCCGCGGATCGGGGCGTAATAGTAGATATCGTCCGGGTTCGGCTGCAGCGTGTAGACCGGGTTCCACAGCGGCGACCAATCGGGGTGTTCGGCGTCGGCGTGGAAGTAGGCGAAGTAGCCGTACGACAGCATCATCATGATCTGCCGGTACATGTCGGCGCGATAGTCCGGGTCGTCCGGACGCCAGCTGTTGGCGATCTGGCTGAGCGCCTCGTCGACGCCATCCTTCAGGTAATCGAGAATGTTCGGGGCGATCTGTTCGGCCATCGTCGGTTCTCCACCGGGCGGGTCATGAGCTGTTCGGAGTTGCGCGCTTCGCGCGGAGATCAGTTGCTGGGCGCGGTCTCGAAGAACTGCAGCCCGCCCGCCTCAGGCAGGATGTACTCGAGGAGCTGTCCGAAGCCGGGCGCCTCGACGATGATCGCCTTTAGGAAGCCCGGGACGTCGGTGCTGTGCAGCACCTTGAAGCCCGCCGCGGCGATCTCCTCTTGCACCGCGTCCCAGGCCTCGGCGGTGGGAACGTAGTAGCCCAGGTGATGCGGGGTGATGGCGAAGCCTTCGGCCGGAAGGCCATGACGGAAGACCTCCGAGCCCGGCCCTTCGGCCCACAGCAGCTCGTACATGACCCCGCCCGCCCAGCCGATCCGCATACGGATCTTGCCGCCGGCCGCGAGGTCGCCGTCCATGCTGCGAAACTCCTTCACCCCGAAGCGCTCGCCGAACAGGGCGAGGGCCCGGTCCAGGTCGGTGGTCGCATAGGCGATCTGGAAGTGGTCGTTGCGGAACAGTCCCGAACCGTAGGTGGCGTCGGGCCGGCTCAGAGCCTCTTTCATGGTCGTCATCCTCCCGAGCGGCGTTCGGCGCCCGCTCACGTCCTTGTTAGATAGTGAATACTATCTTATGACTCGATCGAGGCGGGCCGCAAGCCCGAACCTCGCCGATAATCCATTCGACAGCGGCCGGCGGGTCGCCGATATGCTCCATCCACCAGCTCAAAAAGGACCTGCGTTGCCGAAGACCAAGCTCCAGACGGCCGAGGCTCCGCCGCCCGCGCGACGCAAGCGGCGCTCGTCCGAGGACTTGATGAACCGGATCCTGCAGGCGGCCGGCGAGGAGTTCCGCCGCTGCGGCTACGCCGGTGCGACGACGGCGGCCATCGCCCGGCGGGCCGACGTCACCGAGGCCCAGCTGTTCCGCTACTTCGCCTCCAAGGCCGACCTGTTCCGCGAAGCCATATTCAAACCGCTTGAGCAGCAACTCGCCAGCTTCGTCGAAAGCCATATGCTCGACGGCGACATCGAGACGGTGCGCAAGACCACGGCCCTCTACATCGACGAGCTGCAGCGGTTCGTCGGCGAGAACGCCCAGATGCTCACCTCGCTGATCGTCGCCCAAGCCTATGATCCGGACGCCGCCGAGGGCGTCTCGGCGATCGGCAGCCTGCGCGAATACTTCGACCGCGGCGCCGCCACCATGAGCGCCCGGCTAACCGGTCCCTTCAAGGTGGACCCCAAGCTGATGGTGCGGGTGTCCTTCGCCGCCGTCCTGGCCTGCGTCATGTTCAAGGACTGGATCTTCCCGCCCGGCCTGGCGAGCGAGGAGGAGATCCGTGCGGCGATCAACGACTTCGTCCGCGAAGGCATCGGCGCGAACCCGCAGCTGGGTCCGATCGTCGGCTGACCGCCCAGAAGGCCTGGCGGTCAGTGGGGTGTTGATCTGAAGGAGCGGATCTCTTTGGCGGGGTCCAGCTCGATCCGCTCTTTTGTCTCCCTCCGCTCCTCCGTCCGCTCCGCATCCGCCGGCGGCTTGACGTAGGTCTCGATCAGCGCGCGCAGGGCCAGCGCCAGGCCCGGGCTGACGGTGACCGCCTCGGTGTACTTGATGTGGCCGCCGGCCTTCAGGCCGAAGCTGATCCGGATCATCCCGTCGATGACGTTCAGGAAGACTTGGTTCGCGTAGGTTCCCGGAGGTTCCAGCGCCGCGCGCTGTTCAGCGCTGCATGTATCGTCGTCGCTCACGGTCGCCGTTCTTCAGGTACGAGGGACACTCCCAAGCCAACGCTACGGCGCGGCCGAAGTTGCATCCCGGGCCTGGAATTGTGACCGGATCGCGACACGTTAATTTGCGCCGCCGCGCACCGCGGATCAGCCGCCGGTCAGACCTCGTCGGTCACCGTGTTGAACTGCGGGTGGATCTTCTTCCAGCGATTATACCAGTCGCGGCCTTCCTCGACCATGTCGGTCCCGGGGAAGGTCCGGTCCCAGGCCGCCCGCATCGCCTGTTCGACCTTGTCGAGCACGGCGACGTCGAAGCCCTCCGCCTCCACCCGGGCGGCCAGGGCGGTCGCCCCGGCCCGGCGCAGGATGCTGGGCAGTCGGGTGCGGATGGCGCTGAGCGCCCAGGGCAGCATCGGGCCATTGATCTCGGGGTCATAGCCCCAGACGATGTTCTGCTGCTCGGCGTTGAGAATGTAGTGGTAGTGCGGGACCTTCTCGAAACAGTCGAACCGCGCATATTCCTCGGATCGGTCGGCGCTGAAGACGTGGATGCTGGCGCCGCGTTCGCCGACCTTGCCGGTCTTGTCGCCGAGCACCCGGCCCTCGACCGCGAAGGTCACCGGGCCCGCCTCGAACCATTCGGCGTTGTGCGCCATGATCGGGATCAGCATGAATTTGTGAAGCTGGCCGCGGACCACGGAAACGGTCTTCTCCGGCTTTGAAGGGGTCGCGACCTCACTCATTTTTCTCTCCCGTTCGGCAATCCACCGCGATCATGCCCGGCTCTATTGGCGGGCTCTGGGTGAATTCTACATTGGGAATTTTGAATCGCAAATACGGATGTAAGCTTGGCCGGCCCGACGAAGCGCTGGCTTATTCGCCCTCGAAGGCCCATTGTGGCGGCGCGACGCCGTCGGGCGTGTGCCGCCAGCCAAGCGGTCGATCAATTCCGACATGGCGGCCCTTGAGATCCCTCATGCCAGTCCTGTCCTTGATCGCCTCCTTCGCAGGTGCGCGCGTTTGACCCTCATTCCGCGCGGCCCGACCCGAACCTACACCTTCCGCACCGGCGAACGCTCGGGCGTCTGGTACGTCAACAAGAACGACGTCTTCTACGGCGACTATCTGAGCCGCAACCAGGCCATCGAAGCCGCCTGTTTCGGCGCCCGTACGGTGGAAGCCAAAGGGGGTTCGGCGCGGGTGCTGTCGATGCCGGGCGACGTGCCGGTGGCCCATCAGCTCGCGGCCGCCAACCCTCGCGCCGCCGGCGGGCGCTCGTGAAGACCCTCCATGGCTGAGCGCACCGTCGCCGAGCTCGAGCGCGAAAACGCCTATCTGAAGCTTCGCCTCGCCCAGCTCGAAACCGACATCGTCCACATTCAGGCGGAGAACGGCCGGATGATGGAGGAGCGCGAGCGCACCCACGCCCGTCGCGCCGCCCGCGCCCCGAGCCCGCTGGGCGGCGGGCAATAGGGACGCCGAGGCTCGGCCCGCCTTCGGGTGGAAGCTCGCGTCGATCTCGCCGGCGTCATGCAGTCGGACCTTCATCGGTCGATCCTCAGCGTCGCCAGAGCACCAGCGTCATCGGATAGGTGACCCAGATCTGGCCGTCCTGGACCCGCGCCTTCAGGCCGAAGCAGTCGGCCCCGCCGGCGGCGTCGCGGGCATAGAGGGCGCGCACCCGCTCCAGCACGCCCGGCGGCGGAAACGAGGTCGCCAGCGTCATCTCCAGCGGCAGATCCGTCGCGCGGGGGCGGACCTCCAGCTCCTGCAGGCCCAGCCCGGCGCCCAGGGCGCGCAGTTCCGCGACGGTCAGGGCCCGGGCGTGGGAGGGATCGCGCAGCAGCTCCACGGCGTCGAAGGCCGGCGCCTTGTCGGGCGCGGGCGTCAGGTCGAGGACGGCGATCCGTCCTCCGGGGACGCAGGCGCGGCGCATCTCCGCGAGCGTCGCGGCCGGATCGGCGGCGTGGTGGAGCATCGACCGGCTGGTGACGATGTCGAAGGTCCCGTCGGCCACCGGCAGGGCCGTCGAATCCGCCTGCCTCCAGTCGATGTTGGCGACGCCGGCCTTGGCCTGCTGGTCGCGCGCCTTGGCGAGCATCTCGGGCGTCAGGTCGACGCCCGCCACCTGTGCCACGTGGGGGGCGATGGCCACGGCGAACTGGCCGGAGCCGCAGCCAACGTCCAGCACCCGGTCCGTCGGCGCGGGCGCGAGGGCCTCGATCAGCGGATCCTTCGCCGCGCCGCCAGTGTTGAGGGGGGCGGTGTTGACGAGGGCGGCGTAGGCGTCCGCCTGCTGGCGGAATTGGTCGAGCACGCGGGCGTTCTGGTCGGCCAGGTCGGGCATGGTCGCCTCCTTCGAAATCGAACCCGAGGATGCGCCGGCGGGCTTTGACCGTCTCGCCGCCATCGGCCATGTTTCGCGCCGGAGCCGCCAAAGCGATCCTGGGACCGCCGATGCCTGACGCGCCGCTCAAGACCCTCGTCGATCCGAGCCGCCGGCCCGCGGCGGGCGCGATCGTCCAGGACGACTATGACCTGGACTGCCCCTGGCACAGCCACGACATGCACCAGCTGCAGTACGCCTTCGACGGCGCAATCGAGGTGGAGGACGCCCACGCCCGCTACCTGCTGCCGCGCAGTCTGGCGGCCTGGATCCCGGCCGGCGTGGCCCACCGCACCAGCCTGCATCGGGTGCGCTCCGGCTCGATCCTGTTCGGGCGCGACACCGTGCCGCCGACCGGCGACAGGGTGCGGATCGTCGAGGTCTCGCCGCTGATGCGCGAGATGGTGCAGGGCGCCATGCGCTGGCCGCTGACCGCGCCGCAGGACGCGACCGGCCGCGCCTATTTCGCCGCCCTGGTCCGCCTCTGCGCGGAATGGATCGTCGAGGAGACCCCGCTCAGCCTGCCCACGGCGCGCGAGCCCCGGCTGCAGGCGGCCATGGCCTACACCCGCGCGCACCTGAGGGACGGCGACATCGGCGCGGCGTGCCGGGCGGCGGGCCTGTCGGAGCGGACCCTGGGCCGCCGCTTCCGCCACGAAATCGGCATGAGCTGGGAGGAGTATCGACGTCGGTCCCGGCTGCTCGCCGCCGCCGCCCTGCTCGACGCCGGCGAGGCGTCGATCGGCGAGGTCGCGGCCGCGGTCGGGTTCGAGAGCCAGAGCTCTTTCGCCCGGGCGTTCCGGGGCCTGACGGGCAAGAGCCCGCGGGAATTTCGCCGGCGATAACGTCCCCGGCACGGTTTCCCCAAGTGTATCTTGACGTAAACGTCAACCGGCGTAGGGTGGGCGCCTGTTCGATGCGCCCGAGGATCACCTCATGTCGACGGATCTGCGCCGCCCCAGCCGCACCTACACCATCCGCCAGCTCTGCCAGGAGTTCGGCTGCACCCCGCGCGCCCTGCGGTTCTACGAGGACAAGGGGCTGCTGGCGCCGGCGCGCCAGGGCCTCAACCGCGTCTATTCGCACAAGGACCGCGCCCGCCTCGCCCTGATCCTGCGCGGCAAACGGCTCGGCCTGTCGCTGATCGACATGCGCGAACTGCTCGACCTCTATGAGGTCGGCGACGGCGGGGTGGAGCAGAACGCCCTGTCGCTGCGCAAGTTTCGCGACAAGCTGGTCGAGCTGGAAAAGCAGCGGGCGGACCTCGATGAGGCGATCGCCGAATTGCGTGAAGGCATCGCCGGCCTCGAGAAGCGGCTGGCGGACAAGCGGCCGGATCTTCTGCCGCGCGCCGCGGATTACGACCAGATGCTGCGCCGACACCTCGACGGCGCCGAGCACGGCTGAAGCCGTTCACGGCCCAGCCTTTTCCCAGCGACGGGAGCCTCCATGACCTATCAGCCGCCGGTGCGCGATTTCACCTTCCTGTTGCGCGACGTCCTGAAGATCGAGCGCTACGCCAACCTGCCGGCCTTCGCCGACGCCTCGATCGAGACGGTCGAGGCGGTGCTGGAGGAAGCCGGCCGCATCTGCAGCGAAGTGCTGGCGCCCTTGAACCGCGTCGGCGACAAGGAAGGCTGCCAGTGGAGCCCGGACTTTACCGTCAGCACGCCGACCGGCTTCAAGGCGGCCTACGCCCAGTTCGTCGAGGGCGGTTGGCCGGGGCTCGGGGCGGATCCGGCGTTCGGCGGCCAGGGGCTGCCCGCGGTGGTCAACCTCGCCGTCTCGGAGATGTCCTCGGCCGCCAACATGGCCTTCGCCATGTATCCGGGCCTGACGCACGGGGCCTATTCGGCGATCAACAACGGCGGTTCGCCGGAGCAGAAGCAGCTCTATCTGCCGAAGCTGGCCTCCGGCCAGTGGTCGGGGACCATGAACCTGACCGAACCGCACGCCGGCACCGACCTCGGCCTGCTGCGCACCAAGGCGGTCCCGCAGGGCGACGGCAGCTACAAGATCAGCGGCCAGAAGATCTTCATCTCCGCCGGCGAGCACGACCTGACCGAGAACATCGTCCACCTGGTGCTGGCCCGCATCGAGGGCGCGCCGGCCGGGACCAAGGGCATCAGCCTGTTCATCGTGCCCAAGTTCCTGCCCGACGCTGACGGCAATCCCGGCGCGCGCAACGCCGTGAAGTGCCTGAGCCTCGAAGAGAAGATGGGCATCCACGGCAACGCCACCTGCGTGATCAGCCACGAGGAGGCCACGGGCTGGCTGGTCGGCGAGGAGAACCGCGGCCTGCCGGCGATGTTCGTGATGATGAACGAGGCCCGGATCGGCGTCGCCGTCCAGGGGCTGGCCCAGGCCGAGGCCGCCTACCAGGAGGCCGCGGCCTACGCCAAGGACAGGTTGCAGGGCCGGTCGCTGACCGGGCCGAAGAACCCCGACGGGCCGGCCGACCCGATCATCGTGCATCCTGACGTGCGGCGCATGCTGATGGAGGCCAAGGCGATCATCGAGGGCGGCCGCGCGCTCCTGCTGTGGACGGCGCTGCACGGCGATCTGGCGAAGGGCGCCGCCGACGAGCCGACGCGCCAGAAGGGCGAGGACTACATGGCCCTGCTGACGCCGGTGCTGAAGGCCTTCCTGACCGATCGCGGCTTCCTGATCGCCTCGGACGCCATGCAGGTGCACGGCGGCGCGGGCTTCACCGAGGCCGTCGCGGCCAGCCAGCACCTGCGCGACAGCCGCATCGCGCTGATCTACGAGGGCGCCAACGGGGTGCAGGCGTTGGACCTCGTGGGCCGCAAGCTGGCGGCCAACGGCGGCCGTGCGGTGATGACTTTCTTCGCCGACATCGACGCCTACGTCGCCGCCCACGACGGCGACACGGTGCTGAAGCCCTTCCTCGAGGGGCTGGCGCAGGCCAAGGGCGAGCTGCAGGAGGCGACGATGTGGCTGATGCAGAACGGCCTGGCCAATCCGGACAACGCCGGCGCCGCCTCGACCGACTATCTGCACCTCTTCGCCCTGACCGGCCTGGCCTTCGCCTGGGCCCAGGTGGCCGAGGCCGCGCAAGCCCGCATCGCTGCGGGCGAGACCGACCCCTACTACGCCAACAAGCTGATCACCGGCCGCTACTACCTGACCCGGGTCCTGCCGGAGAGCGGATCCAGGCTCGCCAAGCTGAAGGCCGGCGCGGAGCTGATGATGACCCTGCCGGCGGAGGCCTTCTGATGGCCCTCTACCGGGCCAACATCGACTGGGTGCTCGAGGACGGCGAGGACTTCCCGAACGGCCGCTACGGGCGCGGCCATTCGGTGATGTTCGAGCCGGGGCCCAGGGTGCGCG
The DNA here is from genome assembly GCF_964252855.1 of Phenylobacterium sp. LjRoot225. Lineage (NCBI taxonomy): Bacteria > Pseudomonadati > Pseudomonadota > Alphaproteobacteria > Caulobacterales > Caulobacteraceae > Phenylobacterium > Phenylobacterium sp. LjRoot225. The sequence goes on along the minus strand of NZ_CAXUPL020000003.1, from coordinate 57,077 downwards.
GCACCGCCTCGGCCCATGTGGTCGGAAACAAATGGGCGGAGGAAGGCGCGGTCGATCCGGAGCAGATGCTGGTCGCCTCGATCTCAGCCTGCCACATGCTGAGCTTCCTGCATGTGGCGCGGCTGGCGGGCTTCGTCGTGACCCGCTACCGCGACGAGGCCGAGGGCCTGATGGAGAAGAACCCCGAGGGCCGCATCGCCGTCACCCGCGTCGCCTTGCGCCCGACGATCGACTGGGCCGGCCGCACGCCCGATCCGGCCGAGCTCGACCACCTGCACCACGAGGCCCACGAGGCCTGTTTCATCGCCAATTCGGTGAAGACCGAGATCGTCGTGGAGCCTTGCCCGACGAGCGCGTGATATTTGATGTAAGTCCGACTAACATCAAACTTGCAGAGCGGTGATATTCACGTTAGCCTATCTAACATGAATTCCGCGTCACCCTCTTCGATCCGCCGCGAGTACCGCCAGGGCGCCCGCGCCGAAGCAGCCGAAATCACCGGCCAGCGCATCGTGGGCGCCTTCCTGACAGCGCTCCGCCAGCAGTGGCTGGAGGACATCACCCTCGAACAGGTGGCCCGCGACGCCGGCGTCAGCGTCCAGACGGTCATCCGCCGGTTCGGCGGCAAGCCTGGACTTCTGGAAGCCGTGGCGGAGCTCGTGGAGCTGGATGTGCGCAGCGCCCGCGGCCTGCCGCGCGGCGACATCGAGACCACCGTCGCCAATCTCTGCACCGACTACGAAAGCACCGGCGACATGCTGGTTCGCCTGCTGGCGCAGGAGGCGAGACACCCGGCGCTCCAACCGCTTCTGGCGCTCGGCCGGGCGCATCACCGCCAATGGGTGGCTGAGGTCACCGAGCCCTGGATCGAAGGGCTCGACGCGCCGGCGCGCGAAGCCGCCCTGGACGCCATCGTCGCAAGTCTCGACGTCTACGTCTGGAACCTGCTGCGGCGCGACATGGGCCGTTCCGCCGACCAGACGCGGGCCACCATCCTTGGGATGGCGCAAGCCATCCTGCGCGATCTCAAAACCTCCGGGCGATAGGAGACCCCATGTCCGTCAATCCCGCCGACCGTCCGCTCGACCTGCTGCTCGCCACCTGGGAGGGCGGCGGGACCCTGCTGCCGATGATTGTCGTCGCCCGGAAGATGCAGGCGCGCGGCCACACGGTCCGTATCATGGGCGAAGCCTGCCAAGCGGCCGACTGCAGTGCGGCCGGGGTCGACTTCGTCGCCTGGACGCGCGCGCCCAGCCGGCGCGACCGCTCGCCGGAATCCTGTCCGGTGCGCGACTGGGAAGCGAAGAGCCCGGCCGAGGCGATCGGCCGGTTGATCTCAGAGATCATGGCCGGCCCTGCGCTGGCCTACGCCCACGACCTGACGGCGGAGCTCGCCAGGCGGCCCGCCGACCTGGTGGTCACCTCCGAGATGCTGATGGGCGTGCTGGCCTGCTGCGAGCGCCTGGACCAGCCGGTGGTGGCGCTGACCGCCAACATCTGCTTCCTCCCCTTGCCAGGTTCCCCGCCGTTCGGCGGCGGCATGCCGCCTGCCAGGGCCGAGGCGGAGCGGGAGATGCTGGCGCAGGTCCGCGCCGGCGTTGCTCAGCTGCTCGACAGCGGCCTGCCGGCCTTGAACGCCGCGCGCGCCCAACTCGGCCTCAAGCCGCTTGCCCATCTGGCCGACCAGCTGCAGGCGGCGAGCGCGCCTCTGCTGCTGGGCGCCAGCGAAGCCTTCGACTTTCCTTGGCAGGACCGGCCCGCCTGGGTGCGCTACGTCGGACCGCAGATCTCCGATCCGCCTGGCGCGTCAGACTGGGCGTCCCCCTGGCGGGAGGATCCGCGCCCGCTGGTGTTGGTCGGCTTCTCGACCAGCTACCAGGACCACGTCGGCGTGCTGCAACGGGTGCTGGATGCGCTTGCGGCCCTGCCGGTGCGCGTGCTCCTGACCACCGGCGAGACCATCGATCCCGCGGAGCTGTCGCCGGGTGCGAACGCCGTCGTCGTGCGCCATGCGCCGCACGTGGCGGTGATGCGCGAGGCCTCTGTCGTCGTCACCCACGGCGGGCACGGAACCCTGATCCGCGCCATGGCCCAGGGATTGCCCAGCCTTGTCATCCCGCACGGCCGGGACCAGGACGACAACGCCCGGCGCGTCACCGAGCGCGGCGCCGGCCTGAGCCTTCCGCCGGGCGCCAGCGTCGCCGAGATCGCCGAGGCGGCGCGCCGGTTGCTGGAGGAGCCTGGTTTCAGGGGAGCCGCCGAACGCCTGGGTCACGCGGTGCGCGCGGAAGCGCAGGCCTCGCCGGTCGTCGAGCTGCTGGAAGCCCAGGCCGGCGCGCAGGCGCTGACGCCGGCCTAGACCATTCGCCGCCGAAGTGGACGCCGGTTCGGCGTAGCGAATGGTCTAACTTCAAGACCTTATGAGCTTTCGGCGGCTCATTCGAACCGCCGAAAGCTCTAGCCGTCAGGCGTCGAGCAGCGCCCTCAGCCGTGCTTCCAACCCCGCCGCGTCCTTCAGCTCGCACTCCCAGACCGTCTCCACCCGCCAGCCCATCGCCGCCAGCGCCGTGCGGTTCTTCTCGTCGCGGGCGCGGTTCCTGGCGACCTTGGCGGTCCAGTAGTCGCGGTTCTGTTGGGGAACCCGGGCGCCGCGGGCGCAGTCGTGGCCGTGCCAGAAGCAGCCGTGGACGAAGACGGCGAGCTTTCGCCCCGGCATGGCGACGTCTGGCGAGCCCGGCAGGTCCTTGCGGTGCAGGCGATAGCGGGCGCCGAGCCTGGTCAGCGCCCGCCTCACGATCATCTCGGGCTTGGTGTCGCGACCCTTCACCCGCCGCATCACGGCGGAGCGCTGGGCCTTGTCGAAGACGTCGGTCATTTTAGATGCCGCTCATCCCGGCGAAGGCCGGGACCCAAGCCGAAACGCCGCATGGGCGCAGCGAGCGACGCCATCGACGGAGCTTGAGCCACTGGCCCCGCTTGGGTCCCGGCTTGCGCCGGGATGAGCGGGGTTGAGCAGATCAGAGACCGTCAAACAGCATCGTCGAGACGTAGCGCTCGGCGAAGCTGGGGATGATGGCGACGATCAGCTTGCCGGCCATGTCGTCACGGCTGGCGACGTCGAAGGCCGCGGTGAGCGCCGCGCCGGAGGAGATGCCGACCGGGATGCCATCCTCGCGGGCGACGCGCCGGGCCATGGCGAAACTGTCGTCGTTGGTGACCTGGACCACCTCGTCGATGATCCCGCGGTCGAGGATCGAGGGCACGAAGCCCGCGCCGATGCCCTGGATCTTGTGCGGCCCGGGGCTGCCGCCGGAGAGCACCGGCGAGGCCTCGGGCTCGACCGCGATCATCCGCACCGAGGGCTTGCGGGCCTTCAGCACCTGGCCGACGCCGGTGATGGTGCCGCCGGTGCCGACGCCGGAGACCACCGCGTCGACGCGGCCTTCGGTGTCGTTCCAGATCTCCTCGGCGGTGGAGACCCGGTGGATCAGCGGGTTGGCGGCGTTGTCGAACTGCTGCGGCATCACCGCGCCGGGCGTGGCGGCGACCAGCTCCTTGGCGCGGGCGACCGCGCCGGCCATGCCGCGTTCGGGCGGGGTCAGCTCGAGCTTGGCGCCCAGCAGGAGCAGCATCTTGCGCCGTTCGATCGACATGCTCTCGGGCATGACCAGGGTCAGCCGGTAGCCCTTGGCGGCGGCCACGAAGGCCAGGGCGATGCCGGTGTTGCCGCTGGTCGGCTCGACGATCACCCCGCCGGGCTTCAGCAGGCCCTTGGCTTCGAGATATTCGATCATCGCCACGCCGATGCGGTCCTTCACCGAGGCGATCGGGTTGAAGAATTCGAGCTTGGCGACCACTTCGCCCTTCGGCTTCAGCGCCGCGGTGAGCCTGGGCAGCCGCACCAGCGGCGTGTCGCCGATGGTGTCGATGATGGAGTCGTAGATCTTGCCCCGGCCGGCGCGCTTGTAGCGCGCGGCGTCGTAGATCTTGTCGGGGGTCGCGTCCATGGATGGATCTTTCGTCGAGTAGAGCCCTTCGCGGCCAAACCTAAGCTTTCCGGTCGGATTTGGAAGCTCTGTCGGCAGGGGCTCGTCGCGATCCTAAATCAACGCGCGTCGATCTCGAAAGTGTCGAACTGCGACTTCACATCCGTATCGCGCCGATGCGGCACGGGCAGGGCCATGCCGATGGCGATCGCCGCCGCCGCGGCCGCCGCGAGAAGGACTTTCAGCCCGACCCCGCCGCCTCCCGTTTCGTTGTTCCGCATGGCTCATCAGCCTTCTGCCGATCGTCTCCGAGTCCACCAACCGGCTGAATCAATTCCGGTTCCTACGGCCGAGGCGGCGGCCGCGACACAGCGCCCTGCGTCGCGGTGGAGGATCTCGGCCGAAGATGCTCCACCGCGCGGTGGGGAGCTGTCGGCCAGGCCGGTCGAGAGGGGTGTTCGGCGCAGCATTTTTACGCGAAAGCCGCATCGCCAATCGGGCGATTCCCCCCCATAACGGCGACCATGCGCGCCTCGCTCGCCGAACCCGATCTGGAGCCGTCCAGCCTGGAGCCCCCTCACGCGGAGCCCATGGGCGAGGCGCGCGCGATCCTGCGGCGCACCTTCGGCCATGCGGAGTTCCGCGGGCTGCAGGCCGATGTGATCGGCGAGATCCTCGCCGGGCGCAGTGCGCTGGCGGTGCTGCCGACCGGCGGCGGCAAGAGCGTCTGCTTCCAGATCCCGGCGATGATGCGTCCCGGCCTCGGCCTGGTGGTCTCGCCGCTGATCGCCCTGATGGCCGACCAGGTCGCGGGGCTGCAGCAGTCCGGGGTCGCCGCGGCCCGGCTCGATTCCAACATCGATCCGGCCGAAAAGGCCGAGACCTGGCGCAAGATCGACGCCGGCGAACTCGCCCTGCTCTACATCTCGCCCGAAGGGCTGATGCAGCCCTGGATGCTGGAGCGGCTGTCGCGCACGCCGCTGTCGGTGATCGCCATCGACGAGGCCCACTGCGTCAGCCAGTGGGGTCATGACTTCCGGCCCGAATACCGGATGCTGGGCCGGCTGGCCGACATCTTCCCGGGCGTGCCGCGACTGGCGGTCACCGCCACCGCCGACAGCCGGACCCGCGAGGACATCCGCACTGAGCTTCGGCTGCACGACAGCCGCGAGTTCGTCGCCAGCTTCGCCCGTCCGGAGCTGATCCTATCGGCCGAGCGCCGGCGCGGCTCGGCGCTGAAGCGGGTGGTCGAGCTGGTCGCCGCACGGCCGAACCGCTCGGGCGTGGTCTACGCTGGCTCGCGCGACGGGACCGAGAAGATCGCCGAGGCCTTGCGCCAGGCGGGCGTCCCGGCTGTCGCCTATCACGCGGGCCTGGAGCGGAACCTGCGCAACCGCCGGCTCGAGGAGTTCCTGGAGGCCGACGCCGCGGTGATGGTGGCGACCATCGCGTTCGGCATGGGCGTCGACAAGCCGGACGTGCGCTTCGTCATCCACGCCGATCCGCCGGCCTCGATCGAGGCCTATTGGCAGGAGATCGGCCGCGCCGGGCGCGACGGCATGCCCGCCGAAGGGATCACCTTCTACGGCTCCTCGGACCTTGCCTGGGCGATGCGCCGGATCGGCGAGCGCGAGGTGGACGAGGCGGTCAAGCAGGTCCAGGTCCGCAAGGTCCGCCAGCTCTACGCCCTGCTCGAGGGCGCCAGCTGCCGGCCGGCCGGCGTCCGTCGCTACTTCGGCGAAACGGGGGTCGAACCCTGCGGCCAATGCGACAACTGCGTCAGCCCGCCGGATTCTAAAGATGCCACAAAGCCGGCTCAGATGGCGCTGTCGGCCGTGCACCGGCTGGGCGGCCGCTTCGGCCGCGGCCGACTGATCGACCATCTGCTCGGCAAGACCAAGGAGGTCAGCGACCAGGAGGCCGCCATGTCCACCTACGGCGTCGGCCAGGAGCTGAACGCCGTGGAGTGGCGCGACCTGGTCGAGCAGCTGCTGTTCGAGGGCCTGCTGCGGGAGGACCCGAACGACGGCCGGCCGCTGATCGGCCTGGGCGACGCCGACGGCGTGCGCGCTGTCTATCGCAGCGAACGCCAGGTGCTGGTCCGCCTCGAGGCGCCCGCGCCGGAGGCCAAGCAGAAACGGACGCGCAAGGGCCGCGAGACCGCCGCCGAGATGTCGCCGACCGACCAGCCGCTGTTCGAGGCGCTGCGGTCCTGGCGCAGCCGCGCCGCCAAGGCCCAGGCGGTGCCGCCCTACGTCATTTTCCACGACCGCACCCTGGCCGAGATCGCCCAGGCCAGGCCGAGCTCGCGCGCGGCGCTGGAACGGATCTCGGGCGTCGGCGAGGGCAAGCTCGCCCGCTACGGCGAGGCGGTGATGGAGGTCGTCCGCAGCTTCGCGGAATAGATCCGTCGATCTGCGCCGGCGGCGAGCCGAGCCTTCAGGCCTCGACGACGTCGAGCGCGGGCTGTCGCGCGGAGACCGTCTCGTTCACGGCCTGGCCGTCGAACTGGGCGCGAGCTGCCCGGATCTCGTCGCGGTGCTGGCGGGCCCACTGCGACAGGGCGCGAACAGGCTCGATCAAGGTGCGGCCCAGCGGCGTCAGCTGATACTCGACGCTCGGCGGAACCGTGGCGAAGACCGTCCGGGTGACCAGGCCGTCCCGCTCGAGAAGCCGCAGCGTGAGCGTCAGCATGCGCTGGGAAACCCCGTGAATGTTGCGGCGCAGGTCGTTGAACCGGCGCGGGCCGCCGTCGAGCGCGCCCACCACCAGCAGGCTCCACTTGTCGCCGACGCGGTTCAGCACTTCGCGAATATCGAGGCACGCGTCGTCCGGGGCCGTCGAATATCCAGGTGACAAAAATGTGCCTCCTTCTGGCGGGGGGAACGGGCTGATAGTCCCAGTTCCGATTGGTGACCAGGGATCAAATCGGAACTGGATTACCACGAACCGGATGCGACGTCAGGCGCTTGGGTGAGCCAGGCTTCGCATCGAACAGCCGCAGGAAATCAAAGATGAGCGATCAAACGGGCAAGGTGGTCCTGGTGACCGGCGCCAGCCGAGGTCTTGGACGCGGGATCGCCCGCCAGTTCGGGCGTCTTGGCGCGACCGTCTACCTGACCAGCCGGCCGACCAGCGGAGCCCAGCTCGCCGAGGCCGCCGCCGAGGTCACGGCCGGCGGGGGCAAGGGCGTCGCGGTCCCGCTCGATCAGCATGACCCCGCAGCCGTCGAGGCCCTGTTCAACGGCATCCGCGACGAGACCGGCCGGCTCGACATCCTCGTCAACAACGCCGCGGCGGTCGCGCCCGAACTGGGACGGCCTGGCGTCTTTTGGGAGAAGCCGCTGGCGCTTGGCGACATGATCGAGATCGGCCTGCACACCAACTACATCGCCGCCTACTTCGCCGCGCCCCTGATGGTGGAGCGCAAGCAAGGACTGATCGCCAACATCTCCTTCTACGGCGCGGTCACCTATTTCCACGGCCCTGCCTACGGGGCGGCCAAGGCCGGGACCGACAAGATGAGTTTCGACATGGCGCTGGAGCTGCGCCCGCATGGCGTCGCCAGCGTCTCCGTCTGGCCGGGCTTCATCTATTCGGACGAGCTGGCCAAGTTCGCCGAGACGACGCCCAAGGAGTATCTGCCGGCGGCGCTCGTCGAGCACCTGCCGCAGTTCGAGCGGCCGGAGTTCACCGGCCTGGTGATCAACGCCCTGCATGACGATCCGAAGCGGATGGAGCTCTCGGGACAGGCCCTGATCGGCGCCGAACTCGGCGAGCGTTATGGCCTGCGCGACATCGACGGCAAGCAGCCCCTGTCCTACCGCGACACCATGGGCCAGCCGATCACCTTCCTGCCGCCCGATCCCAAGCGGCCGATGGGGTGAGCGGAGGCTCACGACCCGGCGGGCCCGATCTTCACCAGATTGAGCGCTGGCAGCGGACCCCCGGGGAACTGGGCCAGCCGCCCGCCTTCGACCAGTCCGCCCAGGTCGACGCCTGCGAAGCCCAGGCGGTCGATCAGGGTCGCGACCTCGGCCTTCGCCGCCTTGTCGTCGCCCGAGAAGAACAGCACCCGGCGGCCGCCGCCTTCGCGCGGATCGGCCTCGAGCAGCGGCGGCGCCAGGGTGTTGAAGGCCTTGACCAGGCGTGCCCCCGGGACCAGCCGGGCCATCACCTCGCTGGAGGTGAAGCCGGCCAGCTCCGCGGGCCGGAACAGCGGCGCCTCGATGGGATTGTTGGCGTCGATAACGATCCGGCCGTTCCATGGGCCGAGGCCCGCGACCGCATCGGGTATCTTCGACCAGTTGACGGCGAGGAAGACGATGTCGGCGGCGGCCGCGTCCTGTGGCGTCGTGGGGGTGATGCGCGGTCCGGCCTGCTTGACGAGATCTCGCAGGCTCTCCGGGCCGCGGCTGTTGGCGATCTTCGCGTCGAGGCCGGCGCGGGCGAGGGTGCGGGCGATAGCCGAGCCGATGGCGCCGGCGCCGATGATGCCGATGGTCATAGGACGTTCTCCTGAAGTCTGGGGGCGGGATCAGGCGGTGAAGCCGCCATCGACGGCCAGGTCGGCGCCGGTGATGAAGGCCGCCTCGGGGCTGGCGAGATAGGCGACGGCGCTGGCGATCTCTTCAGGTCGGCCGTAGCGACCCACCGCGATGCCGGGGCCGACGATCTGCGAGAGCGGGCCGTCCGCTGGGTTCATGTCGGTGTCGGTCGGACCGGGATGGACCGTGTTGACCGTGATCCCCTTAGGTCCGAGATCCCGGGCGAGGCTGCGGTTGAAGCCGCTCACCGCGCCCTTGGTCAGGGTGTAGACCGAGGCCGTCGGGAAGGCCGCGTAGCGTGCCATCGAGCTGCCGATGTGGATGATCCGGCCGCCCGACGTCATGTGTCGGACCGCCTCCTGCGTGGCCACGAAGACGCCGGTGACGTTCACCGCCAGAATGCGCTCGTAGTCCTCGAAGGCGACCTCTTCGATTGGGGCGGTGTTCCCCATCGCCGCATTGTTCACCAGGATGTCGAGGCCGCCGAAAGCCTCGACGGTCTGGGCGACGGCGCCGCGCACCGCCGCGGGGTCGCCGGCGTCGGCCCGGATGGCCAGGGCGCAGCCGCCGGCCGCCTCGATGGCGCGCACCACCTCGTCGGCTTGGCCGGACGAGGCGCTGTAGGTCAGAGCCACGCGGGCGCCGTCGGCGGCGAGGCGCCGGGCGATGGCTGCGCCGATGCTGCGCGATCCGCCGGTCACCAGGGCGGTCTTGCCGGCCAGGGGCGGGGCGGGGGTTGAGAGGGGCATCTGCTGAACTCCGTCAGGGGGTTTCGACCCCGGCAAAGATCGCCGATCACTTCCTCCTTTTTTAGCCAGATTGGACTAGGATCACTTTCAACGAATAATTGGAGATATGGCGTGGAAAGCCTGGCCAACCTGTCGGCCTTCGTCCGCAGCGCGGAGATGGGCGGCTTCTCGACGGCGGCCCGGGCGCTCGGCCTGACGCCGGCTGCGGTGAGCCGCAGCGTGGCCATGCTGGAGCGCAATCTCGGCGCCCGCCTGTTTCACCGCAGCACGCGACGGCTGACCCTCACCGAGGCGGGCGAGAGTTTTTTCCACGCTATCCGGGACGACCTGGAGCGGCTGCAGGGTTCGATCGCGGCGGTCAGCGCCGAAGGGGGCGAGCCGGCGGGCGTTCTCAAGGTGAGCCTCAGCCCGACCTTCGGGGTCGAGCACATCCTGCCCCTGCTGCCGGAATTCCTGGCGCGCTATCCGCGGGTGAAGCCCGACTGGCGGTTCGAGAACCGGCCAGTCGACCTGGTGGGCGAGGGCTATGACGCGGCGATCGGCGGCGGCTTCGAGCTCAATCCCGGCGTAATCGCCCGCATCCTTGCGCCGGCGCACATCATCGCCGTGGCCTCGCCCGCCTATCTGCAGGGTCGTCGGCCGCTGGTGGATCCCGCCGACCTGGCCGGCCTCGACGGCGTGGTCATGCGGTCGGAGCGCACGGGCCGGATCCGCCAGTGGCTGATGCGCAACGCCGCGGGCGAGGAGGTGGCCGCCCCCTTGGCCGAGACGATTGTCGTCAACGACCCGACGGCCATGCGCCAGGCTGCGATCCTCGGCCTGGGCGTGGCGCTGGTCGCGGTTCCCGACGCCGCCGCGCACCTGCAGTCCGGCGCGCTGGTGCGGCTCGCGCCCCACTGGTGGGCCGACGCCGGGCCGATCTCGATCTATTTCGCCAGCCGGGCCCTGCTGCCGACCAAGACGCGCGCCTTCGTCGACTTCGTCTCTGAGGCCTTCCAAGCTCGTCGATTGGCCGAGCGCTTCGCGGGCAGTCTTGGCGCCTGACGCGCTTAATCCCTTTCGAACGCCCGAGCTTGCCCTAAATAGACGCCTCGGGGCCGCCCGTAGATAATGTCACCTCGCGTCGGGCCGGCTTAGGCCGGCTCGGCCGGCGGTTGGACGGCGGCGGCGCGCCCTGAACGTTGAAGCTTTGGGAGGCGCCCATGTCCGAGACCGCGAACCCTCGGGACCGCTCAGGCGGATTTCCGGTGCGCGGCCTCATCATCGTCCTGCTGGTCGTGGCGGTGCTGTTCGCGGGACTGATCGGCTGGCGCAGGGCGCGCACGGCCGCGCCGCCGCAGGGCGCGCCGCCGCCGACCGTCGTCTCGACCATCGTCGTCCAGCCGCAGACTGTGCCGGTCGCCCTCGAAAGCGTCGGGACCCTGCAGGCGGTGCGCCAGGTGACGCTGGCGCCGGAGACCGTCGGCCGGATCGTCGCCATCCGCTTCGAGGGCGGCGCCCGCGTCGGCGCCGGCGCGGTGCTGATCCAGCTCGACGACGCGCCGGAGCGGGCAGATCGCGCCGCCGCCCAGGCCAAGGCGGATTTCGCCCGGGTTCAATTGCAGCGCTCCCAGCGCCTGCAGCCGACCGGCTTCGAGCCCCGCCAGACCACCGACCAGCGCCGCGCCGAATACGATGCGGCGGTGGCCGCGGTGCGCCAGCTCGACGCCCGCATCGCCCAGAAGCAGATCCGCGCGCCCTTCGCCGGCGAACTCGGCCTGCGGCGCGTGAACCCCGGCCAGTATGTGAACCCGGGCGACCCGATCGCTACCCTGACCGCCCTCGATCGCCTGTTCGTCAACTTCAACCTGCCCCAGCAGGACCTCGGCAAGCTTCGCGTGGGCGGGTCCGTCGAGGTGGCCGTCGACGCCTATCCGGGCCGGATCTTCACCGCTGTCGTCAACGCCATCGAGCCGCTGGTCGGCGCCGACACCCGCAACGTCAGCGTCCAGGCGACCCTGCCCAACCCCGGCGGGACGCTGAAGCCCGGCATGTACGTCACGGCCCGCCTGATGCTGCCGCCTCAGCCGAACGCCCTCCTGACGCCGACGACCGCCATCCAGACCTCCTCCTCCGGCGACAGCGTGATGGTGGTGCGGAACGGCAAGGCCCAGACGGTTCCGGTGCAGACCGGTCGGCGGATCGGCGACAAGGTGGTGGTGACGACGGGCTTGAGCCCCGGCGACGTGGTGGTCACCGACGGCCAGCTGCGGGTCCAGCCCGGCGCGCCGGTCAAGATCGCGGCGCAGGGCGGTTGAGAGGATGAAGAGCTTCACCGACATCTTCATCCGCCGGCCGATCCTCTCGGTCGTCGTCAGCCTGCTGATCCTGCTGGTCGGCGGCAGCGCCGTGGTCCTGCTGCCGGTGCGCGAATATCCGAACCTGGAAAGCGCCACCATCGTTGTCGACACCAGCTTCCCGGGCGCCACCCAGGAGGTGATGCAGGGCTTCGTCACCACCCCGATCGCCCAGGCCATCGCCACCGCCAACGGCATCGAATACCTGACCTCGACCTCCCGTCAGGGCAGCAGCCAGGTCAAGGCCAAGCTGGTGCTGAACGCCAACGCCGACCGCTCGATGACCGAGATCCTGGCCAAGGTGCAGCAGGTCAAATACCGCCTGCCCGAAGGCGCCAGCGACCCGGTGATCAGCAAGATCACCGACGGGGCGACGCCGGTGGAGTACGTCTCCTTCGTCGCCGACAAGCTGTCGCGCCCGCAGATCACCGACTTCGCCGCCCGGGTGGCCCAGCCCCTGATCACCGCCGTGCCCGGCGTGGCGGCCGCCGACATCTTCGGCGGCCAGACGCTCGCCATGCGCATCTGGGTCGATCCGGTGAAGCTGGCCGCCCGCGGACTTTCCGCCGGCGACCTCGCCGCGGCGCTGCGGGCCAACAACGTCCAGGCCGCGCCCGGCCAGCTGAAGGGCTCGTCCACGGTGATGAACATCACCGCGGCCACCGACGTCACCAACGTCGAGGACTTCCGCAGCATGGTGATCAAGTCCGCTCCGGACGGCATGGTGCGGCTGAGCGACGTGGCCACGGTGGAGATCGGCGGCTCCAACTACGACACCAGCTTCAGCACCGACGGACGCCGCGCGGTCACCATCGGCATCTCGCCGAACCCGGACGGGAACCCGCTGGAGATCGTCAAGAAGGTCAACGCTCTGATCCCCGGCATGCAGCGCGTCGCGCCGCCGGGCATGACCATCGTCGACCAGTTCGACGTGGCCCACTTCGTCAACGCCGCCATCTCCGAAGTCATCCACTCGCTGGTCGAGGCGATCGTCATCGTGATCGTGGTGATCTTCCTGTTCCTGGGCTCGCTGCGGGCCGTGCTGATCCCGGTGGTGACCATCCCGCTGTCGCTGATCGGCGCCGCGGCCATGATGCTGGCCATGGGTTTCTCGATCAACCTGCTCACCCTGCTGGCCATGGTGCTGGCCATCGGCCTGGTGGTCGACGACGCCATCGTCGTGGTGGAGAACATCCACCGCCACATCGAGGAGGGGCTCTCGCCCGTCCGCGCCTCCATCGTCGGCGCGCGCGAGATCGTCCGGCCGGTGATCGCCATGACCATCACGCTCGCCGCCGTCTACGCCCCGATCGGCGTGATGGGCGGGCTGACCGGGGCGCTGTTCCGGGAGTTCGCCTTCACCCTGGCGGGCGCGGTGATCGTCTCCGGCGTGGTGGCGCTGACCCTCTCGCCGATGATGAGCTCCTGGCTGCTCAAGTCGGCCCAGTCCTCGGGCCGCCTGGCCACCGCCATCGAACATCTGATGGCCCGCATCACGGCCGCCTACAGCCGGCTGCTCGACCGGACGCTGGCGGCGCGCGGCCTGGTGCTGGTCTTCGGCGTGGCGGTGCTGGTGGCGATCGTGGTGCTGTTCTCCGGCGCGAGACGCGAGCTCGCGCCCTCCGAGGACCAGGGCTACGTCTTCGTCGTCACCAAGGGCCCGCAGTACGCCAACATCGACTACACCAGCCGCTACACCGCCGAGGTGGAGAAGATATTCCGCAGCCTGCCGGAATATGTCAGCAGCTTCTTCAACAATGGCACGGACGGGCCGAACAACGCCTTCGGCGGCGTGCTCCTCAAGGAATGGGACGAGCGCAGCCGCAGCACCGACGAGATCCAGGCCGAGCTCAACCAGCGCGGCGCCAACATCACCGGAATCTTCGCGACCGCCTTCCAGCCGACGCCGCTGCCGGCCTCGTCAGGCGGCCTGCCGGTGCAGATGGTGGTCCGCTCGCCGGACGACTTTCCGGTCCTCTATGCGGCGATGGAGAAGATCAAGGACGCCGCCTGGGGCAGCCAGCTGTTCGTCTTCGTCGACAGCGACCTGGCCTTCGACAGCCCCGAGGCGCGGATCACCATCGACAAGGCCAAGGCCGGCGAGATGGGCGTCAGCATGCAGGCCATCGCCGACACCCTCGCCATCCTGGTGGGCGAGAACTACGTGAACCGGTTCAACTTCCACAACCGCTCCTACGATGTGATCACCCAGGTCCCGCGCAGTCAGCGGCTGACGCCGGAGAACCTCGGCCAGTTCTATGTGAAGGCCAGCTCCGGCCAGCTCGTACCGCTGTCGACGGTGGCGCGCGTCGACATGCGCCCGGAGGCCAACGGCCTGCCGCAGTTCAACCAGATGAACGCCGTCACGCTTTCGGCCGTGCTGGCGCCCGGCGTGACCATGGGCGAGGCGGTGAAGTTCCTGGAGAGCCAGCCGCTGCCGCCCGGCGCCACCGTCGACTGGCTGTCGGACAGCCGCCAGTACGTGAAGGAGGGCAATCAGCTGACGATCTCCTTCGCCTTCGCCCTGGTGGTGATCTTCCTGGTGCTGGCGGCGCAGTTCGAGTCCTGGCGCGATCCGATCGTCATCCTGGTGACGGTCCCGCTGGCGGTCTGCGGCGCGTTGATCCCGATCTATCTCGGCTTCACCACGCTCAACATCTACACCCAGATCGGCCTCGTCACCCTGATCGGCCTGATCTCCAAGCACGGCATCCTGATGGTGTCCTTCGCCAACGAGATCCAGAAGCGCGAGAACCTCGACCGGAGCGCCGCGATCGCCAGGGCCGCGGCGGTGCGGCTGCGCCCGGTGCTGATGACCACCGCGGCCATGGTCGCGGGCCTGGCGCCCCTGCTGTTCGCCGGCGGTGCCGGCGCGGCCAGCCGTTTCGCCATCGGCATCGTGGTGGTGATGGGCATGCTGGTGGGCACCCTTTTCACCCTGTTCGTCCTGCCGACCATCTACAGCCTGGTGGCCGGCGACCACCGGGCGAGCGCGGCCAGCGCGCGCGAGCGGGAACTGGCCGCTCCGGAGGAGGCGCATGCCTAAGCCCGCGGACGCGCCGAAGGTCGAAGGCGAGAAGGTCAAGCTGCAGAAGCGCCACCTGGTCCAGGCGGCCGCCGACCGGCTGCGCGACCTGATCCTGGCGGCCGAGCCCGACACCCAGATCGGCTCGCTGAACGAGGTCGCCCGCGAGCTCGGCGTCGGCATCGTCACCGTCCAGCAGGCCGCCCGCATCCTCGAGCACGAGGGCCTGCTGGAGGTCCGTCGCGGTCCAGGCGGCGGCTACTACGGCAAGCGTCCCGACGAGGCGGCGCTGGAGCGTTCGATCGCGGCCTACATCCGCGTCCATCCGGCCGCCTTCAAGGAGGTGTCGGAGATCGTCTCCCTGCTCGACTGCGAGCTGATTCCGGCGGCGGCCCGCTGCACCGACGAGGTCCTGCGCGCGGCGCTGCGCGGCCTGGCCGCCCGCGTCGAGACCTCCGACACCGCGCAGGCGCGGATCGCGCTCGAGCAGGAGCTGCACAACACCCTCTACAAGATGGTCAACCGGCCGCTGATCGAGCTGCTCACCCGGGTGACAAGCCAGCTGCAACGCAGCCAGCCCGCGCCCCCGCTGTTTTCAGGCCCGGAAGGCGTCGCCGCCTGGAAGGCGGGCCGCAGCCGGATCTTGCAGGCCGTGCTCGCCCAGGACGAGGAGCTCGCCCGGTTCGAGGCGGTCCGCTACCGCCAGGGCCTGATCGCCCGGCTGCGCCGGTTGCGCGGCGAGGGTCCGGCCGCGGTCTGAGGGCGCGGCGGACCTCAGAGGGGGCGGACGGACGACCTAGCTGTCGATACGAGGCCCCGGCTGCGCGGTGACTATGGCGCGCAGCAGGTCCAGCAGCTTGCGACGTATCCCGCCGCGGGGCAGCTTCGTGAACAGGATGGCCAGCTCCGCCCCTTCCGACGTGAGCAGGAGGTTGTGAGCGGCCAGGTCGGTGGTGGTCGGCCTCTCAGGGTTCTCGGTCGTGGAGATTCCATCGAAGAAGTAGTTCACACTGGTGTCCAGCGCGCGGGCGATCTCGAACAGCTTCGAAGCGCTCACCCTGTTCGCGGCGCGCTCGTATTTCTGCACCTGCTGAAACGTCAGGCCCAAGGCTTCGGCGAGCTTCTCCTGGCTGAAGCCAAGCTCTTTGCGACGCATGCGGATCCGCAGTCCGACCTGCTGATCCACCGGATGCGGGTCGGCGTGCAACGCCTCTTCGGTGGTCGAGGCGGCGCGGGGTCGAGAAAAGGTAGTCATCTGTCGCTTGCTCCCATCGGCGAGGTGGCGACGCTGGGTCCCACGTAGAGCAGGGTGACCGAGGCAAGCTCCGGTTGAAATTCCGGACGATTACCTCCGTACTTTTACGGGGCGCCCGTCGGTCAACCCCTCGCGACCCATGCGATGACTGGCGATCGTCTCGACGACCTCTCGCCCGGCGCGTCTGAATAGCTGCGTCGCGGCGCCTCATGGTCATTCCCGAATGCGTCTCAGATCCGCGCCTCGCCGTGGAGCCGCCGCAGGCGCACCAGCAGGTCCTGGCGGTAACGCACGGTCTCGAACCGGGCGAGGTCCTCGTCGCCGGACTGGATCGCGTCGACGATCCGACGGCGACCCGCGCGCCAGGCGTCGATCCCGTCCTGGTCGAGGAACATGGAGGGGGCGGGACTGGCCTTGTAGACGCTCATGGTGACGCGTCCGAGCAGGCCCATCAGCGGATGGTCGGCCATGCGGAACAGGACGTCGTGCAGCGCCTCTTCGACCGCGAGCTGGCTTTCGATCGTGTCGCTGCGCGCGAGCATGGCGAGCACGCGCTCGAGCCTCGTCTTCAGGTCGGCGTCCCTGGACCGCGCAGCGGCAGGCGCCAGCTCGCACTCCAGCAGGGAGGTCATCTCGAAGAGTTCGCGGAAGCGGGCGCTGTCGACCCGCAGGTAGCCGGCGATCGAGCGCTCCAGCGAGGCCTCGGTCGGACGCTTGCCGTAGTAGCCGCCGCCGGGACCCCGCCGGACCTGCAGCAGGCCTTCATGCTCCAGGATGCGGGCGGCCTGCTGGACGGTCACCACGCCCACCCCGAGCTCGCGGGCGATGTCGGTCAGCGAGCCGATCTGTGTGTCGGGCGCGGAGGCCAGAATCAGGTCGCGCAGACGATCGGCCGACGCCTCCACGAGGCGGCGCCGATCTGGCTTCGGGCTCTCGCGCATTGGCGTCTCGCCCGAGCGGCTTAAGGCCGCAGGATCCAGCCGCCGTCCACGTGCAGGGTCGGGCCGGTGACGACGGCGACCTTGCCGTCGAGGCGGTACTGATCGATCGAGAAGGTCATCAGGAAGTCTCCGAAAATCGGTCCAGGCGCGATCAGGCTTCGAAGGGCAGGCCTTGGGCGACGCGCTTGCCCATTTCGAACACCGTCCCCTGCATGACCGACGCCTTCGGCCAGCCGCCATGGATGGCGTACTGCAGGACGTACTCGTGCATCTCGTCGATGGTGGCGTTGCCGCTGGCCATGGCGGCGTAGGTGTGGCTGCGGATGGGAACGTCCGACGAGGATTCCGAGACGCCGACCATGGTGATCCAGCGACGCGACCGCTGATCCAGGCCGGGCCGCATCCACATCTCGCCGAAGACGAAGTTGTTAATCCCGGCGTCGAAGTAGGCGACGACCGGCGGCGGTCCGCCGATGGTCATGACCGAGAGGAAGTTGGCCGCCCCTTCGGCGTGCCGGACCTCGGGATCCCAAGGCTCAGCGCGGATCGGCGCGTACTCCGCCGGGGGCAGGCCGAGCGCGGTCGCTACCCGGGTGATGGCCTGATCCCAGGCGCCGCCGCGCGACCAGCCGGCGTAGACCGCCAGGTGCAGGGCGCCTTCGCGCAGCTCCGACAAGGTGACTTCGCCGGTGGTCAGCGCGCCGCGGACATAGTTGTCGAGGATCTCGGTCGGACCGGGCGAGCAGGCCGCTGCGGCCATGGCGATCCAGAAGCGCGAGCGCAGGTCGAGGCCCGGCCGGGTCCAGACCTCGGCGTAGATGAAGTCGCGCCAGGAGGCTTCCAGCAGGGTCTTCGGCTCCGGCTCCGGCGCGCCGGTCAGCGCCGCCTGCTGCTCGACGCCCCTGCGGGTGCGTTCGACGGGATCAAGGAGGCTCATTGCGCGCCCTCCACCTTGGCCAGGTTCACCCAGACGTTCTTGATCTGCAGGAACTCGTGCAGGCCGGCTTCGCCGCCGAGCCGGCCGTAGCCGCTCTGCTTCCAGCCGCCGAAGGGGACGTTGGGCTGCATCGCCTCGCCCGAGCCGTTGACGTGGATCTGCCCGGCCTGCAGCTGGCTGGCCACGTAGTGGCCGCGCCGCAGGTTCTGGGTGTGGACGTAGGCGCCCAGGCCGTAGTCGGTGCCGTTGGCGAGCGCGATCGCCTCCTCCTCGGTGTCGAACGGGGTCACCGCCAGCACCGGGCCGAACACCTCGTGCTGGGCGATGGTGTTGTCCGACCCGACGTCGGCCATGATGGTCAGGGGCAGGTAGAAGCCGCCGGCGAAATCGCCGCCTAGCCGACCGCCGCCGGTGACCATGCGCGCGCCTTCCGCGGTCGCCTTGTCGACCATGCCGCAGATCCGCTGCAGCGAGGCCTCCGAGATGACCGGGCCCATGATGGTGGCTTTGTCGAGCGGATCGCCGACCTTGATGTGGCCGCTGATCCCCTGGAGCATCGCCAGGTACTGATCGTAGATCGGCCGTTCGACGAGCAGGCGGGTGCCGTTGACGCAGCCCTGGCCGCTGACGCTCATGGCGCCGGAGAGGCCGCGCTTGGCGGCGTCTGCCAGGTTGGCGTCGGCGAAGACGATCACCGCCGACTTGCCGCCGAGCTCCAGGCCGCAGGGCTTGAGGGTTTCGGCGGCGGCGGTCAGCACCTTCTTCGCGGTGGCGCCGCTGCCGACGAACTGCACCTTGTCGATCCCCGGATGGCGCACGATCGCCTCGCCGACATCCGCGCCGCCGGCGACGACGTTGACCACGCCCGGCGGAAAGCCGGCTTCGAGGAAGAGCTCGCCCAGCCGCATCACCGTGTAGGGCGCAAGCTCCGGCGCCTTGACCACGATGCAGTTGCCTGCGGCCAGGGCGGGGGCCATCACCATGGTCGCGGCGAACAGCGGGCCGTTCCAGGGGACGATGGCGCCGACGACGCCGTAGGGCTCGTAGGCGACGTAATCATGGGCAGGGCCGCCCCAGGTGGCGATGGTCTGGCCGTGGATCTTGTCCGCCCAGCCGCCGAAGTAGCGGAACTTCTGGATCGCATCCAAAACCATGTAGGGGGCCATCAGCGACGGCGAGCCGTTCTCGATGGTCATCAGCTCGGCCAGGCCGGGCACGTTCTGTTCGAGCACCGCCGCCATCTTCAGCATCAGGTCGCGGCGCTTGTCGCCGGACAGCGCGCGCCAGGCGGGAAAAGCCGCGCGGGCGGCCTGGACCGCGGCGTCGACGTCGGCGGGGCTGGCGAGGCCGATCTCGGCGGTGACCGTGCCGGTCGCGGGATAGATGTGCGACCAAGTCTGGCCGCCGCCGCGGGTCAGCCGCTGGTCGCCGATGATCACCGGAAATTGCGGAAGCACGTCCTTGCTGGGGACCTGGAACGTCATGCGGATCCTCCCAGGGCGCTTGCCGCGCCCGCATCATTATTCGCTCATCACGAGCCGACATCAGGCCGCGTCGCCTCGAAGCGGCTCGCCGTCGGCGCTGATGTGGCGGGCATAATGTGCGCATTGACCGGGCTGTCAATCGCACCTCGCGGCCAATATGCTCGATACGGGCCAACCAACACGCATGTTATTGGGCGACGTCGCGGCGCTCGAAGGCAAGCGTCGCCGGCCAGGCCCCGCTCGACACCAGACGCTCCACTTCCTGGCGCACCACGGAGCCGAACTCGGCGACGAAGGCCCGCGGCATGACGAGATGCGGCCTGGCGGCGAAGACCAAATGCTGAGTCAGGACGGGATTGCAGATCGGCGCATGACGCAGGCGGCCGGCCTCGATCTCCCGCTGCAGGGCGCAGGCCGGCAAGACGCCATAGACGAGGCCGGACTCGATCAGCTCCTTCGAGATCGACAGGGAGTCGACGTCGAGCGGGACATGGATCTTGACGTTCAGGGCCAGCGCCGTGCGTTCGACGATGCTGCGGACGCCGGGCTGCAGCCTCGGCAGCACCAGGGGAAATTCGCTAAGCTTCTCGAAGGCGACGGGCTGGTCGGCGGAAAGGCGGCTGGCGGGGCCGCCCACCAGAACCAGATCTTCGCTCAGCAGCTCGCTGGCGAACAGCCGCTCGTCCGGCGCCGGCCCGTGGATCACGGCGAGATCGACCTCGCCCTTGAGCATGCTCTCGACTAGCTGGACGGTCTCGCGGTCCACCACGCTCAGCTTCACCATCGGAAAGACCGCGGCGAGCCGATTGAGCAGGGGTCCGGCCAGCACGCAGGCCGCGGTCTGCGGCATGCCCAGCACCACCCCGCCCTCGAGCTGGGCGAACGGCGAGCCGACGTTCTGCATGGCGAGCTCGAGCTGGCGCAGCGGCCCGACCATGGAGCCGCGCAGCTGCTCGCCGTGCTCGGTCAGCTCCATGCCCTTCGACGTCCGGGTGAAGAGGGCGACGCCCAGGGCCTCCTCGAGCAGGCGCATCTGACGGCTCAGCGCCGGCTGGGCGATGCCGAGCACCCGCGCCGCGCGGCTCATCGAGCCCTCGTCCGCGATCCGCAGGAAAAACTGGAGCCGCCGGATGTCCATGCGGCTCCAGCCATACCAAGTCGTTATGGAGCGACGCCAGACTTTGTCTTGGTTGGGGCGACCCATTGCGTCCTAGCATGGCCGAAAACCAGGGAGGCTTCGATGGCGCAAAGCGCGGACTACGGGCTCGGCGAGTTCCCCTTTCCCCGGGGCTGGTTCGCCGTCGCCAACGGCTCGGAGATCGGCGGGACCCCGACCACCGCCCGCTACTTCGGCGCGGAGGTGGTGATCTTCCGCGGCGAGGACGGCCAGGCGGTGATGCTCGAAGCCTACTGCCCGCACATGGGAACCCACCTCGGCCGGAGCCGATCCTCCTACATCGTCGCCAGCGGCCAGCACGTCGAGGCGGGCGGCATCCGCTGTCCCTTCCACGGCTGGCGGTTCGGCCCCGACGGTCGGTGCAACGACATTCCCTACTTCGACGGGCCGATCCCCGAACGCGCCCGCCTGCGCAGCTGGCCCGTCCAGGAACGCTACGGCCTGGTCTTCTGCTGGAACGATCCCGAGGGCCAGGGGCCGGACTTCGACCTGCCGGAGTTTCCGGAATGGGACGATCCGCAGTGGATGCGCTGGCCGGGGTTGGAGCACCTGGGGGATCTGCCCTGCCATCCCATCGAGATCTTCGACAACAACTCCGACTGGGCCCACCTGATGTACACCCACGGCGGCGTGGTCCGGTTCTACGAGAACGAGGTGGACGGCCACTGCTACCGGCAGCGTGAAAGCATGGTCGGCCACGCCCAGGGCATCGGCGACAGCTTCGGGGCCGAGCGGCTGCTGTCGACGGTGAACAGCTATGTCGGGCCAGGGCTCAATGCAGCGCGGTTCCTCGAGGCGAACGCCGCCCAGTTGATCGCCGTGACTCCGATCGAGGACGGCTCGGCCCGCCTCTGGCAGTGCGCGATGATCAGGCGGCCGGACGGGACAAGCGACGACCAGGCGCAGGAGGCGCTGCTCAACTTCAACCGCAACATGGCCAAGGGTCTTGGCCATGACGACGGCGAGATCTGGGCGCACAAGCGGGCCGCCATCCAGATCCTGCAGCTGCCCACGGACGGCCCCTTCCGCCAGGCGCGCACCTGGTACAGCCAGTTCTTCAATCCGCGGTCGAAGGCCGCCGAAATCCTCGAACGGGTCGAGGGCCTGCACTATGTGCGCGGCGTGCCCGCCTTCTCCGAGATGGCGGCCGAGTAGGGGCCATGGAGTTTCGGGAACTGGGCCGCAGCGGCCTGCGCGTCAGCGCCGTGGGCCTGGGGGTGATGACATTCGGCGCCCAGACGCCGGAGGACGACGCCTTCCGCCAGCTCGACCTGGCGTTCGAGGCCGGCGTCACCCTGTTCGACACGGCGGAGAACTATCCCGTCCCGGTCCGCGCCGAGACCCAGGGCCGCTCGGAAGAGATCCTTGGCCGCTGGATCGCCGCGCGCGGCGTGCGCGACCAGGTGGTGGTGGCGACCAAGGCGGCCGGCCCCGGGAACGCGGCCGGAGACATGACCCATATCCGTGGCCCCGATCGCCGGCTCGACCGGGCCAATCTCAAGGCCGCGGCCGACGCCAGCCTGCATCGTCTGAATACGGACTATATCGACCTCTACCAGGTCCACTGGCCGGAGCGGCCGATCACCACCCAGGGCCGCACGCGGTTCTCGCACCTCCCCGACGCGCCGGGTCTCACGCCGATCGAGGAGACCCTGGCGGCGCTGGGCGAGCTGGTCGCGGCCGGCAAGGTGCGCCAGATCGGCGTGGCCAATGAATCGCCGTGGGGCGTGATGCGCTATCTGGCGGCGGCGGAGGCGAGGGGCCTGCCGCGGATCGTCAGCATCCAGAACGGCTATTCCCTGCTCGATCGCCAGTTCGAACTGGGCCTGGCCGAGATCGCCATGCGCGAGCAGGTCGGGCTGATCGCCTACGCCCCGCTGGCGGGCGGCCTGCTGACGGGCAAGTACGCCGAAACCCGCAAGCCGATCGAAGGCAGCCGCTCGGCCGTCATGCCCGGCTTCGCCCAGGCGCGCTTCACGCCGAAGAAGCTGGCGGCCACCGCCGCCTATGTCGACCTGGCGCGCCGCAACGACTTGGATCCCGCCGAGATGGCGCTGGCCTTCGTCCGCCAGCGGCCGTTCACCACCTCCGTGCTGATGGCCGCCAGCCGGGCCCCGCAGCTGCAGGCCAATCTGAAGAGCCTGGCGCTCACCCTGCCGCCCGAGCTCATCAAGGCGATCGACGCCATCCACGACGACCAGCCGAACCCGCGATAGGGCGGCTTTCGGGATGAGGACCGAAACGATCATGTCTGAGCCGAAGGCGCGCCTGACGCCGGCGGCCCCAGTCGGTTCAGAGCAAGTCGCTCAAAGCCACTTGGCGCGCTTGAACCGCGAATAGAGGAAGGCGCAGACCACCGCGATCAGGGCCACCACGGCGAAATAGCCGTACTTCCAGCGCAGTTCGGGCATGACGTCGAAGTTCATCCCGTAGATGCCGGCGATGGCCGTCGGCACGGCCAGGATCGCAGCCCAGGCCGCAAGCCGCCGGGTGATCGCGCCCTGGCGCTGCTGCTCCAGAAGGGTGCTCGCCTCGAACACCGACGCCAGGACGTCGCGAAGCCCTTCCACCAGAGACGCGACGCGTCGGACGTGGTCGCCGACGTCGCGAAAATAGGGACGCACCTCCGGGTCGATGCAGGGCTGGTCATGGTGTTCGAGGCGGTTGGCCACCTCCTCCATGGGGCCCAGGATTCGGCGGAAGCGCATCAGTTCGCGCCTCAGGTTGAAGATGCGGGTGACCTCGTCGCGGCTCAGGAAGGCGTCGAGGGCGTGGCGCTCCATCGCCAGCACCTCTTCCTCGATCGCCTCGACGATCGGGAAATAGCCGTCGACGATAAAGTCGAGCACGGCGTGGAGGATGTAGTCGACGCCGTGTTTCAGGTGGGCCGGCGCCGCCTCCAGATGTTGGCGCAACTCGATGTGGGCGCGCGCCGAGCCGTGACGCACGGTGATGAGGTGGTGGGGCCCGACGAAGATGTCGGTTTCGCCGTAGCCGATCTCCTCGCCCTCAAGGTGCGCCGTCCGGGCGACGACGAACAGCTGGTCGCCATAGACGTCGATCTTCGGCATCTGCTGGGCCGTCAGCGCGTCCTCGACCGCCAGGGGATGCAGGCCAAAACGATCCTGCAAGACGCGGAGCTCCTCCTCGGAGGGCTCGAGAAGGCCGATCCAGGCGAACTCGCCGTCGCGCAGATCCAGGCTGGCGGGGACGGCGAGGTCGATCGCCCGCAGACGCTTTCCATCGCCATAGACATAGGCCGCAACGACGCTCATTCGGTCCTCCCTGGCTCAGCCAGTCCGCGCACGGCGCTGCAACGCATGGCCGAGATCCTTGGGCTAAACCGGTTCGCGCGGAAGGCCGATGGTCTTGCAACGTCGGGACAGTTCGCCGCGATCGCCTATCGGCGCGCGCTTTAAGCAAACTCGACGGTTTCGCCCCGCCCGCCGGCGCGGCGGCTTGACGGGCAGGGCCGTGGTGAACGTCATGCCCTTATGGATAGGCAGCTAAGCTCCGCGGCCGGCTACAGGTCCGACGTCCAGGGGCTGCGCGCCCTCGCCGTGCTGTTGGTGGTGGTCTTCCACGCCGATCCGCGCTGGATCCCGGGCGGGTTCGTCGGCGTGGACGTCTTCTTCGTGATCTCCGGCTATCTCATCACCCGCCTGATCGTGCGGGAGGTCGAGGCGAAGGGGCGGCTGGACTTCCGGGCCTTCTATGCGCGACGCGCCGCGAGGCTGCTTCCGGCCTCCCTGCTGGTCCTGCTCAGCGTGATGATCGCCAGCCTGCTCCTGCTCTCGCCGAGCGAGCAGAAGGATACGGCGAAGGCCGGGCTGGCGACGGCGGCCTATCTGAGCAACTTCCATTTCATCCGCGAGGCGCAGGACTATTTCGCCGCGTCGTCCGCCAACAATCCGCTGCTGCATACCTGGTCCCTGGCGGTGGAGGAGCAGTTCTATCTCGTCTGGCCGCTGCTGATCGTCGCCGGCCTGCGCCTGTTCGGGGCCAGGCGGCTTCCCGTGGTGCTGGGCGTCGCCGGCGCCGCCTCGTTCGGCCTCTGCCTGCTGCTGATGCGCGAGCACCAGACCTGGGCCTTCTTCGCCTCTCCTCCGAGAGCCTGGGAGTTCGCTGTCGGCGGGATCGCCGGGTTCGCGTCTCCGTCCCGGTCCGTCTGGGTCGGGCGCTTCGCCTCCTGGCTCGGGTTCGCCGGGATTGCCGGCAGCGCCGTCCTGCTGACCGAGGCGGCGCCCTTTCCCGGCGTCCTGGCCCTGCCGGCGACCCTCGGAACCGCCGCCATCCTGCTGGCCGAGGGCCAGGGGCTGGGCGCGATCTCGAAAGCCCCCGGCGTCCAGTGGCTCGGGAACGTCTCCTACTCCTGGTATCTCTGGCACTGGCCGGTGTTCGTCTTCGCCCGACTGGCGGGCGCGCCCGAGACCGCCCTGGTCCTGGCAGGCCTGATTCTGCTTTCGCTCGCCCTCGCCAGCCTTACCTATTGGCTGGTCGAGAACCCGGCCCGGCGCCTGGCCTGGGTGCGCTCGCGGCCGGGCCGGACGGTGGTCGCCGGGCTCGGCGTGAGCGTGATGGCGGCCGGCTGCACCGTGGGGACCTATGCCGCCTCCGAGGTCAGCGCCAACTCGCCGGCCCAAAGGCGCATCACCCGGGCCGTGGAGGCCAGGGCCGTCGCCAGCAGGCCCGAGTGCAATCCCGCCCCGGACGATGCGACGGTGAAGACCTGCGTGTTTGGAGACCCCAGGGGCGCCCGGACCCTCGTCCTGTTCGGCGACTCTCACGCCAACATGTGGTCCACCAGCGTTGACGCCGCGGCTCGCCGAAATGGCTGGAAGCTGGTGACCTTCCTCAAGCCCTCCTGCCCGGCCGCGACGATCCCGGCGACCTACTATGTGAAGCTGAAGCGCCCCTTGCGGGAGTGCGTGGCCTGGCGGGCCGAGGCCATCCGCCGGATCATCGCCCTGCGGCCGGACGCGGTGGTCATCGCCAGCGCCGAATTCTATCTGCGGCCGACCCAGGCCGGGGCGGTCCCTGTTCCCGTGGCGCAATGGCGGGCCGGCCTGCAGAAGACCGTCCAGAGCTTCGACGCCGCCGGCATCGAAGCCATCCTGGTCCGCGACGTCCCGGCCCCGGGCTACGACGTCCCCACCTGTCTGTCTCGCGCCGTCACGCGCGGCCTCGCCGACGCCGCCTGCCCGGTGGACGCCGAACGGGCGATCAATGCGGACGCGGTCCGAGCCGAGGCTGATGCTGTGCAGGCCGCCAGGCATGCGACCCGCCTGGACCTGACGGACCAGTTCTGCACCGAGGGCCGGTGCGATGTCGTGCGGCGCGGAATCGTCATGTACCGCGACGACAATCACATGTCGGCGACCTACGCCCAGGCGATCGAGCCGGCCATGGAGGCGAGGCTGAAGGCCCTGATGAATTAGGGCGCGTTGCGCAGCGCCCGAGGCGCGCATCTTTGCAGGCGCGTTTCGGGCGCAGGTCGGCTTGTGGACCGTCCGTGAATTGCTGATCGGCTCGCGTGAGGCTCAGGACCTCAAAATTCATATTGTGTTCACGGGTGACAGCGCGAGCATGGGAAGCCGAGGGAGGTTGACGCCCCATTCTGAAGCCAACTTCTGCGACGGTCCTTCGCGAGAGCAGCGGCGGAATTGTCTTCTCTGCCGCAGGACTTAGAAATAGGGCCGAATCTACAGCTAAGCGGCCGACCGCCCTTGTCCTCGATTTGGGCACATCAGCCGTGGGTGGTTCTCGTTGGCCATGCCTGATTTGACCCCAAGCTACCGGCGTCCGTCTCCGTAAATTGGCAGCGACGGGATCAGACTTGCAAGGCGCGCGTTGCAACCTTGGCAGGTGTTTTCACCGATGCACCATCTTCACCACCCGTTGTTTGTGGCCTTGTCCCTGGTCGTGGCGGTCCTGGGCTCGTGGACTGCACTGGACCTTTTCCGACGCGTCCGCTCGCATATCGGCCGGGCCCAGCGCGTGTGGCTCGGGACAGCGGCGGTGGTTATGGGCCTGTCTATCTGGTCCATGCACTTCATCGCCATGCTCGGCTTCGATCCCGGCAGCGCTGTGCGCTATGATCTGCCGCTCACCTTCCTCTCCTTGGTCCTCGCGATCGGCGCGACGTCGGGGGCCTTCTTCGCCGCCTCGAAGCCTGGAGCCGGCGCCGCCCGCATCTCGCTGGCCGGCGGCGCCATGGGCGCGGGCATCTGCCTCATGCACTACGTGGGCATGGCGGCGCTCAGGACCGCGGCCTCGCTGGGCTACGACCCGCCGCTTGTAGCCGCTTCGCTCGTGATTGCGGTGAGCGCATCCACGGCGGCGCTGTTCGCCGCGCGGTGGGAGCGGACGCTGCGCTGGCGCGCGGTGGCCGCGCTGGTCCTGGGCTTTGCTATCGCGGGCATGCACTATACGGCCATGGCCGCCCTGCGGCTTACCCCCCTCGACAGCGCCAACGTGGCCGTGCCGGGCGCGCCACCATTCATGCTGGCCACCAGCGTCGCGGCCGGCGCATCGGTGATCCTCCTGCTAGCACTGCTGGCCTCCTTGTTCGACCAGCGCCTGAACGTCCTGGCGGCGCTGGAGGCCGGCGGCGTGGGCTATTGGGAGCTGTCCTTGCCGCAGATGAGCTTCCAAATATCGCCGCGGGGGAAGGAAATTTTCGGGCGCAACCCGAACGCGCCTTTCGCGCCCGAGGACGTCGTGGCCGCCCTCGCGCCGGAGGAGCATTCCCGGCGCGGATCGACCTTCCAGTCTGCGCTGGCGGACTCGAGGGAGTACGACGCCGAGTACCGTCTTGCCGGCGATGGACCCCCGCGCTGGATCAATATCCGCGGGCGCGTAGTGGCGCGGCGCAACGGCCATCCTAGCCGCATGTCGGGCGTGGTCCTCGACGTCTCCGACCGGCACGCCGCCTTCGCCGCACTGGCCGAAAGCGAACGCCGTCAGCGCCTGCTGATCGACGAGCTGAACCATCGGGTGAAGAATACCCTGGCCACCGTGCAATCCATCGCACGGCAGTCGGCGAAGGGCGCGATCTCACAGGAAGCCTTTCGCGCCGCCTTCGAGGCCCGGCTTGTGGCGTTGTCCGAGACCCACAACGCGCTCACGCGCAGCCGCTGGTCGGGAGCGTGCCTAAAGGAACTCCTGGGCCAGGAGTTCGCACCCTATGCACCGAGCCAGGTTCACTTGGAGGGCGAGGACATCCGGTTAGAGCCGCGCCATGCGCTGGCGCTTGGGATGGTCTTCCACGAGCTCAGCACAAACGCGGCGAAGTATGGCGCTCTCTCGACGGTCGAGGGCTGCGTCACCGTCTCCTGGCGCTCGCTGCGCGACATGTTGGAGCTGTCATGGTCGGAGACGGGCGGACCGCCGGTCCGCGCGCCCATACGTCGGGGCTTCGGCTCCCGGCTGATCCAGGGCTCCGTCGATCGCGAGCTCGGCGGTTCGGCCGAACTGTCCTACGATGACCAAGGATTTCGCGCACGACTTACCATCCCGCTGGCGCCTCTCCCGGTATGGGACAGGGTAGTCGACTAGATGGGCGGGTCCAGAGCGGCGCCGGTTCAACCCGCTCTAGGAGCTGTGGACACTTAGCGTAGCCAGAGGACGATGGCTGCGAGGGTGACGATGGCGAGATAGTTCCTGGCGGTCTTCTCGAAGCGTGTAGCGACGCGCCGGAACTGCTTGAGCCTGCTGAAGCAGCACTCGACCAGGTGGCGCTGGGCGTAGAGGTGCTTGTCGAGCGGGTGCTTGCGGGATCGGGACGGGTTGTTGGGGATCACCGCGACCGCGCCCTTCTCGGCGATCGCCTGGCGCAGGCGGTCGGAGTCGTAGGCGGTGTCGGCCATTACGGCCTGGGCTGGCAGGCCTTCGATCAGCGGGCCGGCCTGGGGCGCGTCGCCGCGCTGGCCAGCGGTGAGCGTGAACCGCACGGGACAGCCCAACCCTCGCACGGCCATGTGGATCTTGGTGCTCAAGCCCCCGCGGGAGCGGCCAATGGCCTGATCTTCAGGCCCCCCTTTTTCGCCCCCGCCGCGTGCTGGTGAGCGCGGACGATGGTCGAGTCGACGATCAGGTACTCGAAGTCGGGATCATTCGAGAGCGCCTCGAAGATGCGCCACCAGATCCCCTTGGCGCTCCAGCGGCTGAACCGCCGCCAGACGCTGTTCCAGTCGCCGAACACCTCCGGAAGATCCCGCCACGGCGAACCGGTGCGCACCACCCACAGCACGCCTTCGACGAACATCCGGTTGTCCCGGCCCGTCGAGCCCTTCTGATCCGGACGGCCGATGACCAGCGGGGCGATCCGCTCCCACTGGTCGTCGCTAAGCACCAAGCGGTCCATCACCCCCAAGACTGCCCCCAAAAAGCAGTCTTGAATCACGCTTCGGAGTCGCAGGGAATCCTAAGAGTCCACAGCTCCTAGACGTCGACCTCGGCGTCGAGGGCGTTTTCCTGGATGAACTCGCGGCGCGGCTCGACTAGGTCGCCCATCAGCCGGGTGAACATGCCGTCGGCGTCGTCGGCGTGGTTGACCTTGACCTGCAGCAGGGTGCGGGCGTTGAAGTCCAGCGTCGTCTCCCACAGCTGCTCGGCGTTCATCTCGCCCAGCCCCTTGTAGCGCTGGACGGAGAGGCCCTTGCGGCCGTTGTCCATCACCGCATTGACCAGGTCGATCGGCCCGCGGACCGTGGTCGGCTTTTCCTTGCGGGTGAAGGTCGCCGGCGCCGAGAAGATCTTCGCCAGCTCCTTCGACCGTTCGGCCAGGCGCCGGGCGTCGGCGGCGTGCAGCAGCAGTTCGTCCAGCACCAGCCGCTCGGAGACGCCGCGCTTGACCCGGCTGAAGGCGTAGCCCCCGCCGGCGGCCTGTTCGCCGGTCCAGGCGCCGTCGCCTTCCTCGGCGTAGAGGTCCAGCCGCCTGGCCGCCGTCGCCAGATCGCCGCCGTCCGCCAGCAGGCCGGCCAGGGCCGCCTGTTCGATGGCGAAGGCCGGCGCCCGGGCCGCCAGACGCTCGACGTTGGCCTTGGCCCCGCGCGAGGTCTGCACCATGGCCAGGAGGTCCTGGCCGATCAGCCGTTCGCCGGAGGCGAGGTCGAGGTGGGCCCCGTCGACGCCTTCGTCGATCAGGTAGGTTTCGAGCTCGGCGTCGTCCTTCAGGTAGCGGATCGACTTGCCCTTGGCCGCCTTATAGAGCGGCGGCTGGGCGATATAGAGATAGCCCCGCTCGATCACCTCCGGCATCTGCCGGTAGAAGAAGGTGAGCAGCAGGGTGCGGATGTGCGCGCCGTCGACGTCGGCGTCCGTCATCAGGACGATCTTGTGGTAGCGGATCTTCTCGATGTCGAAGTCTTCGCGGCCGATGCCGGCGCCGAGGGCCGTGATCAGGGTGCCGATCTGGTCCGAGCCCAGCATCTTGTCGAAGCGCGCGCGCTCGACGTTGAGGATCTTGCCGCGCAGGGGCAGGATCGCCTGGTTCTCGCGGTTGCGCGCCTGCTTGGCCGAGCCGCCGGCCGAGTCGCCTTCGACGATGAAGATCTCCGACTTGGCCGGGTCCTTCTCCGAGCAGTCGGCGAGCTTGCCGGGCAGGGAGCTGATCTCCAGCGCCGACTTGCGGCGCGTCAGCTCGCGGGCCTTGCGCGCGGCCTCGCGGGCGGCGGCGGCCTCGGTGATCTTCATCACGATGGAGCGGGCTTCGACCGGATGCTCTTCGAACCAGGTCGCCAGTCCCTCGCCGACCAGGCCTTCGACGGCCGGGCGGACTTCCGACGAGACCAGCTTGTCCTTGGTCTGGGAGGAGAATTTCGGATCCGGCACCTTGACCGAGAGCACGCAGGTCAGGCCCTCGCGCGCGTCCTCGCCGGAGACCGAGACCTTCTCACGCTTCGCAGCCCCGGAGCTGTCGGCGTAGTTGGTGATGATCCGCGTCAGCGCCGAGCGGAAGGCCGCCAGGTGGGTGCCGCCGTCGCGCTGGGGGATGTTGTTGGTGAAGCACAGGACGTTCTCGTGGTAGCCGTCGTTCCACCAGAGCGACATGTCGACCTCGACGTTCTCGCGCCGGCCGCGGATGACGATCGGAGCCTTGAGCAGCGGGGTCTTGGCCTTGTCGAGGTGGCGGACGAAGGCCTCGATGCCGCCCTCGTAGTGCATGACCTCGACGAAGGGCTCGGCCTCGCGGTCGTCCTTCAGCCAGATGGTGACGCCGGAGTTCAGGAAGGCCAGCTCGCGCAGCCGGTGCTCCAGCGTCTTGCGGTCGAAATCGATCAGCCGGAAGGTCTCGGCCGAGGGCAGGAAGGTGACCTCGGTGCCCGACAGGAACTCGCCGTTTTCGCGCAGGGGCGCCTTGCCGGTGATGGCCAGGGGCGAGACCGGGTCGCCGCGGCGGAACTCCATCTCGTGGGCCAGGCCGCCGCGATAGATCTTCAGCTTCAGCCAGTCGGACAGCGCGTTGACCACCGAGACGCCGACGCCGTGCAGGCCGCCGGAGACCTTGTAGGAATTCTGGTCGAACTTACCGCCGGCGTGCAGCTGGGTCATGATGACCTCGGCCGCCGAGACGCCCTCGCCCTCGTGGATGTCGGTGGGGATGCCGCGACCGTCGTCGGTGACGGTGCAGGAGCCGTCGGCGTTGAGGATCACCTCGACCCGCGTCGCCCAGCCGGCGAGGGTTTCGTCGATGGCGTTGTCGACCACCTCGTAGACCATGTGGTGCAGGCCCGAGCCGTCGTCGGTGTCGCCGATGTACATGCCCGGACGCTTGCGGACCGCGTCGAGGCCCTTCAGGACCTTGATGGATTCCGCGCCGTACTCAGCCTGGCCGTTGGAAACGGGGCCATTGCCCTCGAGGCTTGGGTCGTTGGTCTCGATCTCTTCGCTCATGCTTCGTCCGGTTCGGGGTCGCCGCCGCTTCGCGAGGCCAAGACCTCCAGGCGACCCTGCTTGCGTCTCACGCGCGGGCGCGCGTACGCGGGGTCTTAGAGAGGAACCTATATAGGAAAGACCTGCTGATTCTGCACCTTTTTGCGCGCCGACGGACGTGTTCATCCAGGCTGCGCAGCCTGGGTTGGCGTGGGGGCCAGGCGAGGCGGGATGGGCTTGGTTTTCGGGCTGGCCGGGATCCCGGCGGCGGGTGCGCCCCTGGGGTCACGCGAACCCGGTAAGCCCCGCCGCATCCACCCGCACGCCCTGGGCGCGGCCGAGCAGGTCCTCGAACAGGTGCTCGTCGGTGCCGGTGAGGAAGGCCTGCAGCTGAAGGGCCTCGAGCTCGTCGAACAGGGCGGCGCGGCGCCTGCGGTCCAGGTGGGCGGCCACCTCGTCCAGCAGCAGGACGGGGCTGGGCTGGCCCTCGGCGCGGGCCAGGCGGGCGGCCTGGGCGAGGACCAGGTTGAGGATCAGCGCCTTCTGTTCGCCGGTGGAGCATTCGGCGGCCGGACGATCCTTCTCGGCGTGCACCACGGAAAGGTCGCCGCGATGCGGCCCGGTCAGCGCCCGGCCGGCGCCGGCGTCGCGCTCGCGGCCGGCGGCCAGGGCGGCGGCCAGCCGCTGTTCGATCTCGGCGATCTCCGCGCCATCGAGCGCCATCTGCTCCCAGGGACCGGTGAGGCCGAGCCTGGCCTGGGGGAAGGGCCGTTCGCCGCGGCTGTCGATCTCGGTCTGCAGGGCCGCCAGCGTGCGGCCGCGGGCCTCCGCCATCAGGGCGCCGGCCTCGGCGAGCCTGGCCTCCAGGGCGTCGAGCCAGGCCGGGTCCGCCGGCCCGTCGACCAAGAGCCGCATGCGCTCGCGCATGGTCTTTTCGTAGGCGCTGGCGTGGGCGGCGTGGCGCGGGATGGCGGCGAAGACCAGTCGGTCGAAGAACCGTCGCCGGTCGCCTGCGCCTTCCAGGAAGAGCCGGTCCTGGGCGGGCGTCAGCCAGACCTGGCGCACGTGCTCGGCGAGACGGCCGGGCGGCACGGTCTCGCCGTTCAGCCTCACGATCCGGCGCGAGGCGCCCGGCTGCTCGACGCCGGTGCCCAGCTTGAGCGTCTCCTCGCCCGAGGTCAGCTCCGCGGCCACCGCCCAGGCGCGCCCGGTGGTCTCGCCCGGCAGCCTGCGGCCCACCTCCGCCAGGCTTGCGCCGCGCAGGCCGCGGCCGGGGGTGAAGAAGCTCACCGCCTCCAGGAGATTGGTCTTGCCGGCGCCGTTCGGCCCGACCAGGAACACGGCCGCGCCCGTCAGGGCGAGCTCCGTCCGCGCGTAAGAGCGGAAGTCCGTCAGGGTCAGGCGGGTGAAGGCCGCAAGCGTCACGCCGCCGGTCATACAGGCTTTCGGAGATTTGCGGGACTGGACTATCAGGGGGCCATGACGCCTGCGCCGCTCCGCATCTTCGTCGACGCCGACGCCTGTCCGGTGAAGGACGAGGTCTACAAGGTGGCCGCCCGCTATGGGCTGAAGACCTTCGTCGTCTCCAACAGCTTCATGATGGTCCCCCGCTCTGCGATGATCGAGCAGGTGGTGGTCGACTCAGGCCCCGACATCGCCGACGACTGGATCGCCGAGCGGATCGCGCCCGGGGACATCGCGGTGACCAACGACATCCCGCTCGCCGAGCGGGTGCTGCAGGCGGGCGGCGCAGCCATCACCCCGAGCGGGCGGCCCTTCACCCATGACTCCATCGGCTCCGCCATCGCCCAGCGCGCCCTGATGGAGCAGCTGCGCTCCACCGGCGAGATCACCGGCGGACCCAAGCCCTTCGACCGCAACGACCGCTCGCGCTTTCTGCAAGCCCTCGACGAGGCGGTGCAGCGGGAGAAGCGGCGCAAGCGGTGACTGTCATCCCGGTTTTTCGCGCAGCGAAAAGACCGGGACCCATGAACACGGCGCTGCAATGCGGGACGCGGCCGGGCCGTGCGAGTTCTCATCTTCCGGTGTTCATGGATCCCGGTCGGAGTTTATCCTCGGGCCGACCTTAGGTCGGACCCGGGGGCTTCGCGAAACCGGGAGGACACTGAGGGTGTGTGGGCTACGCCCCCCAACCCAGCCGACGGGCATAGGCGACCACGTCCGCCGGCCATTTGGCGACGTTGGTCTCGAACCCCTGTCGGTCGTCAGCGAACAGCGCCCGGATCGCTTCCTCGTAGCCCGGCAGGTCGCCGGCCATGGAGGACATGAAGCGGAAGGCCGCCTCCTGGCTGGCCTTGCGATCGCCGCCGTCGCTATCCGCGCGGCGGGCCTGATCGACGAGCTTGCGCAGGGCGACCGAGGCGCCGCCCGGTTGGGCGCCCAGCCACTCCCAGTGGCGTGGCAGAAGGGTGATCTCGCGCGCCACCACGCCCAGCTTCGGCCGTCCGCGCGGGCGGGGCGCGGCCTGGGGCGCATAGCGCGCCGCCACCTCCGCCGCCGAACCCCGCAGGTCGAGATCCACCACCCGGCCGGTGAGGTCGTCGAACGCCAGCACCGGGCCGTCCTCGTCGCGCTGCATCGCCGCTTGGGCGGTGGCCGCGACATCGAGGGGCGCGCCCGTCACCAGACGCTGTTCGCCGGCGAAAAGGGTCCAGGTCGCGGGGGGCTCGCTCATGATCGGATTTCTGCCATAACAGTCGAGCTGCGTCAATTTGATCCGGATGTAATTGACATTTGATATTCGCCCGGGCTAAATTCAGCTCCATGGAGAAGTCAGCGCGTCGGGCGGTGGTCGCCGCCTATAAGGAGGCCAGGAAGACCGCAGGCGTCTACGCCGTGCGGTGCGCGGCCACGGGCGAGGTCTGGGTCGGCCGCAGCGCCGACCTCGCGGCCCAGCAGAACAGTCTCGACTTCCAGCTGCGGCACGGGCCGAACAATCCGGCGATGCGCCGGGCCTGGACCGCGCACGGCGCCTCGAGCTTGCAGTTCAAGCCGCCGGAGACCGCGCCGGACACCCTGACGCCGGCGGGCTGTCGCGATTTACTGAAGGCGCGCGCCTTGCATTTGCGCCAGGCGCTCGGCGCCGCAGCGATCTGAACGATCGTCGCCTGTCACGGGTGACGTTGCGCTTCCTCGCGCCTATCTTCCCCGCCATGAGCGACACCCTCGAAGCCGCCCCGCAGACTCTCGACGAGATCCCGCGCGAGCCGACCCAGGATGGGCCGCGCGTCCGCCTCTATCTGGTGGACGGCTCGGGCTTCATCTTCCGGGCCTTCCACGCCCTGCCGCCGCTGACGCGCAAGACCGACGGCCTGCCGGTCGGCGCGGTCGCGGGCTTCTGCAACATGCTGTGGAAGCTGCTGGTGGACATGAAGGCTCAGGAGGATGCGCCGACCCACCTGGCGGTGGTGTTCGACCACTCCGAGAAGACCTTCCGCAACAAGCTGTACGCCGAATACAAGGCCCACCGGCCGCCGCCGCCGGAAGACCTGATCCCGCAGTTCCCGCTGGTGCGCGAGGCGACCCGGGCGTTCGGCGTGCCCAGCCTGGAGCTGCCGGGCTACGAGGCCGACGACCTGATCGCCGCCTACGCCTGCAAGGTCCGCGACGCGGGCGGCGAGGTGGTGATCGTCTCCTCCGACAAGGACCTGATGCAGCTGGTCGGGCCGCAGGTCGCCATGCTCGACACCATGAAAAACCTGCGGATCGGCCACGACCAGGTGGTCGAGAAGTTCGGCGTGCCGCCGGACCGGGTGGTCGACGTCCAGGCGCTGTGCGGCGATAGCGTCGACAACGTGCCGGGCGCGCCGGGCATCGGCATCAAGACGGCGTCGGCGCTGATCCTGGAGTACGGCGACCTCGACACCCTTCTGGCGCGGTCCCACGAGGTCAAGCAGCAGAAGCGCCGCGAGACCCTGATCGCCTACGCCGACCAGATCCGCCTGTCGCGCGAGCTGGTGAAGCTCGACTGCGACACGCCCTTGCCGACCCCGGTCGACGAGCTGGCGGTCGAGGAGCCGCAGGCCGAGGTGCTGGCCGCCTTCCTCGAGCAGATGGAGTTCCGCACCCTGGCCCGCCGGGTCGAGGCGCACGGCAAGGGGCCCGGCGCGGCCACGCCGCAACCCGAGGCCAGGGCGCCCGAGCCGCCCAAGCACGGCGCCATCGACGTCACCGCCTACCAGTGCGTCCGCGACCTGGAGACCCTCGACGCCTGGATCGCCCGGGCTCGCGCCAAGGGCCTGATCGCCTTCGACACGGAGACCGACGCCCTATCGGCGACCAGCGCGGAGCTGTGCGGCGTCTCGCTGGCGGTCGCGCCGGGCGAGGCCTGCTACATCCCGGTGAACCATTGCGAGTCCGACGGCCTGGCGCTGGAAGCTCCCCAGGACCTGGCGCAGATCCCGCTCGAGGCGGCGCTGGCGCGGCTCAAGCCGCTGCTGGAGGACCCTTCGGTGCTGAAGGTGGCGCAGAACGCCAAGTACGACCTGGCGGTGCTGTCGCGCTACGGGATCCAGGTTGGGCCGATCGAGGACACCATGCTGATCAGCTTCGTGCTGGAGGCGGGGCTGCACAAGAGCCACGGCATGGACGAGCTCGCCAAACGCTGGCTGGAGCATGAGCCGATCAGCTTCAAGACCGTCGCCGGCGCCGGCAAGGCGCAGAAGAGCTTCAAGCACGTGGGGCTGAACGAGGCGACCTGCTACGCCGCCGAGGACGCCGACGTGACGCTGCGGCTCTACGAGCACCTGCGCCCGCGCCTGGCGCACGAGGGCCTGCTGACCGTCTACGAGACGCTGGAGCGGCCCCTGCCCAAGGTGCTGGTGGAGATGGAGCTGGAGGGCGTCAAGGTCGACCCCGAGCGGCTGCGCGGCCTTTCCCACGACTTCGGCGTCCGCATGGCCGAGCTGGAGACCGAGGCCCATCGGCTGGCGGGCCGGCCCTTCAACCTGGGCTCGCCCAAGCAGATCGGCGAGGTGCTGTTCAAGGAGATGGGGCTGGCCTCGGGCCGCACCACCGCGACCGGGGCGATGTCGACCGACGCCTCGATGCTGGAGGACCTGGCGGCCCAGGGCCACGAGCTGCCGCGGACCCTGCTCGACTGGCGCCAGCTGTCGAAGCTGAAGGGCACCTACACCGACGCCCTGACCGCGGCGATCTCGCCGAAGACCGGGCGGGTGCACACCTCCTTCTCGCTGGCGGCGGCGAGCACCGGGCGGCTGGCGTCCTCGGACCCCAACCTGCAGAACATCCCGATCCGCACCGAGGAGGGCCGCAAGATCCGCCGCGCCTTCATCGCCGAGCCGGGCCATGTGCTGATCAGCGCCGACTACAGCCAGATCGAGCTGCGCCTGCTGGCGCACATCGGCGACATTCCGCAGCTGAAGAAGGCCTTCCAGGAGGGCCTGGACATCCACGCCATGACCGCCTCGGAGATGTTCGGCGTGCCGGTCGAGGGCATGCCGTCGGAGGTCCGCCGGCGCGCCAAGGCGATCAATTTCGGCATCGTCTACGGCATCTCGGCCTTCGGCCTGGCCAACCAGCTGAGCATCCCGCAGGACGAGGCCGGGGCCTATATCAAGACCTACTTCGAGCGCTTCCCCGGCATCCGCGCCTACATGGACCGGATGAAGCAGGAGGTCCGCGCGACCGGCTTCGTCACCACCATCTTCGGCCGCCGGGTGAACATCCCGGCGGCGACCTCGAAGTCGGCGGCCGAACGCGCCTTCGGCGACCGGGCGGCGATCAACGCCCCGATCCAGGGGGCGGCGGCCGACGTGATCCGCCGGGCCATGGTGCGCATGCCCGATGCGCTGCGGGCTGAGGGGCTGAGCGCGAAAATGCTGCTGCAGGTGCACGACGAACTGGTGTTCGAAGCCCCGGAAGCCGAGGCCGAGGCGGTGATCCGCGTCGCCAAGCGGGTGATGGAACACGCGCCGGAGCCCGCCGTCGCCCTGACGGTGCCGCTCGAGGTCGAAGCCCGCGCGGCTTCCAACTGGGACGACGCGCACTAGGCGGCGGCTGCACGCCCCCTCCACCGCTTCGCGGTCCCCCTCCCCCAATGGGGGAGGAGAGGGGCGGCGCAACCTCGAATCTCCTCCCCCTCTGGGGGAGGGGGACCCCGTAGGGGTGGAGGGGGCTCGCCGGTCTAAGCCGCCCGGCGCTGCACCTTGGACTGGATCAGGCGCTGCTCCTCGCCGTAGAGCCGCACGGCGGTCAGCACGCCGGTGGCGTAGGCGCCGGTGTCGAGGCCGAGCCGATGCTTCAGCATCTGCGGCTCCTCGGTCGGGGTGTGGCCGTGGACGATGACCTTGTCGAAGGGCCCGCGGTCGTCGAGGAAGTCGTAGCGGATCCAGAGCATGTCGCGCTCGGTCTGGTCCTCGAGCGCCACGCCCGGCCGGACGCCGGCGTGGACGAAGGCGTAGTCGCCGACCACCCGGACCAGCTCGAGCTGCTGGTAGAAGCGGCGATGGGCGGGGGGCAGGGCCTTGTCGAACGCGTCGCGCACCGCGACCCAGGCCTTGGGCTCGGCGCGCGCGGCGACCGGCTGAACGCCGTAGGACACCAAGGTCGCCCCGCCGCCGTGCTCGATCCAGGTGGGGGCGAACTCGGGCTCGTCGAGGAATTGCAGCAGGGCCTCCTCGTGGTTGCCCTTCAGCGGCGCGACCTCGAAGAAGCTGTCCGCCTGCAGCCGCAGGATGAGGTCGACGACCTGCCGACTTTCCGGCCCACGATCGACATAATCGCCGAGCAGGATCAGCAACGGTCGCTCGACAGGATTGGTCGAGGCCGCGTCCGCGGCGATGTCGTGCACGAGGGGACCCAGCACGTCCATGCGGCCATGCACGTCGCCGATCGCATAGACGAGGCGACCACCGGTCGAGGGCGGCGTTTCAAGCGTCCGTTTGCGTCCGAAGAGACGGCTGAGCAAGTTGTGGGTCCAATAGCCAGTTGTCCCGCAAGATAGGTCCCCGGGACCCGGCCGACAACGCGGCCAAGTGCAGCTTGGCCGCGAAGTCTTGAAATAGAACCAATCGCGTCAAATCGAGGCGCCGCAGGCTCAGGCGGCGCGCCGCCGGCCCGCGGGCTGGACGGCTCCGGCGCCGCCGAAGCGGAAGCGGCCCATCAGTTCGATCAGCTGCGCCATCTCCGCCTTCAGGGTGTGGCTGGCGGCGGTCGCCTGCTCCACCATGGCGGCGTTCTGCTGGGTGACCTGGTCCATCTCGCCGACGGCGGTGTTGACCTCCACCAGCGCCCGGGCCTGCTCCTCGGACGACGAGGCGATGTTGGCCACCAGGACGTCGATCTCCATCACCCGCTCGGAAATGCGCTGCAGCGCCTGGCCGGTCTCGCCGACCAGGTTGACGCCCGAGGCGACGTGGGTGGAGCTGGCGTCGATCAGGCCCTTGATCTCCTTGGCCGCGTCCGCCGAGCGCTGGGCCAGCGCCCGCACCTCGGAGGCGACGACCGCGAAGCCCTTGCCGGCCTCGCCGGCGCGAGCCGCCTCGACCCCGGCGTTCAGGGCCAGCAGGTTGGTCTGGAAGGCGATCTCGTCGATCACCCCGATGATCTGGCCGATCTGGCCGGAGGATTTCTCGATCTCGCCCATCGCGTCCACGGTCTGCCGGACGACTCCGCCGGAGCGATGGGCCTCCTCCTTGGCGCCGGCGACCACGTTGGCGGCCTGACGGGCGCCGTCGGCGGCCTGTTTGACGCTGGCGGTCAGCTGTTCGAGCGCCGCGGCGGTCTCCTCGAGGCCCGCCGCCTGGCGTTCGGTGCGCCGCGAGAGGTCGTCGGAGGCCCGCGCGATCTCGTCGGCGCTGGAGCGGATGGCGCCGGTCGATTGCGAGACGGCGCCGAGGGTTTCCTGCAGGGCGCCGAGGGCGGCGTTGAAGTCGGTCTTCAGCTTGGCGAACTCGGCGGTGACCTGTTCGTCCATCCGCGAGGCGAGATCGCCCTGCGACAGCCGATCGATGGCGCGGCCCAGGGCCGCCATGGCGTCGTTCTGGCGCGCCTCAGCGGCGCGGTGCTCGGCCTGGAGCCGCTCACGCTCCTCGTCCTTGGCGTCGAAGTAGACGTTGATCGCCAGGTCCATGTCGAGCAGCGAGGCCTTGACCAGGGCGCTCAGCGCGCGGCTGAGCTTTTCGCGACCGTCGCGGCGGACGCCCAACCCCTTGGGCCAGCTCGCGTCGACCACCGCGGTCACCAGCTGTTCGATGATCAGGGCATAGCCGGCGATGTACCAGCGCGGCTCCAGTCCGATGCGCGCGTGCGCCTCGCCGATGCGGCGGACGTTTTCACCGTAGCTGGCGTTGTAGTCGCCCTGGGCGATCAGCTTCCAGTGGCTGTTCTGGGCGGACTGGGCGCGGCTGATGTGCGCGTCGTCCTTGAAGAATTTGCGCAGCTCCGGGGTCGTGCGCACCTTGCCATAGAAGGTGTCGAGCGCCGGGCCGACCGACCGGGCGAGGACCTCGCGGATGTCGCGGAGCGCCGGCGCGCCCGGTTGCAGGCCCAGAAACTCGAGACGCTGTCCCAGGCTGTCGCGATTGTTCATCCGCCGCTCCCCTTATCCTGGAGGGAGAAGCGGCTAAGGCGGTTAACGCGAGGTTGCCGCAGGCCCTGGCCGCCGCGACCGAACGCCGCTGCCCGGCCCCTGGCCCGGGGATCGTTCGCGGCCCGCGTGCGCTTTGATGGCGATCGTGGCGCCGATCTCGCGCCTGAGACCACCTGCCGCACGCAACAGGAGCCATCCGGATGAAGGGTTTTGTCGAGGACATCGAGGAACTGACCGAGGGGAACGACGACTACCGGCGCGTTCTCTACACGGGCAAGCACCTGCAGCTGGTGCTGATGGCCCTGCAGCCGGGCGAGCAGATCGGCGTGGAGGTCCACGAGACCCACGACCAGTTCTTCCGCGTCGAAAAGGGCAAGGGCGAGGTCTGGATCGACGGCGAGCGGACCAAGATCAAGAGCGACGACGCCATCATCGTCCCCGCCGGCGCCCGCCACAACGTCGTCAACACCGGCCAAAAGCCGCTCAAGCTCTACACCCTCTATGGCCCGCCCGAGCACCGCGACGGCGTCGTCCACAAGACCAAGGCCGACGAAACGGAAGAGTATTTCGACGGCACGACGACGGAGGAAGGCGCGCGCCTGTGACTAGGCGGCGTCCGGTCCGATCTTGGCCGCCACCAGAGACAGGGCGCCCGCCGCCAGGGCGGCGCCCCAGAGCGCGGTGAGGCCCATCTGGGAATAGGCGGTCGCGCCGAGGAAGGCCCCGGCCAGCAGCCCCAGCCACAGCAGCAGATAGGGCGCCCAGCCCAGCGGGTCGCCGCCGTAGAGGGCGGCGGTGATCCGCTTGCCCAGCTTCACCAGGGTTCCGGTCATGTAGGTGACGCCGATCCGCACCTCGCCGTCCTCGCTGAAGACGGCGTTCTCGGCGCCCATGGCCAGCACCATGGCCGCGACGGCGAGCCGGCCGTCGCCGAGTCCGGCGGCGATCGCGGCCAACGCTAGCAGGCCGCAGACGAACAGCAGGACCATCGGGCGGCGGTGGGCCTTGGCCATCCGGCCGACTACGGCCCCGCTGATCACGCCGAGGATGAAGATGAGGATCAAGCTCGCGGCCGTTTTCGCCGCAGCGCCGCTCTCGGCGAGGCCCACGCCCACCCGTGTGGTGTTGCCGCTCATGAAGGAGACGAAGAAGCCGCCCAGGCGGATGAAGCCGATGGCGTCCACGTAGCCGGCCACAGCCGACAGGCAGGCGGCCAGCAGCCGCAACCTTCGATCATAGCCCGTCATGTGGATTGTCTAACGCCCAGCTCGCCGCCTGGCGAGCCCACGGGTTTCCTGGAGCAATCCAATCTCTCGGAAGAGATTGGTGGAGCCGAGCGGAATCGAACCGCTGACCTCCTCATTGCGAACGAGGCGCTCTACCAACTGAGCTACGGCCCCAGGAAGGCCGCGGAATAACCCTTTCTCGGTGGCGCCTGTCAAGCGCCCTTGCGCAGATGCGACGTCGCAAGGTCACTGAGAGTCGCCTTTAGCTGCGCCTTTGCGGCGCGCGGAAAGCCCGATAGAAGACCGCGCCATGGGCAGCTTCCTCTATTTCATCGTCCGCTCGCTTCTCGAGCTCCTGGTCTGGGCGATCATCATCAGCGCGATCCTGTCGTGGCTGGTGGCGTTCGACGTGATCAATCTGCGCAACCGCTTCGTCTACAACGTCTCGCGGTTCCTCGACGCCGTGACCCGGCCGGTCCTGGCGCCCCTGCAGCGGATCATTCCGCCGCTGGGCGGCGTGGATATCAGCCCGATCATCGTGATCCTCATCCTGCAGGGCGTGAACACCTACCTCCTGCCGCTGATCTTCTCGCCGCTCGTCAGCCTGATGGGCTGAGCCGCGCTTTGCGGCTCACCGTCCGGGTCACGCCGCGCGGCGGCCGCGACGCGGTCGAGGGCTGGGCGCAGGACGAGGCCGGACGGCCGGTGCTGAAGGTCAGGGTCGCCGCGGCGGCCGACGACGGCGCCGCCAACGCCTCCGTCATCGCCGTCCTGGCCAAGGCGCTCGGCCGGCCGAAGTCGGCGTTGCGCCTGCTGCGCGGCGAGACCGCGCGGGTGAAGCAGATCGAGGTCGAAGGCCTGGACGAGGCGCAGGCCCGCCAGCGACTGGGCGCGCCCGGGGCCTGAGGGACGGGATTTCTGCGGGTCGTCGGAACCCCGGTTTTAAGCGGGGGGTTGTTGCTGCGATCGCAGGGCGTTCGCGCCTCGGCGGTCAGGATCGGCCCGGCCCGACCCCTGGCATCCCCGACCCCGCCGGGCCGATCTCCTGCAAAATTCCCCGAATTCTGCCGCCCTCGACCTGCGGCCTGGAACCCTCTGGCGCTCCGGGCCGCACGGGGCGATGCTTCGACCATGTCCCGCTCTGATCTCTCGCGAATGATCGAGGAAGCCCGCCGCGTCGTGGTCTTCACCGGCGCCGGCATCTCGACGGAATCCGGCATCCCTGACTTCCGCAGCCCAGGCGGCGTGTGGAGCAAGATGAAGCCGATCTACTTCCAGGAATTCGTCGACGACCCGATCAAGCGG
This sequence comes from Phenylobacterium sp. LjRoot225, assembly GCF_964252855.1. Taxonomy (NCBI): domain Bacteria; kingdom Pseudomonadati; phylum Pseudomonadota; class Alphaproteobacteria; order Caulobacterales; family Caulobacteraceae; genus Phenylobacterium; species Phenylobacterium sp. LjRoot225. The sequence continues at coordinate 14,662 of NZ_CAXUPL020000003.1, read as the reverse complement.
CGCGAGGCCTGGCGCCGGACCTTCACCGGGGCCGCGGGCTGGACGGGCGCCTCGCCCAACGCCGGCCACCTGGCGGTGGCGCGCCTGGTGCGAAGCGGCAAGGCGAAGGCGGTGATCACCCAGAACGTCGACAACCTGCACCAGGACTCCGGGGTGCCGCCCGACAAGGTGATCGAGCTGCACGGCAACGCCAGCTTCGCCAAATGCCTCGACTGCGAGGAGCGCCACGAGCTCGACGAGCTGAAGGACAGCTTCCTGAAGGCCGGCGAGATCCCCTACTGCCGCCGCTGCGGCGGCTTGGTGAAGACGGCTGTCGTCTCGTTTGGCCAGTCGATGCCGCACGAACCCATGGCGCGCGCCCAGCAGGTCTCGCTGAACTGCGATCTGTTCCTGGTGCTGGGCTCGTCGCTGGTGGTCTATCCGGCCGCGGGCTTCCCGCTGATGGCCAAGCGCAACGGAGCGGCCCTGGCGATCGTCAACCGCGAGCCGACCGAACTCGACGTCTATGCCAACCTGGTGCTGAACGAAGAGATCGGCGAGGTGATGGCCGAGGTGACGTCGGCCTAGCGACCGGTCGGCGGCGAACCCTAGGGGCGGTCCAGCTTGCGGCTGAGCTCGTTCAGCACCCGGACGCAGACCGCGAGGTCCGCCGGATCGATGCCGGCGAACATCTCCTGCTGCAGGTCGGTGACGATCTCGTGGGCCTGGTCGAGGATCGGCTGAGACGCGGCGGTCACCTGCACCACCTTGGCGCGGCGATCGACGCTGTGGGCGCGGCGCTCGACCCAGGCGTTCGCCTCCAGCGCGTCCAGCAGCCGCACCACCGTCGGCTCTTCGACGCCGAGGCGCTGGGACAGCTCGCGCTGGACCACGCCGTCGGCGCAGCCGGCGATCTCCGCCAGGGCGGCGCAGCGCGCGTCGGTCTGGCCGATGGACTTCAGGCGCTCGTTGAGCCGGGTGCGCCAGCGTCGCGCCGCGAGCAGAAGACTTTGCGCCAGCGCCGCACAGACGTCCTGCCCCTGGGGCTCGATCTGGGCCGTATACACCAACCGCACTCCGGACAACGTCATCTGACTAAAGCGTTACAGGAGAAAAGATCAGATGGTGAAGCATCATCCTTCTATTCGGGCGCGCCTGCGACAATGTGACCAAATTCAGGCGGTTCGAAATACAGGGTGTCAAGATTTTCGGCCCCCGCCAACACCAGAACTTGCCGTCTTACAACGCGGGGCGTGGGCGAAGTGGTCGGGGTTCGGCTTCATTATCCAGCGAATGATTCGCAGGAGTCGTGACCCTCTCGAACTTAGTTTTTGCCGCAGTAATCCTTTTTCAACAGGAGAAAGCCGAAATTCAGGACCACGGGGGGGCAGAAGCGCCTCGGGTTTACGGGCGGAGTCGTCGCTGTGGTTGGAACGAACCAGACGATTTTCAAGGCGTCGCTTGCGAGCGCCTGCGGGACTCGGGTCGTCCTCATGATGGAGCACGCGTACGCCGTCGGCGGCGGCGCGGCTGGCCATCCCCGATCAATCGCCGGCGACATCGGGAAAGAGCTCTAGCCCGCCATGGAAACCCCTGCTCCTGAGAGCGCGGCCGTCTTGCGGCTCGGTCAGGTCCTCGACCTGAACGCCGCCGGCCCGCTCGCACACGAGTTACTGGCCCTGCGCGGCCGCAACGTCGATGTGGACGCCTCCGCCGTCGAGCGGCTGGGCGCCCAGTGCCTGCAGGTTCTCCTGTCGGCCCACGCCACCTGGAGCACCGATGGGGCGGCCTTCGCCCTGGTCTCGCCCTCCGACGAATTCACCACGACCCTCGCGCTGCTCGGCGCGCCCATCGATCAGCACTTCAACTCTCGGGAGCTCAGCGCATGAGCAAGACCATCCTCACGGTCGACGATTCCCGCACCATGCGCGACATGCTGCGGCTGGCCCTCGTCGACGCCGGTTTCAACGTCGTACAGGCCGAGGACGGCGTCCACGGCCTGGAAGTCCTCGCTGGCGAGACGCCAGACGTCATCGTCACGGACATCAACATGCCGCGGATGGACGGATACGGCTTCATCGAGGGCGTCCGCGCCGACGCCCGTTGCCGCGCCATCCCGATCCTGGTGCTGACCACCGAGTCGAGCGCCGAAAAGAAGATGCGGGCCCGGGACGCCGGGGCGACGGGCTGGATCGTGAAGCCGTTCAATCCGGAAAAGCTGGTGGAAGCCATCCGCCGCGTGGCCGCCTAAAGCTTCTACGAAGGACCTACCCATGGATCCGATGGCGGAAATCAAGGCGACCTTCTTCCAGGAATGCGAGGAGCAACTCGCTGAACTGGAGTCTGGTCTCCTCGCCATGGAAGGCGGCGATACTGAATCCGAGACGGTCAACGCCGTCTTCCGGGCGGTGCACTCCGTAAAGGGCGGCGCCGGGGCTTTCGGCCTCGAGGACCTCGTCCATTTCGCCCACATTTTCGAGACGACGCTGGACGAAGTCCGCAGCAACCGCCTCGCGGCCTCGAACGAGGTGGTCAAGGCCCTGCTGCGTTCGGCCGACGTGCTCGCCGACTTGGTCCGCGCCGCGCGCGACGGGGGTGACGTCGACCAGGCCCGCTGCGACGTCTGCGCCGCCGAGCTGTCCGCCTTCACCGGCATCGAAGAATCCGCCGACGGCGACGACGGCATGGGCGAGATCGATTTCCAGCCGATGCAGATGGCGCCGCTGGACCTCGATCTCGACGCCGCCGAGGCGCCGGTCGAAGAGGCTGCGCCCGAGCCCGCCGTCTGGAGCCTGCGCTTCAAGCCGCGACCCGAGCTCTACGCCAAGGCCAACGAGACCGTTCTGCTGCTGCGCGAGCTCGCCCGGCTGGGCGAGGTCGAGGTCGAGCTGGACGCCAGCGACCTGCCGCAACTGCCGCACCTGGATCCCGAAGGCGCCTATCTCTCGTGGAACATCCGCGTGCGCGGCGGCGCCACCGAGAGCGACCTGCGCGAGGTGTTCGAATTCGTCGACGCCGACTGTGAGCTGGACGTCCAGGCGATCGGCGCCGACGGCGCGCCGATCGAGCTTCCGAACTCCGAGCTCGACATCGCCGCCCTGATCAGCATGGCCCAATCCGCCGCCGGCGAGGCTCCGCTCGAGGACGCGAACGCCGATCCCGAGCCGCCGCCTCTGCCGACGGTCGAGGTCGAGGCTCCGGTCGTCGACATGGCTCCGGCCCTTGCCGAGCTCGCTGAACCTGCGGCGGCTGCGCCCAATGCGGTCAACGCCCGCGGCGACGCCAACAAGAACGCCCCTCCGGCGGCGTCGGCGGCGGCGACCATCCGCGTCGATCTCGACCGGGTCGACCGGCTGATCGACCTCGTCGGCGAACTGGTCATCAACCAGGCGATGCTGGCGCAGCGGGTGAACGAGGCGGGCTTGGCCCGCGCGTCCAACGTGGCCGGCGGCCTGGACGAACTCGAGCAGCTGACGCGCGAGATCCAGGACAGCGTCATGGCGATCCGCGCCCAGCCGGTGAAGTCGGTGTTCCAGCGGATGCCGCGCCTGGTGCGCGAGCTCGCCAACATCACCGGCAAGCAGGTGAGGCTGCTCACCGAAGGCGAGGGCACCGAGGTCGACAAGACCGTCATCGAGCGCCTGACCGATCCGCTCACCCACATGATCCGCAACGCCATCGACCACGGCCTGGAGACGCCCGAGAAGCGGATCGCGGCCGGCAAGAATCCGGAAGGGACCTGCAAGCTCTCCGCGGCCCACCGGTCCGGCCGGATCGTCATCGAGGTCGCGGACGACGGCGGCGGCATCAACCGCGAGCGCGTCAAGCAGATCGCCATCGACAAGGGGCTGATCGCCGCCGAGGCGGTGCTGACCGACGAAGAGATCGACAACCTGATCTTCCTGCCGGGCTTCTCGACCGCCAGCGCCATCTCCGACATCTCCGGCCGCGGCGTCGGCATGGATGTGGTGAAGCGTTCGATCCAGGACCTGGGCGGACGGATCACCATCACCTCGCGGCCGGGCCTCGGCTCGACCTTCTCCATGAGCCTGCCGCTGACGCTGGCGGTGCTCGACGGCATGGTGGTCACCGCCGGTCAGCAGACCCTGGTGGCTCCGCTGACCTCGATCATCGAGACCCTGCAGCCGAAGCGCGTCGACGTTCACGGCCTGGGCGGCGGGGCGAGGGTGATCTCCATCCGCGGCTCCTACGTGCCGCTGGTCGATGTCGGCTTGGCCTTGGGCTACCGGTCCGAGCCGCTGGATTCCGAACAGGGCGTGGCCCTGCTGATCGAGGGCGAAGGCGGCACCCGCGCGGTGCTGCTGGTCGACGCGATCCAAGGCCAGCGCCAGGTGGTCATCAAGAGTCTGGAAGCCAACTACCGCCGCGTGCCTGGGATCGCCGCGGCGACCATTCTGGGCGACGGCCGCGTCGCCCTGATCCTCGATATCGACGCCCTGGTGGCGGCCTCGCGTACGGCCGACGCCCCCAGGCTGCTGCAGGCGAGCTGAGAGCATGAGTGAAGCTGCGAACAAGAGCGGCGCGGGCCGCGAGCTGATCTCCTTCCGGATCGGCGACCAGGAATTCTGCGTGAACATCATGGAGGTGCGCGAGATCCGCGGGTGGACGCCCGCGACCGCGCTGCCCCAGGCGCCGCCCTTCGTCCGCGGGGTGATCAACCTGCGCGGCGCGGTGCTGCCGATCGTCGACCTGGGCGCCCGCCTGGGGCTCGGAACCGCCGACCCGACCGCCCGCCACGTCATCATCGTCGCCCAGGTGCAGAACCAGGTCGTCGGCCTGCTGGTCGACGCGGTCTCCGACATCCTGACCGTCACCGACGAAGAGATTCAGCCGACGCCCGACGTCGCCTCCGAGATGGTGCGCACCTTCGTCCGCGGCCTGCTGGCCATCGACGGACGGATGGTCAGCTTCATCTCGCTGGACCGGGTGTTGCCCGACCGCGAACTCGATCACGCAGCATGACCGCCGCGCCCCCCATGGTCGGCCGTGAAGACCGCCGCACCCAGCTGGTGGACGGCGAATTCCACTTCACGGCGGATGACTTCCGCACGATCGCCGCGACGCTGCATTCCGCGGCCGGCATCGCGCTGCCGGAGAGCAAGGCGACCCTGGTCTACTCCAGGCTGGCCAAGCGGCTGCGCGCGCTCGGGCTGGAGAGCTTCCGCGAATACTGCGCCCTGGTGACCAACGACCGCGGGGTGGACGAGCGCCAGCAGATGATCGTGGCGCTGACCACCAACGTCACGCGCTTCTTCCGCGAGCCGCACCACTTCGAGCATCTGAAGGAAACGGTGCTGCCGCCGCTGCTCGCGGCCGCCAAGCGCGGCGGCTCGGTGCGGATCTGGTCGGCGGCCTGTTCGAACGGCCAGGAGCCGTACTCGATCGCCCTGACCATCCTGTCGCTGATGCCGGACGCGCCGGAATACGACATCAAAGTCCTCGCCACCGACATCGACACCCAGATGCTGGCCGAGGCCCGGGCGGGCGTCTACTCCAGCCAGATCGTCGCGGCGGTGCCCGGCGAGTTGCGCGCCCGCTGGTTCGAGCGCGACGGCGACAACTTCCGGGTCGCCGAGCCGCTGCGCCGGCTGACCACCTTCAACGAACTCAACCTGATCGGCGACTGGCCCATGCGGCGCCAGTTCCAAGCCATCTTCTGCCGCAACGTCGTCATCTACTTTGAAGAGGAGACGCAGGCGAAGGTGTTCGGCCGGTTCCTGCCGCTGATGAGCCCGGATGCGCGGCTCTACATCGGCCATTCCGAACGCGTGTGCGGCGACGCCGCGGCGCGACTGGAAACGGACGGCGTGACCACCTACCGCCTGCGGAGCGTGCGCTAATGATCCGTGTGCTGATTGTCGACGACTCCGCCACCATGCGGAGTCTCATCGCCACCGTCCTGCAACGCGACCCCGAGATCGAGGTGGTCGGCGAAGCGGGCGACCCGCTGGAAGCGCGTGAAGCGATCAAGCGGCTCAACCCCGACGTCCTCACCCTCGACGTCGAGATGCCGAACATGAACGGCATCGATTTCCTCGAGAAGATCATGCGCCTGCGGCCGATGCCGGTGGTGATGGTCTCGACGCTGACGGTGCGCGGCGCCGAGGCGACCATGGAGGCCCTCGAACTGGGCGCGATCGACTGCGTCGCCAAGCCCTCGACGGGCGGGCTGGAAGGCTTCCAGGACCTGCCGTTCAAGGTGAAGGCGGCGGCGAAGGCCAAGGTCCGGCCGCTGCGCACCGCCGAGCCGGGCGCGGCGAAGCCGGCGCCGCTGGAGCACACGCCCAACGACTGCATCATCGCCATCGGCTCGTCGACGGGTGGCGTCGAGGCGCTGATCACCGTGCTCAGCCGCTTCCCGGCCAACTGTCCGCCGACGGTGATCACCCAGCACATGCCGGCGACCTTCACCAAGAGCTTCTCCGAGCGGCTTGACCGCATGTGCGCGCCCAAGGTGGCCGAAGCGCACGACGGCGCGGTGCTGGAGAACGGCCGGATCTACGTCGCCCCGGGCGGCGAAAACCATCTGGAAGTCGGCGGCTCCGGGACCCTGCGCTGCCGCCTGTCGACCGGGGCGGCGGTCAACGGCCACCGTCCATCCGTCGACGTCCTGTTCCGTTCGGTGGCCAAGGTCGCCGGATCGCGGGCCATCGGCGCCATCCTGACCGGCATGGGCCGCGACGGCGCCGAGGGCCTCCTGGCCATGCGCCAGGCCGGCGCCCGCACCATCGGCCAGGACGAGTCCAGCTCGGTCGTCTACGGCATGCCGAAGGTGGCCTTCGAAATCGGAGCCGTCGAGCGTCAAGCGCCGCTCGAGCGGATCGCCGCCGAACTCCTCAAAGCGCCCAGCCCCAACCTGATCGAGAACGTCTGATGCCTGTAGCCTCTTCCCTCAAGGTGCTCGTCGTCGATGATCAGCAAACCATGCGGTCGCTGGTCCGCAGTGGTCTGCAGCAGCTCGGGTTCAAGGATATCCGGGAGTGCGCCGACGGCGAGGATGGCCTGCGCGCCATGCTCACCGCCAAGTCGCACCTGATCATTTCCGACTACAACATGCCAAGGCTCGACGGCCTGGGCCTGCTCCGCGCCGTTCGCGCCCACGAGCCCATCCGCGGCACGGCCTTCATCATGCTGACGGGCCGGGCGGACAAGGAGCTGGTGCAGCGCGCGGTGCAGTTCGGCGTCAACAACTACCTCGTGAAGCCCTTCACCGTGCAGACGCTGAAGGAAAAGATCGAGGCTGTGTTCGGCCCCCTCACATGAGTCATGTCGGGACCCGTCCACGACATGACGGCCTGCGGCCCGTGCACATCGTGCAGGGCGAGCAGTACGTCACAGACGACCCGGAGGTGGTGTTGACCACCCTCCTGGGCAGCTGCGTGGCGGCCTGTCTGCGCGACCCGGTCGCCGGGATCGGCGGCATGAACCATTTCCTGCTGCCCGGCGTGGACCCGAGCAAGGGCGACGCGGATTCCGTGCGCTACGGGGTGCACGCCATGGAGCTGCTGGTGAACGCCCTGCTGTCCCAGGGCGCCCGCCGCGAGCGGCTGGAAGGCAAGCTGTTCGGCGGCGCCAGGCTGATCACCGGCCTCACCGACGTCGGCGAGATGAACGCCACCTTCGCCGAGCAATTCATGCGCCGTGAAGGCCTGAGCAACATCGGCGGGTCGCTGCGCGGCGACGCCGGTCGGCGCATCCAGTTCTGGCCGGTGAGCGGCCGCGCCCGGCAGGTCCTCCTGCCGAAGGACACGCAAGAAGTCTTCGCCCGCGAAAAGACCATCCGCGCCCCCAAGCCCGCCGCCGACACCGGCGCGCTCGAGTTGTTCTGAGCCCCGGCGCCCGTGTCGAAAACCCTCCAGCCCCTGTCGCGCGCCCTCGGCGCCTGCGCCGGCGAACTCGCCACCCTGGCGGATCGCTGCGAAGCGTTGCAGGCGGGGCTGGCGCCGGCCCTGCAGACCGGGGCGGCGATCGAGGAGGCGCAGACGCTGGATCTGCTGACCCAGAGCCTCGCGGCGGTCGCCGACTATCTGCACGCCCTGTCGGCGACCCTGCCGGGCGAATGGGTGGTCGACACCGCCCCCGCGGCCTCCGTGGTGCCGCTCACCGAGCTGGCGTGGCGCCTGTTGGGCGGCCCCCTGCATCCGCCGCCGGAAACCGGCGAAATCGACTTCTTCGGAGCCTGTCCATGACGGAGAAGGCAGAAGCCCGCCTAAACCTGTCGAAGGCCACCGTTCTGCTGCTGCAGAACAACCAGTCCGAACTCGACATCCTCGGCCAGGTTTTCATCGGCTTCGGGGTCAAGGCGATCCGCAAGTGCCTCAGCCTCACCGAGGCCGAGGCCTGCATCAAGCAGGGCATCCTTTTCGACCTGATCATCGTCGACTGCGACATGGCCGGCGGCGCCGGCTTCGACTTCGTGACGCGGCTGCGGCGGATGGAAGACAACGACAACCGGCTGACGCCGATCATGCTGGTCTCAGGCCACACCGCGCCCAGCTCGATCACCAGGGCCCGCGACTGCGGCGCCAATTTCGTGGTCGCCAAGCCGATCACGCCGAGGACCATGTTCGACCGGGTGATGTGGCTGGCGCGCGAGACGCGGCAGTTCGTGGTCACCGACACCTATTGCGGCCCCGATCGCCGCCACAAGACCTTCGGCCCACCCGCCGGAACCAAGGGCCGCCGTCGCGACGACGTCTCCGCCAAGCTCGGCAAAGCCGGCGGCCCGGACATGTCCCAGTCCGACATTGACGCCTTGCTTAACCCGAAAAGGGCCGTCCTGTGAAACCCGGCAGCAACACCTTCAAGTACGAGAACCGGCTGGCGAAGAGCGTCGTCACGAAGGGCGGCATGACCGCTTCGGAAGCGCTCTCCGCCGCCCAGCAGGCTGTCGAACAGGTCCGCGATCCGACGATCGCCGAGATCGACGCCAACCTGAAAGAGATCTACGCCCTGGGCGAGCAGCTCAAGACTGCGGGGGTCTTCGATGAAGCCGGGCTGCAGGAGATCTACATCTGCGCCAACCGCGTGGTCGCCATGGGCGGGGTCTTCGGCCTCGCCGAGCTCGGTCAGGCCGCCTACAGCCTGTGCGAGCTGGTGAGCCGCTTCCAGACGCTGGAACGTTTCCACGGACAGATGGTGCAGGTGCACCTCGACGGACTGCGCCTGCTGCGCAATCCGGGCGACCATCCTGCCGCGATCCGCGAACAGGTGCTGGCCGGCCTGCGGCAGCTCGCCACCAGCGTGGTCTGACCCCGACCCCTGTCATCTGATCTCATCTGCGCTTCGCATCGCGCGCGCGGCCGCATAGAAGGCGGCCATGACCTCGCCCCACCCGCCGCTGCGGTCCTACGGCCGGCTGAAATCCCGCACCATCAAGCCGCGCCAGGCCGCGCTGATGGACACCCTGCTGCCGGCGATCCGCGCGCCGCTGGAGCCGTTCGAGCCGCGCGCCCTGATGCCCGGCGCTGCGGAGGTCTGGCTGGAGATCGGCTTCGGCGGTGGCGAGCACCTGGCGGCCCAGGCGGCCAAACGCCCCGACGTGCTGTTCATCGGCGCCGAGCCCTTCCAGAACGGGGTGGCGAGCGCGCTTCGGCACATCGACGAGGCCGAGCTGAAGAACGTGCGCGTCCACGACGGCGACGCGCGCGACCTCCTGGCCCGGCTGCCTGACGCCAGTCTTGAGCGGGTCTTCATCCTCTTCCCCGACCCCTGGCCAAAGGCGCGCCACCACAAGCGCCGGCTGCTGCAGGCCGACACCGCCGCCGAGCTGGCGCGGGTGCTGAAGGTCGGCGGGCGCCTACGCTTCGCCAGCGACTGGGCGGACTATGTGGACTGGAGTCTGGAGCGGCTGATCGCCACGCCGGGGCTGTCCTGGACCGCCGACCGGGCGTCGGACTGGCGCACGCCGCCGGCCGACCACGTCACCACGCGCTACGAGGAAAAACGCCTCGGCGACTGCGCTCCGGCGTTCCTGGATTTCGTGCGGACGTAACATTCCTCTCCCCGCAGGCGGGGAGAGGAATTGATCAGCCCAGCGCCTTGTAGCGCTCGATCGAGGTGCGGATCAGATCGGCGGCTTCCGCCGGATCGGCCCAGCCGATGATGTCCACCGACTTGCCCTTTTCCAGGTCCTTGTAGTGCTGGAAGAAGTGGGCGATCTGCTCGGTCAGGATCGAGGGCAGGGCCCGCCAGCTGTCGACGCCGTTGTAGAAGGGGTGGAGCTTGTCCACCGGCACGGCCAGGATCTTCTCGTCGCCGCCGGCTTCGTCGCGCATCATCAGCGCGCCCACGGGACGGCAGCGGATGACCGCGCCCGGCACGACCGGGGTCGGGCCGACCACCAGGACGTCCATCGGGTCGCCGTCGTCGGCGAGGGTGTGCGGGATGAAGCCGTAGTTGCCGGGATAGAACATCGCCGTGTGCAGGAAGCGGTCGACGAAGATCGCGCCGGAGTCCTTGTCCAGCTCGTACTTCACCGGTTCGCCGCCTTGCGGGATCTCGATGATGGCGTTGACGTCATACGGCGGATTGGCGCCGGTGGGGATCTTGGAGAGGTCCATGGGGGAGGATGACCTTTGAAGAACACGCGAAAGCGAGGCGCTGTGTGGACTAAAGCCGGCCGTCAGAAAAGGGCGCTCGCGCGGTCGGCGGCTTAAATCTAACGGCGGTCAATCTGCAGCCTGTTTGTCGCCAAAGGTTTGCGGCGGGGCGAGCATCGGTCGACTCTTCGCTCGAAATGCCGCCGAAACCCTGGGCGGCGCTTGATCTTGCCGTCGCGACCCGCCGCTATCGGCGCCACCGGGCGCGGGTGGATCTCCCGGGGCGCAGGTCGAACATCGGCGCCGTTCGGCCCGCGGCCCGTCTTCATGAATCCGTCAAGGCTGCTCGTCTGCGCGGCAGGTTTCCTGTTGCTGAAAAGGCGGTCGCGCATTGAGGGCTGACAACCGCGCTGACGCCCGCTATATTGGCCTCTACATCGCTGATCGCGCTGGATAGCGCCTTCAAGCGGCGGGCTGCGGCCCGGCCGCTTTTTTCTTTGCCGGAGGACGGCCAAGCTTATGCGCGGGAAGACCGCCGAGGATTTGCAACTGCTGGAGCTGCTCGACCCCGTGGCGGAGGCGACCGGCTACGAGATCGTGCGCCTGCGTCTCATGGGCGCCGATGAGCAGCGGCGACTGCAGATCATGGCCGAGCGCCCGAGCGACGGGGACATGAATGTCGAGGACTGCGCGCGGCTGTCGCGCGCGATCTCCGAGATCATGGACGCCGCCGATCCGATCACCGGCGAATATGTGCTGGAGGTCTCCTCCCCCGGCGTCGACCGGCCGCTGACGCGGCTGAAGGACTTCACGACCTACGAGGGTTACGAGGCCCGTCTCGAACTCGACCGCATCGCCGAGGGCCGCAAGCGCTTTCGCGGCCTACTGGCCGGCGCCGAGGCGGACAATGTGGCGATCGACCTGGACGGTGAGGAGCACACCGCCCTCATCCCGTTCGCCTGGATCACCGAAGCCAAGCTCGTCCTGACGGACGAGCTGATGAAGCGCGGCGCCGAAGTGCGCGCCGCTCGCGTCGCGGCCGAACAAGAACAACAGACTTCCGAGTAAGGGACCTGACCCATGAGCCTGACGGGCATTTCCGCCAACCGGCTTGAGCTTCTGCAGATCGCCGAGGCCGTCGCGCGCGAGAAGTCGATCGACAAGGAGATCGTCATCGAGGCGATCGAGGAAGCGATCCAGAAGGGCGCCCGCTCGCGCTACGGCGCCGAGCACGACATCCGCGTGAAGATCGATCCGAAGACCGGCGAGACGCTGGTCAAGCGGGTGATCACCGTGGTCGACGACGACGCCACCTACGGTGAGACCGAAGAAGGCCTGCCGGCGGAAGCGCCTCCGGGCATGATGCGCCTCTCCGAAGCCAAGCGCGTCTATAAGGACGCTGCAGTGGGCGCCACCTACGAAGAGATCCTGCCGCCCTTCGAGTTCGGCCGGGTGCAGACCCAGATGGCTCGCCAGGTGGTCACGGGCAAGGTCCGCGAAGCCGAGCGCGAGCGCCAGTACGAAGAGTTCAAGGACCGCGTCGGCGAGATCGTCAACGGCGTCGTCAAGCGCGTCGAATACGGCAACGTGGTCGTCGACCTGGGCCGCGGCGAAGGCATCATGCGCCGCGACCAGTCGATCCCGCGCGAGAACTTCAACATCGGCGACCGGGCGCGCTGCTACATCTACGACGTCCGCCGCGAGACCAAGGGCCCGCAGATCCTGCTGAGCCGCGCGCACGGCGGCTTCATGGCCAAGCTGTTCGCCCAGGAAGTGCCCGAGGTCTACGACGGCGTCATCGAGATCCGCGCCGTGGCGCGCGATCCGGGCAGCCGGGCCAAGATGGCGGTGGTCTCCAATGACAGCTCGATCGACCCGGTCGGCGCCTGCGTCGGCATGCGCGGCAGCCGCGTCCAGGCGGTCGTCGCTGAGCTGCAGGGCGAGAAGATCGACATCATTCAGTGGAGCCCGGACGAGGCGACCTTCATCGTCAACGCCCTGGCCCCCGCCGAAGTCTCCAAGGTCGTCATGGACGAGGAGGACGAGCGGGTCGAAGTGGTGGTGCCCGACGAACAGCTGTCGCTGGCCATCGGCCGCCGCGGCCAGAACGTCCGTCTCGCGAGCCAGCTGACCGGCTGGCAGATCGACATCATGACCGAGAGCCAGGAGAGCGAGCGCCGCCAGCGCGAGTTCACCGAGCGCACCGCCCTCTTCCAGGAAGCCCTGGACGTCGACGAGGTCATCGCCCAGCTGCTGGTCACCGAAGGCTTCGCCAGCGTCGAGGACGTCGGCTACGTCGACTCCTCCGAGATCGCCTCGATCGAAGGCTTCGACGAGGACACCGCCGAAGAGATCCAGGCCCGCGCCCGTGACTTCCTCGAGAAGGAAGCCGCGGAACTCGACGGCAAGCGCCGCGAACTCGGGGTCGAGGACGGTCTTCTGGAAATCGAAGGGGTCACCCTGCCGATGGCCGTGGCGCTCGGCGAGGGCGAGGTGAAGACCGTCGAGGATCTCGCCGGCCTGGTCCCCGACGACCTGCGCGGTTATTTCGAAACCAAGAACGGCGAGCGCGTGCGCGAGCCGGGCGTGCTCGAAAGCTTCAACCTGGACCCGGCGGACGCCGAGGCGCTGATCATGCGCGCCCGCGTGGTGATGGGCTGGGTCGAGGCGCCGGAAGTTCCGGAAGAGATCGCCGAAGAGCCGTCTGAAGAGCTGGCCGAGGGACTGGACGTCGTCGACGAGGCGCAGGAGCCTGCCGGCGAGGCGATCGAGGACACCGAGGCCTTCGCCGAAGCCGAGATGGAGGGCGAGGCGCGCGACGCCTGAGCTTCCTTCTAGATCCGCTCATCCCCGCGAAAGCGGGGACCCAGGCGTTTTGTTTCCGATTTGCCGCCCTACGAAAGTCCGCCCTTTGAACCGCAGCCAAAAAAGCCTGGGTCCCCGCTTTCGCGGGGATGAGCGGTAGAGGGGTGGCCCGCCGTGGAACAGACTTCCGATGATCCGGAACTGAACGAACCGTCTGCGCCGTACGATCCGCGTGAGCGGCGCGACATCGTCTCCGGCGAAACGCGGGACGAGGCGGGCCTGATCCGTTTCGTCGCCGGACCCGGCGGCGTGGTGACGCCCGACCTCGCCCGCAAGCTGCCTGGCCGGGGCGTCTGGGTCGCCGCCGACCGGAGCTCGGTCGAGACGGCGGCGAGAAAGGGTCTCTTTTCCCGCGCGGCCAAGGCCAAGCTTGTCGCATCGCCCGATCTCGCCGATCAGGTGGAGATGCTGCTGAAGCGCCGGCTTTTGTCGGGCCTTGGTCTTGCACGGCGCGCCGGCGATCTTACCTCGGGGTTTGAGAAGGTCTCCGCCGCGATCACGTCCGGCAAGGCGGCCTGGCTGATCGAGGCGTCCGACGGCGCCGCGGACGGCCGACGTAAACTCCTGGCCGTTGCCCGAAGGCATTCCCGCACCCCCGGGATTTTCGGGGTCTTTTCCGCGACGGAATTGGGTTTGGCCTTAGGCCTGGAGAATGTGATACACACCGCCTTCCTTGCGGGGCGTGCCGCCGATCGTTGGGCGCAGGACGCCCACCGGTTGGCGGGCTTTAGCCCGCTCCTTCCTGAGAGTTGGCGCGAGGAGCCTTAGAGAGGCAAGCGGGAGCCTGAGACGGTTTCCGCCCTTCTCGTATTGATCGATCCGAAGGTCGGGACCGCCCGGCCGCTAAGTAAAGCGAGCGCATGAGCGACGAGAACAACAACGGCCGCAACTCCGCCCCGGGCGGACGCCAGCCCCTGACCCTCAAGCCCCGCGGGGGTGGATCGGTCAGCGCCGGCACGGTGAAGCAAAGCTTCAGCCACGGCCGTTCGAAGACTGTGGTGGTCGAGACCAAGCGCCCGCGCACCCATGCGCCGGCGCCGAGCAACCTCGCCGCCCCGTCGTCCCACGAGAAGCGGGTCGACCAGCCCCGCTCCGGCGGCGGCGCGCCCCCGCGTTCGCCGCAGGGCGGCGACGGCCGCAGTCTCTCCGCCGAGGAGCTGAACGCGCGCCAGCGCGCCATTGAGCTCGCTCGCCAGAACCAGGCGGTCCAGGAAGCCGAACGCCGCGCCCGCGAAGAGCAGGCGCGCGCCGCCGCC